>NZ_NNBO01000004.1:0-526013 GCF_002803145.1 Kitasatospora sp. CB02891 | reverse complement strand
CGCCGGCCCCGTCCGCGCCGCCGGGCCCGCCACCCGCGCCGTCGATTCCGAGGCCCGATCCGCCGCCGGCGCCCGCACCGCCACCGCCGCCACCGCCGCCGTTGAGGGTGCAGGTTTTGCCGATGCCGTTCATGTCGGCGATCTGGTTGGCGTTGTTGCGCAGGATGCCGTCGACCTGGGAGCTGACTCCGCCCACGTACTGGTGGTACAGGCTGGCGGCCTGCTTGATGCCCTCGGAGTTGGCGATGTCGTCTTTCTTGCCCGCCGGGTTCTGCGCCATGTAGGTCTTGGCGTAGTCGAGTTCCCGGATGATCTCGTTCTTGGTGTCGATCATCGCCTGGTGCGCGCCGTGCAGGCCGTTCGCGATGTCGGTGCCGGCCTTGACGGTGGTGGCGACGTGCGAGGCGTCTCCGCCGGCGAACTTCTGCAGGTACTGCTGGAAGCTGTCGGCGGCCGAACCGGACATGCAGGACATGGCGCGCTGGGCGGCCTGGGCGATGCCGCGGATGTGGGTGTCCGCGATCTGGTTCCACTTGTCCCAGGCGACGGCGAGGTCGGCGATCAGGTCCTCGTTGCCGTCGGGGAACGAGATGTCCGAACCGTTCTCGTTCTTCCGCACGGTCTTGAGTACATCGGCGAGGTCGGCCGGCAGCTCGATCATGGCGGGGAAGCTCTCTCGAATGATGGGAGCGGCGGCTGACACCGGATCAGCCGCCGTGGTGCGGTCGGGCGGCGTGCGTCAGATCAGGTTGCGGCCGGGGCCGCCGCCGACCGGGCCGTGCGGCTCCGGCGGGGGCTTGGGCTTGTTGTAGTCCAGGGACGGCCCGTCCTGGGTGTGGTAGCCCGCGGGGTCCGGCTGCGGCGTCGGCGCCGGGGCGGGAGCAGGGGCGGGCGCGGGGGCCGGCGCGGGCGTGGGCGACGGGGACACGGCCGGCGTGGTCGGAGCCAGCGGGGTGCCGTCGCCGGTGGTGATCCGGCTGAGCTCGCTGGCGTGGTTCTCGTCGTTGGCCTGGTGGCGGGCGGCCATCGTCTGCAGGTTGGCGCCCATCGTGGTGGCGTTGGAGAGCAGCAGCTTGATGCCCGCCAGCACGTCCTTCTGGTGCTTGTTGAACCCGCCGACCGAGGAACTGCCGCCGGTCAGCGCCTTGCCCAGCAGGTCGGTCCCGTACACGGAGTCCGCGACCATGTTGATGTGGGCTTCCAACTGGGCATAAGGGCCCTGCATTTCCTCCAGCAGCGCTGCGATCGTCTTGGCTGCCGCCTGGACCTCGTCCAGGTCGATGTTCACGCCGTCGCCGGCCATCCCGTCCCGCCCTCTCCCGATTCCTGCTCCCCGACGGTGCGAACCGTTGCAGGGGGGACCCGGGCGACCGGGTGAGCGAGGGGCCGAACGCGGTGCCACGGGCAATCCCGCGCACCTGCGGCTGCCGCACGTGCTCATCCTGACGGCAGCGGTTTGCCTTCCGCTTGCGCCTCACTAACGCGCCGGTGTCGCCCGCCGGCGGGAGGCCCCGGAGGGGGCGGAACTCGGCTCAGGGCGAGCCGAGTTCCGCCGCCCGTCGCCGGTGGGCGGAGGCCGCCTGGGCCTGTCCGGCGGCGTCCTCGGCGGCGGCGAGGGCGCTGAGCACCTCGGCGGTGGCCTCGTCGTGGCCGATCCGCTCGGCCTCGGCGAGCCCCTCCTGGAGGCGGCTGTGGGCCTCGGCGTGGCGGCCGAGGGCGGAGAGCGCCTCGCCGCAGCTGGTGTGCAGCAGGACCCGGCGCGAGGACGGGACCTGGTCCTTCATCAGCTCCAGCCCGTACAGCGCCCGTTCGATGGCCTGCGCGGGGCGGCCGGTGACCAGCAGGTGGCGGGACAGGTGCTGGAGGGCGAGGGTGACGGTGTGGGTGTGGCCGATGGCGAGGGCGATCTCCAGGGCCTGGGTGAGGTTGGCGCCGGCCGCGGCGTTGTCGCCGAGCTCGGCCTGGACGGCGGCCAGGTTGACCAGGGCGACGGACCGGCCGACCTGGTTGCCCGCCCGGGCGGCGAGTTCGGCGGCCGGAGCCAGGCAGGTGACGGCCTCGGGCAGGCGGCGGTTGGAGACCAGCACCCAGCCGAGCATGGCGCGCACCTGGCTCTCGCCGTCCAGGTCACCGCACTCCAGGGTGGCGTCCAGGGCGTGTTCCAGCTGGGACACCCAGCCGTCGCGCAGCCGTCGCAGGATCAGCGGCCACTGGGTGAGGACGAGTCGCCAGACCCGTTCCGGCGAGGCCCCGGCGATCACGTGGGCGAGGGTCTCGCGGTGCGCGCCGAGCCAGTGGATCGCCTCGTCGGCGCTCTCGAACTCGGCGACGGCGCGCGGCCGGTGGCTGCCCGCCGGGGGCGCGCAGCAGGGCTTGCTGCCGGGTTCGGCGATCTGCACGGCGGCCAGGCCGGTGTACAGGTACTGGTCGGCGAGGCGCTCCCGGGCGAGGCGCTGCTCGGCGGGGTGGGTGCGGCTGCTCAGGTCGCGGGCGTACAGCCACACCAGGTCGTGCAGGGTGTAGCGGCCGCCGTCGGTCTCGGTGACCAGGTGGGTGGCGGCCAGCTGCTCCAGTGCCTCGGCGGCGGCCGTCGGTTCCAGGTCGCCGAGCGCGGCGGCGGTGTAGGCGTCGATCACCGGGCCGGGGTGGAAGCCCAGCGCGCGGAACAACCGGGCGGTGGCGGGCGGGAGTTGCTCGTAGGAGATGCGCAGCGCGCTGGCCACGCTGATCTCCTCGGCGGCCAGGTGGCCGAGCCGGCGCTGTTCGTGGCGGAGCTGTGCGGTGATCGCGCCGAGGCCGCGGCGCGGGTCGGCGGCGACCTTGGCGGCGGCGATCCGCAGGGCCAGCGGCAGACCGTCGCAGAGCCGGGCGAGTTCCCGGGCGGCGTCGGGTTCGGCGGCGATCCGGGCGGGGCCGAGGACCCGGGCGAGCAGCGCGGTGGACTCCTCGGGGCCGAGCACGGCGAGCGGCAGCGGGCGGGCGAGTTCGGCGGCGACCAGGCCCAGCATCCGGTTGCGGCTGGTGACCACGGCGACGGAGTCGGCGCCGGCCGGCAGCAGCGGCCGGACCTGGGCGGTGTCCCGGGCGTTGTCGACCACCACCAGCAGGCGGCGGCCGGTGGTGATCCGCCGGTACAGCGCGCTGCGGGCGGTGGTGCCGGCCGGCAGGTCCTCGCGGGCGACGCCGAGCGCGGCGAGGAATTCGGCGACCACCTCGTCGAGGTCGCGGTCGGGCCGGTCGCTGAAGCCGCCGAGATCGGCGAAGAGCAGGCCGTCGGGGAAGCGTCCGGCGTTGCGGTGCGCCCAGTGCAGGGCGAGGGCGGTCTTGCCGACCCCGGCGGGTCCGGTGATCAGCGCGATCGCGCCGTCGGGGCCGCCGCGCACCGCGTCGGCCAGGGTGGCGAGTTCGGCGTCGCGGCCGTGGAAGCCGCGCGGGGCGCGCGGCAGCAGGTCGATGGCGGGGAGGTTCTCGATCGCGGGCGGGCCGGCGGGCTTCGGGATCACGTACCCGACGGGCGGAGCGGCCGCGGGTGCGGCAACGGGTGCGGGTGCGGGTGCGGCCACCGGTGCGGGGGTCTCGGGCACCGGTTCGCCGCGCAGGATCCGCTCGTACGCGGCGTTCAGCGCCCGGCCGGGGTCGACGCCGAGCCGGTCGGCGAGCGATTCGCGGGTGCGGTGGTACCAGTCGAGGGCGTCGCACTGCCGTCCGGCCCGGAACAGCGCGAGCATCAGCGCGGAGACCAGCGATTCGCGCAGCGGGTGGGCGACCGTCTCGGCGCGCAGCAGTTCGGCGGCCCGGGCGGGGTCGCCGAGCCGCTGGTAGTGCTCGGCGAGGGCTTCGACGGCGGCGAGCCGGTTCTCCTCCAGGGTGTGCCGCCAGGCCTCCAGCGGGGGGCTGGCGACGGTTCCGGTGAGCGCGGGGCCGCGCCACAGCGCGAGCGCGTGCTCCAGCGCGTCGGCGACGTCCACCGAGTGCGGCTCGACCCGGGCGGCGGCCACCAGGGTGTCGAACTGCTCGACGTCCAGCCGCCCTTGGGGCAGTTGCAGGGTGTAGGCGTCACCGGCGGTGGCGAGTTGCACGCCGTGCCCGGTGGCGCCCTGCTCGGTGAGCAGGGCACGCAGCCGGGATATGTGGCTCTGCACCACGGTGCGGGCGTTGGCGGGCGGTTCGGCGACCCACAGCGCCTCGGTGAGCTGGGCGACCGAGACCGCCCGGTTGCGGCGCAGCAGCAGCAGGGCGAGCACGCTGCGCCGCTTCTCCGGTCCGAGTCGCAGTTCGCCGCCGTCGGCGTCCTCCGCCGAAACGGCCCCGAGCAGCCGGAACTTCACCGCAGTAACCCCCTCAACTCCCCCCAGAGTCGTGTCCGGTGACGGAGGCTACCGGGTCGTTATCCGGTACATAAAATCAGGGCCGTTCCGACGGCGCTCCGGACGGGTCGTCAGAGGGTGACGGCACCGCCCGGGGTGACGATCCGCAGTCCGGCCTCGTCGAGCTCGATGGCCAGCGGAGTGCCGTCCAGCGCCGCCTCGTTGAGCAGGGTGGAGCTGGTCAGGTGCCACAGCCGCAGGGTGCCGGCGGCGTCGCCGGCGGCGAGCAGCGCCTCGCCGTCGAGCTCGCGGCCGACCACGGCGCGGACGGCCGCGCCGCCGCCGGTCAGCAGGGCGGTGCGCTGGCCGCTCTGGACGTCCCAGACCAGCACGTTGCCGTCGGAGGTGCCGGCGATCAGCGTGGGGCGGTCGCCGATCTCGGTGAAGGACAGCACCTCGGCGGGCCGGGTGAGGCCTTCGCAGACCGGTCCGGCGGCGCCGCTGCCGGCGTGCCACATCCGGACCTTGAGGTCCTCGCCGGCGGTGGCGAGGATCGGCTGTCCGCCGGCCAGGACGGCGGCCAGCGCGGTGATCGGGCCGTGGCCGGTGACGAACCGCCGGCTGTCGTCGCCGGTGGCGGCGGCGCGGACGGCGATCACGCCGTCGCGGCCGGCCGAGGCCAGCAGCGGCTGGTCGCCGGTGGTGAAGGCGAGTCCGGTGACGGGGCCGGCGTGCGGGACGGGCAGCGGGTGCGCGACGCCGTCGGCGAGGCGGTGGCTGCGGACGGCGCCGGCGGTGGTGCCGCAGACCAGCAGCGGGCCGTCGGGGCCGTCGGCGGTCAGGTCGAGGCTGTGCACGGGGCCGCCGTCGGCCGCCACTTCGAGCAGTTGACGGCCCGTCGGGGCGTCCCAGGCAGCGAGCGTGCCGTCGCCGAAGCCGGCGACGACCACGGGGCGGCCGTGCAGGGCGCCGGCGACGAGGGCGGCGAGCGGGCTGCCCGGCCGGCCGGCCGGGGCGGCGTCGGTGCGGGCCTGCCCGGTGGCGGCGTCCCAGGCGGTGATCCGGCCGGTCTCGTCGCCGGTGTACAGGACGCCGTCGGCGGCGGCCAGCGCGGTGAGCCAGCCGCCGGCGGGCCAGCCGTGCAGCGGGCGGGCGTCGTAGACGTCCCAGGTGCGGACGGTGCCGTCGAGGGCGCAGGAGGCCAGCACGGGGCGCTCGTCGAGGGTGGTGAAGGCGAGGCCGGTGACGGTGCCGGTGTGGCCGGCGAGTTCGGCGACCGGCTGGCCGGTGGCGAGGTCCCAGACCCGTACGGTGCGGTCGTGGCCGCCGGTGGCCAGCACGGCCTGGTCGTCGACGGTGAGGACGGCCATCGAGCGGACCTCGCCGCGGTGGCCGACCAGCAGGTGCAGCTGGTCGCCGGTGCCGGCGTCCCAGACCCGCACGGTGCCGTCGGCGGCGGCCGCGGCCAGCAGGTCGATGCCCGCGCAGTGCGCGGCGCGCAGCACGGTGGCGCCGTGGCCGCCGGTGGGCAGGTTGCCGAGCACCCGGCCGTCGTCGGCGCGGACGGCCCGCAGGTCGCCGCCCTGGCCGGCCGAGAACGCCACCGGGATGTCCCGGCAAATCAGCGCGGCGACCGCCTGGGCGCCTTCGCCGCCGGTGGAGCCGTGCACCACCTGGCCGGTGGTGGCGTCCCAGACCTGCACCGAGCCGTCGGTGCCGCCGACGGCGAACAGCGAGCGGCCGCCGGCCTCGCCGAGGGCGACGGCGGACGGGGCGAGGCCGGCGTCGGCGTCGGAGCCGCCGAGCGGGGCGGCGTCGTCGAGCGCGGTCAGGCCGAACGAGCCGTCTTCCTCGACCAGCGCGTACGCGGCGCGGCCGCCGACGGTGCCGACGGCGGCGGCGCTGCGGGCGGTCTGCGCGGCCGGGTGGCCGAGGGCGACCGCGCCGGGCAGCGCGGCGGGCTCGCCGGGCTCGCCGAACATCTGGGCCAGCAGGGTCGCGAACGGGGCGACGGCGGCGGGCACGGGCGCGGCCGTGCCGTCCGTCCACTGCCGGTCCGCCCGGCCGTTCAGGCCGCTGACGGTGAACCGGCGGCCGGCCGCGGGGGCGGGGGCGCCGGGCGCCGGCGCGGGGGCCTCGCCGAGGGCGGTCAGGACGCGGACGATCAGCGCGGCGTCGACCCGGCCGGTGCGCTCCTGCCCGTCGCGGACGGCGCGGAACCCCTCGGGGGTGATCAGCAGTTCGCCGAGCGCGCCGTCCTCCAGCCGGAGGCTGCTTTCTGACATGTCGTCACTCCTGGTTCAGGTGCGGGGTGTCGGGGACCCCGTGGATCAGCAGAGGTCTTCCGGTACGAGCGTCGCGTACACGGCGTCGTGCAGCCGCTGGGTGCGGGAGCTGCGGAACAGCGCGGGGAGGTATCCGGCCCGACGGAAGCCGATCGCGGCGCCCGTCAGCTGGCTGGGCATGTTGTCGGCGGCGGCGAAGGCGTCGATCCGGCGCAGGCCGATCCGTTCGAACCCGAACCGGCACACCAGCCGCATCGCGCTCTTCGCGGTGCGCAGCCGGCGGTGTTCGGGCAGCAGCCAGACCGCGATCTCCGCGCTGTCCTGCTCCAGGTCGAGGTTCACCAACTCGCCCCAGCCGATGGCCCGTCCGACTTCCTCGCCGGGTTCCTCGCCGGGTTCTTCGCCGACCGCTTCCGCGGTCTCCTCCCCCGTCGCTTCGAGGGCGAAGTAGGCGGCCCGGCCGGTCTGCCAGAGCATCGGCGGGATCTCGGTCAGCCACCGCTCGGCGGCCGCTTCGTCCCGGTGCGGGATCACCGCCTGCAGGAACTCGCGCACCAGCGGGTCGTGGGTGCCGCGGTGCACCAGGGCGGCGTCCGAGGGCCGCGGCCTGCGCAGCAGCAGCCCGTCGTCCGTCAGCGGATCGTCCCGCACCTCGGCGAGCGCTCTCATCGACTTCCCCCGTCGCCTCCGGGGCCCGCGTGCCACCCCGGCACACCCTCCCCGGCCCTTCGACCACTCGTCAAGTCAACCACATCCCACGGCTGTTCCCGCACGTCAGCGGGACGTTAGCGGAACGTGAGCCCGGGCTCGCAGACTCAGTGGCGGGGTTCGTCACTCCAGTCCCGCCGCCCACCCGGCCCACTCTCTCTCCCGGGCCGGGCGCCCCCGCTACGGGCGGCGGGACACCCCCTTCACCGCTCCGCGCTCGCGCCCGCCGGAAGGGCGACCGCGCGCAGCTCCCGCACCACGGCCCGCACGGCCGCGGTCCGGGCCAGTTCCGGGGTGGTGACGTAGCCGACCTGCCGGGACGGACGCTCCGGGCCCAGGTCGGTGACGGCGAGCCCGTCCGGCAGCCGGTCCAGGGTGAGCATCGGCATGATGGCCATGCCGAGTCCCTGTGCGGCGAGCGAGAGCACCACGGTGTCGTCGGAGACGTTGATGGTCGCGGGCGGGATCCAGTCCTGTCGGCGCCACCAATCGGCCGTGTAGGAGCCGCAGTTCTCGTCCCAGTCGACCAGCGGGAGGCTGCGCGGGTCCGGGTGGCCCTGCTGGTGGGCGAGCGCGTAGCCCTCCCGATACAGCGGCGCCGAGACCAGCCCCGACGGGATCGCCGCGCCCAGCGTGGCCAGCGCCAGGTCGGCCCGGCCGTCGGCGACCTCCCCCGCGGTGCCCCGCCCCAGGTCCCGCACCACCCGCACCTCGGGCTCCAACTCCGGGCAGCTGACCGCCAGTCGGGCCAGCACCGTCGGCAGCACCTGCCCGGCCGCGCTGCGGAACGCCACGATCCGCACCTTCCCGCGCGGCCCGCCCGGCTCGCCCTGCCGGGCCTCCCCGGGCAGCGCCGCCAGCAGTCGCAGGATCCGGCGGGCGTGCCCCACCACCCGCTCCCCCGCCGCCGTCGGCGCCGCCCCGCGCCGCCCCCGTTCGAACAGCACCGCGCCCAGCTTGCGCTCGCACCCGCGCACCGCGTGCGACACCGCCGACTGCGTCAGCCCGAGCGCCTCCGCCGCGGCGGTGAAGCTGCCGCGGTCGGCCACCGCCACCAACACCCGCAGCTCCTGCGGGACCAGATCCTCTGCCACCGTCGCAGCGTACGGCCTCGGCTACGCCGCCGGCCGGGAGCGTCGGCGTCCCGGGGCGCCGGCGGCGTACGCGGCCCCTGCCGCGACCAGCAGCGCCGCGGCCGGTATCGCCAGGTTCAGCAGCTGCCGGATTCCCGCCGGGTCGTTCAGCACATCGACCGGAGCGCCGAGGTCGTGCAGCACCCCGAACGAGTCGCGGGTGGCGAACACGTAGGCCGCCCCGCAGAACCCGACCGCGAGGGCCGACAGCCCCGCGCTGCGCTCGGCGACCGCCAGCGCGAGCAGCACGGCGCCGATGACCAGCAGCGGCGTGGCCCCGTTGAAGCGGAGCAGCTCCGCCGACTCCACCCAGGCCGACGCCGTGCGGAAGCCGTGCCAGTCCGCCCAGGTCAGGACCGTCGTGGCGCCCGTCAGCAGCACCGCGACCAGCACACCCGCCGCGGCCCGCCGCCCGCTCCCCGCCCGCCGGTACCACCAGCCGAGCGCACAGCTGCCGCCCACCAGGGCGAGCAGCCAGTACAGCTCGACCGCCCCGGGGTGCGCCAGGTCGTGACTGCCCAGGATCCCCACCGGCGACGAGACCGGTGCGGTGCACATGGACATCCCTTCCACGGACGGCTCCGGGCGGCAGACCTGCCCGTCCGTCAGGTAGAGCGGCAGGGACAGTGCGAGCAGCACCCCGCACACCATCAACGCGAACCAGTACCGCCGTGCCGCCGCCATCCCCGCCAGTCCCTTCCCCGTCCCCTACCCGACAGGCCTTGGACGCACGCACCCGGGTGCGGGTTCCCGGGCGCCGCCGGCCATGAGCGCCGTTCATGGATCCGCCCCAGCCATCGACGCCGCCCCCTGCCACGGCCGGGCCGCCGGGCCTAGCGTTTCCTCCCGTCAACCCCCTTCTTCCATCGGAGTGTTCGCCATGTCCCGCACCGCCACCCGCACCGCCCGCGCCATCCACCAGGTCGCCCGCCCGGACGGCATGCCCACCGCCGAGCAGTTCGCCTTCGTCGACGACGAGCTGCCGCCGCTCACCGAGGGCAGCGCGCTGGTGGAGAACGCCTACCTGTCCGTGGACCCGTACATGCTCGGCTCGATGGAGGGCGGCGAGGGCGGCTGGGAGCTGAACGCCCCGTTGGAGGGCCGGTCGGTGGGACGGGTGGTGGAGTCCCGCAGCGCCGCGCTGCCGGTCGGCGCCACGGTGATCCACCGCCAGGGCTGGCGCACCCACGCCGTGGTGACCCGCGCGGACGTCCGGGTGCTGCCGGACCTGCCCGGCGTCCCGCTCAGCGCGTTCCTGGGCGTCCTCGGCGGCACCGGCCTGTCCGCGTACGTCGGCCTGACCCGGATCGCCAGGCTCGCACCCGGCGAGGACCTGTTCGTCTCGGCGGCCGCCGGCGGCGTCGGCACCGCGGCCGGCCAGCTGGCCCGCCTGCTCGGCGCCCGCCGGGTGATCGGGTCGGCCGGCTCGCCCGCGAAGACCGCCTTCCTCACCGACCGGCTCGGCTTCGACGCCGCGTTCGACTACCACGACGGCCCGGTCGCCGACCTGCTGACCGCCGCCGCCCCCGACGGCATCGACGTCTACCTCGACAACGTCGGCGGCGACCACCTGGCCGCGGCGATCGGCGCGATGCGCGACTTCGGCCGGATCGCCTGGTGCGGCGCGATCGCCCAGTACACCACCGAGCCGCCCGCCGCCCCGCACAACCTGTTCGAGCTGGTCGGCCGCAGCATCCGGCTGGAGGGCTTCCTGGTCCGAAACCACATGGACGCCCAGGAGGAGCTGTACGACCTGCTCGCCCCGCACCTGCGCTCCGGCCGGGTGATCTCCCCCGAGACCGTCCTGGACGGCTTCGACCGCACCGTGGACGCCTTCCTCGGCGTGCTCACCGGCGCGAACACCGGCAAGATGCTGGTCCGCCTCTGATGTCTAGGCCGACTCCTTCGCTGCCAGCCTCAGTTGCTCGTCCTCCACGATCCGCACGGCGAGCGCGCGGTCCGAGACGTCCACCGCCTCGGGGGCCGACTCGGCCAGTTCGCTGCGGCGCGCGTAGCTGTCGAACAGCTCGGCCTTGCCGCGCAGCATCTCCACCAGCCCGCGGTCCAGGCTGTCCGTGGCTAGCAGCCGGTGCACCCGGACCCGGCGGATCTGTCCCATCCGCTGGGCCCGGGCCACCGCCTGGTCCTCCAGGGTCGGCTTGAGCTGCGGCTCGCACAGCACCACCACGTTCGCGGCCTGCAGGTTGAGGCCGAGCCCGCCCGCCTGGATCTGGCACAGCAGCACCGCATGGCCGTCCGCCGCGGTGAACGCGTCCACCAGCTCCTGCCGCGCCTCGGCCGCCACCGACCCGGCGACCGTGCCGGCGACCACCTCGCCCAGCGCGTCCCGGACGGTGGCCAGCACCTCCCGGAAGTACGAGAACACCACCACCTTGTGCCCGCTCTCGGCCGCCTCCGCGACCAGCTCGCGCAGCCGCCGCAGCTTCGCCGAATGCTCGGGTCGCGCGTAGGCGGCGCGCCGCATCGCCATGAAGTTGCCCTCCGCGACCGCCGCGGCGTACGCCTCCCGGTCCGGACCGGACAGCTCGTCCCACTCGTCCACCCGCACCACGTCCGGCAGTTCGGTCAGCACGTCCTGCTGGTTGCGCCGCAGGTACGCGGGCGCGACGGCCCGCCGGAAGGCGACCGACCCGGCCACGCCGAGGCTCGCGGGCAGCTCGGTCAGCAGCTCGGGCTGGAGGTGGCCGATCAGCGTGCGGAACTCCTCGACCCGGTTCTCCATCGGCGTGCCCGTCAGGAACAGCACCCGCTCGGTCCGCCCCGCCCACTCGGCCACCAGCCGGGTGCGCAGCGCGGCCGGGTTCTTCACGAAGTGCGCCTCGTCCACCACCAGCGCGGCGACCGGGTCCGCGGGCAGCGTCCGCAGCGACTCGTACGTGGCGACCAGCACGCCGCCCCGCTCCAGCCACCGCGCACGGGCCGTCTCCCGTTCCTGCCCGTGGTACCGGTGCGCGGCCAGCGTGGTCCGATCCGCCGTCTCCCGCTGCCAGTTGACCAGCACGGACGCCGGGCACACCACCAGGAAGTGCCGCTCCCCCGCCGCCGCCAGGTGCGCCAGCACCGCCAGCGCCTGCACGGTCTTCCCCAGCCCCATCTCGTCGCCGATCATCACCCGCCTGCGGGCCAGCGCGAACCGCGCCCCGAACGCCTGGTAGCCGCGCAGCGAAACGGTGCAGCCCCGGTCGTCCAACGACTCGGCCCGCACCTGCTCGGCCAGCCCGTCCGGCAGATGCCCCTCGGCGGCGCCCCGGCCGCCCCGCTCGACGCCGCTGAGCCGCCCCTCCTCCTCCAGCAGCGCCAACTCGGCGTAGAACTCGGCGGCCCGGTGCTCGAACTCGACCCAGACCTCCACCTCCCCCGCCCCCGGCCGCAACAGGTCGGCCCCGGCCTGGGCGAGCCGCAGCGGAACTCCGTCGGCCTCCGCGAACGCGACCTGCTTCTCCAGCAACTCGACCGCGCGCCGCGCCTCCTCCCGCCGCCCGGCCCCGGCCAGCACGCCCCGCACCCACCCGCGGGCCGGCCGCGCCGCCTCCATCGGCGCAGCGAGCAACTCGTCCAGCTTCGCGGCCTCCGCCGCCGCCCGGCGCGCGCCCGGCCCGGCCACCACCAGCCGGTGCAGCGCGACCAGCAGCTCCGCGCTCCCCTCGTCCGGCCGGGCGGGATCGATCCGCACCGCGGTACTCCGCTCCACCGCCTCCTCGATCTGCCGCGCGGCCCCCACCAGCTGACTCGCCGTCGGCCCCCCGATCCCCGGGATCCGCACCAGCTCCTGCGCGTTCACCCCGCACACCTGCGCGACCGTCCGGTACCCCGCCCCCGCCAGCACCCCGGTCTGCAGCCGCCCCTCCGTGACCTCCTTCAGCCGCTCGACCGGTATCCCCTCCAGCTCGGCCCGCACCAGCCCACGGAAGATCCGCGCATGGGCGTCCACCACCGCCCCCACCGCCGCCGCCCGCTCCGCCACCACCCCTCGCGCAGCCTCCCGCAACCGCCCCGCCCGCCCCACGACCTCCCTGGCCCGCCGCCCACTTCCCATGAATCCCACGCCTCCTCGCCCGAACCCACCGATCGCGGGCCATTCTGGCAGTCGGCCCCGTCACCTGGCCGAACGCGTCACCGGCTCTCGACGAGGCCCGTCAAGTGGCCTTCCAAGGCGGCCAGTTCGAAGTACGTGCTGGTCGGCAGCGTGGGGTGCGGCCGGCCCGGAGAGCGGCGGGCAGGCCGTCGAAGGCCAGGGCCCTTTCGTGAGCGAGCCGGTGGAGCGGGTGCCCGCCGCACCCGGCCCGGAAATGCGGGTGCCCGCGGCCGGGTGGCGCTGCGAGACTGGCCGCCGTGACACGACCTGAACTCTCCGAACTCGACCACCTGAAAGAGCTGGAGCGGCTGGCCAGGGCGGTGACGAACGCCGCCCGGGGCGAGGACCTGCTCGCGGACGACCGGGACGCGGAGAACGGGACGCCCCTGCAGCGGGCGTTGCACGCGCTCTCCCGAGGGCTTCGCCGCTACCACTTCCGCGGGGACGGCTGCCTCGAAGAGGAGGAGGACCGGCCCGACCTGAAGCTCGCGGGCGTGGTGATCCTGCGTCCCGGGGCGATGCCGCAGGGCATGACGGAGACCTACGAGGAGGCGTGCGCGCGGCTCGGCGTGGAGGCCCGGCCGGAGGGGTGGGCCCTGTGGAACACGTGGGGCGACGGGGATCTCCACGTGACGATGGTGGTCACCGCGGTCGACACCACCGAGGGCCTGCTCATGAACTGGTCGCGGGGCATCGTCCGCTACCCGGTGACGCCCCTGCCGTCCCAGATCGCGGTCGTCCACCACGGCTGGGCCGCCCACATGATCTTCTCCCCGTTCGGCGTGAAGAAGCTGGGGCTCGGCGGGCAGCCCTGACTCTGCGTCAGGTCAGGTCGAGGACGTCCGCGAGGCCGGCGGCGGCGAAGGCCGCGACGAGCGGCTCGCGGCCCTCCGTGAAGTGCGCCCAGCTGTCGAAGTGGACGGGGACGACGCGGCGGGCCCGGAGGAGGCGGGCGGCTTCGACGGCGCGGGCGCTGTCGAGGGTGAGGAGGGCGTTGTCGAAGATGCCGCTGCGGGCCGCGCCGGCGAACAGGACGGCGGTGTCGACGGGGGCGTGGCGTCGGGCGATCCGTTCGACGACGTCGAGGGAGGCGTTGTCGCCGGAGACGTAGACGACGGGCAGGCCGGGGCCGGTCAGCACGAAGCCGATGACTTCGCCGATGACGGGCTCGCACCCGTCGGGGCCGTGCTGGGCGGGGACGGCGGTGACGGTGATCGGCTCACCGGCGGGGCCGGTCAACTCGGCGCTCTGCCAAGGGGCGAGGCCCTTCGCGGTGCCGCCGAGGCGCTCCGCGCCGCCGCGGGTGGTGAGGGTGAGCGGGACGTCGGCGAGGAACTTCCGGCCGCTGTGGTCGAGGTTGTCCGGGTGCTCGTCGTGGGAGAGCAGGACGGCGTCGATCGGGCCGAGGCCGGCGGGGTCGACGGTGCCGGGGCGGGTCTTGACCAGGGCGCCGCCGCGGGGGAGCGGGTACTCGCCGGGGCCGTCGAAGGTGGGGTCGGTGAGCAGGCGCAGCCCGCCGTACTCGATCAGTGCGGTGGGGCCTCCGAAGACCTGGACGGCGGGGCCAACAGCAGTCATGACGCACCTCACGGGAGAGAGAGTGGTTTACCGTGAGAGGAATCTAACGGGTCATCACGAGTAACTGCAAGAGATTCCGTGAGAAGCGGCGGACGCAGCACTCCTCACCTGCGACGGAGGCCTCTACCATGAGGCCCATGAGCCAGCGCAGCACCGCCACCCCCGCCCACTCCCCCGCCCCGGGCGCCGAGCAGCACCCGGCGCTGGACTTCGCCAACTCGCTGCTCAGCCTGCCCACCGGCCCGCTCGACCTGATCGACTCACCGGAGACGGCCACCACCTGGCTGATCGACCACGACCTCGCCCCGGTCGGCGGCCGGGTGTACCGGCCGTGCACCGACCGCATCCATCAACTCCGCACCGCGATAAGGGCGTTGATCGAAGCCAGGGCAGCAGACCGACCGGCCCCCGCCGACGCCCTGGCCGCCGTCAACGCCGCGCTCACCGCCACCCCGTCCGCGCCGCTGCTGCACTGGGACGCCGAACGCGGCCTGCACCGCACCCTCCCCCACCCGGCGGACCGGATCGCCGACCATGCGATGGCCCAACTCGCCGCCGACGCAGCCGAGTTGCTCACCGGCCCGGACGCCGACCGGCTCGCGGCCTGCGGCGGCACCCCGTGCACCCGGTTCTTCGTCCGCACCCACGCCGCCCGCCACTGGTGCTCCACCCGCTGCGGCGACCGGGTCCGTGCGGCCCGCGCCTACGCCAAGAAGCGCGCCACCGCCAAGGGTTGACGCGCAGTCGGAAGCCGAAAAGCACGGACCCCGCCCGGCCGGAAAGGCCGAACGGGGTCCGCAGGGAACCGCAGGGGGCAGCGTTACGCGGCCGGGCGGGGGAAGGTCGGGTACTCGACGCCGGAGACGTGCTGGACGACCCGGACGACCTGGCACGAGTAGCCGAACTCGTTGTCGTACCACAGGTAGAGGATCGCGTTGTCGCCCTCGACCTTGGTCGCGCCCGCGTCCACGATGGAGGCGTGGCGGGAGCCGATGAAGTCGCTGGAGACCGCGTCGGGCGAGTCGATGAAGTCGATCTGCCGCTTCAGCGGGGAGGTCAGCGAGACGTCGCGCAGGTGGTCGAGGACGTCCTCGCGGGTGGTCTCGCGGGCCAGCTGCAGGTTCAGGATGGCGATCGAGACGTCCGGCACGGGGACGCGGATCGAGCTGCCGGTGATCTTCGCCTTGAGGTCCGGCAGGGCCTTCGCGACGGCGGAGGCGGCGCCGGTCTCGGTGATGACCATGTTGAGCGGCGCGGACCGGCCGCGACGGTCGGCCTTGTGGTAGTTGTCCAGCAGGTTCTGGTCGTTGGTGAACGAGTGGACGGTCTCCACGTGGCCGCGGAGCACGCCGTACTCGTCCTCCATCGCCTTCAGCGGCGGGACGATCGCGTTGGTGGTGCAGGACGCGCAGGAGATGATCTGCTCGTCGGGCTTGATCGTGTCGTGGTTGACGCCGTGCACGATGTTCGGGACGTCGCCCTTGCCCGGGGCGGTCAGCACGACCTTGGCGATGCCGGGGCGCAGGTGCTTGGACAGGCCCTCGCGGTCGCGCCAGCGGCCGGTGTTGTCGATCAGGATCGCGTCGTTGATCCCGTACGCGGTGTAGTCCACCTCGCTGGGGTCGTTCGAGTAGATCACCTGGATCGCGTTGCCGTTGGCGACGATGGTGTTGGTCGCCTCGTCCACGGTGATGGTGCCCTGGAACTGGCCGTGGATCGAGTCGCGCCGCAGCAGCGAGGCGCGCTTGACCAGGTCGTCGGCGCCGCCGCTGCGGACCACGATGGCGCGCAGCCGCAGGCCGCCGGCCTTCTCGACCAGCAGGCGGGCCAGCAGGCGGCCGATCCGGCCGAAGCCGTACAGGACCACGTCGCGGGGCGCCTGGCGCTCCAGCTTGCTCTCGCCGGTGGCGCCGGCCACGGCCTCGGCGGTGAACTCCTCGACGCTCAGGCCGCGGTCGTCCGCACGGTAGGCGGCGGCGAGCAGGCCCAGGTCGATCTGGGACGGGCCGAGGTCGAGGGCGGTGAGCGCCTGGAGGAACGGGAAGGTCTCGGTGATCGAGAGCTCCTCGCCGGCTATCTGCCGGGCGAAGCGGTGGGTCTTCAGGATGCTGACCACCGACTTGTTCACCAGGGAGCGGCTGTGCAGCAGGACGGTGACGTCCCGCTCGCGGTGCAGCCTCCCGATGATCGGGATCATCGACTCCGCGAGCTCCTCGCGGTTCTTCCAGTCCGTGAACACGTCGTCGTTGACAGTCACAATTCAACTTTCGAGGGTAGGCCGAGCTAGGCGCCCCCATGCTAGCTTCGGCCGACCGGTCGACGACGGGGTGGTCCCCTCGCTGACCAGCGGTGGTACGCCGGACGAGGCCGTTCGGACGTGATCACGGCCACACCCTTGGCACTCTCCGCCCACTCCGGTGCAGCTCGGTACCGAATCTGACGGATCGTCAGCTCAATTCCGGCCCCGACCGGGCGTGACCAAGGTCACCCACGTCGAATTCATCACCCCCCGGGGTGATGTCTCGTCATTTTCGGCCACTTGGCACCTGTGGATGGAGGAGAGTGGGAGCCCCGGCCGGGCGGCCGCCCGTCACCGGGGTGCAGGTCCGGCCGTCCGAGGCCGGGCCGCCGCGAGGAAGGGACGGCCGTCCATGCCACACCTGGCCTACCAGCGGGCCGCGCTGGTGTTCACCCTGTTCGACGCCAACGACAACGGGGTGCTCGACGCCGAGGACTTCGACCTGATGACCGAACGCGTCCTGGAGGTCGCGACGGACTCATCGGAGGCCGACCGGCAGGCGCTGGCCGACAGCATCAGCAACTACTGGGAGGTGATGGCCAAGACGCTGGACGTCAACGGTGACGGCCTGGTCACCCCCACGGAGTTCCGCGGCTTCGTCCTCAACCCGGATCTGTTCGGCGCCAGCGCCGCCGTGTTCGCCGACGCGCTGGCCGCGCTCGGCGACCCGGACGGCGACGGCCTGATCGAACGGCCCCGCTTCCTCGCCCTGATGACCGCGATCGGCTTCGACGTACCCAACATCGAGGCCCTGTTCGACGCCTTCGGCCCGGACGCCACCGATCGGATCACGGTGGCGGTATGGGCCCAGGGCATTCGCGACTACTACTCGCCCGAGAAGGTCGGCATCGCCGGCGACCGCCTGGTCCCGAATCCGGTCTGACCTCTCCACCCGCTGTGAAGGAGCCCGTTTTGACCGCACCGCTCATTGCCCTGGCCGTAGGCCGCGGCACCGGACCGGACCTCGCCCCCGTCTTCGAGCGGGTGCTCCACCGGATCACCCGACTGCACGGTGTGGAGGCCGAGTTGGTGCGGTCACCGCGGCTCTACCACTCGTACGTCTCGCTGCGCGCCGAGTGCGCCGACACCGCCGAGATCACCCGCCTGACGGCACAGGACGCCGCGCACTACGAGCAGTTCTGCCGCGAGCAGGCGGCGGCCGGCGTCCGGGCCGTGTTCCGCACCGCGATCAACGCCCAGTCGCTGTACTTGGTGCGCCAGCGCCTGGCCGCCGTCAAGGTCGAGCCGCTCGCCGCGGCCGGCGCCCGGCTGCTGCTGGTCCGCGACCAGGCCCAGGGGTTCTACACCGGCGAGAACCGGCACACCCCCGGCCGGGTGGTGCGCACCATGGAGTTCAGCCGCGCCGTCACCGAGCAGGTGGTGCGCTACGCGGTCCGCCGCGCCCGGGAGCTGTGGCCGGAGGGCCCCGCGCGGGTGCAGATGGCCTACAAGTTCCACCTGCTGGACGGCGCGCTGGACGACTGGGCCGCCGCGCTGTCCGCCGAGCTCGGCATCGGGATCTCGCTGTTCCAGCCCGACACGGTCAACCGCAATCTGATCACCCACGGCCCCGAGGACCGCACCGTGCTGGTCGCGGGCAACGAATGGGCCGACATCATGCACGTGGTGCTGCTCGACCGGTACGGCTCGGAGCGGCAGGAGAATCGTTGCACCGAGAACGTGAACCTCCATCCGGAGCTGCACGGGCTGACGGAGTACCAGACCGTGCACGGCTCCGCCGACGACCTCGCGGGGCGCGATCTGGTCAACCCGGTCGCCACCGTCCGGGCCGCCGCCCGGATCGCCGAACGCCATGCCGGCTGTCCGGGCGCCGAGGCCGCCGTCGAGGCGGCGCTGGCCACCGCGCAGGCCCGCGGCGTCCTCACCCCCGACCTCGGCGGCGCCGCCGGGACCACCGAGGTGGTGGACGCGGTGCTGGCCGAACTGAGCGTCGCGTTAAAGCCGTTCGTGCCCGCCGCCAGGTCGGCCTCGGCCCGGGTCGCCGCCGCTTCGGGCACCGATCGGGCGGGCGCCCGATGAGCACCGGCACCACCGCGACGGCGACGGCCCTGGTGGTCGTCGACCTGCAGAACGACTTCTGTGCCGGGCCGGTCGCCGCCGCCCGCTTCCCCGGCGATCCCGACCGGCTGGCCCGCGTCGCCGCCCGCACCGCCACCGCCGTCGACCGGGCCCGCGCGCTCGGCGTCGAGGTGCTGTTCGTCCGCTTCCTCGGCGACGTCGCCCTTCAGGGGCCGGCCTGGCAGCGGCGCGACGCGGCGCTCGGCAAGCGGCCCAAGTGCCTGGAGGGCAGCTGGGGCGCCGAGTTCCACGCCGCCGTGCCCCGCCCGGACGAGGCGGTGTTCACCAAGCAGGCCTGCTTCGACGCCTTCCTCGACCCGGCGTTCGAGCCGCACCTGCGCTCCCGCGGCATCCAGCACCTGGTGCTGACCGGCCTGTTCGCCGACGTGTGCGTGGACTCCACCGCCCGCACCGCCTTCCAGTTGGGCTTCCACCTCACCGTGCTGAGCGACTGCACCGCCGCACTCCACCTCGCCGACCAGGACGTCCTGCGTTTCATGGCCAAGGTGTACGGCGCCCGGATCACCGACCTCACCGACGGGCAGCCCTTCACCCTGCCGGAGCTGCCCGCGCCGACCGCCGCGACCGACCGGGTGGGTCAGTCGTGCCTCTGACCGCCCCCGTCCTGGACGACCCCGGTGTCACCGCCGGCGTCGGCCGCACCGCTCTGCTGGTCGCGCACGCCCGCGCGCTGGAGGCCCGCCGGCCCGACGCGCTGGCCGTCGACGCGTTCGCCGAGCACTTCCTCCGCGCCGACCCCGGCTGCGCCGACTGGCCGCTGAACCCGGACGAGATCGCCCCGGGCGACCCGCTGTGGGGCCGGCTGGCCGCCTACTTCGCGCTGCGCACCCGGGTGCTGGACGCGCACCTGCTGACGGCCGTCCGGGCCGGGGTGCGCCAGGTGGTGCTGCTCGGCGCCGGGCTGGACTCCCGGGCGCACCGCCTGCCGTGGCCGCCCGGCACCACCGTGTGGGAGCTGGACCGGCCGGAGGTGCTGGCCTTCAAGCAGCGGGTGCTGGACGAGCTGGAGGCCGTCCCGACGGCCTGCCGCCGGACGGTGCCGGTGGATCTGCGCGGCCCGTGGCCGCAGGCGCTCACCGACGCCGGGCTGGACCCGCGCCAGCCGGTGGCCTGGCTCGCCGAGGGGCTGTTCCTGTACCTGCCCGCCGACGCCGAGCTGCGGGTGGCGGGCGAGCTGGACGAGCTCAGCGCGCCGGGCTCCACGCTGGCGTACGAGGTCAAGGTCGGCATGGAGGTCGCGAAGGTGCGCGCCAATCCGGTGTACACGGCCGCCCGGACCAGGATCGGCGTCGACCTGCTGTCGCTGTTCGCCCCGGGGCCCCGGCCGGACACCGCGGCGCACCTGGGCGCGCTCGGCTGGGCGACCACCGTCCGCACGCCGTTCGACCACGCGGCGGGCCTGCCGCGGGCGCCGCGCCCGGAGCGGGACGACGCGCTCGCCGCGAACCGCTGGGTCACCTGCGTCAAGGGCCGCTGACGTCGGGAGCGGGGCCGGGCAGTCGCTGCCCGGCCCCGCTCCCGTGCCGCCGGTCAGTACGGCTTGACCAGCACGTGCGCGGCGCCGGGGATGCCGATGGTGAGGAGCTCGTCCTCCTCCGGCGTGGTGGGCGTGCCGGTCTCCTGCTTCAGGATGGCCCGGGACAGCGACTGGACGAACATCGCGCGCGGGCGGCGGCGGTCCTCCCAGGCCTGCAGCGCGGCGGGCACCGAGTCGGCGGCGTCCAGCTCCTGGGCGAGCACCAGGGCGTCCTCGACGGCCATCGCGGCGCCCTGCGCCAGGTGCGGGGTGGAGGCGTGCGCGGCGTCGCCGGCCAGCGCCACCCGGCCGACGTGCCAGGGCGCGTCCACGGTGACCTGGGAGATCCGCGAGTAGACCACGGTGGACGGGTCGGTGATCTGCGCGAGCGCCTCGGCGATCGGGCCGGTGAAGTCGGCCAGCCGCTCGGCGAGCTGCTCGTGGGCGCGCTCCGGGTCGGGGCGGAAGTCCTCGGCCTCGGCGAACACCGAGCCCAGGTACATCAGCTCGTCGGTGATCGGGGTGAGCAGCGCCTTCGCGGCGAGGTTGCCGGTGCTCATCAGCACGCCCTGCAGGTCGGCCCGCCGGGGCAGGGTGACCCGCCAGTTGGCGAAGCCGGTGTACTCGGGGCGGAACCGGTCGCCGTACAGGCGGGTGCGCAGCGGGGAGCCGATGCCGTCGAAGCCGACCACCAGGTCATAGCGGCCGGTGCTGCCGTCGGAGAGCGTGACGTCGACGCCCTCGCCGTCGTCGGTGAGGTCGGCGATGGTGGTGCCGAACCGGACGGTCGCGCCGGCGTCGGCGACGGCCCGGCCGAGCACCTGGGCGAGCGCGGGACGGGGTATGCCGTTGTTGGCGGGGGCCCCGTCCATCTGCGGCTGCGGGATCTTCGCGACGGGGTTGCCCGCCGGGTCGCAGATGGTCAGCACCTGCCATTCGAAGCCGACCGCGAGGCAGTCCTCCAGGAGGCCGATCTCGCGCATCACGTGCAGCGCGTTGGAGGGCTGGATGATGCCGACGCCGAGCGCGTCGAACTGCTCGCGGAGTTCGGCGACCTCGACGCTGTGGCCGCGGCGGGCGAGCGCGACGGCGAGGGTGAGTCCGCCGATGCCGCCGCCGTGGACGAGGACACGCAGGGGTGTTGCCATGGTCTTCTCCGATGGTTCGGGGTTGGGGCACGGGGCCCAGGGGTTTGTCAGCCGACGGGCAGCGCCATCAGGTGGTCGACCAGGGCGAGCAGCGCGTCCCGGCCGAAGGTCCGCTCGCGGACGTCGCCGACCATCATCGGCACGTGCGGGTCGAGGTCGAGCGCGGCGCGGATCTCCTCGTCGGTGCGGGTGTTGACGCCGTGGAAGCAGTTGATCGCGACCACGAACGGGATGCCGCGGCTCTCGAAGAAGTCGATGGACGCGAAGCTGGTCTCCAGCCGACGGGTGTCGGCGATGACGACGCCGCCGAGTGCGCCGTTGACCAGGTCGTTCCACATGAACCAGAACCGCTCCTGGCCGGGCGTGCCGAACAGGTACACCACCAGCTCGGGGCTGACGGTGATCCGGCCGAAGTCCAGGGCGACGGTGGTGGTGGTCTTCTGGTCGACGCCGGCCAGGTCGTCCACGCCGACGCTGGCGGTGGTGAGGTACTCCTCGGTGCGCAGCGGGGCGACCTCGCTGACGGCGCCGACCATGGTGGTCTTGCCGACGCCGAAGCCGCCGGCGACCAGGATCTTGACCGCGGCGGCGCCCGCCTGAGTGATCGTCATCTCAAAGCCTCCTCAGTCCCTCACGTACGGCGGCCAGCAGGCCCCGGTCGGCGCCGCCCGCGGCCCGGGCCACCGAGATCGGGGCGCGGGCCGTCAGGAGGCCCTGCTCGACGAGGTCGCCGAGCAGGATCTTGGTCACGGACACCGGCAGGTCGAGGTCGGCGGCGACCTCGGCGACGGCTGCGGGGGTCCGGCACCGGGCCAGGATCAGCCGGTGCTCGGGCTGCAGCCGGCCCGGCCGGATCGGCGTCCCGTAGGCGTCGACCGGCTCGGGCACGGCGGTGAGCAGGGTGATGAGGGTGAAGTCGTCCCGCTCGGGCGCGGTGCGGCCGGCGGTGATGGTGTACGGGCGGACCATGCTGTCCGCGCCGTCGTCCTCCTCCTCGTCCCAGTAGCGGTTCACCCGCGCTGCCCGCTCCGGGCGGCGAACGCGTCGAAGTCGCCGCGCTGCGGGGTGCTGAGCTTCTGGCCGACCTGCTGGACCAGGTTGTGCATGGCCAGCGACATGACCTCGGCGTCGACGTCCTGGGAGGCGACGACGGCGAGGTGGGTGCCCTGGCCGGCGGCGATCACGAACAGCCACAGGTCGGCGAGTTCGACGATCACCTGGTGGACGGTGCCGCCGGTGAACAGCTGGCCGACGCCGCGGGCCAGGCTCTGCTGGCCGGTGGCGATGGCGGCGAGGCGCTCCGCGTCGGGGCGTTCGATGGTGCGGGAGTGGCTGACCACGAGACCGTCGTCGGAGAGCAGGACGGCGAGCCTCGTCCCGGCCACCGAGTCCACCAGGCCGTCCAGCAGCCAGTCGAGGTCCTGGTGGGTGGCGGTTGTGCGCGTCATGACCGGTCTTCTCTCGTCGGGATGATGTGGGTGTTCCAGGTGTCGCCGGGCTCGGGCCGCTCGCCGGGCTGCGGGGTGGTGTCCGCAGGCGACTTGGCGGCTTCGGCCCGCGCCTCTCTGGACCGCCGCTGGAACGCTCCGACCGCTGCCCCGGCCCGTCGGGGGGCCGGTCGGAACAGCGGGTTCTCGTCCCAGCGCGGCGGAGCGGGGGCGGCCGGCGCGGTGGCCGGGTCGATCCGCAGCTCGTCGGCCAGGCTGGCCTGGCGGACGCGGCGCGGCAGTGGCGGCTCGGCGCCGGGCAGTGCCGGGGTGAGCGGCACGTACGGGGCGGGGGCCGCCGGGGCGGGGTAGGTCTGGCCGGGGGCGGGGAACGGCGTGGCCGGCTCGGGCCGGTACGGCTCGGGCAGCCCGTACGGGGCGGGCGCGATCGGCGCGGGCGACAGCTCGGTCGGGAACGGGTGTTCCTGGCCGGCCGCGGTGTGGTCCTCGCCCGGCCCGCCGAACAGCTCGTGCTGCGGGAACGGGTCGCCGGTGATGTACGGCGCCTCGATCGGCATGGCCGGCCCGCCGACCGGCGGGTACGGGGTCTCGATCGGCGGGTACGGGTCGCCGAGCGGCGGGAACGGCGTCTCCTCGGGAGCCGCGTGCAGTTCCAGCAGCGCGTTCTCCTGGTCGGGCGTCCCGGCGAGCGCGGTGGCGGCGGCCAGCGCCTGGCCGCGGGCCCGGGTGGGCAGGCCGCCGGTCTGCGGGGCGGCGACCAGCGTCGGGCGGGTGTTCGGCGCGGGGACGATCAGCTCGTCGGGGATGAGCACCACGACGCGGGTGCCGCCGAACGCGGACTGGCGGAACTCGATCCGCAGGCCGTTCTGGTCGGCGAGCCGGGCGACGACGTAGAAGCCGAGGCGGATGTCGTCGCCGCGGGCCAGTACGTCGGCCTTGGGCGGACGGGTCATCAGCAGGTTGGCGTGGTCGATCTGTTCCTCGTCCATGCCGAGGCCGCGGTCCTCGATCTCGATGGCGACGCCGCGGCTGACCCGGCCGGCCCGGACCTCGACGGGGTTCGGCGGGCGGGAGAAGCTGAGCGCGTTCTCGATCAGCTCGGCGAGCACGTGGGCGACCGGCCCGACGACGCGTTCGGACACCCAGGGGCTGCCGTCCAGGTCGATGACGACCCGTCGGTAGTCCTGCACCTCGCCCTGGGCGGCGCGCATCACGTCCAGCAGCGGGACGGGCTTGCGCCAGCGCCGGTGCGGGGTGCCGCCGGCCAGGATGACCAGGTTCTCCTCGTAGCGGCGCAGGCGCGCGGTGAGGTGGTCGAGGTCGAACAGGCCGTCGAGGATCTCCGGGTCCTCGTGCTTGCGCTCCAGCTCGTCGAGCTTCTTCAGCTGCTGACCGATCAGCAGCTGGGTGCGGCGGGCGATGCGCTGCAGCAGCCGCTCGTAGGCGCGGTGCTGCTCGGCCTGGGCGACGGCGGCCTGCAGGGCGCTGGTGCGGGCCAGGTTGAACGCCTCGCCGAGCTTGGCGAGTTCGTCCTCGGTGTGGGCCCACGGGTCGGGCTCGATGGCCCGGGCCTGCGCCTCGACGTCGATCTGCTCGCCGTTGCCGAGCCGCTCGACCACCTCGGGCAGCGAGTTCTCCAGTTCCTCGGCCTGCGTCTGGAGGCCGCCGATGCGGCGGCGCAGCGTGCGGGTGAGGCGCCAGCTGGTGATGCCGACCGAGACGAGGGCGATCAGGCCGGCCAGGGTGGTGAGGCCCAGGCGGACGGCGAGGTCGATCGTGATGCGCTTGGCCTTCGCCACGATGAACTCGGTGCGGTGCTCCATCAGGTCGACGAGCTGCGGGTTGACGGCGTCCATCGACTGGCGCCAGGCGTCCTTGTCGGTGGCGAGGACGATCCGGCCGCTGCGGTCGGGCGCGGCGGGCTTCAGCAGGTCCTGCTCGGCGCGGGTCTTGGCCTGCCAGGCGGGGCTGTCGACGATCTTCTGCCACATGGCGGCCTGGTCGGCCTCCAGGTTGGGCGTGACCTTGGTGCCGAACTGGAAGCCCTGCTCGGAGATG
Source organism: Kitasatospora sp. CB02891 (assembly GCF_002803145.1). NCBI lineage: Bacteria > Bacillati > Actinomycetota > Actinomycetes > Kitasatosporales > Streptomycetaceae > Kitasatospora > Kitasatospora sp. CB02891. The sequence goes on along the minus strand of NZ_NNBO01000004.1, from coordinate 501,337 downwards.
GCCTGCCGGACCTGCTGGTAGTCCTCGACGCTGAGCGAGCCGGTCGACCAGCCGCGGGCGAGCAGCGCGTCGGCGCGGGAGATCATCTCCTTGGCCCAGAACAGGTCGACGAGCGGCGCGGAGACGGTGGTGATCCGGCCGTCGTCGACGTGGCTGAGGGCGCCGAACAGCCGCAGGTCCACCGCGATCAGGTCGGTGTAGTAGCCGTACACCACGGCCTGCTGCTGGTCGCTGCCGCTGTCCACCAGGGCGCGCTGCGCGGGCAGCTGGTTGATCGCGGCCCGCGCGTCCCGGACGGCGTCGCGGACCTCCTGCGGCGCGCTGCCGGCCTCGGCGCCGGAGAGCTTCTGGAACGTGGCGACGGCCTGGTCGGTCTTGGCGCGCTGGCTGCGCAGCGCGTCGGTGACCCCGGCGCGGCCGGCCAGGGCTTCGGCGCTCAGGCGCCGTTCCTCCTGCAGGTTGTAGTACACGATGTTGGACGGCTGGCCGGCCTGCTCCGCGAGCATGCCCTGGGCGGCAAGTCGCTGGAAGGAGTACAGGAGCTGTCCGCTGGTGACCGCCCACAGGGCGGCCAGCGCCACCGCAGGAACGATGGCCAGCACGAGCAGGGTCGCCCGGAGCGACAGCCGGCCCTTGGTGATCCGCCGAGGCGCGCGCGTGCGCAGGACATTCTCCTTGGGGGCGACGCCAGTCGTTCAGAACTGGTCGAATCTGATGAGGACTCTGACGGAGGGATCTTAGTATCACCCCCATAACAGCCCAAAAGCCGCCATGGCGGCTCGGTGCCCGCACGGCACCGCGGCAGTTCCCCAACACCCTTACCGGCCAGGCGCGATGAGCCGCCCGAGGATCAACTCAACGCTGCTCGGCGGCTGTTCACCGCCGACCCGTACCGGACCGCGCGAACTGCCTGCTCCCGCACCGGTCCTGAGGACCCGACCAGCGCCGGAGCGGCTCGCGGACCATCCGTCAGGGGCCGCCGGCCGAGCCGTTTCGGAGTCTAGCGTTCCCCTCAGCACACTGTGCAGTGACCCCGTCACAACTTCACGGAAACTGAACATGAACGGCCGGAATAGTCCCGAACCGTCCGGGAATCGCCGGTATCGGTCGGCGGCCCAGGTGTTGACGCCCGTTCATCTACCGACCGGTCAGGATCCGCTCCCGCCCCGGGTCGCCGGCCCGAGTTCGGCGATCAGCCGGCGGTAGGTCTCGAACGCGGCCTTGCGGGTGTGGTCGTCGCGCAGCAGGCCGAAGCCGTGGAACAGGGAGTCGCCGCGGCTGTCGGCGTCGCGCAGCGCGAACAGGGTGTAGCCGTCGAGGTTCAGCGCCGCCGCCTGCCCGGCGACCGCCCGGATCACCGTCTCCAGCGTCCGGGCCTGGGCCTGCTCCGACCGCCCGGGCCCGGTCGGCCAGCCGTTCTCGCAGATCCGGATCGGCACCGTCGCCGGGATGCCGGCCTTGGGCAGGTCGGTGTGCCGGAAGCCGTGCAGCACCCAGGCCACGCCGTCCGCCAGCCGCTCCGCCGGGACGGGGGTGAACACGTCCGGGAAGAAGTCGAGGCCGACGTAGTCGAGGGCGTCCAGGAAGCGGGCGTCGGCGAGTGCGCCGAGCGCGTCCCAGAACGGTGCGGCCGGGCCGAAGGACGGCACCGCGTTGAAGCCGACCTCGGCGGACAGGCCGAGCGCGCGCACCTCCTCCTTGGCGGCGACCACGCCCGCCACCAGGGCCTCCCGCACGCCCGGGATGCTGCCGTCCAGCACCGGCAGGTCCGCGTTGGGCTCCTCGCAGATCTGCACCGAGCCGAGCCGCGCCCCGAGAGCGCGCACCTGCCCGCGCACGTACCGCTCCCAGCCGTCGCGACTGCCGGTCGGCTCGCGGAACTGCAGCACCAGGTCGACCTTCCGCCCCGGCCGCCCGAGGTACGCCTCCCAGCCCTCCGGGGTCTGCCCCGGCACGGTGACGGTGGACGCGAAGGACCGGTAGACGCGGACCAGGAACTCCGGCTCCGCGCCCTGCAGGTCGTCCAGCGCCTCCGCCACCCGCTGCGGGTCGTCGGGGCTGACGGGGTGGACGATCCCCTGTTCGTCGCCGAGCAGCGCCCCCGGGTAGATGCCGAACCTGAACTGCCGCCGCACGTCGCTCATGAGGCCCCCTCGACCGATATTTTTGGTGTGACACCAATTTTTCAGTGACTCTACCATTGGGGCGGCCGGGCCAGGACCTGCCCGGCCTAGCATGGGCGGCATGGGCCTTCGTGAGACCAAGAAGCAGCAGACCCGGACCGCCATCGCGGACGCCGCGCTGCCGCTGTTCCTCGACCGCGGCTTCGACCGGGTCACGGTCGCGGAGGTCGCCCGGCACGCGAACGTCTCCACCAATACGGTCTTCAACTACTTCGCCACCAAGGAGGACCTGTTCTTCGACCGGCAGGCCGAGGTCGAGGCGCACCTGGCCACCGTGGTCCGCGAACGCCCGCCCGGCGCCTGCCCCGTGGCGGCCCTCCGCGACGACCTGCGCGCCACGCTGGCGGGCTCCGCCGGTCCCGCGCTCCGCCTGCACCCCGGCACCGCCGCGTTCTTCCGCGCCGTCGAAGCCAGCCCCGCGCTGCGCGCCCGCGAACGCGAGATGGCCGAGCACGCCGAGGCCGCTCTCGCCGCCGCGCTGCCGCCGTCCCCCGCCACGCCGTTCCTGGCCGCCGCGCTCGCCGCCACCCACCGCGCCGCACTGCGCGAACTGCGCCGCCGCGTCCTGGCCGGCGAGTCGCCGCACGCCGTCGCCGACGACCTGGCGACGACCAGCGCCACCGCTCACGACCTGCTCTGCCGCTGCCCGCAACACCCCTGACGGGGACGTCGCTGCACGGCGGCGACCTCCATGGGCCCGGCCCGCGCGGCGCGGGCCGGGCAGCGGCCGGCAGTGCACCCGGACCCGGCCGGGAGGCGCACCGAGGATCTCCGCCGTCGAGCGGTCGGAATCGCCCCGAGCAGTCCGGGAACCGCCCGGAACGATCCGTTCCGCTGTCCTTGCCTAGCTCTTGACGCCGCTTCACCTGCCGGCCGGTCGGCTCCCGTTCGCTCCGGGCGTGGGTCCGGCTACTGGTCGCGCGCGCCCAGCGCCTCGACCGGATCCCTGCGCAGCGCCAACCGACTGGTGAGCAGCACGGTGCCGACGCCCAGCACGGCGGCCCCGCCGAGCACCGCGGCCACCGGGCCCGCGGGCAGCGACAGCGCGGCGGAACCGGTGAGCGAGAGGCTGACCGGGACCAGGACAGCGGCGGTGACCGCCGCACCGAGGGCGAGCGCCACGGCGACCGTGATCCCGCCCTCCCACGCCGCCATCCGGAGCACCTGACGGTCCGTCGCCCCCACCAGCCGCAGCAGCGCGAACTCGCGCAGCCGCTCGGCGGTGCTCATCACCAGCGTGTTGACCGCCGCGATGGCGGCGAACAGGCCGATCACCCCGAGCAGCAGCCGGCCGACCGCGGTCGCCGACTCCTGCTGCCGCCGGCGCTCCGCGTCGTAGGCAGCCCGGTCGGCGGGCCGCGCCATCGGATAGTCGGCGCGCAGCCGCCGGAGCCCCTCGCCCAACTGCCCGAGGTCGGCGCCGGGCCTGGAGCGGACCAGCACGGTCGGCGCGAGCCGGTCCCGGGTGTGGGCGGCGGCGAACTCCGCGGGCAGCAGGGCGTCCGCGAACCGGGCGTCCCGGTCGTAGACGGCGGCGACCGTGGCCCTGCTGCTGGTGCCGTCCTGCCACTCGACCCGGACGGTGCCGCCGAGGCGCGCGTCGAGTTCGGCGAACGCGCGCCGGCCCAGGGCGATGGACTCGCCGCGCAGCTCGCGCAACGAGCCCGCCGTCACCCCCGGGTCGACCAACTGCTCCAGGTCCTGCGGGTCGACGATCCGGGCGTCCGCCCAGGTGCTGGGACTCCCGGCGCGGCCGGACACCACCACCTCGCCGGGCACCATCGCACCGACCGCCGCGACGCCCGGCAACTGCCGCACTGCACCGGCGAATTCCGGCGGCAGGCCGATACCGTCCGCCTGGACCACGTGGTCGGCCAGCAGCCGCCGGCCGTCCTCGGCCAGCTGGGCCTGCGCCTTGACCACCGGGACGAACAGCACCGTGCCGGTGAACGCCACCGCCAGCACCAGCGGGGTCACGGCGGCGGCGAAGCGCCGGTACTGGGACCGCAGCGCGGCGGCGGCGAGGAAACCCGCGACCGGGAAGAGCCGGCCCACCGGTCCGCCGATCGCCACGCCGGCGACCCGGCCGATCAGCGGCCCGAGCAGCGCGACGCCGAGCAGCAGCGCCGGCACCATGCTCTCCGCCGTGCCCGCGCCGCCCCGGTCTCCGGCCGAGCCGGCCAGCACCGCGCCGCACGTGCCGAGCGTCGCCAGACCGAGGGCGATCCGGAGCAGGCCCAACCGGGGCGGGGGCACCGCGGCATCGCGCAGCGCCCGGGTGGGGTCGACGCCGGCGGCCCGGCGCGCGGCGGCCCGGACGGCCAGTTGGGCGGTCAGGGCGACGACGCCGAGGACGATCAGCGGCGCGGTCGGGCCGACGTGCAGCGGGACGCCCGGGCCGACCACGCCCCGGTCGACCAGTTCCGTGCGCAGCACGGCGGCGAGGCCGATCCCGAGCGGGACGCCGACCACCGCCGCCGCGAGGGTCAGCACCAACGTCTCGGCGGCGATCATCCGCCGCACCTGCCCGGGGGTCGCACCGACCGCCCGGAGCAGGGCCGTCTCGCGCAGCCGCTGCTGGACGGAGAGCGCGAGCGTCCCCGCCACCGCGAAGGCCGCGATCAGCAGCGACAGCACGCCCATCGTCCCGGCGAGCGAGGAGAGGCCGTCGGCCGGTCCGTGGAAGCCGAAGAACTCCACCTCGGCCCGGGCGTCGCCGGTGTGGACCACGGCCCCCGAGGGTTCGCTGTCGTCGGCCCGCGACCCGGCCAACAGTCGCTCGGCCCGGTCGACCAGCGCCGGAACGTCCGCGCCGTCCTCGACCAGGACGCCGATCACGTCCGCGCCGGCGGTGGTGCCGGCCAGCCGCTGCGCCTGCTCGGGGCTGAAGAACAGGGTGCTCTGGCGGGCCGGTGTGCGGGGCGGTTCGGCCAGTCCGACCACGGTGTAGCGGTGCGGGGCCCCGGTGGTGGCCAGCCGGACGCTGCCGCCGGTGGTGACCCCGGCGCGGGCGGCGGTGGCGGTGTCCAGCACCACCTCGTCGGGCCCGGCCGGCTCGCGGCCGGCGGACAGCCGGTACGGCCCCAGGGCGGCACTGGTCCAGGAGTGGCCGAGCGAGGGGCCGCCCCGAGGGCCCGTCAGGACGTCGTCCGAGGCGGTGATCACGGCCGCCGGGAAGGACACCTCCGTCCGGACGGCCCGGACGCCCGGCAGTGCGGCGAGCGGCTCCGTCAGCCGCACGACATCGGGGATCCGGGTGGTCCCGCTGATCACCAGCGGGGCCGCCGCGTAGCGTTCGGTGAGCGGGCCGACGCGTAGCGCGGACTCCAGCAGGACTCCACTGCCGACCGTCAGGGTCAGGGCGCAGGCGAGGGCGGCGAACGCCCCGGCGAAGCCCGCCTTCCGGGCGCGCACGGTCTGCCAGGCGATGATCGGCATCCCGTCACCGCTTCCCGAGCAGGGTCATCCGTTCGGCGACCCGTTCGGGCGTCGGCCGCTCCAGGGTCTCGACGAAGGAGCCGTCGGCGAGGAAGTGCACCCGGTCCGCGCGGGAGGCGGCGACCGGGTCGTGCGTCACCATGATCACGGTCTCGCCCAGGTCGTCGACCACCTGGCGCAGCAGCCCCAGCACCTCGGCGCCGGTGCCGCTGTCCAGGGCGCCGGTGGGCTCGTCCGCGAAGACCACGTCGGGACGGGTCACCAGGGCCCGGGCGATCGCCACCCGCTGCTGCTGACCGCCGGACAGCTGGGCGGGCAGGTGCCGCAGCCGCTCGGCCAGGCCGGTCCGTTCGACGATCTCCGCCAGCCACGCCCGGTCCGGGCGGCGGCGGGCCAGTCGCAGCGGCAGGGTGATGTTCTGTTCCGCCGTCAGCGACGGCAGCAGGTTGAAGGCCTGGAAGACGAAGCCGACCCGCTCCCGGCGCAGCACCGTCAACTGCTTCGCGGTCAGCCCCGCCAGGTCCTGCCCGGCCAGCCGGACCTGCCCGGAGGTCGGCCGGTCGAGTCCGGCGGCGCAGTGCAGGAAGGTGCTCTTCCCGGAGCCGGACGGCCCCATGACCGCCGTGAACCCGCCGCGCGGGAACTCCATCGACACCTCACGCAGGGCGGGCACGGCCCCCGTCCCGCGCCCGTACACCTTGCTCACCGCATCGAGCCGGACCGCCGCGTCCGGGCCGGGCACCACCCGGCTCTGCCCCGGACCGCCGGAATCCGCAGTACGCGAGAAAACCTGAATCCCCTCCATCGACGCCCCGCCCGCCCCCTGATGGCGGCCAGCCTAACCAGCGCGCCGCCCGACTCCCTCCCCGGTGCGGTTTCACTCGGGGACGAACCGGACACCCTGCGGAAGAACGGACATCCCGCACGACGAAGGCGGTACGACGTGGAACTCCCCAGCGTGCTCGGCGTGTTCGCGCACCCGGACGACGAACCCCTCTTCGCCGGCGGCCTGCTCGCCCGGCACGCCGAAGCCGGCGCCCGGACGGCCGTGGTGACGGCGACGTGGGCGGAGGGCACCCACCGGGTACCCGAACTGGCGCGGGCGCTGGACGAGTTGGGCGCGGGGCGGCCACGGCTGCTGGGCCACGCGGACGCCAAGGTCCCGGGCTCCGCGCCCGGGCGGGCCCGGCTGCTCGACGCCCCGCTGGACGCGGTGGTCGGCCAACTGGTCGGGCACCTACGGGAGTTCCGACCGGACTGGGTGGTCACCCACGACGCGTACGGCGGCCTGACGGGCCACCCCGACCACCGGCACACCCACCGTCTGACGGTGCTCGCCGTTCACGCTGCGGCCCTGCCCGGCCTCCACCCCGGACTCGGCGACCCCTGGGCAGTCCGCCGCCTCCTGCTGGCCACCCACCCGCGCAGCGCCGCACAGGAGTTGGGGCCCCTGCTGCTGAGGCCCGGCCGCACCGGGTACAGCGTCCCGGACGCCACTGTCGAGGCCCTCGACGTCACCCCCTGGCTCCCCCGCAAACTCGCCGCCGTCCTCGCCCACCACTCCGAGGTCGTCCGCGGCGCCCTCCCCGGCCGCCTCGCCGCGGCCCCGCCGGGCGTCCGCGAGCGGCTGATGCGGACCGAGTGGTACCAGTCCCATCCGATCCCAACTCATCTGCTAGACAGTCGACATGCGGCAGCCGCCCGCTGACCGCCGCCGTGAAGGAGCCTCGTGCCCGACCTCTCCCTCCGCCTCGCCGACACCGCCGACCGCCCCACCGTGGAACGACTCTGGCTGATGTTCAGCCACGACATGTCGGAGTTCCACGGCCACCTCCCCAACCCCGACGGCACCTTCCGCGACGAACGCCTCCACCAGGCCTTCGACGACCCCGACTGGGCGCCCTACCTCCTGACGACCGACACCGACCGCCCCGTCGGATTCGCCTTCGTCCGCGACCTGACCGGTCCGACCCGCATCCTGAACAGCTTCTTCATCGCCCGCGGCGCAAGGCGTTCCGGCCTCGGGCTGCACGCCGTCCGCCGGCTCACCGCCAGGCACCGGGGCCCCTGGCAGGTCGCCTTCCAGGACGCCAACACCCCCGCAGCCCACTTCTGGCGCACCGCCGCCACCCACCTCGCCGGCCCCACCTGGACCGAGACCCACAAGCCCGTCCCGGGCCGCCCCGACCTGCCCCCCGACGTCTGGCTCTCCTTCACCACCCCGCCCCAGCCCTGACCCCCTCCCCCACAACCCCACGCAACGGACCCACCACCCGCTCAGACGCCGGGGCCCCGACCTGACACCCATCCCCTCCCCCCCCAGCCCCGCGCAGCGGACCCACCACCCGCTCAAACCCCGGGCCCAGACGCAACCCCCAATCCCCCTCCCTCAAACCCCCGGGCCTTGACGCAACCCCCAATGCCCCTCCCTCAGACCCCCGGGCCCAGACGCAACCCCCGATCCCCCTCCCTCAAACCCCCGGGCCTTGACGCAACCCCCAATGCCCCTCCCTCAGACCCCCGGGCCTTGACGCAACCCCCGATCCCCCTCCCTCAGCCCCCACGCAGCGGACCCACCACGTCCCCTCGGACCCCCGGGCCTTGACGTGGCAGCGACGAGAAGCGAAGGTGAGCCGCACCATCTGACATGTTGCGTGTGAAATAACACCGGCAGCCCCACGTCACTCCGCGGCGTACTCGTGGCGGCCTGAACGCGAGGGGAGGGCCGGGCCCGTGGAGTTGGAGTTGCGGCACCTGCGAGTGCTGTGCGCGATCGCCGACACCGGCAGTGTCGGGCGGGCGGCGGCGGCCATCGGCGCGTCGCAGCCCGCGACCAGTACCCAACTGCGCAGGATCGAGCGCCACTTGGGCGCCGTCGTGTTCGAGCGGACGGCGACCGGTGTCGTGCCGACGACTTTCGGGGCGGAGGTCCTCGCCGCCGCCCGCGAGGTGCTCTCCCGGGTGGACCGTCTCGGTGACGCCGTCGCCGCCAACGGCGCGAGTCCGCACCGCGAACTGCGACTGGCCACCGACTGCCCGGCACTGCTGCCCGGCACCCTGGCCCGCGCCAGACAGCTCCGCCCGGAGCTCCGGTTCTCGCTTCCCGCCGCCCCCGACGAGCCGTTCGATCTCGCGCTGGTCCTGGACCGCCCGGACTCCGGCCTGCGCCCCACGCCCGCTCTCGCCGCGCGCGTCCTCACCACCGAGCCGGTGTTCGTCGCGTTGCCCGCCACCCACCCGCTGCGCCACCACGCGGAGCCCGCTCTCGCCGATCTGGCCGCCGAGAGCTGGCTGCTGCCGGTCGCCGACGGGGCGGTCCTCCGGGCGGCCCGCGACTCGGCGGCGTTCGCTCCGGCCACCGCCGTGCGTCAGCTCCCGTACGGGCGGCGGGAGGTGCTCGACCTGGTGGCGGCGGGGCTGGGGGCGACCCTGGTCCCGGCCAGCACACCGCCCGCTCCGGGCACGTTGATCAAGCCGCTGCTGGGCTCTCCGCTGTGGCTGCGGTACGTGCTGCTGTGGCGCCGGGCCGCTCTCGGTCCGGCGCTCGCCGACACCGTGTTCGGCGCGGCCACCGCCGCCTATCGCGAACTCGCCGCCGAAGCACCGCACTTGCACGCCTGGGCCAGCCGGACGTTCCGTCCGCCCCGGGCCCGTTGACATCCCGGCGGCCGGCCGGACACCCAAGAAGTTCTCCTGGATGTTATGCCGCCGCAGTGCAATGTCATATGACCTGTGACATTGTTCTGACCCTCCCTCCGGTGCCACGATGCATGCGTTCGACCGCACCTCCCCCAGCCCCTGCTCGGTGAACTCCCCCAGCAACCCCCACCACCCCCACTCCCCCAGGAGAAGCAGTGCGCGTGCGCATGTCCCTCCCCGCGTTGGCAGCCGGTCTGCTGGCCGGTTGCGCCACGGCGGCCACCCTGCTGCCCGCCCCGGCCTTCGCGGCCACCGGCGGCCAGTCGAAGGCCGCCGCCACCCCGGCCACCTCCGCCGTCGCCTCCGCGATCGATGCGAACGCCCCCGGCGGCGCCGTCCCGAAGCCGCTCGGCCCGATCGTCGCGGCCGCCTCCCAGGACGCCCCCGCCCCGGTCTCGGCCAAGCTGCCGCCGGCCCTGCTCGGCCAGGTGGTGATGGGCCAGCCGGCCGGCACCACCGTCCAGACCACGCCCCGTCCGGCCGCCAAGCAGACCGGCCCGAAGGCGCTCAGCAGCCTGGCGGCCGCGCAGAGCTGCACCCCCGCCGACTTCGGCAGCCGCTCCGGCGCGGACCTGGTCGGCTTCGTCAAGGGGTCGACCACGGCCTGCATCGGCACGCTCTACAACGTGACGGGCAGTGACGCCGGGGCGATCTTCAAGCAGGCGAACATGCTGACCGTCGCGAACGCCTTCAAGGACCTGGCGGCTTCGTACGACGGCACGAACAACGCCAGCATCCTTCAGCTGGTGCAGTTCCTGCGGGCCGGCTACTACGTCCAGTCCTACAACTCGGGCGCGGTCGGCAGCTACGACTCGTCGCTGACCGCCGCCACCAAGGCCGGCCTGGACGCGTTCTTCGCCGGGCAGCGCTGGAAGGACGTCTCGGACGCCAACGGCATCGTGCTGTACGACGTGCTGGTGCTCACCGACAGCGCCAACGTGCAGGCGAGCTACCTGAACACGTACAAGCAGGTGCTGAACGGCTACAGCAACAGCTACAACGCGTACCCGAAGATGGTGAACGCGGTCAACGCGGTGCTGTTCGCCCCGCTGTGGCGCGCCAACTGGAACCCCGACTTCGTCAACGCGCTGAACGCCGACACCAGCCTGGTCACCACGCTCGGCAACTTCACGCTGAACCACAAGGACCTGCTGGGCACCGGCAACTCCTTCCTGGAGGTCAACGCGGGCAACGACCTGGCCCGGATGTCCGGCGTCAGCACCACCGTCGAGGCGGTGACCCGGCCGCTGATCAAGCAGATCCTCGACTCGACGCCGATCGTCGGCGCGACCGGGCCGCTGTACGTGCACACGGCGTTCCAGTCCAACGAGTTCAACCGCGCCCAGTGTTCGGGCTTCGGCATCTGCGACCTGCCGAACAAGCTGATCAACGCCGTCCTGCCGAACGTCCTCGTCTGCGACAACAAGACGCTGCGCGCCCAGGCGCTGACGGTGGCCCAGCTGGGGCCGGTGTGCGAGAGCCTGCGCGGCGAGGACGCGTACTTCCACAACCTGGTCAAGGACAACGGCCCGATCCCGGGCCAGTTCGGCTCCACCCTGGACCTGCCGGTGTTCGCCAGCGCGGCCGACTACCAGAACTACTCGTGGGCCATCTGGAACAACGCCACCGACAACGGCGGCGTCACCCTCATGGACCCGACCGACCCGACCAACAAGCCGGTGTCGATCATGTACCAGAAGTCGTGGAACGACGACTTCGCGGGCAACGTGTGGAACCTCAACCACGAGTACACGCACTACCTCGACAACATCTACGACATGAAGGGCAACTTCACCACCGAGACGTCCGTCCCGGACATCTGGTGGATCGAAGGCGTCGCCGAGTACGAGTCGTACGGGTACCGCGGTGTGACGGACACCCAGGCCATGACCGAGGCCGGCAAGCACACCTACAAGCTCAGCACGATCTTCCAGAACACCTACTACAACTCCGACTCCACCCGGGTCTACCCGTGGGGCTACCTCGCCGTCCGCTACATGATGGAGAAGCACCCGGCGGACGTCACCAACATGCTCGGTCACTTCCGCACCGGTGACTACCAGGGCGGGTACGCGGTCTACAACAACCTCGGCACCTCCTACGACGCCGACTTCGACGCCTGGCTGACCCAGTGCGCGGCCGGCGCGTGCTTCGCCACCGGCCCGACCGCGCTGTTCGACCAGTCGGTGGACGGCGCGACGGTGACCCTCACCGACCGCTCCGTGATCACCAACTCCCCGGCGCAGCTGACCTCCTGGCACTGGACCTTCGGTGACGGCAGCTCCTCCGACGAGCGCAACCCGTCGCACACCTACGCCACGGCCGGCACCTACACCGTCGCCCTGACCGTCACCGACTCCACCGGCCGCTCCACCGCGACCCCGGCGAGCGTCACCGTCAAGACCGGCAGCAACGGCGGCGGCACCACCCTGCCGACCTGCACCGACCCGCGGGCCGACGCGATGGCCCAGAACTGCCAGCGCACCGGCCGCACCCGCACCGCCGGCAACGTCGACTACCTGTACGTCTACCTGCCCGCCGGCACCAGCACCCTGAAGATCACCACCACCGGCGGCACCGGCACCGCCTACCTGTACTACAACGACGCCACCTGGGCCTCCCCCAGCGCCTTCACCGCGTCCTCCACCACCCCGAACAGCACCACCCAGACGATCACCGTCACCAACCCGCAGGCCGGCTACCGGTACCTGAGCCTGTACGCGGCCACCGACTTCACCAACGTCACCGTGGCCACGCAGTTCTAGCCCCCACCCCCCACCTGTTGACGGGCAGTCGCGGTCTCCCATCCGCGGCTGCCCGTCAACGGTTTCCGCCCGCGAGCCTCCGGGCCGCCGCCGCCCGCAGCTCCTCCGACTCCACCGGGCTCCCCTGCAACTCGGCGAGCCGGCACCGCAGTTCCGGCCCGTCGGGCGCATGCTCGACGGCGAACAGCCGGGACTCCTCCTCGCAGTCCCACAGCGACTCGGTCAGCTCGGCCCCCGTCGCGCCGGGCCGGATCGCCGCCAACGCCCGCAGGTACGACGGCCGTTCATAGCTGTGCGGAGTCTGCTCCCAGAACCGCCGCAGCACCGGCGCAGCGCCGACGGCCGCCGGGCCGAACCGGGCCAGGCCGTCCGCGAGGTCGTCCGACCCGCACCACTGCCCCGCCGCCCACTGCCGCTCCAACTCGGCCAGCAGCGGCGGGAGATCACGCACCCCGCCGTGTCGGGCCAGCACCGCAAGGCCGAGCCGGGCCAGCCAGGGGCGATCGGATGCGGCCCACACCCGGGCGTCCCCCACCGCGAGCACTCCGAGGCGCTCCACCACGCGACCCAGCCGCGGCAGCGGCCGCGCACCGAGTTCGGCGGGCACCGCGGTGAACAACTCCGGTACCAGTGGCAGGATTTCGGGAACGGGTGGCCGCCAGGCCAGCGCACTCAAGGCCGCCGAACGCTCGGACGCCGAGCTTCCGCCGTCGGCCAGCACCGCAAGCAGCCGGACGTTCCCCGGGGCGAGCGCCTGCACGTGCCGCGCCGACCGCCGCGGTTCGGGCACCGACTCCCGCCAGCTCGGCCAGGGTTCACTACTCGGGTAGTCGGGTTCGGCCCCGTCGAGCCGGCCCACCGCGACCTCGGCGAGATCGCCCCACCAGGGCGCCGGCCACCGCTCGCCGAGAGTGTCCAGCACGCCCTGCCACCACCGACCGCTCCGCACGTACCGGCGCAGCACCTCCCGCGCCTCGACCGATCCCGTCAGCGCAAGGGCGGCGAGAATCTCCCGGGCACGGTCGTGGTCGTCCTCGTCCGCGCCGTCGAGCTGCTGCCGCAGCAGGTCGATCGGCAGCGCCAACTCCCTGACGAGCAGCGCATGGTAGTCATGGCGGGCATCGCACTGCCGGTCGTACCGGGTCTCCCGCCGCAGACAGTCCAGCACGGCCTCGGCCCCGGCCTCCCGGTCCTCCCTCACCCACAACCATCCCGCCCCGCGCCCGCGTTCGAGCAGCCCGAGCAGGGTGTCGACCGGTGCGTACTCCACGGGTTCGCCGCTCTCGTCCGTCACGACCGACGAGGATGCCTGCCCGACTCGCCTGGCCGCGAACGGTTTTCACCCGCCGCGGGACTTTCCGGGCTCGGTCGCGGCCGCCGTCGCCCTCTGCCACCGGCGACGAAACGGAATGCCCCGCCGAGCCGCTGCCACGCCCTGCTGCCGCCAACACCGAAGAGAGGCGCTCAACTCGGCTGCTGCGAGCGCCTTTTCATCCGAATCCGCCGGGGCGCTCAGGCGCGGCCGCGGACCAGGGGCAGGAACACCTCGTCGACGATCTCCCGCAGGATCTCGTCCGGGACGGCCGGGACGCCGCGCAGCAGGTATTCGGTGCGCAGCAGGGCCATGGGGGTGGCGGCGACCCGGGGGTGGACGGCGGCGGCGGGGGCTTCGCCGCGGGTGGCGGCGTGGGTGAGGACGGCGAGCCAGGCTTCGTCGAGCGGGTCGGGGCGGTCGGGGTCGCGGAGTTCGGCGAGGAGTTCGGGTGCGCCGCCGGCGGCGGCGAGCAGGCCGCGCAGGATCTCGCCGTACGGGGAGGACCAGGTGCGGTTGGCGCGGCGCAGCAGGTCGAGGGCGTCGTCGCGGAGGCTGCCGGTGTCGGGGGGTCGGGTCTCGGCGGCGGCGAGGCGGCGGTACGCGGCGATGCCGAGCGCGGTGCGGTGGGGCCAACGCCGGTACAGGGCGTTCTTGTTGGTGCCGGCCCGGCGGGCGACCTCGTCCATGGTGAGTCCGGCCACGCCCTGTTCGAGCAGGAGTTCGCCGGCGGCGGTGAGGATCGCGTCCTCCAGTTCGGCGCCGCGCCGCCTGGTCGCCGCCACCCGCCACCTCCCGTCCGCTGCCCGCTGCTGGCCTCGGAGCGCATGCTACGCCCCTGCCGGAACAGGGTACCGCCCGTACCCAATTCGCCGTAAGGTACGTGCCGTACCCTACTTCGCGAGGAGAGGACGGCTTCGCCGTGCGCGTTTTCGGCATCACCTACGACACCGGTTTCCGCAGCACCGCCGACACCACCACCCGGGAACCCTTCGACCCCGGGACGGTCCGCCGCGAGATGCTGGTGATCCGTCAGGAACTGCACTGCGACGCGGTGCGGATCACCGGCGCCGAGCCGGACCGGCTGGAGACCGCCGCCTGGTTCGCTGCCGACGCCGGGCTGGAGGTCTGGTTCTCGCCGTTCACCAACGGACTCACCCAGCCCCAGCTGTTCGACCTGCTGGTCGACTGCGCCGAGCGCGCCGAGAAGCTGCGGGCGGGCGGCGCCGAGGTGGTGCTGCTCACCGGCTCCGAGATCTCGCTCTTCACGGCCGGCTTCCTGCCCGGCGACGACCACCTCGCCCGGGCCGGCGTGCTCGCCGACCAGGACAGCTTCCGCGCCCTGCTGCCTTCGCTGCACCACTCGGTGAACGCTTTCCTGGCCCGCGTCCTGGCCGCGGTCCGGCCCCGCTTCGGCGGTCGGATCGGCTACGCCTCACTGCCCTTCGAGGGCGTCGACTGGACGGCGTTCGACGTGGTCGCCACCGACGCCGGCTACCGCGACGCCACCAACGCCGACCGGCTCGCCCCCGGCCTGCGCGCCCTCACCGGCCAGGGCCGGCCCGCCGCCGTCACCGAGTTCGGCTGCGGCAGCTTCACCGGCGCCGCCGCGCTCGGCGCCCGCGGCGACCGCGCCGTGGTCTTCGACGAGGACGGCCACGCCGTCCGGCTCGCCGAGCCGCTCGTCCGCGACGAGCAGGAGCAGGCCGCCTACCTGCTCGACCTGCTCGCCGTCTTCGAGCAGTCCGGCCTGGACGCCGCCTTCGTGCAGACCTTCGCCCACTACCACCTGCCCGGCTCCGACGACCCCGCCCGGGACTTCGACCGCGCCTCCTTCGGGATCGTCCGCCCCCTCCCGCCGGGCCGCCCCTCCACCACCCACCCCGGCCTGCCGTGGGAGCCGAAGGCCGCCTTCCACGCCCTCGCCGCCCACGGCCGCAACCGCCGGCCCGCCTGACGCCCCGCCACGCCACGCCCGACGCCCCGCCACGTCCGACGGCCGGACCTGCCGGTTCCCGTCCCGGAGGCCCGGCCGTGGCAGAAAAGGTGGGGCACGTGTCATTGCTGCCATCGCGGGCCGCTGCGAGGCTGGACGCATGACCGACCGCAGTGTGCTGTTCGTGCTCTTCGACGGGGTGCAGAGCCTCGATGTCACCGGCCCGTTGGAGGTGCTCGCGGCGGCCGGGTACCGGATCCGGACCGCGTCGCCGGGCGGGCTCGCGGTGCGGACGAGCAGCGGGCTGCGGCTGATGCCGGACGAGGATCTGGCGGACGCCGCGCCGCCGCACACGCTGCTCGTTCCGGGCGGGCCGGGCACCCGGGAGCCTGCGGCCGAACTCGTCGGCCGGATCGCGGAGTTGGCCGCGGGCGCGGAGAAGGTGGCGTCCGTCTGCACCGGGGCGTTCCTGCTCGCCGAGGCGGGCCTGCTGGCCGGGCGGCGGGCCACCACGCACTGGGCGCACTGCGAGGCGCTGGCCCGCCGGTTCCCGGACGTCACGGTCGACCCGGATCCGATCCACGTCCGGGACGGGCGGGTGACCACGTCCGCCGGGGTCACGGCCGGCATCGACCTGGCGCTCGCACTGGTCGAGGAGGAGCTCGGCCGGGAACTCGCGCTGAGCATCGCCCAGCACCTGGTGATGTTCCTGCGCCGGCCGGGCGGCCAGGCCCAGTTCTCCACCCAGCTGGCCGCCCAACTCGCCGTCCGTCGGCCGCTGCGCGACGTCCAGCGCTGGATCACCGACCACCCGGACGCCGACCTGTCCGTCGAAGCCCTGGCCCGGCGCGCCTCGCTGTCGCCGCGCCAGTTCGCCCGGGTCTTCACCGCCGAGACCGGCACCACCCCCGGCCGCTACGTGGACGGCGTGCGGCTGGAGGTGGCCCGCCGTCGGCTGGAGGACAGCGACGACGGCATCGAACAGGTCGCCCGCCGCAGCGGCTACCGCAACCCGGAGGCCATGCGTCGCGCGTTCGCCCGCACGCTGGCCGTCAGCCCCGTCGACTACCGCCGCCGCTTCCGCACCGCGTCGTGACGGAGCGTCGGTCCCTGGAACGTCAACCCATCACGGAGAGGCACCCGATGAAGATCGCCATCCTGCTCTACGACCGGTTCACCGCCCTGGACGCCGTCGGCCCGTACGAGATCCTGGCCCGGATGCCCGACACCGAGGTGGTGTTCACCGCCGCGAAGCGCGGACCGGTCCGCGCCGACCTCGGCAGCCTCGCGCTCACCGCCGACGCCGCCCTCGACGAAGTCACCTCCGCCGACCTGGTGCTCGTCCCGGGCGGCCCGGGCTCGCGGGTGCAGCAGGAGCAGCCCGAGGTGCTCGACTGGCTGCGCGCCGTCGACGCCACCACCACCTGGACCACCTCGGTCTGCACCGGCTCGATCGTGCTGGCCGCCGCGGGTCTGCTCACCGGCCGCCGCGCCACCACCCACTGGTTCGTGCCACAGGCGCTGGCCGCGTTCGGCGCCGAACCGGTGGACGAGCGGGTGGTGTTCGACGGCAAGTACGCGACGGCCGCGGGCGTCTCGTCCGGCATCGACCTCGCCCTGCACCTGGTCGGGCGGATCCACGGCGCCGAGACCGCCCAGGGCATCCAGCTGCTCACCGAGTACGACCCGCAGCCGCCCTACGCCGCCGGTTCCACGAAGACCGCCCCGCCCGCGGTGGTCGACGCCGTCCGCGCCCGGTTCGGAGCCGTCCCGAGCTGAGCCGCCCGGGGTTCGACGCCGTCCCGCAGACCGGTCACCCCGCCACGGGGCCCCGTCCGGGCTGCGGGACGACGAAGAACTCGCTGACGAAGCCCACCACCCGGCCGTCCGCGGCGCGGCCCACCCAGGTCGGGTAGTGGCCGTCGCCCCAGCCGGTGGTGAAGGCCGCCATGGTGTGGCCGGTCCCGGGGTCGGTGACGACGGCGGGGCGGTGGCGGGCGTCGTGTATGGCGTCGACGACGGGGTCGGCGTCCTGCTCGACCAGTTCGCCGATCGGGCCGACGGCGGAGGCGTCCAGGAAGCAGCCGGTGCCTGCGTCGACGCCGTACCCGAAGAAGTCGTCGGGGCCCAGTCGCTCCTCGTCCTGGCCTTCGCTCAGCGCCAGTTGCCACCGCACGGCCGCTTGCTCGCCGATCCGCAGCCGGGCGGCGGCGATCCGGGTGTCCGACGAGCCGGGGCCGTACGCGTTGCGGACCTCGACCACGGCGAGCGTGACGGGGTAGCTGCCCGGGGGCACCACGGCGAGGAACGGCTCGTTCTCGTCCACCAGGCCCGCGACCGGGTCGCACGCCACCAACCGGCCGGTGGGCAGCGCCAGTTGCACCTCGGGCAGGGCGAACACGGTGGCCGTGCGGTCGCCTCCCAGCTCGTACTGGCTGCCCGGGGTGAACAGTCGCGCCACATCGGGGGCCGCAAGGGGCATCAGGGGCTCGCTCTCGTCGCCGGCGTCGCTGCCGTCGCTTGTCGTCGCTGTCGTGACTCACGGGACCGGGGAAACGGACGGGCGTTCCGGACAGATCGTCGGTCGAACACCACCCGTGCGCGGCCCCCACGGTAGCCCCCGGCCGGACCCCGCTCGGACACGGCCCCGTACCCGGCGGCCGGCGGCGGTGGGAGATCATTCTCGACATGACCCCCGTTCTGGTGTTCGGCATCGCCCTGCTGCTCTCGCTGCTGACCCGTCGGCGGTGGAACAACGGCGGGATCCCGGCGCCGGCGCCGGCGCAACCGCCGACGGCCCCCACCCCCGACGGGTTCGATCCGGGGCGGCACGGGCTGGTGCCGAGCGCGGAGCTGGACCCCGGGCGCGCGGGACCGCCCCTGCCGCTGCTGCGGCGGAAGGAACTGGAGGCGCTGGCCGACTCCTGCCTGGCCGGCGGCTGGCGGGCGGCCGCGGCGTACGTGGCGGCGGCCGGCGAGGACTGGGACGAGCGGTGGTCCCGGCTGGACTTCCTGACCCGGGTGGCGGCCGAACGCGACGCCTGGCTGACCGAGTGGCGGGCGTCCGGCATCGAGGCGTGCGCCGCCGCCACCGTGTACGCCCGGCTGCGGGTGCAGCGGGCCTGGGAGGCCCGGGACAGCGCCCTCGCGCACCACGGCCAGACCGGGCGGTCGAGCGACGCCGAGGGGCCGGCCGGGTTCAAGGCCGGGCTGGCCGAGGCGAACGCGGCCGCCCGGGAGGCCGCCGAGCTGGACCCGCGCGACCCCGGCCCGTGGGTGGTGCTGATCACCACGGCCCGCGGCGTCCCGCTGAGCCACCGCCGATTCCGCGCGCTGTGGCAGGAGTTGACGGCCCGCGCCCCGCACCACGTGGCCGGGCACTGGCAGGCCATGCAGTACTGGTGCGGCAAGTGGCACGGCAGCGACGCGCAGATGCTGCGCTTCGCCGAGCACGCGGTCCGCACCGCCCCGCCCGGCTCCGTGCTGCCCGGGCTGTACCTCCAGGCGCTGACCGAGCTGGAGCTGCGGCACGGCCCGCTCGGCCTGCCCGCTGCGGGCCGGCTGCACGAGCTGCTGCCCGCCGTGGCCTCGGCGCTGGCGGCCGTCCCGCCGCGGCACGACCAACTCCCGCTGCTGCGGCACCTGCTGGCGCACTTCGCGCTGGTCTCCCGGCAGCCCGCGCTGGCGCTGGAGCAGTTCCGCGAGCTCGGCCCCTGGTGCGGCGCCCACCCCTGGACCTCCACCCCGCACCCGGTGCGCGCCTTCGACCACGCCCGCGCCGTCGCCGCGACCCACGCCGCCATCGGCTGACACCCACCGGACCCCGGGCGCGCGCCGAGCGGTTCGCGCCCCCTCCGCCGCGTCCGCACGCCGCGCGCGGACGCCGAACCGGGCCGGACCGACGAGCGCCGTGACCGCCCCCGGGTTCGGTCGTTATCCCCGGACATGAGTGCCGACCCTCTGGCCCCGACGGGCGTTCGTGGCGAAACGATTCAGCAGACCCCCCTCCATGCCGGGCCGGTGCCCCTCCGGCACCGGTCCAGTCGCACCGCGCCCCCGGAACACGCCGCCGCACCCGCCACCCCGTCCGCGTCCGTCCACCCGAGGGAGACCCGGTGACCCGCCACTACACGTCGAGCACGTGGCTCCGCCCCGCCGACGGCCCGGACTGCGTCCTGCGGCTGGACGTCGTCGTCTCCCCGTGCCCAGGGCTGCGGGTCTCCGTCCCGGCCCGGCTGCGCTACCACCGGGCCGACCCGTACGCGGTGCACCTGGACTGCCACGCCGACCTGGACGAGCCGATCACCTGGCTGTTCGGCCGCGAGCTGCTCGCCGAGGGGCTGAGGGGGCGGGCGGGCATCGGCGATGTGACGGTCCGTCGGTCCGAGTCCGACCCGGAGCTGCTGGCGATCGCGCTCAACACGCCCGGCCACACCGTCGTCCTGCGCACCCCGGCCGCGCCCGTCCGGGACTTCCTGCTGCTGTCGCAGCTGCTGGTGCCGCCGGGGACGGAGCACGAGCACCTGGACACCGGGGCGCTGCTGCGTCACCTGCTGGAGGACCGGCCCCGCCCCGAGTGAGCCCCGGTACCGCCGTCGCCGCACCGATTTCCGCTCCCGCGCGTTGAACAGGGCGCTTTCCGAAACCTGGTACTCGCCGCCGACGCCGACCGTACGACTTCCCGAGATCCGGGGGCCGGCCTCGCTGCGGTCCGCCCGAGGAGTTGTCGATGCCGCACGT
Organism: Kitasatospora sp. CB02891; assembly: GCF_002803145.1. Classification (NCBI taxonomy): domain Bacteria; kingdom Bacillati; phylum Actinomycetota; class Actinomycetes; order Kitasatosporales; family Streptomycetaceae; genus Kitasatospora; species Kitasatospora sp. CB02891. Next base: position 481,264 of record NZ_NNBO01000004.1, on the reverse strand, counting down.
CCGTGGACCCAATCTCGCGCTGCGCAGCCGCATGGCGGAGGCCGGATGGAACGGGCCCGCCCTGGCGGCGGCCCTGCAGAAGGTGGCCCGGGAGAGCGGGTTCAGCGTCGGCTACGACCGGACCACCGTCGCGCACTGGCTGTCGGGCACCCAGCCCCGGCACCCGGGTCCGCAGCTGCTGGAGGAGGCGTTCGCCCGGCGGCTGGGCCGTCCGGTGGCGCGGGCGGAGCTCGGCCTCCGGCCGGCCGACCCGACCGGCGGCGAGGACGGCGAGCCGGAGCCGGCGGACGTGCTGGCGGGGCTGCGCCGACTGCACTCCCGGCCGTATTCCGGCGACTGTTCGGACGAAACGTTTCAGCCTCCGCTGTTCCGAATCCGCCTGCTGCCCGCCCCCCGCAGCGCTCCCCCGTCGACGCCCTCCGGCGTCCCGGCCGGCCCCGCCGTGCCGCCGTCCCGGTTCGCGCCGGTGCTGCGCCGCTCCGGCCCGGAGCGGGTGGGGGCGCGGCAGGTGGAGGCGGTGCGGGAGATGACGGCGTTCGGGGCGCGGCACTACGACGGGTACGGCGGCGCGATCGCCCGCAGCCCGCTGCTGGGGTACCTGCGCGACCACGTGCTCCCCTGGCTGACCTCCTCGGCCGGCGATCTGCGGCACCGCGAACTCCTGGTCGCTGCCTCCCAGTTGGTGCGCCTGGTGGGGCGGACGTACACCGACGACAACCGGCACGGGGAGGCGCAGCGGCACTACCGGTTCGCGTACCGGCTGGCGGCGGAGGCGCAGGACGGGCAGGCGCAGGCGATGGCGCTGCGCGACCAGAGCACCCAGGCGGGGGCGCTGGGCCATCAGGCCTACGCGTCCCGGCTGGCGGACGCGGCCGCCGAGCACCTGCCGTCGGACGCGGCGCCGGGGGTGCGGGCGTTCGTGCTGGCGCAGCAGGCAGTGGCGGCGGCCCGGCTGCGGCAGTCGGACGAGGCGCTGCGGCTGCTGGAGGCGGCCCAGCAGTGGGCGACCCGGTCCGCGTCGGAGGGCGGCCCGCACCGGTACCCGGAGCCCGCGCTGCTGTACCAGGCCGCGCAGGTCCACCACTCGCTGCGAGCCACCGAGCTTTCGCTGTCCTACCTGCGGGCCTCGCTGCGGGCCCGGCCGACGGAGGAGCACCGGACCATCGGGGTGTCGCTGCTCCAGTTGGCCCACCTGGAACTGGACGCCGGCAACATCCACCAGGCCCGGCGGGCGTACACGAGCTTCCGGGAGCGGCACGACGCGCTGCGCTCGCCGGCCACCTCCGCGCAACTCTCCCGCCTGGAGGGCCGGTTCACCCGCCTGGGCGGGTAGCCGCGGGGCGGTGGCGGGCGGGGCCGGCGGGGTGAGCGGCCGAGCGGGTTGCCCGGCGGGCCGGGGCTGCCGCGGGGTCAATGGTGGCATGAACGATCCTTCGTACTACCCGATGGTGACCCCGCCACCCCGTTCCCGGGCCGCGCCGCCACCCCCCGCGCCACTCCCTCCCGGCGCCGCGCCGCAGCCGGCTGCGGCGCGCCGGTGGGGGCGGCCTCCGAACCTGGTCAGGCCCGATGCCGCGGGCCCCGCCGGTGGGCCGCCGACCTCCTGCTGAAACCGGACCCGGCCCCGGGTCGGACGTCCTGCCCGGGGCCGGGTCCGGGCCGTTGCGCCATTCCCCGAGGGAGCAGAAAGGGTTTTCCCAATTTTTTCCTCGGGGACGGTCAGGAAGCGCGGCCGCCCATGGCGGGGACCCGGAGCCGGGCGGTGGCCGGGACGGGGACGCGGCCGACCGGGGCGACAGTGGAGAGCGGTCCGATGGGGCGGACCCGGTAGCGGTTCAGGTGCCGTCGTTCCGCGTCGCGCAGCGGTCGGCTACGGCCGGTCCCGGCGTCGGTCGGCACGGTGACCGTGCGGGCCTCGAAGACCAGCTCGCCGTCGCGGCGCGCCTCGCAGGTGGTGCCGATGGACGCCCTGCCGAGACGTTCCACCCAGATCTGGACGGGGAGCGGGGCGGGACAGTGGTAGAGCGGCGTGCGGTAGTCGATCTCGTGACGGGCGATCATGAAGCCGTCCTCGAACAACCCCTGGCCCTCGCTCTCGTCGTACAGCAGGCAGTAGACGGCCTCCTGCACGTACTGCAGCACCTTCAGGTTGTTGATGTGCCCGAAGGCGTCCATGTCGCCCCAGCGGGTCCGGCACAGGTAGGTGTACAACGGTCAGCCGTCCGTTCGGTGTTCGGTGCCGAAGCCGAGAGTGCGGCGCAGGTAGCCGTAGGCGTACGGGGAGCGGTGCAGCGCGGCGTCGTCGCCCTGCTCGTAGACCTCGCTCGCGGTGTCCAGGACGGCGAGGCCGAGGATCTTCTCCGTCCGCCGGCAGAGGTGTTCGAGTTCGGTGAGTCGCTGGGATGCGGGCAGGCCCGCGAGGGCTGCGCACTCCTTCTCCACCTGATCGACCCCGCCACGGTACTCAGTCATCGGTTCCTCATTTCCTGTCGGACTTGATGTGTGTAGGGCCTCATCCGCCGAGGGGAAGGACAGGCGGATCCGTTGACGCCAAGGTCCTTCCGGTGATCAAACTCGGTCCCCCCGCAACCGGACATGGTGGGGCTCCCTGTGTTTGGTTGAAGATCGCTGCGTTGTCGGACTCTTTCAACACAGCCCTCCACCTGACCCTGTTTCAGCGGCGGCGAACCTCTTGAACCGTACGTACACCAACCCAGAGGATGCGGCCGACACCCGGGGCCGACCCGGAACGAACGACCATAGGGTGATCACATGACCGGGCGTCAGCCCCGCCGGGCGGCCGTCCAGTCGCGGGCGAGCAGCCCCAGCAGGACCTGGTCCAGGAACTCCCCCATCACCCAGGCCGAGGACCGCAGGGTGCCCTCCCGGACGAACCCGTTGCGCTCGGCGGCCCGGATCATCGCGTGGTTGTCCGCCAGTGTGTCGACCTGGAGCCGCTGCAGCCCGCGCACCGTGAACCCGTACTCGCACAGCGCGGCGACCACGTCCGTCCCGTACCCCTTGCCGCGGCAGGACGGCAACAGCCCGAGCCCCAGGTGCGCCGACCGGTTGTGGTTGTCGATCCCCCAGACACTGGCCGTCCCGATCAGCGCGCCGGTCTCCAGCTCCACCGCCGCGAAGACCACCGCGCTCGGATCGTCGTCCTTGATCCGCGACTCCGGACCCCCGACCGCGACGGGCCGCCACGGCCGGCCCTCGGCCCGCGCCGAGACCAGCACATCGTTGGAGAGCTCGCGCTGAAGGATCGGCTGGTCGTCCTCGTGCCGGGCCCGCAGCCCGATCTTCTCGCCTCGAAGCATCCAAGCTTCCTATCCGACCGGTCCGCCGCCCGGCAACCGTTTTGCCCGGACTGTTGCGGAACACCGGGCGCTCCGCGATCCGTTGACCCGGAGTCCGACCTGATCACCGCACCCCGACGCGAGCGGAGCCCCCGAGTGACGACCATCGAGCACACCTGCTTCGGACGGCTGGAGACCGGCGCGCTCCGCGACCCCGACGTCGTCTGGCAGGGCACCGCACAGCTCCCGGACGGCGAGGTCGAGGTCCGCCTGTGGGCCGGCCCCTCCAGCGCGCCGGACGCCGAGGAACTGGACGCACTCGCCGCCCGCCTCACCGGCCTGCCCGCCCTCGACACGGCGGCGCGCCACGCCCTGCGGGCGCACCTGCACGAGGACCGCGGCTTCATCGACTTCCACATCGACGAGCTCGACGACAGCGAGACGGTCGACCGCCTGGTCCGCGAGGCGGCGGGCGAGGAGGTCGGGGCGGACGCCTTCGTGGCGACCATGCGCCTGAGCTCCGTCGGACTGTGGCTGAGCGACCTCTCCGGCGAACCTCCGGTCGTCCTGGACTACACGTTCGAACCCGATCTCGGCGACCAGATCCTCGCCGTCAGGGCCACCCGGGACGGGGCGGTCGCCTCGGTCGCCTGGGAGAGCTGACGAGACCTCGCCCGCCCCGGTCAGCAGGACGGCCGCTCACCGCCGCCGTCCGGCCGCCGCGCCTCCGCCATCGCCGACATGGCCGCCAGCACCTCGGAGAACAACAGCGCCCCGAACACGAGCACCTGCACGTCCGGCGAACTGTCCGCGCAGTACTCCGCGACGAACAGGAGCGCCGCCGTCGCGGCGCCGCCGAGAACGACCAGACCCAAGGTCAGCCGGACGGCGAGCGGGAGACGAACCGGCCCGGACGCCCCCGGCTCCTCCGGCAGGCCGATCACCCCGCCCTCCGCCCGGCCGCGCCGGCCCGGGTGTTGAAGTCGCACCGGTGCAACGCCTCCGCCAGGTCGAAGCTGCCCTCGGCCGCGCCGCCCGCAGGCGGATCCACCTCGTCGGACTCCACGGGCCCGGCGTCCGGCTGATGTTCCGTCATGATCACTGCTCCGCACTGCTGTTGCCGATCGAGCGGCGGTCACCGTCCGTGCTCCAAGCGTCGCCGTCCGACGCTACGCTGAACAGCACCGGCATGTTGGGGACTGATCCCGCAACGTGCGGTCGCTTCGGTGCCGTTGCGCAGAACGTCCCGCAACATGGAGGAGCAGCCGTGGGCTGGCAGGAACGCGAGGTGGATCCGAGCAGAAGTGCACGCCACTTCTACGGGGCCGAGACCAGGCGACGACGTACCGAGGTCGGCTGGTCGCTCGCCAGGCTCTCGGGTGAAGTCCACTTCTCCCAGAGCACGTTGTCGCGCGTGGAGAACGGCGACATCCGGGTCCCCGACGGCCTCTCGGAGGAACTGGACAGAGTGTTCGGGACCGGCGGGTTCTTCGTCCGCCTCCTCCCGCTCGTCCTGCGGGAGGCCCATCCGGCCAAGTACCGGGAGATCCTGACCACGGCGGACCGAGCCGTCGTCGACGAGTCCTACAGCCCCATCGTGCACGGCTTGCTCCAGACCGACCGGTACGCCCGGCACGCCCTGCGCATCGGACTTCCCTACGCGCCGGAGGGCGAGGTCGAGGAACGGGTTCGCGCCCGGCTGGGCCGGCAGCTGCGCATGCGCAGTGCGGAGTGCTGGTACTGGTTCATCCTGGACGAGGGCGCACTCCGCCGGGCGTACGGCGGCCCCGAAGTGATGGCCGAGCAGCTGCAGGTGATCCTCGACGCGGCGACCCTGCCCAACGTCGTCGTGCAGGTGCTGCCGTTCACCGCCGGAGGGCACTCGGAGACCTCATCGCTCTGGCTGCTGACGCTGGCCGACGGTCACCAGCTGGCGTACGAGGAGAGCAGCCGCGCCGGAACGATCTTCGAAGAAACCCAGGCCGTCGCGGAACGCCGGGCGCTCTACGATCTGCTGAGGGCTCAGGCGTTGTCCCGTCGGGAGTCTGTGCAACTGATCGGATCCGTACTGGAAGGACTGACCACCGATGTCTCATGACCACGAGAACCGCCGTTGGCGCAAGAGCAGTTACAGCAACACCGACGGCGGCGGCTGCATCGAGGTGGACGACGCCAACCCGGGCCACGTCCGCGACTCGAAGGATCCTGCCGGACCCGTCCTGACGTTCGCCCCCGAGGCGTGGGGCGCGTTCGTCGGCGCCGTCGCTACCGGCGAGTTCGGCGAGGTCTGACAGGGGCTGGTCGCTGACGCGGCCCGTGGTGGTTCAGCGGGTGTCGCGGGCCGCGCGGAGGACGAGGTCGGCGACCGCGGCCGGGTGGGAGACGGCGACGGTGTGGGAGGCGTTGTCGATGGTGACGGTCGTGGCGTGGGCGCGGTCGGCCATCCACTGCTCGGCCTTCGGCCGGATGTTGTAGTCCTGACCGGCTGCCGAGTTCCCCGACAGCGCCCGGGCTAGACCCTCGACAGCGGCTCCTACCCCCTGCCCACCACCCGTTCCCGCCCCGCCTGCGCCCGCAGCGCACGCGTTCCGGCCGGTCCGCGTGCTCGTCGCCACCGCCTGCCACGTCTCATCGAGCCCCGGCGTCCTGGTCATCGATGAGGTGCTCCGCCGGCTGTGGGCTGCGCGCGGGCGACTTCCCGGGCATGGACAGGTACACCGGGACGGCGAGCACCGCCATCCCGGCCCCGTAGAGCAGGAAGGTGCCGGGGGTTCCGAGCCGGCTCTGGACGAGGGCTCCGATCGCCGCTCCGACGGGCATGGATCCCATGATGATCGTGCGGTACGCCCCGCCGACGGCGCCCCGGATCCCGGGCGGTGTGAGTCGTTGGCGCAGCGAGACGGTGACGACTCCCCACATGCCGCCGAGGCCGCTGCCCGCGGTCATGGCGACCCAGAGCCACGGGCCGCGGAACAGCACGGGCGCGACGAACATCAGGCCCCAGCCGATCCGGGAGGCGCACAGCACCGGCGCGCTGCCCAGCCGCCGTTCGGCGCGGTGCGCGGTCAGGGAGCCGAGGGCGGTGCCGACTCCGACGGAGCTGAGGAGGAATCCGTAGCCGGCGTCGCCGAGCTGCAGTGGACCCGAAGTCGCGTACACCACGAGCAGGGCGAGGAAGGAGGTGTTCGCGAGCGTGGTCAGCGCGCCCGTGAGGGTGATCATCCGGATGGTCCGGTGGCGGAGCACGAAGGCGACCCCGGTCCAGATCCTCGTGGGCTCCTTCTCGCGCGACGGTACGCGTCCGACGTCCTTCGGCAGCAGGGCGAGTTGGAGCATCGAGCCGAGGTAGCCCGCTCCGGCGCCCAGGAAGGTGAGGGGCATGGCGACGGCGGTCAGCCAGCCGGCGAGGGTGGGGGCGACGAACTGGCTGGTCACTCGCATGGAGGTGTTGAGTCGGCCGTTGGCCTTGGTGAGGTCACCGGGCGCGACGATGGTGGGGAGCACGGTCTCGCTGCTGGTGTTGAACACCGTCTCGGCGATGCCGACGAGGAACGCCAGTACCAGCAGCACGGGCAGCGTCAGGACATGGGCGACCGCGGCGATGCCGACCGTCGCGATGAGCGCGGCGCGGGCCCCGTCGGCGGCGACCATCGACACCTTGCGACTGGTCCGGTCGGCGAGCACGCCCGCGGGAACTCCGAAGATCAGCCACGGCAGCGTCGTCACCACCATCACCAGGGAGGACGCGCCGCTGGAGTGCGTGAGCCGGGCCGCCACGAGAAGCAGCGCCATCCGAAAGACGCCGTCCGCCGTATTGGCCAGGACGGATGCACCGAGGACCGCGCGGAACGGCCCCGGCGCGAGCCGCTTCCGGCGGGCAGGAGGCCACGTGTCGGCCCTGCCCGCGCTCGCGATCTTGTTTGACATGCCCCGACCGTAGCGCCGCCGATCGGCGCACCGGTCGACCCCGTCCGATTCCGGGGCATCAGGGCAGGTCAGAGGCCCCGACGGCGGTTGCCGGCCGGGGTTGACGGCTGCTGCGAGTTCCACCACCCTTCCACTAATTCATTAGTGGAAGGGTACTTTCGCGATGCCTTCAGCCGTCTCCACCCCCCTGCCTCCACCGGCCGCCGCCGCTCCCCCGCCCGCCGGCGTCCTGCGCCTGGTGCTCGCGCGGGTCTCACCCGCCGTGCTGGCGTGGGGACTTGGCGTCCTGTTCGCGGCGGTGTACTGCTGCGTCTCGCTGAATCGGCACCGCAGGCTGGAGAGTCAGGCGTACGACCTGGGGATCTTCGAGCAGGCGGTGCGGGCGTACGCGCACGGGCGGGCGCCGGTCGTGGCGTTGAAGGGGCCGGGCTACCACCTGCTCGGTGACCACTTCCATCCGGTCCTGGCCACGCTCGCGCCCGTGTACCGGCTGTTCCCGGACGCCCGGACGCTGCTGGTGGCGCAGGCGGTGCTGATGGCGCTGGCGGTGGTGCCGGTGGCCCGCTGGGCGGGCGAGGTGGGCGGGCGCCGGCTCGGGGCGGTGGTCGGCTGCCTGGCCGGGCTGTCCTGGGGAGTGGCCTCCGCGGTCGGCGACGACTTCCACGAAATCGCCTTCGCGGTACCGATGTTGGCGTTCGCGGCGGTGGCGCTGGGACGCCGCCGGCCGGTCGCGGCGGTGTGCTGGGCACTGCCGCTGGTGCTGGTGAAGGAGGACCTGGGGCTGACGCTCACGGCCGTCGCCCTGCTCGCGTTCCGACGCGCGCCGGCCGGCAGCCGGGCCCGCGCACTGGCGGTGGGGGCGGCGCTGTTCGGCGTGGCGGCGACGGTGGTGACGGTCTGGCTGGTGGTGCCCGCGTTCAACCCGCACGGCGGCTTCGACTACGGCGGCCAGCTCTCCGCCGGGCAGGCCGCGTCCGCGCCGTGGACGGTGGTGCTGCGGCCGTTCTGGCCGCCGTTGAAGTGGCTGCTGCTGGGGCTGCTGGCGGCGACGGCCGGGTTCGCGGGCCTGCGTTCGCCGCTGGCGCTGATCTGCGCGCCGACCCTGGCGTGGCGGCTACTGGCCGACAACCAGCACTACTGGGGCGTCAGTTACCACTACAGCGCGGTGCTGATGCCGCCGCTGCTGGCCGGCCTGGTGGAGACCGTCACCCGGATGGAGCGCCGCCGGGCGCGTCGCACGCTGGCCCTCGCCGCGCTCACCGCCGTCCTGACGCTGCCGCTGTACCCGCTGCGCGAGGCAGTGCTGCCCTCGGCCTGGGGGACGTCCGATCGGGTGGTGAAGATCCGCGCCGCGCTGGCGCGGATACCGGACGGCGCGAGCGTGGTGGCGACCAATCACCTCGCGGCCCAGCTCGCCGGACGGACCGACGTCGCCCTGGTGTGCCGCGAGCCCGAGCCGCCGTTCGGCGCGCTGCCGCCGGACGGCGTCCGGGAGGGCGGCCCGCAGTGGGTGGCGGTCGACCTGGCCGACCCGAGCGTGCACGTGCCGTGTCCGGTCGCCGACACCTGGCGGATGCTGGTCGGCTACGAACAGCGCTTCGGGTACCGGGTGGTGGTCGACGACGGCGACCTGGTGCTGCTGCGCCACCCCTGACACCTCCCGAAGGTGTCGGCTTGACCGCCGCGCCCCCGTCCGCCACCATTCCACTAATCAACTAGTGAAAGGGTGGTGCGGCGTGATCGAGTACCGCCTCGATCGGCGCAGCGGCGTCCCCACGTACCAGCAGATCGTGCAGCAGACCAAGCAGGCGCTGCGGCTCGGTGCGCTGCAGCCCGGGGACAAGCTCCCGACGGCCCGGGAGGTGGTGGAGCGGACCGCGGTCAATCCCAACACGGTGCTCAAGGCGTACCGGGAGTTGGAGCGGGAGGGCCTGGTCGAGCCGCGTCCGGGGCTGGGCACCTTCGTGCTCCGTTCGCTGTCCCGGCCGGGCACGGCCGAGGACGGGCCGCTGCGGGCCGAGTTGACGGCCTGGGTGGACGGGGCGCGGCAGGCCGGGCTGGACCGGGAGGACATCAGTGCGCTGGTGGCCTCCGTACTGGATCAGCGCTTCGAGTCGGGGGTTCCCCCGGTGGCGCGGGAGACGAGGAGTGAAGGGGAGCGATGACCGAGGTCACGGGCCCCGCGCCCGCGGTGCATGCCGTGGGGCTGGGCAAGAGCTACCGTCGCGGCCAGTGGGCGCTGCGGCACTGCGGGTTCGCCGTTCCGGCGGGCCGGGTGTGCGGCGTGGTGGGTCCGAACGGTGCGGGCAAGAGCACGCTGTTCGGGCTGATGGCGCATCTGTTCGCGCCGTCGGAGGGCGAGTTGCGGGTGTTCGGCGAGCCCGCGGGCACGCCTGCGCTGCGCGCCCGGATCGGCAGCGTGACGCAGAGCAGGCCGCTGTACCCGTCGTTCACCGTCGAGGAGACGCTGCGGCTGGGCCGGGAGCTCAACCCGGGCTGGGACGAGGCCTGCGCACAGCGGGTGATCGAGCTGGGCGGGCTGTCGCCCCGCGCCCGGGTGGGGTCACTGTCCGGCGGACAGCGCAGCCGGGTGGCGCTGGCGCTGGCCATGGCCAAGCGACCCGAACTCCTGCTGCTGGACGAGCCGATGGCCGATCTGGACCCACTGGCCCGGCACGACCTGATGGGCCTGCTGCTGTCGGACGCCGCCGAGCGCGGCACCACCGTGATGATCTCCTCGCACCTGCTGGCCGAGCTCGACGGCGCGATCGACCACGTGCTGCTGGTGCAGTCCGGCCGGGTCCGGCTGGCCGGCGACCTGGACGAGATCCTCGACGGCCACCGGCTGGTGACGGGCCTCGCCGACGCGCCGCGCCCGCCCGGCGACCCGGTGGAGTGGCGGGTGACGGGCCGTCAGGTCACCGGCCTGCTGCGCACCGACTCCCCGGTGCCGGACGGGTGGGAGCCGAGCCGCCCGCAGCTGGAGCAGCTGCTGCTCGGCTACCTGCGCAACCCCGACGCACCCGTTCCGTCCGCCCCCAGCACCTGCGAGGCCGCCGCATGACCACCGTCGAGCTGTCCCGCGGGAGCGCCGCCCCGTCGCGGCTGTCCGTGCTGCGTCCGCGCGGCCCGTTCTGGCCGGCCTGGCGGCAGAGCCGTCCGCTGCGCCGGGTGGCGGCCGGGGTGCTGCTGGTCGCCGTGGTCGGCCTGGTGACGATGAATCTGCTGCTGCTGGACGCCGACCACGGCCTCGTCGGCAGCCTGTGCGCCCCCCCCGAACCGCTGCGCGGATCTGAGCTCCCGGATCTTCATGCTGAACACGGTGTTCACCAACGTGGTGCAGCCGGCGATGGTCGCCGTCCCGGTGCTGGTGGGCATGTTCGTGGGCGCGCCGCTGCTGGCCCAGGAGTACGAGCGGGGCACGGTGCAGCTGATCCGGGCGCAGTCGGTCTCGCCGGCGCGCTGGCTGACGGCCCGGCTGGTCGTTCCGGCGGTGGTGGTGGCGCTGTCGGCGGGCATCCTGTCGGCGCTCACCACCTGGGTGTGGCGCACCGGCATCGCCGGCCACCGGTTCTTCTTCGACTCGCCGTACCCGGGCTTCACCTACCACGCGCTCGACCTGGCCCCACTGGCCTGGTCGCTGTTCGGGCTGGCGCTGGGCACGGCGGTCGGCGTGCTGCTGCGGCGCACGATCGCGGCCATCCTGGTCAGCGGTGTGCTGCTGCTGCTCGCGGAGCTGCTGATGCGCTTCGCCCGGCCGTACTTCCTCCCGCTGGTGCACGGCTCGGCGCCGAACAGCCGCAACTACCTCGGCTTCTTCATCCAGCCGTCGCAGTCGTGGCTGGTGAACAGCGGCGCGGTGCTCGCGGACGGCACCCGGCTGTCCGAGGCCGACTGCTCCCGCAACTTCCAGGTCTGCCAGGACGCGCCGACGGTGTGGGGCGAGTACCACCCGGTGTCGCACTTCGTGCCGATGCAGCTGGTGGAGTCGGGCGTGCTGCTGGTGCTGACGGCCGCACTGGTCGTGCTGGTGTACCGCCGGGTGACCCGCGCCGCGCTCTGAGCGCACCCGCTCCCCCGGCCCCGGACGGTCCTCGACCGCCCGGGGCCGACGCGCTACCCGACCAGGGTGAGCGCGAGGACGGCTTCCGGCAGGGCGACGACCACCAGGCCGTCGGGGGTGACGGCGAGGGAGCGGACGGGCGCGCCGAGGCGGATGTCGGCGCCGCGGTGGCGTTCGCCCCAGCGGCGCAGGCGGAGCAGGCCGTCGGACCAGGCGGCGGCGAGCAGCAGGCCCGCGGGGGTGGCGCCGAGGGCGGTGGCGGTGACGGGGTGGGGACGCCGGTCGACGGGGGCGGGCAGCGGGGGGCGGCCGGGCATCCAGGTCCAGACCCGGCCGTCCTCGCCGCCGCTGACCACCAGGGTGCCGCCGTCCGCGTCGGTGACGCCGAGCGCGGTGACGGGGCCGTCGTGCAGCGGGGTCCCCGGGCGGTGGGTGACGCCCGTGGAGAGCGTGCGGTGGCTGGTGGATCCGTCGGGGTGGCCGAGCACCAGGGCGTCGTGGTGGCCGGCGACGGCCGTGCAAGGGCCGAGCGCGTCCAGGGCGCCGGGCGGTGCGCCGACCGCGCCGTCCACGGTGAGCGGGCGCAGGACGCCGGACGCGTCGAGCAGCAGCGCCCCGCCGAAGGGGGAGGCGGCGAGCGAGCGCGGGTGGCGCTCCGTCAGTTCACTTGTCGCACCGACGATTTCTCCGGTGGTGGGATCGGCGAGACCGATCGCGGTCCCGTCGGCGAGCAGCAGTGAGCCGGCCGTCGGGCCGACGCCGAGCGCGGTCGTGCAGGGGCCGGTGGCGGGGCGGTTCCAGACGGTGTGCCAGCGGGCGGCGGCGAGGTGGGCGCAGTGCGCGGCGGACTGGTCGTCGCGGCCGGTGAGCCAGGCGTGCAGGACGGCGGCGCGGTCGGCGGGGCGGGCCAGCGCGTCGCGGTCGGGGGCGGCGAGCCGCCAGGCCTCGGCGAGGGCGGTGACGGGTGCGCCGGCGTCCTCGGCGCGCTGGAACGCGGCGGTGACGGTGGCGGGTTCGGCGTGCAGCAGCAGGTCGAGTTCGTCCAGCATCGGCGTGGCCGGGTCCGCGGCGGAGGCGTGCCGCAGCAGCAGTGCGAGGCGTTCGGGGTCGCTGCCCGCCAGGTCGGGTCCGCCGTCGGCGCGGACGGGGATGCCGCCGGCCACCTCCCACATCATCGCGCCGTGGTCGACGGGCGGCCGGTCGGCGGCGACCCGGTGGGCGACCTCGTCGGGGCGCAGCCGCCAGCGGTCGGCCATCGGCGGCGGGGGCAGCAGGTCGGCGGCGGACTTGACGACCTGTTCGCCGCCCGCGCCGGGGAGGGTGGCCCACAGTTCGGTGCTGAGCGGGCCGTCGGCGGTGGACAGGGCGGTCAGCGCGCCGCGTTCGGCCTCGGGCAGCGCGGTCCACCAGGTGTCGGCGAGGGCGGTGGCGCGTTCGGCGGGCGTCCGGGCCGGGTCGAGGACGGCGCCGGGGGTGCGGGCGGCGAGCTGGGCGAGCCCGGGGCTGGGGTGGGTGGCGGCCGGGTCGACCTGATGGCCGGTCAGTCGGGCGCACCAGGCGGCGTACTGCGCGGGGTCGGTCCACTGCGGCTGGTCGAGGTCGAGGACGGCGCCGCCGGGGGCGGCGGCGGTGAGCAGGTCGGCGGCGGGCCCGTGGGCGGCTTCGACGACCAGCAGCAGCCACGGCACGGACAGCAGCGGGGCGAGCAGTTCGGCGGCCACCCGCTCGGGGGTGCCGGGCAGGCCCGGTCCGCCGGCCCGGTCGAGGTCGGTGACGACGACGGTGCGCGGGGTGCCGTCCTGGAGCGCTTCGAGCAGGTCGGCGGGGGTGCCGGCGGTGAGGCCGAGCAGGTCGGCGAGCCGGGTTGCGGCCGAACGGACCGTCAGTCCCTCGACGTCCAGCAGCGCGTGGACCCGGCGTCCCGGCCGCGGGTGGTCGGGCGGGCAGGCGGCGGCCAGCCAGGTCAGCAGGTGGGTGCGGCCGCTGCCGGAGGAGCCGGCCACCCGGCACAGGCGGGGGCCGCGGGCGTCCTCCAGCCAGGCGAGCAGGGCGCGGCCGGCGGGCCGGCGGCCGGCCCCGAGCGGAGGCAGGCCGGGCGGCGGGGCGTCGGCAGGGACGGGGTCGGCGAGCGGGCGGCCGTGGCGCGGGTGCGGCCGGTACGCGGCGTCCGCACCGGGCGGCCAACTGCCCTGCACCGCATGGACGGGGACCCGTCCGGCCGGGTCCGTTCCCTCGTCGAGGAGGTACCGCCAGGCGGCGCCGCCCCCGTCCTGCCCGTGGTCCTGGCCCTGCGTTCCGGTGTGCTGTTCGGCGCCGTTCACTGTTGCGCTGTCCTTCGCGTCCTGTCCGTCCCCGTGTGCCGGCCCCCACCCGCGGGGCGGCACGGCCCGGCGGCTCTCGCCCCGCGCGGCCCGTCCCCCCGGACAGCTCCGGCGGCCGTCAGCCTACTGGAGGTGCGGATACGTCCGTTCGGCCGGAAACCGCTCCCCCGCACGGCGCTCCGAACCCGCCGCGCTGTGAGCTGAGCCACATCGCACGCCGCCGTGTCACTTTTCGCGGTCCGGTGGTGCTCTCACCTCCGACACGACCAGCGGAGAGGACACCCGGGATGACCGAGGAGCAGGCGACACAGGCGGCACGGACGGCCTCCGACGACGCCACGCGGGAGTACGCGGAGCACCGGGAGTTGTTGTTCTCCCTGGTCTACAACCTGCTCGGCAGCGTCGCCGACACCGAGGACGTGCTGCAGGACACCTGGCTGGCCTGGGCGGCGCGGCGCGCGGACGCGGCGGCGGCGCCGGTGGAACATCCGAAGGCGTACCTGGTGCGGGTGGCGGTGAACCGGGCGCTGGCGCAGCAGGCGGCGGTGAGCCGGCGGCGCGAGACGTACGTGGGGCCGTGGCTGCCGGAGCCGCTGGTGGGCCCGTCGGCGGAGCCGGGCGCGGTCGGGGACGGGCAGGCGGAGGTGGAGCGGGCCGAGTCGGTGTCGATGGCGCTGCTGGTGGTGCTGGAGACGCTGTCGCCGCTGGAGCGCAGCGCGTTCGTGCTGCACGAGGTGTTCGGGTACAGCGGCGCGGAGATCGCCGGCATCCTGGGTCGAAGCCCGGCGGCGGTGCGGCAGTTGACGAAACGGGCGCGGGATCACGTGCAGGCCAGGCGGCCCCGGTACGAGCCGGAGCCGGCGGTGCGGCGGCAGGTGACGGAGCGTTTCCTGGCGGCGGCCCTCGGCGGCGACCTGGCGGCGCTGCTGGAGCTGCTGTCGCCGGAGGTGACGCTGTGGGGCGACGGCGGCGGGAAGGCCCCCGGGGGGCTGCGTCCGCTCACCGGCCGGTCCAAGGTGGCGCGGCTGCTGGCGGGTCTGGCGCCGAGGACCGGCCGGGGCCTGGAGTTCGACTGGCGGACCGTCAACGGCGCGCCGGCGGTAGTGCTTTCGGCCTTCGGCCGGACGTTCGCGGTACTGGTGCTGGACCTGGTGCCGGACGGCGACCGGATCTCCGGCATCTACGCGGTGTCGAACCCGGACAAGCTCGGAGGCGTGGCGTGAAGGGCACCGGCGTGAAGGGGTCCGACGTGCGCGGCTCCGGCCTGAAGGGCTCCGACGTGAACGGCTCCGGCGCGAAGGGGTCCGGCCCGAGCCGGGCCGCCGCGTGGTTGACGGTGCCCGCCGGCCGGCGCGGCAAGTGGGTGGTGCTGGCGCTGTGGGCGCTGCTGCTGATACCGGCCCTGCTGCTGGCGGGGCGGCTCGGCGAGGCGGAGCAGAACGACAACGCGGCATGGCTGCCCAGTGGAGCGGAGTCCACCGCCGTGGTACAGCGGGCCGCCGCGTTCGGGGCGGCGGACACCGTTCCGGCGATCGTCCTGTACGACCGTCCGACCGGCATCACCGCCTCCGATCTGACGAAAGCACAGGCCGACGCGGCGGCGTTCGGCTCGGTCGGGGCCGTGGTCGGCGCCGTGCAGGGCCCGGTCGCCTCGCCGGACGGGAAGGCCCTGCAGACGGTCGTCCAGCTTCGCAAGGGCAAGGACGGCTGGGAGGGGCTGGGCCACAGCGTGGACGCGCTGACCGCGATCGGCGCCGCGCACGCGGACGGCCTCGGGTTCCACGTCACGGGGCCCGCCGGGTACGCCTCCGACTCGATCAAGGCGTTCGGCGCGGGCGGCAGCCTGACCACGATCACCGCGATCGTGGTGGTGGTGATCCTGCTGCTCACCTACCGCAGTCCGTGGCTGCCGCTGCTGTCGCTGGTCACCGTCGGCGGGGCGCTGGCGGTCGCCGAGGCGGCGGTGTTCCTGCTGGCCCGGTACGCCGGACTGGTCGTCAACAAGCAGACCGGGTTCATCCTGGTGGTGCTGGTGTTCGGCGCGGCCACCGACTACGCGCTGCTGCTGATCGCCCGCTACCGCGAGGAACTGGCGGTTCATCAGGATCCGCACGAGGCGATGGCCCGGGCGCTGCGCCGCTGCGCCCCGGCGATCACCGCCTCGACGGCGACCGTCGCGGCGGGACTCCTGCTGCTGGTCCTGGCCGAGCTCAACTCCACCCGCGGCATGGGGCCGGCCTGTGCGATCGGCGTCCTGGTCGGCTGGCTGGCGATGCTCACCCTGATGCCCGCCCTGCTGGTCGCCTGCGGACGCCGCGCGTTCTGGCCGCGCCGCCCCGGGTTCGGCGCGGCCGCACCGGACGGCGGCCGGATCTGGACCCGCCTGGGCGACGCGATCGCCCGCCGCCCGCGCACCGTCTGGATCGGCACCGCGCTCGCCCTCGGCGCGCTCGCCCTCGGCTCCTTCTCGCTGCGCGCGGACGGCCTCGCCGACACCGAGCAGTTCACCGGACACCCGCAGACCGCCGTCGGCAAGCAGATCCAGTCCGCGCACTTCCCGGCCGGCGCTGGCGACCCGCTGTACGTGGTGGCCGGGGCCGGCGCCGCCGAGCCGGTCCGCGCGGCACTGGCCGGCGTACCCGGCGTGCGGGCCGTCTCCCCGCCGCTCCCGGCCGGCTCGCAGATCCTCCTGTCGGCCGAACTGTCCGCGGACCCGAGCAGCCGGGACGCGATGCACACCGTCGCCCTCGCCCGCACCGCGGTGCACGCCGTGCCCGGCGCGGACGCGCTGGTCGGCGGGACGACCGCGATCGCCCTGGACACCCGGGACGCGGCCGCCCACGACGACGCCCTGATCATCCCGGTGGTGCTGCTGGCGGTCCTGCTGATCCTCGCCGTCCTGCTCAGGTCGGCCGTCGCCCCGCTGCTGCTGATCGGCACCGTGGTGCTCTCCTTCGGCGCGGCGCTCGGGGTCTCCGCCCTGGTCTTCCGCCACCTGTTCCACTTCGCCGGGACGGACGCCTCGTTCCCGCTCCTCGCCTTCGTCTTCCTGGTCGCCCTCGGCGTCGACTACAACATCTTCCTGGTCACCCGCATCCGCGAGGACGCCCGCACCCTCGGCACCCGCCGCGCCGCCCGCACCGCGCTCACCGCCACCGGCGGCGTCATCACCTCCGCCGGCCTGGTCCTCGCCGGCACCTTCGCCGCGATGGCCTCGCTCCCCCTGGTCTTCGCCGCCGAACTCGGCTTCACCGTCGCGTTCGGCGTCCTCCTCGACACCCTGATCGTCCGCTCCGTCCTCGTCACCGCCCTCACCCTCCACACCGGCCCCCGCCTCTGGTGGCCGGCCCGCCACCCCTGACCCACCCAGCCCGGCCGGCGTCGCGGCTCCTCACCGCCCACGCCGGCCGGCCTCCGGGGCCTCAGGTCGCGGACTGCACGAAGACCTGTTCGCCCTCTCCGTCCGGTTCCTCGAAGTCGGCCACGTACCGGTCGAGCAGTTTCTGATGGACCGTCACGGAGTTGGCGCCCTCCTCGCCGTTCCGCACGGCGAGCCGGCGCTCCAGCGTCGTCCGGTCGGCCTTGAGATGGATCAACTCCCAGCAGCCGCCGTGGCTTTCGACCAAGGCCTTGTAGTCGTCACGGGCGGCGCGGCTCCAGAAGCTGTAGTCCACCACCACGTCGCGCCCGGCCCGCACCAGTGCGACCAGTTCGTCCCGCTGAAGGCGGCGGACCTCTTCCTTGAGCCGGTCGTACGCATCGGCCTCCAGCACCAGGCCGGCATCGCGCTGCCCGAGCCGCTGCCAGACCACTTCGTCGATCGACAGCCGGACGAAACCGCGTCGCACCAAATCCTGCGCGTAGGTGGTCTTCCCCGCTCCGGGAAGCCCGCACATCAGCACCACTGTGCTCGATCGACCTGCCATCCGGTCAGGTTGGAACCCGGAGTCTCATGGCAGCGTCGATCCGGGTTGTTTACCTGGGCTATGACGATCCGAAACCCCGCTCGCACCGTTCGTTCCCGCACGCGGCGGCAGTTGCCCAAAAGTTCACCGGTACGGGCGAACTGACGATGGGTCTGGAACGGCCCCGCCCGGCCGCGCCCGTGGTGTGGTGCGGTCGAACGGGGCCGTGGACGTCCGTCGGCCGGTGGGCCTATTGCCGTCAGACCAGGTGGTCGAAGGCCCCGGCCTTCGCGCCCTGAACCATGGCCCGGATCTCGTCGCGCGTGTAGACGAGCGGCGTCTGCTCCGGCCGCTTGGAGTCACGGACGGCGATGAACGCGCCGACCACGCCGAACTCCACGCAGTTGTCGTTGCCCCCGCTGAACGGGGACTTCTCCCAGACGACCGCTGAGTAGTCCAGTTCGGCGGGGACGGGCTTGGTGGTGCTCAACTCTTACAGCTCCTTGAGAATCTTGCTGATCCGGCTGCGGGTCTCGGGTGGGCCGAGGGCACGGGCCCGCAGATGGTCGAAGACCTCGGTGTAGCGCTCCACATCCTCAGATCCCTCGAAGTACACCGAGTTGGTGAGATTCTCCACCCAAACCACCTCCGGATTCGAATCCGGGAAACCCATCAGCATGAACGATCCGTACAGTCCGGGATGGAAACCGGCCGCGAACGGCAGCAGCTGAAGCGTGATGCCCGGACGCGGCGAGAGCTCCAGCAAGTGCTCCAACTGCCCTTTGAAAACAGTTCGGTTGCTCCCGATCCGCGCTATCGCGGCTTCGTCGATCACCGCCCAGAGCTTCGGAGCGCCTTCACGGTCCAGCAGCTTCTCCTGCCGCTCCATCCGCACCGCGACCAACGCGTCGATCTGGCGGTCCGTCAGATCCACCCGCATCTCGGCGATCACCCGGCGCGCGTAGTCCGCGGTCTGCAACAGGCCCGGCATCAGCTGCGGTTCGTACGACCGCAGGCTGGTCGCGCTGGACTCCAGTGCCAGATAGCCGCCGTACTGCGTGGTGTTGATGACCGCCGAGTACTTCTTCCACCACTGCTGACGCTGCGCCTGGTCGGCGCGGACCAGGTCGAGGATGTCCTCCCGCTCGGCCGGGTCGGTGACCTGGTAGCAGTCCAGCAGGGCCTTCACCAGCAGCGGGGTGGTGCCCCGGTCACCGTTCTCGATCCGGCTCAGCGAGCTCTGGTTGACCTCCACCACCTCGGCGACATGAGTCAGCGTCAATTCCCGTTCGTCCCTCAACTCCTTGAGCCTGGACGCGAGCTGACGACGGTAGACCGACTTGGGCGTGGGGTTTCTCTTCGCCATGGGCCGCAGTCTCCACCGAGCCGAGACCGCACAGCAACTAGATCGAGGGAAATCGGGCTGGGCATATTGCCCAGTCGGTAATCATGGAGGCATGCTGACTCCCGGTAGCGCGCAGTGACCTCATTGTCGCTCCTCGTGGCACCGAACGCCGCGTGCCCCGACGCCGACACGACCGCCGAACCCTTGAGCGAGCCATCACCCTTCGGTGGCCGACGACTCGCTCCACCGCCCGGGAGCCCGCCATCCGCGAAGACCTCGCCCCCTCACCGCACAAGTCCGGCTCCACCCAGGGCTTCTACCTCTCGCCGCGCCCCGACGGTTTCGTCCTGCACATGAACGCCAGTGCCGCACACCTGGTCGACATGCGCGCCCACGTCCTCAAGACCGTCACCTCGGCCGGCGGCACCGAGGAACTCGCCGACGCCGCCCGACTGGTGGCGAGCGAACTCGTCGGCAACGCGGTACGCCTGTGCGGCCCGCACGCACCCGTCGTCGTCCTCCTCGCCCACACCGAGCAGGACGTCGTCGTCCAGGTCCACGACCCCGAACCGGCGGCCCTCCCCTGCCGCTCCACCGAGCCCCCGGACAACCCCCGCGCCAACACCGGCCGCGGCCTCTGGATCCTCGACGCCCTCGCCCCGGGCTGGACCGTCACCCCCACCCCCCTCGGCAAACAGATCACCTGCACCCTCCCCCGCCACTGACCCCCGCCCACCCGACCGCAACCCGCCCTCACCGACCCCACTGCGCCGCCTCGCCTCCGTATCCGCCCCCTGCCCGCTCCCACCAACTCCCGCGCGCCGCCCCACCCCTGAACCCGTCCCCCGGCCGCAGGCCACAACCCCCACACCCCGGCAGGCCGCAGCCCGCTCCCACCAACTACGGCCGCGCCGCCCCACCCCTGAACCCGTCCCCCTCGCCGGCCGCAGGCCACAACCCCCACACCCACCCCTCAGCCGACCACAACCCGCTCCCACCAACTACGGCGCGCTGCCTCACCCCTGAACCCGTCCCTCTCGCCGGCCGCAGGCCACAACCCCCACACCCACCCCTCAGCCGACCACAATCCGCTCCCACCAACTCCGGCGCGCTGCTCCAGTCCTGAACCCATCCCTCTCACCGGCCGCCCTCAGCCGGCCGCAGGCCGCTCTCACCAACTCCTGCGCGCTGCCAGCGGGTTGCGCAGGTGGTTGACCAACTCCCGGCGGAGCACCCGGTCCTGCGCGGTCTCGGTGGGCAGGTCGAGTTGCACGATGTCGACGCCGGCCGCGCGCAGGAGGTTGATGCGGGACGCGACGGTCGCGGGGGAGCCCGTGTAGGCGTTGGCGAGGTTGCGGCGGATGTAGGAGGCGATCTGATCGGGGCCGGCGAGGCCCCGCTCGCGGTCGCGGTCGAGCGCGACCGCGTCCAGGTGACGGGCCGCTTCGGGCCCCGCCGCCAGGCGGATCGCGTCGCGACGGAGGCGCCGCAGGTGCTGCTGCGCAGCGGTGTCGGTGTCGGCGAGGACGACGGTGACGTGCCGCCAGATGCGCAGGGTGCGCCCGTGGCGGGCGGCGACGGCGCGGGCTTCGGCGATCCGCCGCCGGGTGTCGGGCAGCGGCAGCGGTGGCACGGCGTACACCTGCGCGTATCTCGCGGCGAGTTCGACGCCCTGCGGCGACGAGCCGCCGAAGGAGAGCAGTTCGCCGCGGGGCGCGGGCCGCAGGCCGGGTCTGGCGGCGCGCAGGGTGTAGTACTCGCCGTGGTGGTCGAGGTCGGTCTCGGTGGCGAGGTACCGGGTGAGGACCGAGAGGTACTCCTCGGCGCGTCGGTAGCGCCCCTCCTTGGGCAGGGTGTCGCCGTCCCGGGCGACGTCCGTGTCGCTGGAGCCGATGATCAGGTGGGCGCTGATCCGGCCGCCGGAGAGCCGGTCCAGGGTCGCGAGCGCGCGGGCGGCGGTGGTGGGCGAGGTGGTGCCGATGCGGTGGGCGGCGGCGATCCGCAGGCGGCTCGTGGCCGCGAGCGCCCAGCCGGCCACCAGCCACGGGTCGGGCCAGGAGGAGGACTGGACGACGAGCGCGCTGTCCAGGCCGTCCTCCTCCAACTCCCTTGCGGTGCGGCTGATGTGCGCGGGGTCGGCGGTGCGCTCGCGCGGGTCGGGCGCCCAGCGCAGGGCCTGCCGTTCGGCGGGGGTGTCGCCGAGCACGGGGGCGGCGCGGACGCCGCCGCGCAGTTCGAGTTCCATCGAGGGTCTCCAGGTCGGACGGATCGAGGTGGTGGGCGGGCCGCCGAAGCGCGGCCCGCCGCAGAACAGTCGGCGGTCACCTCGCGGTGGGCCCGAGCCGGGCGAGGGTGTCGAGCAGGCGGGTGCGGCTGGTGAACACCTCGGGCGGCAGCGAGACGTACAGCTGGATGGCGGTGACGCCGGGCTGCTGGTAGCGCAGGATCTGTTCGCGGCACTCCTCGGGCGAGCCGCTGAGGAACAGCGTGTCGACGACCTCGTCGGGCAGCGCCCGCTGCGCGCCCTCGTGGTCGCCGTCGGCCCACCGCTTGTGCGTCTCGGCGAGCAACTCGCCGTTGCCGAGCCACTGGTGGAACTTGCGGTAGGGCTCCCGGTTGAGGATCCAGGCGAGGAACGGCCGGCTGGCGCGGTGCGCGTACGCGGTGTCCTCGGTGGGGCAGACGAACACCTTGACGACGAGCTCCTTGCCGGGCGGCTGCGGGCCGACCGCGTCGAGCACCTTCGGCAGGTCCTGGGCGCCGAGCAGGTTGGTGATCGCCCCGTCGCCCTCGGTGAAGCCGAGCCGGAGCATGCCGGGTCGCAGCGCGCCGAGGATGACCTTGACCGGCTCGGTGGGCGGGTGCGGCAGGCGGTAGCCGGTGATGGAGAAGGTGTCGAACTCCCCGGCGACGTGCTCTCCGCGCAGCGCGGCGGTGAGGAAGCGCAGGACGTCGCGGGTGCGCTTGAACGGCTCGTCGAACGGGATGCCGTTGATGTCGGTGACGTGCGCGGGCACCGACGCCCCGATGCCCAGCAGGACGCGCCCGGGCGCGAGTTGGGCGAGCGTGGCGGCGGTCTGGGCGAGCACGGCGGGCCCGCGGGTGTGCACGGGGACGATGCCGGTGGCGATCCGCAGGTGCGGGGACCAGGCGGCGGTGGCGGCGAGCGGGGTGAACGCGTCGGTGCCGCCGCCCTCCGCGCTCCACACGTCGCTGTAGCCGAGCTCCGGCAGCCGTTCCACCAGGAAGCGGTGCCGGTCGATGGTGAGTCCGGGCAGCGGCAGGGTGATGCCCCAGGCCGGCGCGGACCGGTGGTTCTGCATGGTCGATCAACTACCCTTCTGTCTACCTGGCCTGACTGCCAGTCACTTCCCGACCCGGACGGTGGTGAGGTCGAGGAACCAGGACTGCGGCTGGACGAGTCCGTGGACGGTCGGCGCGAGGGCGCGCGGGTTGCGGTCGTTGACCACGAACAGCCACGGGGCGTCCTCGGTGACCTTCCGCAGCGCGCTGCGGTAGTCGGTCTGCCGGGCCGCCTGGTCCGGCTCGGCAGCGGCGGCGGCGATCAGGCCGTCGACCGCCGGGCTGGCGTAATGCCCGGTCCAGAACGGGCTGTTGGAGCCGACGAACAGCGGCAGCAGCGCCTCGGACTGGAACAGCGTGGTGGACTGGGCGATGGCGTCGGAGCCGAGCGCGACCTGCCCCTTGGCCTCGGCGCCGATCAGGGTGGTCCAGTCGGTGGTGCGGATCTCCACCTTGATGCCGACGGCGGCGAGGTCGCGCTGCAGCGCCTCGGTGATCGGGACCGGCAGCAGGTTGCCGGAACCGCCGGTGGGCACCGTGACCGAGGTGCTGAACCCGTTCGGGTAGCCGGCCTCGGCGAGCAACTTCCGTGCCTTGTCCGGGTCGTGGGAGTACCGGTTGCCCGCCGGGTCGTAGGCGGCGGTGGCCCGCGGCGCGGCCTGGTACGCGGGGTCGGCGGTGCCGTGCAGCAGCTTGTCCGCGACGGCCTGCCGGTCGATCGCGAAGTTCGCCGCCTGCCGGACCCGCACGTCCGCCCACGGCCCCTTGGCGGTGTCGAGGATCCAGTACCACAGGTGGTCGTAGCTGTTGGTGAGGATCTGCGCGCCGGAGGCCTTCAGGCTGTCCAGGTCGTCGGGGTTCGGGTACTCGATCCAGTTCACGCCGCCGGAGCGCAGCGCGGCGGTGCGGGCCGCCGCGTCGGGCAGCGCCTTGACGATCAGCCGGTCGAGCTTGGGCGCGCCGCGCCAGTACGTCCGGTTGGCGGCGAGTTCGACCTGCTGGCCCTCGGTCTGCGAGACGAACCCGAACGGGCCGGTGCCGACCGGGTGTTGGGCGAAGTCGGCGGTGCCGCTCTTGCGCACGGCGGTGGGGCTGGCGATCAGAACGTGCGCGAGGTCCTCCGGGAAGTGCCCGTTGGGTGCGGTGGTGACCAGTTCGATGTGGGTGTCGTCGGTCTTGCGGTACGAGGCGATGTCGCCCGCGTACTCCTTGGCGGCCGCGCCGAGCGCGTCGGTGTACTCGGGGCTGGACCTGTCCAGGTAGCGGTGCAGGTTGAACAGCACCGCGTCGGCGTCGAACGGCGTGCCGTCCTGGAAGGTGACGCCCTGGCGGAGGGCGAACGTCCAGGTCAGCCGGTCCGGCGCGACCTGCCAGGACTCGGCGAGCGCGCCCGTCACCTGCGGCGGCCGGTCGGTGTCCTTCAACAGCTCGTACCGGGTGAGTCCTTCGTAGATCTGGAAGCTCAGCAGGCGCTTGCCCTCGAACCCGGCGCCGCCGATCACGGTGTCCAGGTTGGGCAGCTTCCCGGTGGCCCCGATCACCAGCGTGCCGCCACCGGCTCCGCCGGCCCCGTCCCCCGCCCCGCCGTCCGCGGTGGCGCAGCCGGCGCTCGCCAGCAGGACGGCGGACGCGGCAAGTGCGGCGGCTCTGGAACGGGTACGGGCGTAGGTGCTCATGACGGTCCTTCGTTCGGTTCGACGGTGGTGCGGACGTTCGGGTCGCGCAGCGCGACTTCGGGGCCGGAGGCGGCCAACAGGGCTTGGGTGTAGGGGTGTTGTGGTGCGCTCCAGAGGGTGTCGGTGGGGCCCTGCTCGACCACTCGGCCGGCCCGCAGCACCAACGTGCGGTGCGCGAACCGGGCGACGGCGGCCAGGTCGTGCGAGACGAACAGGTAGGCGGTGCCGGTGCGTTCGCGCAGTTCGGTCAGCAGGTCCAACAGCCGCCGCTGGGTGGCGGGGTCGAGCGCGGACGTCGGCTCGTCGCACACCACCAGGGCCGGTCCGGTCGCCAACGCCCGCGCCACCGCGACGCGTTGCAGCTGTCCGCCGGAGAGCTCCCGGGGGAACCGGCGGGCCAGCTCCGGCGCGAGACCCACCTGCCGGAACAGCTCTCCGATCCGGTCGGTCCGTTGACGCCGGGGCACGCCGTGCGCCCGCAGCGCGAACCCGACTGCCTCGCCGGCCCGCAGCGCCGGGTTCAACGAGCCGCGCGGATGCTGCGGCACGAACTGCAGCCGCCCCCGCACCTCCCGGTCGGCCCGCGCCCGCAGCCGCGCCGGGTCCCGCCCCTCGAACGCGACCGCCCCGCCGTCCGGCCGCACCAGCCCCAGGGCGAGCCGCGCCAGCGTCGACTTCCCCGACCCCGACTCCCCCACCAACGCGACGGCCTCCCCGGCGCGCACCTCCAGACTCACCCCGCTGACGGCGGGCCGCCCGGCCCAGCTCTTGGAGACCTCGTCGAGCCGGAGGAGCGGGAGGTCGTCCGGGGACGGCTCGGTGGGCGTGTCGGTCACCGGTGGGCTCCTGTCGGGCTGGCGCCGGTCGGGACCAGGAGGGTCTCGACCGGGCCGGTGACGGTGAGTCGGCCGTGCCGGAGGACGGCGAGGGTGCCGCCGATCCGGGCGGCGGCGGAGAGGTCGTGCGTGACCAGCAGCAGCGCGAGGCCCTGCTCGGTGCGCAGCGTGCTGAACAGGTCGAGGATGTGGGTCCGGACCAGGGCGTCCAGGGCGGTGGTCGGCTCGTCGGCGATCAGCAACTCGGGCCCGCACGCCACCGCGAGAGCGATCGCGGCACGCTGCCGCAGCCCCCCGGACAGTTCGTGCGGGTACGCGGCAGCCACCCGCGACGGCTCCGGCAGCCCGACCGCGGCGAGCACCGGCAGCGCGGCCGCCCGGGCGGCCTTCCGGCTCTCGGCGAGGCCGTGCCGGCGCAGCACCTCGGCCAGTTGGGCGCCGATCCGCCGCAACGGGTCGAGCGTCGCGGACGGGTCCTGCGGGACGTAGCCGATGCGGCGGCCCCTGATCCGCGACAGCTCCCCTTCGGGCAGCCCCAGCAGCTCGGTGCTTCCGAGCCGCACCGACCCGCCGACCCGCGCACCGCGCCCGGGCAGCCCGAGCACCGTCCGCGCCACCGTGGTCTTCCCGCTCCCGGACTCCCCGAGCAGCACCAGCGCCTGCCCGGCCCCGAGAGCGAGGCTCACCCCGTCCACGGCCCGCACCCCGCCGGGGTACTCGACCGTCAGGTTCTCGATCGTCAGCACGCTCATGTCTCCCTGCTCGGCAGGCGCACGGCCAGGGGCGCGGGGAGCGGCGCGACCGGCCCCGGACCGGCGGCCGGGTCGCGGGCCGTGGTCGAGTCATGGCCCGCGTCGCGTTCCTGCGGCGGGTTGCCTTCCGTCTCGCGCGGTTCCGCCGCCTCGGCTTCGCCCGGGGCCACCCCCGGCACCCCCCGGTTCCCCGCCTGCGCGCGCAGCGTCTCGCCGAGGGTGTTGAAGAGCACCGACACCCCGAGGATCACCAGCGCCGGAGTCGCGGCGAGCCAGGGGTGGGTGAAGATCGCGGGGCGGAGCTCGTCGAGCATCGCGCCCCACTCGGGGGTGGGCGGGGCGACCCCGAGGCCGAGGAAGGAGAGGCCGGCGGCGTAGACGATGGCGAGGCCGACCAGGGAGGTCGCGTAGACCAGGACGACCGGGGCGACCACCGGCAGGACTTGGCGCAGGACGAGCGCGGGCCAGGTCGCGCCGCTGACTCTCGCGGCCTCCAGGTACTCGGCGGAGCGGATGCGTCGGGTCTCGGTGAACGCGACCCTGGCGACGGCGGGGGTCAGGACCACGGACAGCGCCAGCACGGTCGCACCGAGGCCCGGCGTGAGCAGGGACGCGACGGCGATGGCGAGCAGGACGCCGGGGAAGGCGTACAGCACGTCGAGGGTGCGCAGCAGGGCCTGTTCGGTGAGGCGTCCGCCGAGGCCGGCCGCGATGCCGAGGAGGGCGCCGGCCAGGCCGGCCACGGCGACGGGCAGCAGGCCGGCGGTGAGGGACGGGCGGGCGGCCCACAGCAGGCGGCTGAGGATGTCGCGGCCCTGGCTGTCGGTGCCGAGCAGGTGGCCCGCGCTGCCGGGGTCGAGCAGCCGGTCGGCGAGCTGTCCGGCGGTGGGGTCGGCGGGTGCGAGCAGCGGTGCGGCGACGGCCAGCAGGACGGGCAACAGTGCGGCGGCGCCGGCCAGCGCGCCGATCGGAAGTCGATTTGTCGTCATGTCAGCCCCGCACTCGGGGGTCGATCAGGGCGTGTGCGGCGTCCACCAGCAGGTTGATGCCGACGAAGGCCGCGCCGACGATCAGCACGCCGCCCTGGATGAGCGGCAGGTCGCGGGCGGTGAGCGCGTCGTAGAGCAGGCGGCCCAGGCCGGGCCAGGCGAACAGGGTCTCCACGAAGACCACTCCCTCCAGCAGGTAGGCCAGTTGCAGGCCGCCGATGGTCAGCAGCGCGGGCGAGGCGTTGTGCGCGC
Organism: Kitasatospora sp. CB02891; assembly: GCF_002803145.1. Taxonomy (NCBI): domain Bacteria; kingdom Bacillati; phylum Actinomycetota; class Actinomycetes; order Kitasatosporales; family Streptomycetaceae; genus Kitasatospora; species Kitasatospora sp. CB02891. The sequence goes on along the minus strand of NZ_NNBO01000004.1, from coordinate 454,596 downwards.
AGTGCCGCAGCACGGCGGCCCGGCCGAGGCCGCGGGCGCGCAGGCCGTCGGCGAGGTCGCCGTCCAGGACGGCGGAGAGCGCGGCGCGGTGGACGCGTGCGGTGAGGCCGAGCGGGACGAGGGCGGCGGCGGTCGCGGGCAGCAGCAGGTGGCGCAGCAGGTCGCCGGGGCCGCCGCCGGAACCGAACGCGTCGTGGGTGCCGCCGGCCGGGAGCAGTTGCCAGTGGACGGCGAACACCGCGATCAGCAGCAGCGCCACCGAGTACTGCGGGGCGGAGACGGCGAGCGTGGAGGCCGCGCTGCACAGGCGTCCCCACCAACCGCGCGGGCGAAGCGCGCCGAGCGTGCCGAGCAGGACGCCGCCGGCCAGGACGAGGGCGAACGCGGCGGCGGTGAGGGTGAGGGTCTCGCCGAGGGCGGGCAGCAGCAGGGCGGTGACGGGGCGTTGGGCGGAGGTCGAGGTGCCGAGGTCGCCGGTGAGGGCGTGGCCGAGCCAGTCGAGGTAGCGGACGGGCAGGGGCCGGTCGAGGCCGATCCGTTCCGCCAGGGCCTGCCGGGCCTCGGCGGGAGCGCCGGGGCCGAGGAACGCGGTGACGGGGTCGCCGGGGACGAGCGCGACGGTGGCGAACACGACGGCGCTCACTCCCAGCAGGGTGGGCACGGCGAGCAGCAGGCGGCGCAGCAGGAAGCCGGTCACGAGGTGCTCGGGTCGGCGGGGACGGTGGCGGGCATCGGCGGGGCAGGTCCTTCGGTTCGATGACGGGCGGGGGCACCAGGTGTGCGCGGTGCTCACGGCGCGACCCGTCGGGTGTGTCCAGGCCGAGCGTCGTGGACGGTGCGTGGGGGCAGCCAGCCAGGCGTTCATGCTGATACCGCTGGTCATAGGAACGGCGGCCCGGGGTACCGCGCTGCGGCCGACGGCCTGGCGGCGAACTTTCCTTGACCGGCCGTCACCAGCGTCCATACGATTTCCGGTATGGCATATCGGCGGACCGACTTCACCCTCTGGGGAATCGGCGGCTCGTGGCACCGCAGGTGCTTCGACGAGACCTGTCGTCCCGGCGCGGTGCGCCGCCCCCGGGCCTGACCGGCCCCGGCGTCCGCCCGTCCTCCGCCGGGATCCCTGCGCGCGCCGTCGTCCGGCCGCCGCCGATCCCCACCTCCCGTGCCGGGCCCCGTGCCCCGGCCCGCCGCCTTCGAGGGGACCTCCGCCATGCACCCGTACCCCGTCACGCCCTCCCGCCGCCGGGAGGTCCCGTGCCCGCGCTGACCCGCGGCGCCGCCCGCACCCTGCGCCCGCCCACCCGGCGCGGCACCCGGTCGCTGGACGCCCTGCACACCGAGATCGACAACCCGCTCGACCTGCTGGCGGGCCATCAACTGCTCTCCGACGCCGCCCGCCCCGCCCCCGAGCCCGCCTGCACCTGCGGCCACCCGCTGTGCCCGGCCGGCGCCCACCGGACGGCCGCGACCCGGATCTTCCTGATCGAACGCCACCCGGTGGTCAGCGCCGGGCTGCGCAGCGTCCTCGCGCCCGACCCGGACCTCGCGGTGGTCGGCTCCGCGACCGACCCCGCGCACGCGCTGGCCGCCGTCCACCGGGCCCGCCCCGATCTCGTCCTGCTCGGACGCGGATCCGGTCTGGACGCCGACCTCGCCGCCGTCGCCGCACTGCGCCGGCCCGAGGGCGCGCCCGGCGCCCGCGTCCTGCTGCTGCGCCGCGCCGAGACCACCACCGAGGCGAGCCGCATCCTGCTGGCCGGCGGCAGCGGCTGCTTCCCGCTCGACCTGCCGCCCGACCGCATCCTCGACGCCGTCCACCTCGCCGCCGCCGGCGCGACCCTCTTCCTCCCCGCCCCCACGCCGCTGCGCCCGCACCCCGCGCCCGCCGAACGTCCCCTCGACCAGGTCGGCCTGACCGACCGCGAACGCCAGGTCCTCACCCACCTCGCCCTCGGCCTCAGCAACGCCGAGATCGCCCGCCGCCTGACCCTCGCCGAAGCCACCGTCAAGAAGCACCTCACCCACGCCATGCGAAAAACCGGCCAGTCCGACCGCCTCCGCGCCGCGCTCTACGCCGTCCGCCACGGCCTCACGGGCTGAGCCCGGGCGGCGAACGCAGCGGCTGCACGGTCGAGTTGACCGACCGGGGCGCCGGCCCGGGCAGGCCCTGCCGGGCACGGTCCGCCGGAGCCGCCACGGCGGGCGGCAACCCGTCGTCGGTGGCCCGGCCGACGGCTGCGACCATCCTCGGGTGCGCCGACTCGACGAACTGATCAACGTGGACGACCCGGCCTGGCCCGAGCTGCGGGAGGCCCTCGCGGCCGCGCCGTCGATCCGGGTGCTGCCCGCCGACGAGCCGGAGGCCCACCGCTGTCTGCTCCAGCTCCAGGTCACCGCGCGCTCCACCCTCGGCGCGCTGACCCTGCACACCGGCGGCCTGCTGCTGGACGACGGCTGGCTCCGGGTGTTCGGCGGTGGACCGGCGGGCCTGGACCGGGTCAACCGGTTCCCGACCACGTTCGATCCCGCCTGGCACCCGGGGACCGGCCTGGTCCTCGCCCACGACGTCCTCGGCGGCGTCTTCGCCCTGAACGGCCACGACCCGGCCGCCGCCGGCCGCCCCGGCGCCCCCGGCCAGGTGACGTACTTCGCCCCGGACTCGCTGGAGTGGGAGGCCCTGGACGTGGGCCATTCGGCGTGGACCTCCTGGCTGCTGTCCGGGCAGTGGGCGTCGTTCTACGACGGCCTGCGGTGGCCTGGTCGGCGCGAGGAGACCGCCGCGCCGGCAGCCGACCAGGGGATCGCGGTGCATCCCTTCCGCTGGTCGGAGCAGGCCCGCCAGGATCTCGCGGCCACCAGCCGGCGGGCCGTCCCGATGCGTGAACTCCTCGGCATCGCCGGAGACTTCGCACAGCAGGCAGGCCTGCCGGACCCCGGCTTCCTCGGGGACGTGCAGCAGCGCGAGCGAAACGGGCTGCCGGCGACCTACGGTTCGATCTCCCCCGCGAAGACGATGATCTGGTCGATGAGGCTCCGCCGCAGATGGACGACATCCGTTCCCGCCAGGCGGGGACCTCCGTCGGGCGTGGTGAAGGCCCACTGGTACCGGGCCCACTCGTCGGGCATGTCCACCGCCGAGCAGCGCGCCATCGTGCCGGTCCCCGCCGGGTGGTGCCGGATGTCCAGCACGAACCGCTCGACCGCCGCGATTCCTTCGCTGCGGCCCAACGGCCCCCAGAAGACCACGTCCGAGGTCAGGGCCTGGGAGAGCAGGGCCGTCACATAGCTGTCGTCCGAGGCGTTGAACGCGGAGACGAACGTGTCGATCGCGGAGCGTGCAATCTCTTCCTGCATGTCCTAGTAATACCAGCCGTTCCGCGTGCGCTCGTCCCGCGAGCCGCCTTCCGGTCACGGTGAGCCGCCCCGGTCGCAGCACCGGCCGCCCGGAGCACGCGGACGCCAACGGGTTTCCCGGCTACTGCGCCCGGGCGCCGGTCGCGGCCCGCGGGCGGGTGGCGCGGGCCGTGCACGCGGCTGCGGTGGTGAGGGCGACGGCCGTGCAGAGGGCGGCGGCGCCGAGCAGCTCGGGCCAGGCGACCGCGGTGGGCGGGGTGGTCAACAGGTGGGTCAGGGCGGCGTGTTGGGTCACGGCGGTGAGGGCGGTGGCGGCCGCGGCGAGCAGGGTCCCGGCCAGGACGGCGATCGCCGCCTCGGCGGCCACGACCGCGACGATCTGGCGGCGGACCGCGCCCGCGAGACCCAGCAGGGCGAACTCGCGGTGGCGTCCGGCCACGGCCATCGCCAGGGTGCCGGCGACCGAGATCAGCGCGTACGCCAGCGCGATGCCGAGGACCACCACGGCCGCGTTGTCGGCCTGTTCGGCGGCCTTCGCGTGTTCGGCCGCCAACACGGCCTGCCGGGTGGTCAATTGCGCACCCGTTCCCGCCAACGCCCGCTCGACCGACGGGCGTCGGGAATCGTCCAGCCCGTCCAGGTACAGCGAGGTCGGCGGCGCCGCGCCGATCAGCGACGCGGACAGGTAGGCGTCGTCGCCGCCGAGCCCCCGCGCCACCACTGCCGCGACCACCACCGGAACGCGCGTGCCGGTCGGCAGCAGGGCGACCAGGTGGTCGCCCACGGCGATGCCGTCGGACTCGGCCGCGTGCTCGTCGATCACCAGGAAGTCCGCGGGCAGTTCGGCCGCCGATCCGGCCCGCACCGGCGGCGTGAACGTGCGCCCGAACGCCGCGGCGGGCACCGCCTGCACGCGCAGCGAGTCGAGCTGTTCGCCGTCCGCCGTACCGATCTTGACGTTCAGCGAGGTCACGGGCGTGACCCGGACGCCGGGCACGGCGGCCAGCCGTTCGGCCGGCCCGGTCGCGCCGGGCGCCGGCAGCACCACGTCCGTCGCCCGCACCTCCTGGCGCTGACGGGCCGCCACGGCGGCGTCCGCGGAGTGCTGCGCCGTCAGCAGGGTGCCGACCAGCCCGACCGCGAGCACCACCGGGGCCACCGTCGCGGCGGTGCGCCGCCGTTCGGTCAGCACGCTCTCGCGCACCAGCATCGGACCGGCCTTCGCGGAGCGCCGCAGCGGCCAGGTCAGCGCCCGCGCCAACGGCGGCAGCAGCACTGGCGCGAGCAGCGCGAACGCGCCGACGTACAGCACCGGAACGGCCTGGTACTTACGGACGTTGGCCGCCAGGTACGGCTCGGTCCGGGCGACCACGACGCCGGCGACGACCGCACCGATCAGCAGCGCGCCGCCCAGCAGCAGCCGCGCCGGCACCCGGCCGCGCCGCTCCACCGCGCTCTCCCGCAGCGCCTCGGCGGGGCGGATCACCGACACCCGGACCAGCGTCGCCGCCGAGCCCGCCAACGCCGCCACCACTCCGAGCAGGAACGCGACCAGCAGCGGCAACGGGCGGAACGGCACGGTGAACCAGGACGGCGCGACGCCGTGGTGCAGCATCCAGCCGCGCAGCGGAGCGACCGCGAGCGGCGCGAGCGCGCAGCCGAGCAGCGCGGCGGCCGTCCCGATCAGCGCGGCCTCGCCGAGCACCAGCCGCCGCACCTGCCGGGGCGCGGCCCCGACCAGTCGCAGCAGGGCGAGTTCGCGGCGGCGCTGCTCGGCGGCGAACGCGAACGTCGCGACGACCACGAACACGGCCACGCAGACGGCGAGTCCGGTGGTACTGCCCGCCATCGCCTGCGCGTTGGCCAGCGCCTGCGCGCCGCCGGTGTCGTCGGGGTCGATCCGGGTCCGGTCCGACCCGGCCAGCACGACGGCGCGCTCGCCGACCACGGCCCGCAGTCGATCGGAAGTCAGGTTGCTCACCAGCGCGTTGACGCCCGGGGACAAGCGCTGCGCCTCGGCGTCGGTGAAGAACGCGGCCCGCTCGAACCAGCGGCCCTCGGTGACGCCGACCACCCGGTAGCGTCCGGCGCCGGTCTCGACCTGACGCCCGATCAGCTGCGCGTCCGCGCCCGTCAGCACGGTCTCGTCGGAGGCCTGCGGCGGACGCCCGGCGCGCAGCCGGTAGCCGGCGAACGCGGCCGACGACCACCCGTGGCCGGTGGCGTCGCCGTCGAGGCGGAGCGGGAAACTGCGGTCGGGCGCGGCGCCGGCCTCGACCAACTGCGCGACCAGGTCCGGCGGGAGGACCGCCGGGGCCTTCATCGGGTGGTCCGCGAAGCCGGCCAGGGCGACGACCGTCCCCGCGTCCCGGAAGCGCTGCGGGCCGGGGTGGGGGGTGCCGAAGGTGGCGGTCAGGACCAGCGCCATGGCGCCGATCATCGTGACGCCGAGCGCGAGCGCGACGAACGCGCCGAGGAAGCTCGTCCAGCGCTGCCGCAAGGTGGCTGCCGCGAGGCTCAACACGCGTACTCCCCGGACTCGTTGGGCTCCAGCGCGGCCATCCGCAGCGCGACCGCCTCCGCCGTCGGATCGGGCAGCTCGCCGACCACCCTGCCGTCCGCGAGGAACAGCACCCGCTGCGCGTACGAGGCCGCCACCGGGTCGTGCGTCACCATGACCACCGTCCGGCCGTGGCGCTCCACCACCTCCCGCAGCAACGCCAGCACCGCCCGCGCCGAACGCGAATCCAGGGCGCCCGTCGGCTCGTCCGCGAGGATCACCTTCGGCCCGGCGGCCAACGCCCGGGCGATCGCCACCCGCTGCTGCTGCCCGCCCGACAGCTCGGCGGGCCGATGCCCGCCGCGCTCGGCGAGCCCGACCTCGGCCAACCGCCGGTCGATCTCCGCCGGATCGATCCGCCGCCCGGCCAGCCGCAGCGGCAGCTCGACGTTCTGGCGGGCCGTCAGCACCGGCACCAGATTGAACGACTGGAACACGAATCCCAGCTGCTCCCGGCGCAGTTCGGTCAGCTCCCGCTCCGACATCCGATGGACGCGCTGCCCGTCGAGCAGCACCTCGCCCTCGTCCACCGGCTCCAGCCCCGCCGCGCACAGCAGCAACGTCGACTTCCCCGACCCGGACGGCCCCATCACCGCCGTGAAGCTCCCCGCCGCGAACGCCGCGTCCACCCCGTCCAGCGCCCGCACCACGCCCTGCCCCCGCCGATACGCCCGCCGCACCCCGGCCAGCCGCACCACGTGCTCCCCCGCCACACCCTCGCTCATCACCGCCCAGACGCTAGGCCCCCGCCCGCCCCCCGCACCTCCGGACGGCCCCTGATCCGGACCCTGAACTGTCCCTGACCCGCCGCCCGACGACTACGGTCAGCACCATGACCGCCTCCCACCCCCACGAGGTCGTCGCCCGGCCGCGCACCGCCGCCGGAGTCCTGTTCTTCGACCCCGAGGGCCGACTCCTGCTGGTGAGGCCCACCTGCAAGGACGGCTGGGAGGTCTGCCCGTCGTCGAGGCCGCACCCCGGCCCGGTGACGTGGCCGGGAATCTGCCCGTGCAGTGGTCGGGCCGTGAACTCATCGGCCGGACGGCCCGGTTCAGCCTCGCCGACGAGGTCCGGGACTCGCTGCGCCGGCGCGAGGTCCGCGACGGCGTGCTCGGCATGCGCTGAACCCCCCGCCTCGCCCCGGTGCGTCCGGCGTCCGTCACGGGAGGGCCGCGCACGCACGTCACATGAACGGCTGATCGGGTGGACGGCCGCAGGTGGCGGGAGTGTCGCGACCGGTTGGCCGGCCAGGTACCCCAGGCTCGTCCCCAAACAAGGAGGCGATGACCGTGATCCCCGTACGCCGATCCAGCGTCCTCGCCCGCACCGCGCTGGCGGCAGCCGTCCTGATGGCCGCCGCCACGGCGTGCAGCAGCAGCGGCAAGTCCCCCGCTGCGACGAACAGCCCGACGGGTGGCGCGACCGGCGGGCCGGCGGGGACCGTCACGGTGACCGAGAAGGAGTACTCCCTCGCCTTCTCCGAGATGCAGCTGACTCCCGGCAGTCACACGTTCGTCGCCCACAACGCCGGGACGACGGACCACGCGCTGGCCATCTCGGGCCCCGGCGTCACCACCATGCAGACCTCGCCCATCCCGCCGGGCGGCGACGCACAGTTCACCGTCACGCTCCAGCAGGGCAGTTACGAGCTGTGGTGTCCGATCGACGACCACAAGGCGCTCGGCATGGACGCCCACGTCCAGGTCGGTGCGGGCGGGACGGGGTCGCCCGCGCCGACCGGCGGGGCCACCGGCGCCACGCCGCCCGGCAATGGCTACTGACATCCGGCACTCCGACACCGAGCGGCCGCTGCTGCGCCGGGCGCTCCAGTTGGTCACGGCGGCGGCGCTGGCGGTGAGTGCCGCGATCCACGCCGACCTCGCCCCCGGCTACGACGCGATCGGCGCGCACCTCACCCAGGGCACGCTGTTCCGGCTCGAAGCGGCCGTCGCCGCCCTCGCCGCGCTCCTCGTGCTGGTGGCCGGCCACCGGCGGGCCGTGTGGATGTTCGCCGCGCTGGTGTCCGCCTCCGCCCTCGGCGTCCTGCTCCTGTACCGCTACGTGGACGTGGGCGCCATCGGCCCGCTGCCGAACATGTACGAACCCGCCTGGTTCCCCGAGAAGACCACGACCGCGATCGCCGAGGCCGTCGCCACCGTCACCGCGATCGCGGGGTTCCTCACCACCCGGCGTCCCCACTGAGCGCCGACGGGCACGACGCCGTGGCCCCGGCGCCCCGGCGGGGCGCCTACTTCCCGAGGCGGGACGCGTTCGCGGCGCGGCGGGCGAAGACCTCGGCCTGGCGGTCGGTCATCTCGCGGAGGGCGGACTTGCGGGCGCGGGACGGGAGCCGGTCGAGGTAGAGGCGGCCGTGGAGGTGGTCGGTCTCGTGCTGGAGGCAGCGGGCGAAGTAGCCGTGGCCCTCGATGGTGAGGGGGCGGCCGTGGAGGTCGAAGCCGTGGGCGACGGCGTGGTCGGGGCGGGCGAGCTCGCGGTGGGGGCCCGGGACGGAGAGGCAGCCCTCGGGTTCTTCGAGCAGGCGGCGGTGGGTGGCGGGGAGGTCTTCGAGGACGGGGTTGGCCAGGTGGCCGACGTGGCGGACGCCCCAGTCGTCGGTGATGTCCCAGATGAAGAGCTGGAGGTCGACGTCGACCTGGTTGGCGGCCAGGCCGGCGCCGTCGGCGATGTGGTTGGTGGCGAACATGTCGTCGATCAGGCGGGCGAGTTCGGGGGTGCCGAACTCGGTGACGGGGCGGCAGCGGCGGTGCAGGACCGGCTCGCCGACGACGGTGATCCGGCGGACCGCGCCGCGTTCGGTCTCGGGGGCGAGCGCCGGGTAGGTGTCGACGGGTTCGCCCTGGACGCGGACCCGGCGGTCCTGCGGGGTGTCGGCCATGAGGGGTTCTTGCCTGCCTCTGCTCGGTGGTGTGTGACGGCTTGTCATCTGCTTTGCAAAGTAGCACGCTTTGCAAAGTGACCGATGAGATTCGCGAGACCGAACGGGCGCTGCCGCCCGGTGTCCGCCGCCCGCTGCCCGACCACCCCGTCCGGATCGCCCTGCTGGACCTGCTGGCCGAGGCCGGCACCGTGACGTCGACCGGGGCCGCCGCACGGCTCGGGCTCAGCTCGGGCCTGTGCTCGTTCCACCTGCGGCAGTTGGCCCGCTACGGGCTGGTCGAGGAGGTCCCGCAGGGTGGCCGCGCCCGCCCGTGGCGGCTGCGCTGGGAGACCGAGGACACCCCCGCGCCGCACCCCGTCCACCCGACCGGAGCGACCGACGCCGCCGACGCCGCCGAAGCGCCCGAAGCGGTCGCCGAGCCGTTCACCGCCGTGCTCCACCTGACGCCCGCCGAGGCCGACGAACTCCGGCAGAAGGTACGGGCGTTGATGGCGCGGTACGTCGACCGCGAGGACCGTCCGAGCGGCGCGCAGCCGTACGCCGCGGCCGCCCGGATCGTCCCGCTGCTGCCCGGCTGAGCGGCGCCCCGCAGGCGACGAAGGTCGCCCCGGGGGGATCCGTTCGGGGCTTCTGGGGCCCGGTGGGTGCTGCCTAGCGTGGCTGGCAGGACGTAGCCGTGCGGGTCGGAGGGAGAGCACCGATGGGCGTCGCACCCGAGGGCAGAACCGGGCCGGACGGGCCGGCGGGGTGCCAGGTCGCGCTACTGCCGCTCAAGTCGGCGGCAGAGCAGGAGAGTTGGCGTTCGCCGTACCGGTCGATGCCGGATGCCGAGCGCTCCGCGCTCTGGCGGCGACGGCTGCACGAGGCGGAGGCCGGGCTGACCAGGTACCTGGTGAGTCTGGGCGACCAGCCGCAACTCGCGGAGTGGTTCGCGTTGCAGGGCGAGATCTTCGCCGACCTGCCGGACGGGGCCGCGCCGTCCGCGCAGTGGCAGCGGCTGTTCTTCCGCGGGCAGGCGCTGATGGAGCGCTTCCTGGTGCGGCACTACGGCGAGCAGGTGCTCGCGGCGTGGGCGGCGTCCAACGCCGAGGTGCACCGCACCGTCGAGCCGGACCACGGGCGGGGCGCGGCGGACCCGATCCACCGGATCGCCCGGCAGGCCGAACTGTACGGCTCCGACTACGAGTTCGACGATGCGCAACCGCCCGGCCCGCGGCACGCCGCGCTGACCATCACGCACTGCGCGATCTGGGACTACCGCGAGCAGGCCCGCCGCAGCGGGGTGACGATCACCCTCGCCTCGCCGTGCACGTACTGCACGCACGCGCTGTCCGCGAACATCCGCGCCAAGGGCTTCCGCCCGGCGCACCGCCTGCTCTCCGGTCCGACCGGCCACGGTTGCCACTGGGAGGCGAGCGCCGAAGAAGAGGCCGACGAGACGACGGGGGCGCCCTGATGTGCGGAGTGACCGGCTGGCTGGACTGGGCGGAGGATCTGCGGCTGCGCGCCGAGACGGTCCGCCGGATGACGGAGACCCTGCTGTGCCGGGGTCCGGACGCCGACGGGGTGTGGCTGTCGCGGCACGCCGCACTGGGCCACACCCGGCTGGCGGTGATCGACCTGGACGGCGGGCTCCAGCCGTTCGCGGACGGCGAGCCCGCCCGGGCGGTGCTCGCGTACAACGGCGAGCTCTACAACCACCGTGAGCTGCGGGCCGAGTTGGAGACGCACGGGCACGTGTTCCGGACCCGTTCCGACACCGAGGTGATCCTTCGCGCGCACCTGCAGTGGGGGCATCGGGCGCCGGCCCGGTTCAACGGCATCTTCGGGTACGCGCTGTGGGACGCCCTCAACGAGGAACTCCTGCTGGTGCGCGACCACTTGGGAATCAAGCCGCTCTACTGGCACCGGCACGCGAACGGCGTGCTGTTCGGCTCCGAGCCGAAGGCGGTGCTCGCGAACCCGTTGCTGCGCGCCGAGTTGGACGCGGCCGGCATCGCGGAGCTGTTCGCACTGCCGGCCGCGCCGAGCACCGGGCACGGCCTGTTCCGCGGGCTGCACGAAGTCCGGCCCGGGCACCTGGTGCTGGCGAGCCGCCATGCGGTGCGTGAAATCCCGTACTGGCGACTGGAGTCGGCCCCGCACTCGGACGACGAACCGACCACCCGGGCCACCGTGCGGGCGCTGCTCGCGGACGCGGTGGAGCGGCAACTGGTCAGCGACGTCCCGCTGTGCACGCTGCTGTCCGGCGGCGTGGACTCCTCCGCGATCACCGCGCTGGCCGCGGCCGCCCGGGAGCGGGGCGGCCAAGGCAAGATCACCAGCTTCTCGGTGGACTTCCCCGGCAGCGCCGACCGCGCCCCCGACGCCTGGCGCACCGGCCAGGACGCCCCGTTCGTGCAGGCCGCCGCCGCCCACATCGGCACCGTGCACACCAGCGTGCTGATCCCCGACGACGACCTGCTGGACGCCCGCGACGCCGTGCTGCGGGCCCGCGACCGCCCCGGCTGGGGCGAGATGGACGCCTCGCTGCACCTGCTGTTCCGCGAGGTGCGCCGCCGATCCACGGTCGCGCTGTCCGGCGAGGCCGCGGACGAAGTGTTCGGCGGCTACCCGTACTTCCACGACGCGACGGCACTCGCCTCCGGCACCTTCCCGTGGCTGCACGGCCGCACCACCCCGGCCGCGCTGCTGCGCCCGGAGGTGCGCGCCGAGGTCCGGCCGGCGGAGTACACCGAGGCCGCGTACCGCAGCAGTCTCGCCTCGGTGCCGCGGCTGGACGGGGAGGACCCGGCGGCGGCGAAGGTGCGGGAGACCTTCCACCTGGCGCTGACCCGCTGGCTGCCCCCGCTGCTGGACCGGGTGGACCGGGTGTCGATGTCGGTCGGCCTGGAGGTCCGGGTGCCGTTCTGCGACCACCGGCTGGTGGAGTACCTGTGGAACGTGCCGTGGGAGCTGAAGTCCCCCGGCGGCCGGGCCAAGGGGCTGCTCCGGGACGCGGTGCGCGACCTGCTGCCGCCGCAGGTGACGGACCGTCCGAAGTCCGGCTACCCGTCCACCCCGGCGGTGCGCTACACCGAGGTGCTGACCGCCCGCGCCCACGACCTGCTGGCCGACCCGGCCGCGCCGGTGTTCGACCTGGTGGACCGGGACCTGGTGCGCCGCCACCTCGCCGAGGGCCGTCCGCTGCCAAGCCCGCGCACCGCGCCGAACCCGGTCGGCGGCCTGGACCACCTGGTGCAGGTCGACGAGTGGCTGCGGGCCTACCGGGTGGGTCTGCGGTGAGCGCGCCGACCCGCGAGACCCAACGGGAAACCGCTTTCCAGGCAGTGCCGGAAACCGCTTTCCGTTCGGCCGCCCGGCACTGGCCGACCGGCGTCGCCGTGCTCACCGTCCGCTGGGCGGGCCTCGAACACGCGAAGACCGTCTCCTCGTTCGCCACCCTCTCGCTCGACCCGCCGCTGATCGGCGTCGCGGTCTCCCGCCGCAGCCCGCTGACGGCCGCGGTGCGCGCGGCCGGACGCTTCACCGTCGCGGTGCTGGGCGAGCACCAGGCGGCGCTGGCCCGCCGCTTCGCCACCCCGGGCGCGGGCCGGGCCCCGGGCGGCTTCACCGACCTGCCGGTGCTCGACGCCCCGACCGGCGGGCCGGTGCCGGCCGGCGCGACGGCCTGGTTCGACGCCCGGCTGCACGCCGAACTCCCGGTCGGCGACCACCTGTTGCTGGTCGGCGAAGCCCTCGCGGTCGGCGAGGGAACGGGCCGTCCGCTGCTGCACCACGCCGCCCGCTACCGGCAGCTCGGCCCCGAGCTCCCGCCGACCGTGCTCCCACCGACCGAGCTCCGCCCGACCGAGCTCCCACCAACCGATCCTCCAGCGCAAGGAGTTGGCGCATGACCCTGCTGTCCCCGGAGCCGCGCGGCCTGCTCACCGGCGCCCGCTACCTGGCCGAACTCGACGACGGCCGCGAGCTGTACCTGGACGGGCAGCGCGTCGGCAACCCGGCCGAGCACCCGGCGTTCCGGCCCGCCGCCGAGGAACTCGGCCGCCTGCTCGACCTCCAGCACCAGCCCGAGCACCGCGAGTTGCTGACCTTCAAGGACCCGGACACCGGGCTGCGCCTGGCCCGCGCCTACCAACCGCCCACCACACTGGAGGAGTTGCGCGTCCAGCGGCGCAGCGCCGAGTTCTGGCACGCCGAGGCGCTCGGGCAACAGGGCCGCTCCCCCGCGTTCATGGCCTCGATCGCCGTCGGCGTGCACGACTTCCGCCACCGGCTCGGTGCCGCCGATCCCCGGTTCGGGGCCAACGCCGAAGCCTGGTACCGGCACTGCGCACAGAACGACCTGGTGCTCTCGCACGCGCTGGGCGACCCGCAGATCGACCGCTCGGCGAGCCCGCTGGACGACCCCGACCTGGCGCTGCGCGTGCTGTCGGAGAACGAGAACGGCATCGTGGTGCGCGGGGCGAAGCAGCTCACCACCCTCGCACCGCTGGCGCACGAGGTGCTGGTGTACCTGTCGGCGTCCTTCACCCAGGGCCGGGCCGAGCAGTTCGTGGTGTGGTTCGCGCTGCCGCTGAACACGCCCGGCCTGATCACGCTGGCCCGCGAACCGCTCGGCACCGCCCCGTGGGGACACGGCCACCCGCTCGGCGCCCGCTACGACGAGCAGGACGCGATGCTGTTCTTCGACGACGTCCTGGTGCCTTGGGACCGGGTGTTCCTGCTGCGCGACGCCGACCTGGCCCGCCGCGGCCTGGCCCGGATCAACGCCTGGAGCGCCTACGTCGGCCACATCCGCTACCGGGAGCGCCTGCGCACCCTGCTGGCCACCGCCACGCTGCTCGCCGAGTCGATCGGCGTCAGCCAGTTCCGCAACATCCAGGAGGACCTGGGCCGCCTCGCCGGGTACGCCGAACTCACCGAGTACTTCCTGGACGCGGCGGAGAACCGCGGCGCGCTCACCGACGCCGGCCTGTTCGCCCCCGGCGACACCTTCGCCTCCCGGGTCTGGTCGGCCGAAGTCGCCGGCGACGCCGTCGAGATCGTCCGCCGGATCGGCGCGTCCGGCCTGCTGATGCAGCCCTCCCCCGGCGACCTCGCCAACCCGCGGCTGCGGCCGCACCTCGACCGCTACATGCGCGGGCGGGACATCGACGTCGAGGCCAAGTCCCGGCTGTTCCGGCTGGCCTGGGAACTCACCGGGGACGGCTTCGGGCAGCGCCAGGACCTGTACGAGTACGTCCACCGCGGCGACCTCGCCCGCAACCGCATCACCGTCTTCCACCGCTACGACCAGTCCGCGACCAGGGCCCGACTGCTCGCCCTGCTCGACGACCCCGCCGCGAACGTTCAGGAGGCCCGCACGTGAGCCCGTCCGCCGTCGAGATCCAGGCCCGCACCCTCGCCGGGTACGCCGACGCCAGCCGACTGCGCCAAGTCCAGGACCGCGACTGGGTGTTGGACCGCGTCACCGGATCCCCCGAGACGCTGATCGACCTGGGCAGCGGCATCGGCCAGCTGCTCGCCACCGCCCTGGACCGCTTCCCCTCGCTCCGCCTCGCCGTCGGCCTGGAACGCTCCGAGCACCGGATCGCCGAGGCCGCCGACCGCCTCGCCCCGTACGGCGAGCGCGTCGCGCTGCACGCCGCCGACCTCACCGCGCCCGAGCAGCTCCCGTACCGCGCCGAGGTGATCACCCAGACCTCGGTCCTGCACTGGCTGTACCCGGACGAGGACCGGATCTTCGCCTGGGCCGCCGAACACCTCGCCCCCGGCGGGCGCTTCCTGCTCACCACCTACCACCCGGCCCGGGACGCCCACGGGCTGGGCGGCGAGGACGAGTTGGTCCGCGAGGCGCTCACCGCGCTCGGCACGCCCGCCGCCGACGTCCCCGCGCTGCTCGCCGCGCACGGCGTCCTGCCGATCGCCACCCGCACCCGCACCGTCGACGACCTGCTCACCGTCCTCGCCCCGCACCTGCGCGTCGCCGGCCACACGGAACGCGACGCGGTCGTCACCGTCGACTCGGCCGAGCAGTACGAGCACTTCCACGCCGCGACCTTCGGCGACTACTACGCCCGGGTGCTGCCCGGAGAGCGCCGCGCCGACTTCTACCGGGCGATCGGGGCGAGCGCCTGGCGGCGGCAGAACACGCTCGGACGGGTCAGCCGAATGCCGGTTCGACTCTGGGAGTTGACGGCACATGAGGAGTTTGTTTCAGGAACCGGAAACCGCCCGCCCCGCGCCTAGGGTGGGTGCGCGACGCCCCCGGAACCGCCCGCAACGAGGAGCCACCCGTGTCCACCCCCGCCGTCAGTCAGGAGCTCGGCGCCTTCCTGCGCGCCCACCGCGAACGCCTCCAACCCGCCGACGTCGGACTCACCGCCACCGCCCGGCGACGCACCCCCGGGCTGCGCCGCGAAGAGGTCGCCTCGCTCTCCGGCGTCGGCCTCGCCTGGTACACCTGGCTCGAACAGGGCCGCGTCACCGCCTCCCGGCAGGTCCTGGAGGCGGTGGCGCGAGCCCTCCGCCTGGACGCGGCGGGCCTGCGGCACGCCATGCGGCTGGCCGGCTACCACGAGCCCGTCCCCGCGGACCGCACCGCCGCCGAGCGGCTCGCCGACGCGGTCCGCCCCGTCCTCGACTCCTGGCCCGCCAGCCCCGCCGTCCTGCTCGACCGGCACTTCGACCTGCTGGCCTGGAACGCCGCCTGGACGGCGCTGTGGGGCTCCCCCGAGAAGGTCGACGCCGACCGCCGCAACCTGATGTGGCTGATGGCCGTCGACCGCCACCTGCGCAGCGTCCTGCACGACTGGGAGCCGCTCGCCATGAACGTCTTCCAGCACTTCCGCGCCCAGGCCGGCCCCGCGATCGCCGACCCCCGCACCGACGAGCTCTACCGCCACCTCGAAGCGGACGCCCCCGACCTCCGCCACTGGTGGGGCTGCCACACCGTCGCCGAACTCACCGCCCGCGAGGTGGTGGTCTCCCCACCCGCGAGCACCGCGGTGCACCTGACGCTGAGCTCGTTCCACCCGGTGGACGATCCGTCGGCGCTGGTGCTGCTGTTCACCCCGAACAGCCCGGCGGACCTGGCGCGGATGAACGACCTGATCGAGCGCCCGCTTCGGGCGACGGCGTAGGGAAGCGGACCGGCGCGGACCCGGGCGCGCGGGGGAACCTCCCGGCCCGCCGGGGCCGGGAGGAGAACCGCGCGAAGGGGAACGCGCCGGCCGCGAGATCGCGACGTGGGCCAGGACGTGCCGTCGACCGCGATCTTGCGGATCGGTTCACGGCCGGGCGCGCAGCACCCCGCGCCCCCAGGTGGACGCTCCGATCGCCGTGACCAGGGCCAGCACGACGCCCGTGATCAGCGACCCGTGCGCGACGTTGCCGAAAGCGCCGATCGCCCAGGCGCCGACGCCCGTGCCCGCGTACATCGTGGAGGTCAGCCAGGCGCTGGAGGTGGCCCGGTGGGCGGGGGCGACGGTGCCGGCCAGGGTCTGCTGGTCCGTCACGAAACCGCCGGAGGCGACGAACCAGAGGAGGACGCCCAGGAGCGAGAGGATCAGGCCCGGTCCCGCCACGGCGAGGGCGATGCCCGCGGCGAGGAGCAGCGCCCAGCCGGGGAGCAGGGCCGGCTGACGGCCCGCCGCGCGGGCCTTGTCGCCGAGGCGGCCGCCGAGCAGGGAGCCCGCCACGCTGCCGGCGCCGACCAGGATGCCGACCAGGCCGAGGGCCTGGACGGAGAGGTCGAAGCGGTCGCCGAGGACGGCGCCGAGGAAGGTGTAGGCGCCGAGGTTGGCGGCGTTGAAGGCGGTGTTGACCAGGAGGGCGCGGCGCAGGGCGGGGTCCCGCCAGGCGGCCAGGACGGCGAGGATCGTGCCGCCGGCGGGAGACGTGGGCCGCGGGGCGACCTGGCGGAGCAGCAGCGGGACGGCGGCGGCCGTGCCCGCGGTGAGGGCCCAGAACGCGGCGCGCCAGCCGGCCGCGCCGGCCAGGAGTCCGCCGAGCGGGACGCCGATGACCTGGCCGGTGGAGAACAGCGCCATGCCGAGTCCGAGGGCGCGGCCGCGGACCGCGTCGGGGGCGGTTTCGGCGATGTGCGCCCAGATCGCGGGGCCGGCGGCCGCGGCGGCGAGTCCGGCCAGGCCGCGGGAGAGCACCAGCAGGGTGAGGTCGGTGGAGAGCGCGGCGGCCGCGTTGGAGAGCACGAACAGCGCGGTGCCGGCCAGCAGGGTGCGCCGTCGTCCGAACCGGTCGCTGAGCAGGCCGAGGAACGGCGCGCAGACCGCGTACACCAGGACGTACGCGGTGACGGTGGAGGCCGCGGCGGCCTCGCTGACGTGGATCGAGCCGGCGATGGTCGGCAGCAGCGGGGAGACCAGGAAGGTCTCCGTCCCGAACAGGAAGAGCAGGGCGAGCACTCCGGCGTACCGCCACCGCCGGAACACCGGTTCGGCCGGCGTCTCCGCCTCGGCCCGGGAAAGGTCGGACACGTCGCTCACGGCGACCACCACCTCGTCAGCAGCGCGCAGCGCGTCCTCGGACCGGGGAACGCCGTCGGCCGCGCGCAGGGGGTACGGGGGCCCGATGCGGCCATCCTGGGCGGCGGGCGGGGGCGGCAACCAGACAGGCGTTGGTCCTGTGACCGCCGCTCACACGTTGCTGGAGTGTCAGCGGGTGTGGAGTCCGCCCGGGGGGATAGAAGGGCGGCATGCGTGTTGTTCCGGAGTCGGTGGCGGCGCTGGTGCGTCGCGGTGCCAGGGACCCGTTCGTGGTGCAGACGGTGCGGGCCACGGTCGCGGCGACGCTGGCGTACGTGGTGGCGACCTGGCTGAGCCGGGAGCCGGTGCCGCTGACGGCGCCGCTGACGGCGCTGCTGGTGGTGCAGGTGACGGTGTACTCGACGCTGAAGACCAGCGTGCGGCGGGTCAATTCGGTGGTGGTCGGGGTGCTGATCGCGATCGGGTTCTCCACCGTGGTGGGGCTGTCCTGGTGGAGCCTGGGGCTGATCATCCTGGCGTCGCTGACGGTGGGCCGGTTCGTCCGGGTCGACGAGTTCGTCCAGGAGGTGGCGATCAGCGCGATGCTGATCCTGGGCGTCTCGCAGGTCACCACGCAGGCCTGGGACCGGGTGCTGGAGACGGTGATCGGCGCGGTCGTCGGCCTGCTGTTCAACCTGGTGTTCGCGCCGCCGGTGTGGGTGGACACCGCCGGGGAGAAGATCGAGGACCTGGCCCGGCGCGCCCGTCACCTGCTGCTGGACCTCGCGGAGGAGCTGGGCCGCCCGGTGCCGGTGGAGCGGGCCGCCGAGAGGCTGCACGAGGCGCGCCGGCTGGACCAGGCGATCGCGGAGGTGGACGGCGCGCTGCGGCAGGCCGAGGACAGTCTGCGGCTGAACCCGCGGATCAGCGAGGGCCTGCTGTCGCGGCTGGTGCTGCGCACCGGCCTGGACACCCTGGAGATCTGCGTGGTGGTGATCCGGGTGATCGCCCGTTCGCTGACCGACCTGGCCAAGCGGCGCACCGTCGACGAGCAGCTGTTCCCGTCGGAGGTCGCGGTGGCGCTGGAGGAGCTGTTCGCGCACATCGGCGGGGCGCTGGTGAGCTTCGCGGTGCTGGTCACCACGCAGGTCAGCCGCAACGCGGAGGAGGCCGAGCAGCGCCTGACGTCCGAGCTGGCCGCGGCCTGGACCTGCCGGGAGAACGTCGCGCAGCTGCTGCTGCGCCGCATCCAGCAGGACCCGCAGGCCTGGCAGCTGCACGGCTCCCTGCTCGCCGAGGTGGACCGGATCCTGGACGAACTGGACCTGGAGCACCGCTCCCGCCGTCTGATGGAGGAACTCGACCGGGCCTCCGTCGCCGGCCGCGACCGCTTCTCCCGCTTCGCCGGCATCCGCCGCCTGGCCCGCGGCGAGCGCCTGCGCCCGCGCCGCCGCAGGCCCGACCGGCAGGCGGCCTGACGGGGCGTCGTCCTCGACGGCTCCTCGACGGCTTCCTCGACGGCGGAGGCCCGACCGGCAGGCGGCCTGACGGGGCGTCGTCCTCGACGGCTCCTCGACGGCTTCCTCGACGGCGGAGGGTGCGCCGGCCCGGCCTGCGGCGCCTCGGCGCCCGACGGGCCGTCGGAGTGGGCCCGCTCCACCGTTGGGACGAAACGTCGTACCGGGCCGGAGTGTTGTGGTGGCGGGCGGCGGGGGCGCGGTGAACCTCGTGGGGTGTCGGCGCGGTGCCGGCAGCTCCCGTCCACCCCTCCGGAGTTCTCCATGGCCTCAACCCTGGCCGGGCGACGCCTGCGTGCCCTGCGTGCCGGTGTCCTCCTCGGCGCCGCCGCGCTGCCGCTGGCCGCGCCCGCGGCGCCGGCCTTCGCCGCGCCCGGCGACAACGGCGACGTGAAGATCCACAGTACCGGCGTGCCGTTCAACGACCCTCGGGACGAGCCGAAGGTCTGCAAGTTCTACCTGGACGCCTTCAACTTCGACACCGTGCAGCTGGTGTCCTGGGAGATCGACCAGCAGCAGCCGCCCGGCACCAGGGCGCTGTCGGGGAGCATCGTGCTCTCCGGCGGCACCGGGCACACCACCAACCTGTCGCTGCCGAACGGCACGTACAAGCTGATCTGGAACTTCGTCGGCGAGACCGGGCAGGCCAAGCAGAAGGTGTTCGCCGTCGACTGCGGCTCCGGCGCCCAGAACAGCCCGCCGCCGACCGCGCCGCCCGCGCATGCCCAGCAGTCGGCGGCGGCGCCGCAGCTGCACTCGGCGCCGCCGCAGGTGCACCAGGGCCACGTGCCGAAGGGCGGGGTCGCGGCCGGCGAGGGCGGCGGCTCGCACGGGCTGAACCCGGCGGAGATCGCCGTCGGCGGTGCGCTGCTCGCC
Source organism: Kitasatospora sp. CB02891 (assembly GCF_002803145.1). NCBI lineage: Bacteria > Bacillati > Actinomycetota > Actinomycetes > Kitasatosporales > Streptomycetaceae > Kitasatospora > Kitasatospora sp. CB02891. The sequence continues at coordinate 434,898 of NZ_NNBO01000004.1, read as the reverse complement.
GGGGGCGGATGGCTGGTGGCACGCCGGCTGCGTCGCTCGCGCCGTTGACGCCACCTCGGCGGGCCCCCCGCCGCCGACGGACCCGTGGCGCCGACCCCGTCGTGGTCGGCGCCACGGCCGTGGCCGTGCTGTTCGGCGGCATGCTGGTGCGCGACGGCCTGGTCGGCGCCCAACCGCCCCCGCCCGACGCGGCCCCCGCCCCGTCGCACCGCGTCACGCTCGCCCCGGACTCCCCGGCGCTCGACCCGTCCGCGCCGCGCCGGCTGCGGATCCCGTCGATCTCCGTGGACGCCACGTTCACCGAGCTCGGCCTGGACGTCCGGGGCGAGCTGGAGACCCCGCCGAGCGAGCGGGCGAACCTGGTCGGCTGGTACCGCGACGGCGCCGCGCCCGGCGCGGACGGCACCGCCGTGGTGGTCGGGCACGCGGACGACCGGCACGGACCGGGCGTGCTGTACCGGCTCGGGCTGCTGCGCCCCGGCCTGGCCATCGCCGTCACCCGGGCGGACCGGCGGACCGCCACCTTCACCGTCGACGAGGTGCGCTCCTACCCGAAGAGCGCCTTCCCGTCCGAGGAGGTGTACGGGACGACCGGCCGCGCCGAACTGCGGGTGATCACCTGCGGCGGCCACTACGACCGGAAGAACGGCTACGACTCCAACACCGTGGTGTACGCCCACCTGACCTCCAGCAGCGCCGCCACCTGAGCCGTGCGCCCGGCGCCCGAACGCCCGTGCCGGGCCCAGCGTTTGACGTCGCGGCGGGACTAGCGTTTGACGTCGCGCCGGGCCGCGCCCGCCAGGACCGCCGCGCCGAGCAGCGCCGCCGCGAGCGCCGCGACCAGCAGCGGGCTCGGCCCGTCCGGGCGGCCGGCGGTGCGGACGGCGCCCATGAAGTCGACCGCGCGGACCTGGTTGACCAGCAGGTACCAGAGCGGCAGGTACAGCGCCTGGAACGGGCGGTGGCTGCGGACGGCGGTGCCGAGCCCGAGGGCCAGCGCCGGGACGAACAGCGCCCCGGCGAGCCAGTGCGCGGCCCCGGCGGCGTCGCCCGCGACCAGCATCCGCAGCAGCGGACCGAGGCCGGCCACCGCCGCCAGCAGCACGCCCGACGCCCAGTCGGCCAGCAGCCGCAGCCGCGGCGCGGGGTGCGCGGCCAGCAGTTCCTCCAGGCCGTTCTCCACCTGCTGGGAGCCCAGCCGGGACCAGATCAGCACCGGCCACAGCCACAGCGCGGGCAGCAGGAGCCCGGTGACCAGCGGCAGCGGCACGGCGAGCGCGGCCGCGCCGAGTGCCGCGGTGACGGCCCACCAGGTCCACGGCACGCCCTGCACCAGGATCCGGGTCTGCCCGACCAGCAGCCGCCCGAACGCCGTCCCGGCCCGCACCGGCGCGGTGGGCGGCAGCGCCCCGAACGGCTCGAACGGCCCTGGCGCAGCGGGCGCGACCGGCTCGGCGGGCTCCGCGACCGACCGAGCGGTGGCGGTGGCGGTGGCGGTCCGGCCGGGGTTGCGGGCCGGGTCGAAGCGGCCGAACCAGAGCGCGGGCAGCACGGCCAGCGCGGCCGCGCAGGCGACGATCGCCAGCCGGGTCGCCAGGAAGCCGCCGGAGAACTGTGCACCGTCCCAGCCGAAGGTGTGCAGCGGCTCCGGGACCTGCGTCAGACCCAGGCTGAACTCGCCGTCCCCGAACGGAAGTTGCTGACGCCGCAGGGCGTCGACCATGGACTGCGTCGCCTGCTGCACGCCGATCCCGCCGAGCGGGGCGTCGGCCGACTGCCCGCCGATGGCGAGCGCCAGCGACAGCACGAACCAGACCACGTTGCCGAACCCGGCCCGCAGCGGCGGCACGGTGTCGAACAGCACGGCGGCCGCGGCGGTCACCGCGATCAGCGGCAGCGCGATGAGGACGAACGGTCCGAACAGGGCGAGCGGGTGCACGGCCCGGTCCTCGCCGCGGACGAGTTGCAGCACCAGCGCGGTGCCGGCCAGCACGCCGAGCATCGAGGCGAGCACCAGCAGGTTGGCGAGGAACTTCGCGGCCAGGTAGCCGGCCGTGCGCAGCGGGGTGGCGGCGAGGATCTCGCCGACCCGGCCCGCGGCGTCCCGGACGATGCCGCCGCGGACCACCCAGAAGCCGCCGACGGTGAGCCACAGCGCGCCGGCCAGGGCGGTCGCGGTGCCGACCCAGGCGCTGTTGTAGACGCCGCGGTTCCCGCCGACGTCGATGATCGCCCAGCGGCTGTCCGCGGCGGGCACCGCCAGCCGGCCGAGCGCGACGGCGGCCAGCAGCGTCACCGCGTACACGGGCCGCCGCACCCGGTCGCGGAAGTCCCCGGCGGCGAGCCGGACGAGCGCGGTGCCGGTCATCGCAGCGCCTCCGGCCGGGCGGGCGCGCCGTGCACGGCGGCCAGGTAGGCGTCCTCCAGGTCGGGCGGCACGGGCACGGCGTCCGCGGTCGGCGGGTGCCCGGCCAGCACCCGCAGCCGGACGCCGTCGGCGGTGCGCACCGCGCGGCCGACCTGGTACCGGGCCTGCACGCCCGGCGCCTCGGCCGGTGCGACCACGGCCTCCCAGACCTGCCCGTCGAGTTCCCGCAGCAGCTGGTCGGGGGTGCCGCGGCGGAGCAGCCGGCCGTGGGCGAGGACGGCGAGGTCGGCGGCGGCCGCTTCGACGTCGGAGACGATGTGGGTGGACAGCAGCACGATCCGGTCGGCGGCGAGTTCGCCGAGCAGGTTGCGCAGCCGCATCCGCTCCTCGGGGTCGAGTCCGGCGGTCGGCTCGTCCACCACCAGCACCCGGGGGTCGGCGAGCAGCGCCTGGGCGATGCCGACCCGGCGCAGCATGCCGCCGGAGTAGCCGCGCAGCGGGCGGCGGACGGCCTCGGTCAGGTTGACCAGTTCGATCAGCTGGTCGATCCGGGCCCGGGCGGAGCGGGCGGAGAGGCCCTTGGCGGCGGCCAGATAGGCCAGGAACTCGCGTGCCGTCAGGTTCGGGTACACGCCGAAGTCCTGCGGCAGGTAGCCGAGTTCGCGGCGCACCCGGTCGGGCTGGGCGAGTGCGTCGAAGCCCCGGTAGCGGTAGCTGCCGCGGGTGGGGCGGGTGACGGTGGCCAGGATCCGCATCAGGGAGGACTTGCCGGCGCCGTTGGGGCCGAGCAGGCCGGTCAGTCCGGGGCGCAGCTGCAGTGTGAGATCGTCCAGGGCGCGTTTGCCGCCGCGGTACTCCTTGCCGATGCCGTCGAGTTCGATGGTCGGGTCGGTCATGGGTGGGTCTCCGTGGTTCGCGGGGGTGGTCAGCCCTTGAGGTCGGTGGGGCGGCCGTCGCGGGTGACGGCGACGTTGCGGGGCACCTCGACGCGGAACCTGGCCTCGCAGTCGGCCAGTCCGGTGCAGCCGGCGTGCAGGTCGAGGGTGCCGTTCTCCAGCGTCCAGCTGAGCTTCTTGCTGCCGACCTGGGCACCGGTGTCGAACCAGCGGGTGACCTTGACGTCGGTCCGGTCGGCGGGGATCAGGTCGGTGGGGTTGCCGTGCGCCTTGACGTCCAGGGCGGTGCCGGTGAACGCGAAGGTCTGCTCCTCCGGTTCGGCCTTGGCGGAGTCGGCGCAGCCGGTCAGCGGCAGCACGGCGGCCACCGCGAGGGCGAGCAGGAAGGTCTTCGGGTTTGGGCGTCGTTCCACCGGTTCCTCCGGGCGGCTCGGTCGGGTACGTCCCGAGCCTCGCCGATCCGGGCTCGTCCGCCATCTGCCGTTCGGCAGATATCCGGTGACTCGTCGTCAGCCCTCACCGACCCGGCCGGACGCCCGCGCCGAGGACGCCGCGGTGGCCCGGCCCGGCCTGCCGGGGGCCCGCCCGGCGTCGCCGCCGACGGGGACCGGCCGGCCGGCGCCCTCGGCCCGGCCGCCCGGGCGTCCCGCGCCGTTGCAGCCCCCGGGGCTCCGGCACCGCTCCACGCCTCGCCTCGCCCCGCCTCGCCTCGCCTCGCCTCGCCTCGCCGGAACGCTCGAACTCGCGCGGGTCGGGCCTTCGCCCTGACGCTGGAATGTGAAGGAGGCGTGAATCCATGATCACCGAACAACAGATGCGTTCCCTGATGCACCACCCCGTGCACGACGCCGAGGGCCACCGGATCGGCACCGCGGACCACCTCTTCCTGAACGACGCGACCGGCCGACCGGAGTGGGTCACCATCAAGACCGGACGGCTCGGGAACGGCCAGTCCTTCGTGCCGGTCCGCGACGCCCACGTGGTCGGCAACCACCTCCAGGTCCCCTTCGCCAAGGACAAGGTCAAGGACGCCCCGACCGTGGCGGTGGACCGCGGCGGACACCTCTCCGAGCAGGAGGAACGCCGCCTGTACCACCACTACGGCATCGACTGGGACGAGGCCTGGAAGACCGCCAACGAGCCGGGCGAGGGCGGTTGGGCGCACCGTGACGGCGGTGACGCGAAGAGCACCCGCACCGCCGGGGCCGCCGAGGCGACGGACACCGCCGCCACCGCGCCCACCGCCGGCGCGGCGGCCACCGGCGCCGCGCGCCCGTCCGACACCCGGATCACCGCCGCCAGCGGGACGGGCACCACCGGCGCGGCGGCCACCGGCGTCGCGGCGACCGGCGACCTGAAGCGCGACCGCACGGGCGGCCGGGCGACGCCGGACGACGTGATGACCCGCTCCGAGGAGCGGATGCGCGTCGGTGTCGAACGGTACGAGACCGGACACGCCCGGTTGCGGAAGTACGTCGTCACCGAGGAGGAGCAGCAGACCGTGCCGATCCGGCACGAGGAGGTCCGCGTCGAACGCGAGCCGATCACCGAGGCGAACCGGGCCGCCGCGATGTCCGACGAGCCGATCGCCGAGGCCGAGTACGACGTCGTCCTGCACGCGGAGCGCCCGATCGTGCGCACCGAGGCCGTGCCGGTCGAACGGGTGCGCCTGGTGACCGAGGAGCACGTCGAGCAGCAGACCGTCACCGGCGAGCTCCGCAAGGAACGCATCGAGGCCGACCTGCCCGACGCGGACGCCGCCCGCCCGACCCGTCCGACGACCGGTCGGGACAAGGGCGGACCCGCGATGACCTGACGACCCGCCGCCCCGGCCGGGCCGCGACCGGCCGCACCGGCCGCGGCCCCGGGGCGTCAGGTGCGTCAGGTGCGTCAGGTCCGGAGCGAGCCGGAATCGAGCCCGCCGACGCCGCGCCGCCCGCTCAGGGGCTCTCGCCGGGTGTCACCAGCCCGCTCTCGTAGGCCACCACGACGGCCTGCGCCCGGCTGGTCAGGCCGAGTTTGGACATCACCCGGTTGAGGTGGGTCTTGACGGTGGCGACCGTCACCACCAGGCGGGTCGCGACGTCCTCGTTGGTGAGGCCCTGGCCGACCAGGTGCAGGACGTGGGTCTCCCGGTCGGTGAGGGCGTCGAGGCCGGTGGTGCGGCGGCGGGCCGGGTCGGCGCGGTGGGCGAAGGTCTCGACCAGGCGGCGGGTGACGCTGGGCGCGAAGAGCAGCTCGCCGTCGGCGATCAACTCGACGGCGGTGAGCAGCCGTTCGGGCGGGGTGTCCTTGAGCAGGAAGCCGCTGGCGCCGGCCTTCAGCGCCGCGTAGACGTACTGGTCGAGGTCGAAGACGGTCAGCATGACGACCTTGGGCTTGGGTTCGACGGCGTCGGCGAGGATCCGTTCCAGTGCGGCGATGCCGCTGATGCCGGGCAGTCGGATGTCCATCAGCACCACGTCGGGGCGGTGGCGGGCGGCGAGTTCGACCGCCTCCTCGCCGGTGGCGGCCTCGCCGGCCACGTCCAGTCCGGGTGCGGCCCGCACCAGGGCGGCCAGCCCGGCCCGGACCAGCACCTGGTCGTCCACGATCAATACGGTTGTCGTCATCCGCGCCGTCTCCCCCTTGCCGGCAGGGCGGCCGGATGCCGCCCCTATGCGTCGGCCGCCGGAACCGGGAGCGAGAACACCACCGCGAACCCCCCGTGCGGCCGGGGGCCGGCCTCCACCGACCCACCGTAAAGTTTGACGCGTTCACGCATCCCGATCAAACCCAGCCCGCCACCTGGGAGTTGAGCGGCGGGGCGACCTCCCGCGCCGTCGTCGGCCACCTCGGCGTCCAGCCGGTCGGCGGCGTACCGGAGGGCGACGGTGACCCCGGCGGCCGGGCCGGCGTGCTTGATCACATTGGTCAGTGCCTCCTGGACGACCCGGAACGCGCACAGGTCCACGCCGGGGGCGAGCGGGCGGGGCCGCCCGGTGACGGCGACCCGGACGTCCAGGCCGGCGGCGCGGGCGCGGTCCACCAGGTCGTCGAGGCGGTCCAGGCCGGGGGTGGGGAGATAGGGCCCCTCCTCCTCGGCGCCCGCGTCGGGGGCGACCCGGAGCACCTGGAGCAGGCTGCGCATCTCCTCCAGCGCCTCCCGGCCGGTCGCCCCGATCGAGTCCAGGGCGGCCCGTGCGGCGGGCGGATCGGAGTCGAACACGTAGCCGGCCAGGCCCGCCTGCACGGCCAGCGCGGACAGGTGGTGGGCGACCACGTCGTGCAGCTCCCGGGCGATCCGAAGCCGTTCCTCGACCACCGCGTGCCGTGCCCGCAGCTCCTGCTCCCTCCTCAACCGCTCGGTCAGCTCGGCGAGTTGGGCGTTGCGTTCGGCGTTTCGGGTGCCGGTGGCGAACAGCCGGATCGCTCCGGTCCCGATCAGGGACTGCGCCAGCGACACCTCGACGCTCACCCGGGCCTGGAACCCGGCCGCCAGCCACAGGCCCGCCACCACGGCCGCCGCACCGGCCGCGCTCCGGGTCGGGCGGCGCACGATCACGCTGTAGCCGGCCAGCAGCGGCGCCCACGGGTTCACCGACGGCTGGTACCCGGCCGCCAGGAACACCAGCAGTCCGGCCGCCGACACCAGCAGCACCGTCCACGGCCACCGCCGCCGCACCGCCAGCGGCAGCGTGACCAGCAGGCACAGCGCGACCGCCCAGCCGTCGAACGGCCGCCAGTCCTCGTGGCGGTACTGCGCCTGGTACGCCTCCCACGAACAGCCGACCGTCACCGCCGCCAGCACCACCGCGAGCACCGCGTCGACCACCGCCGGAGGGACCCGCAGCCGTCTGCCACCCATCTGCACACCGGCAGCGTAGACACCCCGTCGACCGTGGCACGTCAACCCTGGGGTTGACCCCGGTGCACGCGTGACACCGCAGGTGGGGGATCGTTGGAGTTCACACGACCGATTTTCCGGGGCCGTTCCCGGACGAACGAAGACGAACGAAGGAGACCCTCATGATCTTCATCGCGGTGAAGTTCACCGTCCGCCCCGAGCGCGCCGACCAGTGGCTGGACCTGGTCGCCGACTTCACGGCCGCCACCCGCAACGAGCCCGGCAACCTGTTCTTCGAGTGGTCGCGCAGCGTCGACAACCCCCACCAGTTCGTCCTGCTGGAGGCCTTCGCCGACGACGAGGCCGGCTCGCAGCACGTCAACTCGGCGCACTTCAAGGACGCCATGGACACGATGGCCTACGCGGTCGCCACCGTCCCGGAGATCGTCAACATGAAGGTCCCCGGCAACGGCTGGTCCGAGATGGCCGAGGTCACCCCGCGCAGCTGACCGTCCGCAGCCGGCCCCCGCCCCGGCCGCAGGAGCGGCGACCGGGACGGGCCGGGCGGCGTCGGCCGGCGCCCCCGGGGGTCAGAGCTTGGCGACGCCGTCGAGCAGCCGGTCGAGCTCGTCGTCGGTGTTGTAGTAGTGCACGGAGGCGCGGACGACCTCGACCGGCTTCTGCGCACGGAGGTCGAACCGGGCCGAGGACGGCCGGGAGACCATGGCGGTCACCCCGGCGGCCCGCAGCCCGTCCACCAGCTGCTGGGCGTCGCGGCCCTCCTTGGCGAAGGTGACGATGCCGCTGCGCACCCGGCCCCGGTCGTGGACGCGGACGCCGTCGAGCCCGGACAGGCCGGCCCGCAGCCGGTCGGCGACGGTGTCGATGCGGCGGCGGATCGGGTCGAGGCCGAGGGCGAGGGCCTCGTCGACGGCCGCGCCGAGCCCGAGCAGGCCGGCGACGCTGCGCTCCCAGGTCTCGAACCGGCGGGCGTCGGGGCGGATCTCGAAGGTGTCGGGGCCGGTCCAGGTCGCGGAGCGCAGGTCGAGCATCGGCGGCCGCAGGCCGGTCACCAGCTCCCGGTCGACGTACAGGAAGCCGGTGCCGCGCGGGCCGCGCAGGTACTTGCGGCCGGCCGCGGACAGCAGGTGGCAGCCGATCTCCCGGACGTCCAGCGGGAGTTGACCGGCCGACTGGCAGGCGTCCAGCAGGTAGAGCGCGCCGGCCCGCCGGGCCAGGGCGCCGATCCCGGCGGCGGGCTGGACCAGGCCGTCGTAGGTCGGCACGTGGTTGACGGCGACCAGCCGGACGCCGCCCTGCCCGAGCAGCTCGGCGAGCGCGTCGAGGTCGACCTGCCCGTGCTCGTCGTCGGGGATCGGTTCGACCGACACCCCGAAGCGCTCCTTGGCCTGCAGGAAGGCCAGGCCGTTGGACGGGTACTCGCTGCGCGAGGTGAGGATGCGGTCGCCGGGGCGGAACGCGATGGCGTGGAACGCCATGTCCCAGGCCCGGGTGGCGCTGTCCACCAGGGCGATCTCCTCGGGCAGCGCGTTCAGCAGCCGGGCCACCGAGGCGTACACCGCCTCCACCCGGTCGTCCTCCCGGTCGGCCGCGGCGTAGCCGCCGAGGCGGGCCTCCAGCAGGAGGTGGTCAACGACGGTGCGGGTGACGTTCTCGGTGTGCAGCGCCGAGCCCGCGTTGTCGAAGAACGCCGTCTCGGTACAGCCGGGCGTCACCGCCCGCAGCTGCGTGATGTCCATCGTGCCAACTCCCTGCCGGGCCCGGACCGTCGGGCCCCGTCGTCCTGGTGGTCGGCGACGAGGTCCGCCGACCCGGTGGCGGCCGCCGCACCGTTCGGACGATCGGCCTCCGTGCTTCCTCTACCCCTCGCACGGCGGCGGGCATGCCGGGTTGCCCCACCCGGGGACGATCAAGGGGCCGACGGTCCGTCAGACGCCGTCCGGGAAGTGGCAGGCGGCGGTGTGGTCGACGCCGGGAGCGGCGGGGGCGGCGGGCGGCAGTTCGGTGGCGCAGCGGGTGCGCTGCTCGGGGGCGAGGGCGGTGTGCACGGGGCAGCGGCTGCGGAACGGGCAGCCGAGGTGGCGTTCGGCGGGCGACGGCGGGTCGCCGGCCAGCAGCAGGCGGGGGCGGGCGCGTTCGGCGGCCGGGTCGGGCAGCGGGACGGCGGCGAGCAGGGCCCGGGTGTAGGGGTGCCGGGGTGCGGCGAAGACCCGTTCCACCGTGCCGGTCTCCACGGTGCGGCCCAGGTACATCACGCTGATCCGGTCGGCCAGGTGCCGCACCACGGACAGGTCGTGGGAGACGAACAGGTAGGCGAGGCCGAGTTCGGCCTTCAGCTGCTGGAGCAGGTTGAGCACGCCGGCCTGCACCGAGACGTCCAGCGCGGAGACCGGCTCGTCGAGGACCAGCAGGTCGGGGCGGACGGCGAGGGCGCGGGCGATGGAGATCCGCTGGCGCTGGCCGCCGGAGAACTCGTGCGGGTAGCGGTCGGCGTGCGCCGGGTCCAGGCCGACCTGGCGCAGCAGCTCGGGGATCCGGCGGCGGGCCTCGGCGGCGGGGGTGCGCTGGGCGAGCAGCGGTTCGGCGATCACGTCGCCGACCGGCATCCGCGGGTCGAGGGAGGCCGCCGGGTCCTGGAAGACGATCTGGACGCGGGCCCGCAGCCGGTGCGCGGCGGCCCGGTCGAGGGCGGCGGTGTCCTGGCCGAGCAGTTCGATCCGCCCGCCCTGCGGGGCGGCCAGCTTGAGGATCTCGTACAGCGTGGTGGACTTGCCGGAGCCGGACTCGCCGACCAGGCCGAGGGTCTCGCCGCGCCGGATGTCCAGGTCGACGCCGTCCACGGCGAAGGTCTCGCCGATCCGGCGGCGCAGCAGGGTGCCGCGGTAGCGCGGGAAGCTGCGGGTGAGGCCGGTGACGGTGAGCACGCCCTCGCGTTCCTCGCGCGGCCGGGGCTCGGCGGCGGGCACGACGGGGACGGGGTAGACCTCGGCGGGGGCGGGCCGGGCGGCGGCGAGGTGGTCGGCGCGCACGCACGCGGCCAGGTGGTCGCCGTCGCCCGCGAGGTGCGGCTCGGCGGTGCGGCAGCGGTCCTCGACCAGCGGGCAGCGTTCGGCGAACGGGCAGCCGGGGCCGTGCAGTTCGCCGGCGGCGGGCGGGCGGCCGGGGATCGGCACCAGCGGGCCGCCGCGGCCGTCGAGCCGGGGGACGGCGCCGATCAGACCGAGCGTGTAGGCGTGCCGGGGCGCGGTGAACAGCTCGTCCACGGGGGCGGTCTCGACGATCCGTCCGGCGTACATGACGGCGACCCGGTCGGCGCTGCCGGCGATCACCCCGAGGTCGTGGCTGACCAGCACGAGGGCGGCGCCGGTCTCCCGCTGAGCGGTGCGCAGCACGTCCAGGACCTGGGCCTGGATGGTGACGTCGAGGGCGGTGGTGGGTTCGTCGGCGAGCAGGATGTCGGGGTCGTTGGCCACCGCCATCGCGATCATCGCGCGCTGCCGCATGCCGCCGGAGAACTCGTGCGGGAACGCGTCCAGCGCGCGGGCCGGGTCGGGGATGCCGACCAGGTCGAGCAGGTCGGCGGCGCGGCTCCGGGCGGCGGCCTTGCCGACCTTCTGGTGGACGCGGACGGCTTCGGCGATCTGGTCGCCGATCCGGTAGACGGGCGTGAACGCGGACAGCGGGTCCTGGAAGACCATGGCGATCCGCCGGCCGCGGATCTCGGCGAGCTGCCGGGCGGGCAGGCCGACCAGTTCCTCGCCGTCGAGCCGGACCGAGCCGCCGATCCGGGCGGCGGCGGGCAGCAGGCCGAGCACGGCGAGCGCGGTGACGGACTTGCCGGAGCCGGACTCGCCGACCAGGCCGAGGGTCTCACCGCGACGCAGGTCGAGGTCGACGCCGCGGACCGCCGGGTGGTCCCCGAAGTCGACGGTGAGGTTGCGGACGGCGAGCAGCGGGGTGGTCAACGGGTGCTCCGGCGCGAAGTGGTGACGGTCTTTCGGGAACGCCTGCGTCCGGCCGTGGCGGTGGGGTCGAGGGCGTCGCGCAGGCCGTCGCCGACCAGGTTGACGGCCAGCACGAACAGCACCAGCAGGCCGGCGGCGAAGTAGAACAACCAGGGGAAGACGGGGGCGTCGCCGGCGCCGGCCGCCAGCAGGGTGCCGAGCGAGACGTCGGGCGGGCGCACCCCGAAACCGAAGTAGGAGAGCGCGGCCTCGCTCATCACGGCGCCGCCGACGGTGATGGTGGCGTCGATGATCAGGAACGAGGAGACGTTCGGCAGGATGTGCCGCCAGATGATCCGGAACGGCCCGACGCCCATGAACCGGGCGGCGACCACGAATTCGCGCTCGCGGAGCGAAATGGTCATCGAGCGGATCACCCGGGCGGTGATCATCCAGTTGAACACGGCGAGCAGCAGCACGAAGGCGATCCAGCCGCTGCCGCGGAGCCGCGGCGAGATCACGGCGATCACCAGGAACGCCGGGAAGATCAGCATCAGGTCGACCAGGAAGGTCAGCAGCCGGTCCGTCCAGCCGCCGAAGTACCCGGCGCAGGCCCCGACCAGGGAGGCCAGGCCGGTGGAGAGCACGGCCACCAGCAGGCCGATCACCAGGGACTTCTGCAGGCCGCGGACGGTCTGCGCGAAGACGTCCTGGCCGAGGCCGTTGGTGCCGAACCAGTGCTGCGCGGACGGGGGTTGGCGCAGCGCGGTGTAGTCGGGGGTGGCGTAGTGCCAGGGGGTCAGGTACGGGCCGAGGAAGGCGAGGAGGAACAGCAGCACCAGGACGATCAGCCCGAGCAGTGCGCCGCGGGAGGCCGCCAGTCGGGCTGCGGCCAGTCGCAGCCGCCCTGCGGGGGCACGCTGGTCGACCGGCTGCGCCGGGTCGCCGTCGCCTGCGGGCCGCTGTCCGGTTCCGCGATCCTGCCGACGGGTTCCGTCCGGTTCGCGCAGGTGCGCCCCCTCGCTCCGCCGGGGGTGCTCCCGGCGCCCCTGGTTGTGCTCGCCCTGGTCTCTCACCTTCATGCCGTCCTCACTCGGGGGTCGAGTGCGGCGTGGAGTGCGTCGGCGAGGAAGCCGGCCGCGAGGACGACCACGGCGGCGAACAGGTTGACGGCGACGACGGAGTTGACGTCCTGTTCGTTGACGGCCTGGATGAACCACTCGCCCATGCCGTGCCAGCCGAAGATGGTCTCGGTGAAGGCGGCGCCGGTGAACAGGCCGAGGAAGGCGTAGGCGAACATCGTGGTCATCGGGATGATCGCGGTGCGCAGGCCGTGCTTGATCAGGGCGCGGCCGCGGGTGAGGCCCTTGGCCTGGGCGGTGCGCAGGTAGTCGGCGCCGAGGACGTCGAGCATGGTGGAGCGCTGGTAGCGGCTGTAGGTGGCGAGGCCGCCGAGGGCCAGCGAGAGGGTGGGGAGCAGCAGGTGCAGCCCCCAGTCGGCGAGGTGGGCGCCGAGGCCGCCGGAGAGGTTGGGGGTCTCGTAGCCGGTGAACGGGATGACGTCGTGGCCGGCGGCGTTCTTCGCGGCGATGGCGCCGTTCTTCAGCAGCAGGGCGAGCAGGAAGACCGGGGTGGAGAGCAGCACGAAGGAGAGCACGGTGAGCGCCCGGTCGGAGAGCCGGTACTGGCGTACCGCGCTCCAGGCGCCGGCGGCGACGCCGAGCAGCATGCCGAGCACGCTGCCGACCAGCAGCAGGCGAAGCGACACCCAGATCCGGCGGCCGAACTCGTCGTTGACGGAGGTGTCGTGGATGGTGCGGCCGAGGTCGGCGTGCAGCAGGACGCCGTCCGCCCAGGTGGCGAAGCGCTCGACCACGGGGGTGCGGTCGTTGAGGTTGAGCGCGGTCAGCTGCCGGTCGACGGCTGCGGCGGAGGGCCGCGGCTGCTTGGCCTCGAAGTAGGCGCGCGGGCCGAGCGCGGTGCCGGTGAGGGCGTAGGCCAGGAACACCGCGGCGGTCAGCAGCACCACGTAGTAGCCGAGCCGCCTGGCCAGGTAGCCCGTCACGGCGCACCTCCGGCGCGGTTCGCACACCCGCAGAACATGGTCATTTGCCTTCGCTAGTACGGACTTTGACGCACTTTCGCGCAGCAGTTGTACGCCACGCTCCACCGACTCGTCCAGGGTCGGAGATGCCAACGGTTCGACCGTTCAGGTGAACCCGCTGGTCACAGCTGATCAGACGGGCACGAACGGGGTATTGCGGCGGTGTTTCACTCCATTTCGTTTCGATCAGTTCCGCGCATCACCCTGGTGGGGGCGGCTGATGGGCTGTTACGTTCGGCCCGCCGGCACCGACTTGGCTGCCCACGATCAAGCGTCGTCACACCTGGCGGCGACCGCCGACTCTTCGAGACCCGAGGACTCCCCCGATGCACACATCGCCCGCCACCCGCCGAATCGGCCGCGCCGCCGCCGCGGCGCTCGCCGCACTCCTGGCCGCGACCGCCTGCAGCAGTCAGGGCGGCTCGGCGGACGTCGCCAAGACCGTGGTGCCGACCGTGGACGCCGAGGACAACAACCCGCAGCCGCTGGACAACATCAAGGACGGCGGCGAGCTGCGCGAACCGCTCCAGCAGTGGATCACCCAGTGGAACCCGTACCAGGTCGACGGCACGTACGGCGACGCGGTGGAGATCATGGGCTACCTGGAGGCCAAGCTCTTCCGCAGCGACGCGCAGGGCGTCTACCACCCGGTCCCGGAGTACCTGGTCTCCGCGCAGGTCACCTCCACCTCGCCGCAGGTCGTGACGTACAAGCTCAACCCGAAGGCGGTCTGGTCCGACGGGACGGCGATCGGCTACCGGGACTTCGAGGCGGTCTGGAAGGCCTCCAACGGCAAGGACCAGGCGTTCAACCTGGCCGACTCCTCCGGCTACGAGCAGATCTCCGGCGTCGAGCAGGGCGCCGACCCGAGCGAGGTCAAGGTGACCTTCTCGGAGCCGTACGCCGACTGGCAGAGCCTGTTCAGCCCGCTGCTGCCGGCCTCCGGGATCTCCACCCCGCAGGCCTTCAACGAGGGCTGGATCGAGAAGGTCCCGGTCTACGGCGGCCCGTTCGTGCTGCAGAACGCCGACAAGACCGCGCAGACCATCACGCTGGTGCCCAACCCCCGCTGGTGGGGCCCGAAGCCGAAGCTGGACCGGATCACCTACCGGGTGCTGGACGCCGCCGCGATCACCCAGTCGTTCCTGAACAACGAGATCGACTTCGCCTCCGCGGGCACCGCCACCGCCTACGGCCAGCTCAAGGACGCCAAGGACTCGGTGATCCGGACCGGCACCCCCTGGGACGAGGTGCACATCTCCTTCGGCGGCAACGGCGCGCTCGCCGACCAGAAGGTCCGTCAGGCGCTCGGCAAGGCGCTGGACCGCGCCTCGCTGATCAAGATCGCCAACAAGGGCGTCCCGGTGGAGTTCAAGCCGCTCGACAACCACCTGTTCATGACCAACCAGAGCGGCTACAAGGCCAACGCGGGCGACTGGGTGGCGTACGACCCGACCACCGCCAAGAAGTGGCTGGACGAGGCGGGTTGGAAGGACGCCGGCGGCACCCGCAGCAAGGACGGGCAGCCGCTGGAGCTGCACTACGTGATGAGCGACGGCTCCACCCAGGCCCAGTCCGACCTGGCCACCGCCACCCAGAACATGCTCCAGCAGGTCGGCGTGAAGCTGACCATCGACAAGGTGCCCAGCAAGGAGTACTTCTCCAAGTACATCGACCAGGGCAAGTTCGACCTCGCCAGCTGGCGCAACACCGGCTCCTTCCCGCTCTCCAAGACGGTGCCGATCTTCCGCGCCCCGCAGGGCGACAACGTGTTCGGCAACTACTCGAAGCTGAGCACCCCCGAGATCGACGGCCTGCTGCGCAAGGCCGCCGCCACCCTCGACCCGGCGAAGGCCGCCGAGCTCTACAACCAGGCCGACGTGAAGATCTGGGAGCTCGGCCACACCGTCGAGCTCTACCAGCGCCCCAGCATCGTCGCCGTCCGCAAGGGCCTGGCCAACTTCGGCGCCGGCAGCCTCGGCGACACCGTGATCACCTCGGTGGGCTGGCAGAAGTAGACCGCGAACGGCCCGTCACGATCCTGCTCGTGACGGGCCGTCATTTTCGGCTCTACCGGCGGCTCTTGAAGTCCTCCAGGGCCTGCCGGACCGTCGCCGCCATGTCCTGGCTGCCCACGTGCCCGGAGTCGTCGAAGATGTGCAGCTTCGCGTCCGGCCAGGCCTTGGCCAGCTCCCACGCGGTCTGCACCGGGCAGCCCATGTCGTACCGGCCGTGCACGAGCACGCCCGGGATGCCGGCCAACTTGTGTGCGCCCCGCAGCAGTTGGTCCTCCTCCAGCCAGGCGCCGTTGCTGAAGAAGTGCGAGCAGATCCGGACGAAGGCGATCCGGTCGTCCATCTCGCGGTCGCTGTACATGCCGGGGATGCCGTTCGGCTCGCCCTCGATGACGGCGTCCTCCCAGGCCAGCCACTCGTTCGCGGCCTGCTCGCGGACCGCCCGGTCCGGGTGCTCCATCAGCCGGGCGTACGCCGCCAGCAACCGGTGGACGTCACCGTCCCGTTCGCTCTCCGGGACGAAGTCGCGGAACCGGTCCCACGCCTCGGGCCGGAACCCGCCGACGCCCCGGTACAGCCAGTCGGTCTCGGCCCGGCGCGTGGTGGTCACCGCCTGGATGACGATCTCGCTCACCCGCTCCGGGTGCTGCTGCGCGTAGGCCAGGATCAGCGTCGACCCCCAGGACGCGCCGTCCAGCAACCACCGTTCGATGCCGAGGTGTTCGCGCAGCCGCTCCATGTCGTCGATCAGGTGCTGGGTGGTGTTCAGCGCCATGTCCGCCGCCGGGTCACTGGCGTGCGGCGTACTGAGCCCGCAGTTGCGCTGGTCGTACCGGATCACCCGGTACGCCGCCGGGTCCCACGCCCGGGTCGGCCGCTTCGGGAAGCCCGCCCCGGGGCCGCCGTGCACGTACAGCGCAGGCTTGCCCTCGGGGTTGCCGAGCTGTTCGTAGTAGATGCGGTTGCCGTCTCCGGTGTCCAGGAAACCACTGTCGTAGGGGTGCATCGGCTCATAGAGATCAACCATGACCGTCGATCCTAGGCCGCCGCCCACCGCACCGCCCACCCATTTCCGACCTGCCGTCAGGCCCCCGACAGTACGGGCCGCCCCGCCACGCCGTCCCCCCGCCGTCCGCCCGCCGTCCGCCCGCACCGGGCCGGGCGGGAATCCGGGACGGCCGGGCAGATCTTCAGCTAAGTTGCCGTCAGGCGAACAGTTGTCCACGACAGCGAGGGGGGCGCCGTGGCGATCGAGCTACCCGACGAGGTGGTGTCGTTCCTGCAGTTCATCGGAGTGAACTGGCCTCAGGTGAACGAGGACAAGGTTCGCGAATTCGCCTCGCACGTCCGCGAATTCGCCGAGAACGTGCAGAACACCCACCAGAGCTCGACCGAGACGATCCGGCAGCTGGGCGAGGCCTACCAGGGCGCGTCGTACGAGGCCCTGCTCGCCAAGTGGGGCCAGCTGTCGAACAGTCACATGAACGATCTCGTCCAGGCCTGTCACGTGGTCGCCACCGCCCTGGACGTGGCGGCGGACGTGATCGTCGCCATGAAGATCGAGACGATCGGCGAACTCGTCGCCATGGCAGTCGCGTTCGTCGCGGACCAGGCCGCGGCGGTCGCCACCTTCGGCGCGGCCGAGGCCGCCGTGCTGCTGATCGAGGAAGCGGCGAAGAGGCTCGTCAACTACCTGGAGCAGCAACTGGAGCAGTACATCATGGGCCAGGTCGTCGAGGCCGCGATCAACCCGCTCGTGGAAGTCGTGAGCAATGCCGTCAGCGGGCTGCTGTTCCGGGCCGCCGAGTCCGCGCTGGGGGTGTCGGGCGGCGGGGGGCCCGCCGCCGCCGGCTTCCGGGTCGACCCGGAGGCGCTCGCCCGGTACGCGCAGACCATGCACGACCACGCCGAGACCGTGGCCGGCCACGCGGCGGCGTTCAGCGACAACATCGCGGGGGTGAGCTTCCAGTGACCAACTCCATCGTCAAGGCCCTGGAGCACGGCGCCGAGAAACTCGGCAAGGTGCTGGGGAAAGAAGCCGGAAAGGCGGTGAAGGACTTCTACCACTCGGCCGGGAACGGCCTGGAGAAGGTCGCCAAGAATACCGTCGAGGCCGACGCCAAGCACGCCGCCGAGCTCTACCGGATTCACCGGCGCCAGCCCGGCCGTGACGAACTCCGGGCCGGTCTCGGAGAGAAGCCGGTGTACCTTCTGGGCGACCGGGGAAAGATCCAGCGGCTCACGAAGAACGGCCCGGCGGACATCACGGATGCGGACCGGGATCTCCTGGGCGTACCGCTCAAGCTGACCGGAGCGAAAAAGGACACCGTTCCCCGGAGGCCGAAGAACCCGGACAATCCGTACTCCTGGGGCCCGAGCACCCCGGAAGAGCGCGCCGCCCGGCCCCGGAAGCCCTCCTCCGAGGTGCCGTTCGACGAGGACGAGCTGTCCCGGGCGACCGCCCTGGCCCGGCACGAACAGGGGAGCTACGGGAACTACACCCCGGACAAGGAGACCGGCGTTCCGACGTTCAGCAGCAACAACTACGCCGCCATGCGCGTCGAGTACGAGCACGGCGACGGCAACAAACGGGAATTCATCCTGGTCGGCCGGAGCAACAATCCGGTCCACTCCGAGAAAGTCCTGGGGATACCGTTCCTGGAGAACGGGGGCGGCCGGCACGTCAAGGACCTCTACACCGAGCGGGCGCCGTGCAGCGAGAACAGCGACTGCGCCGCATGGGTGGAGAAATGGCTTCCGCACGTCAACGTCACGCACAGCGTCGAATACGGCCCGGACCCGGCCTCGGTGGCGCGCGGGAATCGGGAGATGGAGGACCGGCTCAACAGAATGTATCCCGGCGTGCGACCGGAGAGCCGCAGCCCGTGGAAGAATTTCAAGGGCCTCAAATAATCACTCGCCGCATGCACCCGATTACCGCAATGCTATGATGCGGGACATTCAATGAGATCCCCCAGCGGAAGTACGAAATTCCATGAGCCCCTTGATCGACCGGAACGCGATGGAGTCGGTCTTCGGCGCCGAGGAGCTGGTCACCCCGGACGACCACGCACTCGCCGGCATCACCCACGAACCGACTCGGGCGTTCCTGCGCGAGGTCGGCCTGCCGGACCGGGAGGGCTGGTTCGAGGCGGACCAGCGCCTCCTCGACGGCGACCTGCGGATCGGCGGCGAAGCGTGGCAGCGCGTCGCCCTGAAGTATCCGGACTGCCCGTTCGACATGTCGACCTGGCTGACGCTCGGCGGCATCGGGATGGACGACGTGATCGTCGACACGGCCACCGGCGTCGTGTACTGCATCCCCGAGGACGGCTCTCCTCACCTGCTCAACAGCAGCATCGATGCCTTCGCCTTCTTCCTGCACGCCCTGGAGGTGGAACGACCGGAGTACGACCCCGAATCCGACACGGACGGCGTCGACCCCAAGGGCGCCGAGGCACGGCTGCTGCAGCTGATGCGCCGAACCGATCCCGCCGCGCTGGAGAATCCCGAGTCGTGCTGGTTCTCCGTCCTGCGGCACGTGCGAAACCTCCTGCAGGACTAGCCCGCGCCGACCGGCCCCTTATCCGTTGAGGAGAATGACGTGACGAGCCCCAGCGACCGCATCGCCGCCCGGTTCGGGCGGGCAGGAGTGCGGCACTTCGAAGCCGCGACCTCCCCGGTCCTGCCGGAAGCCGCCGCCCTGGCACGAGTCGACGGCCTCGTCCTTCCGCTCGGGGTGAAGCCGTACTTCCACACCCTGCTGGACGAACCGGCCGCCCTTCGGGAGTACGCGGCGTCCACCGGCACGGAGTTGGACGATGCGGTCCAGCTGTCCTGGGCCAGGCTCGGCTCGGACCGCGCGTTCGACCTGTGCGTCACCCCTGACGGCGACGTCCGGGGCGTCCTGATCGGCTACGACGAGCCCGAACGGTTCGTCAACTCCTCCGCCGAAGCCTTCGCCGAAGGGCTCCTGCGGCTCGATCTCCTCCTGGAGAACATCGCCGGCACCGACGACCCCGACGAGGCCTTCGCCGCGTTCGAGGAGACGGAACAGGCGCTCCGGGCCGCGGACCCCCAGTCCTTCGCCGACTCGGAGAACTGGTGGCCCCTGGTCCTGGAGGACATCCGCACCACCGCGGGCGTCGAGGCGTTCGCGACGTTCGAGTTCCTCACCCCTGCGGGCGAGAAGCAGTTGGTCACCAGGTCCGGTGCCATCTGCGTGCATCCCGAGGAACGAACCTGGTCGGCCATGTACGCGGCCGGCATCGAACCCGAGCAGGTCACCCGGATCCACACCGAGCTGCAGGCGTGTTTCATGCCGGGCCACTACTGCGCGCTCTGGCTGGAGTTGATGTTCCCGGACTCCGTGCTGACCCACAACGCGCCCTACGGCGACACCGCCGCCGACCGGGCCGAGGGGATCCGGCGGCTGCGGGAACACGCCGACCGGACGTCCGGGGAGCGCTGACCCATGGCCGAGCCGACCGTCGGCGCTCCGCCCGCTCCGGGCACAGCGGCAGCCCACGCCGCATCGGCCCTGCTCGACTGGGCGGCGGAACCTCGGCACGACCGACCGCGGGCGGTCGTGATCACCGGCCCGTCCGGGGCCGGAAAGACCCGGTTCCTGGCCCAGTTCCTGGCCGCGTCCGGCAGGAACCCCCGGATCACCGTCCACGCCACGGGCTTCGCCGAGGGGCAGATCGCCCGGACCCTGGCCTGGCAGCTCGGACGCCACCTCGGCTACGGGCCCCTCGACCCGGATCGGCTGACCCGACGGCTGCAGTCCGATCCCCGGCCCGTCCTGCTCGTCGTGACCGACCTGCACCGCGCCGGACGGGGGCCCGACCACCTTCCGTCCGCCTCCCCCGCCGCGGTCGTGAGCGAGCTGCTCGGGCCCCTGCTGGCGCTGCCGAACGTCCGCATGATCGTCGAGTCCGACACCGCCGACCTGCTGGGCGCCGAAGAACCACTGGTCCTCGGCCTCGACCCGGCGGCGGGCCCCACCGGGCCGTCCTCCCCGGACCCGGTCCGGGCTCCGGCGGGCCCCACCGCGCTCGCCGGCCCGGACTGGCGCACGGCGACAGCCGAGGAACGCGAGCACGCACTCGACCGGGCCCTCGCCACGGGCACGGCACGCGAACTCCTCACGGACCCCGGATATCTGGTGCACGGCTCGGTCGCGGCCATCACCGCCACGCTCGCCGACCCCTCCCTCTCCCTGCCCAAGCACCTGCGCGAGGTCTGGGCCGCCGCCGCGCCCGCGCTGTCCTTCCCCGGTCTGGCGGACTCCGAGCGGGCCGCGCTCCTTCACGCCGCGGCGACGGGTCGGGACCCGAAGCTCGCCGAGTACCTCCGCCCCCTCGCCGAAACCTCCTCCTGGACCGCCCTCTGGTCACTGCCCCGACGGAAGACCGCCGCCCTCGCCGTCCTGCCGCCCGACCCCACCGGGCCCGGCACGGCCGTGGCGGCCGACACCCTCGGCCGGCTGACCTGCCACTCCCTCACCGACGGACGGACGCTGGCCAGTCCCGATTCCGGCACGCTCTGGACGCCCGAGGCACTCGCCGTCCTGACCCCCACGTGCCTGCTCGGACTCGACCGCTCGGGCATCCTGCACCCCATCCCCCTCACCACGGCGACGGTCCCGAGCTCCGCGGCCCACCTCACGCTGCACCACAACGCCGCGACGCTCGCGTCCCCCGCCGACCTGCCCACCGCCGTCGCGGCCGGTCCCCGCCACGCCGCAGTCGCCGACGGCCGCGGCCGCGTCCACCTGTGGTCGCTCCACAGCCCCGAAACGGGTCCTCGCACGATCGAACTCCACCGCTCCGCGGTGACTGCCGTGAGCTGCCTGGACCTCCCGCAGGCCGGCGCCGCCCTCCTCGTCACGGGCGGCCTCGACGGCACGGTCAGACTCTGGGACTCCGCCACGGCGGAGGCCCTGCCCGGCCCCGTGGAGAGCCGCAAGGCCCTGCCGACCGCCCTCGGCCTGGCCGACACCGAGGCCGGACCGGTCCTCGCCGTCGCCTGGTCCGACCGGCGGATCCACCTCTGGCACCTGCTCAGCGGACGCATGGCCGCACTGCCGACCCCCCACCTCGGCCAGGCCCTGGCCCTCACCGGTGACGGCCACCTCCTACAGGCCGGCCGCGACGGCATCCATGCCTGCCGGCTCGACCTCGCCGCACTGTGGGCGACGGCCTGACGGTCCGTCATCCCGGTGCGGGAAGCGGTACTTCACCCACAGCAGAACGCCGCTCCCTTCCCCTCCTGCGGAGGATGCCTACGCTGGAGGGGTGAGCACTCAAGGCCGGAACGAAGCCCGCGTCATTCCGCTGCGCCCGCAGAGCGCGCCGCAGCCTCCTGCGCCGAAGGAACCGCTCTGGCGGGATGTGGTCGGCGGTGTGCTGCGTCGCGAACGGCTCGCCCAGGAGCGGACGTTGAAGGACGTGTCGGAGGCGGCCCGGATCTCCATGCCGTACCTGTCGGAGCTGGAACGCGGCCGCAAGGAGGCCTCCTCGGAGGTGCTCGCGGCGGCTGCCCACGCGCTCGGGCTCGGCCTCGGCGATCTGCTGTCGCTCGCCCAGGACGACCTGGTCCGCCACGCGCAGATCCGCCGCTCCCACAGCCGCAGCGCCGGCCCCGGCAACGGTCTCTGCCTGGCCGCCTGACGGACGGTCACGCCCCGGTGCGACGGCCCGCAGGCCGCCGTCGCACCGGGGGCGCCCCCGCTCAGCCCGGCAGCTGCCGCCGGTCCAGCACCTGGTCGGCCAGGCCGTAGGCGACCGCCTCCGCGGCGGTGAACACCTTGTCCCGGTCCGTGTCGGCGCGCAGCGTCGCCACGTCGTGGCCGGTGTGCCGGGACAGCACCTCCTCGACCTGCGAGCGGATCCGCAGCATCTCCTTCGCGGCCAGGCTCAGGTCGGAGACCGTCCCCTGCCGACCGCCGCTGGCGGGCTGGCCGAGCAGCACCCGGGAGTGCTGGAGCACGAACCGCCGCCCGGGGTCGCCGCCGGCCAGCAGGACGGCCGCCGTGGACGCCGCCTGGCCGACGCAGAACGTCGAGATCGGCGACTGCACGAAGGTCATCGTGTCGTAGATCGCCATCAGCGAAGTGAACGATCCGCCGGGCGAGTTCAGGTAGATCGCGATCTCCTCCCCCGGGCTCGCCGACTCCAGGTGCAGCAGCTGGGCGATCACCACGTTGGCGACGCCGTCGTCGATGTCGGTGCCGAGGAAGATGATCCGTTCGTTCAGCAGCCGGCTGAACACGTCGTAGGACCGCTCGCCCTGAGCCGTCCTCTCGACCACGTAGGGAACCGTGTACGAGCCCATGTCTACAGCCCCATCCGTCGGCGGTTGGCGGCCGGGCGGATGTCGGCCAGCGACTCCACCACCTGGTCCACCATCCCGTACTCCTTGGCCTGTTCGGCCGTGAACCAGCGGTCCCGGTCGCCGTCGCGGGCGATGGTCTCCTCGCTCTGCCCGGTGTGCGCGGCGGTGATCCGCTCGATCGCCCGCTTGGTGTACTCCAGGTTCTCCGCCTGGATCGCGATGTCCGAGGCGGTGCCGCCGATGCCCGCCGACGGCTGGTGCATCATGATCCGCGCGTTCGGCAGCGCGAACCGCTTGCCCGCCGTGCCCACGGTCAGCAGGAACTGCCCCATGCTGGCGGCGAATCCCATCGCCAGCGTGGAGACGTCGTTCGGGATCAGCCGCATGGTGTCGTAGATCGCCAGGCCCGCCGTCACCGACCCGCCCGGGCTGTTGACGTACAGGCTGATGTCGGTGCGCGGGTCCTCCGCGGAGAGCAGCAGCAGCTGCGCGCACACCCGGTTCGCCGACACCTCGTCGACCTGGGTGCCGAGCAGGACGATCCGCTGCGCGAGCAACTGCGCCGCGAGGTGGTCGTCGAAGCGGCTGGGCGGCGTGTCGCCGTCCTCCGCACGGGGTTGGCGGGTGCTGAACGGTGTCATCGGGTCTCCTCGTCGGAGCGGGAGTGCGTCTTCCACTCCACTGTTCACCCCGAACGACCCCCGTCAGCCGGTTCTCTGCCCGCCGCAGATTCGCCACCGGCAGAGCGCCCGGTCAGACACCCGGTGCCGGACGGACGGTGATCCCGTTGCGTTCCAGCAGGGCCGCCGTCACGCCGTCGCCCGGCACCAGCGCGCCCGCGAACGAGCCGTCGTACACGGCGCCCCGGCCGCACGAGGGGCTGCGGGGCATCAGCACCGCCTCCGTGCAACCCGCCCGCTGCGCGGCGAGCAGCGCGCGTTCGGCACCCGTGACGAACTCCGCCGTGACGTCGTGCCCGGCGTCGTCCACCACCCGCGCGGCGCCGTCCAGCACGTCGTGCCCGTCGCCGCCGATCAGCTCCGCCGGCCGTCGCGGGGTGGCCAGCCCGCCCGCCACCTCCGGGCAGAACGACACCGCCCGCCGCCCGTCGAGCAGCTCCGCGAGGGCGGGCGACGCCTTGTCCCGCCCGTCGAACCGGCACGGCACCCCGCGCAGACACGCACTGACCAGAATCGCTTCCACCCGCCCAGGCTACCGGGGCCGCACATCGACCCTGACCTGCGCGAACCCCCGGCGGCCGGTGCGCGGAGGACGCGAACCCCGGGGGTCCGGCGTGCCGACGGCGGGAGGTCAGTCGGTGACCGGCTCCGGCGCGAAGTAGCGACGGGCCAGCACGGGCGATGCCTGGTGGCCGCGGCGGATCAGGGTGTGCGCGGCGTGGACGGCCGCCGGCCGGGCGTCGGCGGGGTCGCGGGTCCGCAGGTAGAGCAGGAGGTCGAGCCGGTCGGTCTCGCTGCGGGCCGTGATGTGCTGGAGCGCGTCGCCGGGGAGGGCGTGGGCCCAGAGGATGCCGACCGTCTCGTGCGCCTCGTCCGGCGAGGCGGGGCCGGGTTCTCTGCGCCGCAGGCTGGCGTGGACGAGGTCCAAGGGGGTCAGCCCCAGCCGAGGCTGCCGTCGGCGACGGTCACGGTGCCGGCCGGGGCGTCGGAGGTGAGGGCGGTGACCGCGGCCGGGGCGGCGATCAGGGCGGTGAGCGCGAGGGCGGCGACCGCGGCGGCCTTGGCGAGACGAGTGAGCATGTCGGTGGTTCCCCTCAACGGCAGTGACAGGTGGACGGACTCCGGTTCGGCGTCCCGCGGTTGACGCTCGCTCCGGTTCGCCGCCCGGTCGGTTTCCCTGGCGGCGATCAATAGCTTCGCGGGTTCCGGAGCGGCCCGGAAGGTCGTCGGGGTGTCGCCATTCGGACTGTCCGAGACCGGACAGCAAGTCATGGGCATGCCATTAAAGGGCGTGCGGCAGAGCCGGCTCCGACCCCCGCCCGCAGCGGGCCGGGCTACGCCTTGCCGGTGGCCGCGACCGCTGTCAGGCCCTGCTCGGTGGGGCCGTAGACGCGGCCGCCGCCGGCCCAGAAGGGGACGGTGAGGGTGAGGCTGGGGGCCAGGAAGTCGTAGGTCCAGCGGGCGACGCCGGTGCCGGGGTCGAGGGCCCAGACCTTGCCGTGGATCCAGAGGTAGAGGGTGTCGTCGGCGAACTGGGCGGCCAGGTTGGTGGCCAGGGCGCCGACGGGCAGGGTGCCGGCCCAGCGGACGGCGCCGTTGCTCGCGTCCAGGGCCTGGACCCTGACGGTGAGGGTCTTGTAGTCCACGGCCACGGCGAAGACGGTCGTGGCGTCGGCGTTCGCCACCACCGCCTGGTAGGTCATGGCGGCATCGGACTTCCACGCCACCGTCCCGTCCGCCGGGTCGAGGGCGTAGACCCGGTCGGCGAGGTAGAGCAGGCGGCCGCCGGCGGAGGTGTGCGGACCGTCGGTGAAGGGCTGGAGGAGGGCTCCGGCGCCGAGGGTGGCGCCGGGCGGGTTCTGCTGCCAGGCGGAGAGGCCGGCGTTCGTGGTGTCGAGGCCCTGCAGGGTGGACTTGCCGTTGGACATGTCGGTCCGCTGCCAGAGCAGGCGGGTTCCGGCGGTGGGGACGGCGAGGCGTCCGCTGCCCACTCCGGAGAACGGGAACCGCTGTTCCCAGCGGAGGTCGTGGGTGGCCGTGTCCACCGCCCACAGGAACATCAACTGGCCCCCGGCCGAGGCGGAGGAGCCGAGGCCCTGGACGTAGACGGCGCCGTCCAGCACGCCGGCGACCGCGCCGGTGGTGGCGCTCAGTCCGGGCCGGGCGAACGACCAGGCGACTTCGCCGGTGGCCAGGTCGATCGCCTTGAGCGAGGTGCGGATGCCGACGACGGTCGCGCCGACCCGTTCCCAGCTGACGTAGTAGCCCTTGCCGCCGGCGGCGGCGACCAGGCCGAGCGTCGGGGCCGGCACGGCGCCCTGGGAGGTCTTCGGTTCCCAGCGGGGTTTGCCGTCGCGGTCGAAGCCGCGGAGGCTCTTGGCGTCGACGGTCAGGATGCTCTCGCCGTCCGCGACGATCTGGTTGAGCGGGTCGGGCACGGGCACCGTCCACAGCGCGGCGGCGATGTTGGTGGTGCCGAGCGGGCGGTCCGGGTCGGTGGGATCGGGCGCCGATGCCGAACTCCGTTGCGCGCCGGCGGACTTGTCGGGCGTCCGGCCGAACGTCAGGTACGCCGCCGTCCCGCCGCCGGCCAGCGCCGCCGCGCCGCCGGCCAGCCCGTAGAGCAGGGTCCGCCGCGCGGGGCGCTTCGGCTCCGGCTGCGGGAGGTCGGGCGGCAGCTCCACCGTGGGTGCGACCGGCGGCGGGGGCAGTGTGGGCGCCAGCACGGCCGCGGAGCGTTCGACGGCGGCGAGCAGCGCGGGGTGCAGCCACGCCCCGGGCGGCTGCGGTGCGAGCCGCTGGGAGTCCACGAGTTGACGGGGCGTCGGCCGGTCGGCGGGGTCCTTGGCGAGGCAGGCCGCGATCAGCAGGCGCAGCCCGGCGGGGACGGCGGCGAGGTCGGGTTCCTCCGCGGCGACCCGGCGGACCACCTCGACGGGGTGGCCGCCGCCGAACGGGCCCGCGCCGGTCGCGGCGTGCACCAGGGTCGCGCCGAGCGAGAAGACGTCGGAGGCAGGGACGATCGGCCGGGCCAGGGCCTGCTCGGGCGACAGGAACGAGGGGGTGCCGAGGACGGCGCCCTCGGCGGTGAGGACGCTGTCGTCGGCGGCGCGGGCGATGCCGAAGTCGATGACGTGCGGGCCGTCCAGGGCGAGCAGCACGTTGCTGGGCTTGATGTCCCGGTGGACCAGCCCGGCGGCGTGGATGGCGGCGAGTTCCTCGGCGATGCCGGCGGCGAGGATCCGCAGCACCGGTTCGGGGAACGGGCCGACCAGGCGGACGGCCTCGTCGAGCGGGATGCCGGGGATGTACGCGGTGGCGAGCCAGGGCAGCGGCGCGTCCGGGTCGGCGTCCACGACGGGGGCGGTGAACGCGGAGGACGCGGTGCGGGCGGCCGAGACCTCGCGCCGGAAGCGGGCCCGGAACCGCTGGTCGTCGGCGAGTTCGGGCCGGATCAGCTTGACCGCGACGGTGCGGCCGCCGGCCGACCGGCCGAGGTAGACGGCGCCCATGCCGCCCGCGCCGAGTCGGCCGAGCAGCAGGTAGGGGCCGACCTGGGCGGGGTCGGTGGGGCCGAGCGGATGCATCGTCAGTGTCCCTTCGCGGGCAGGGCGGTGAGGATCGTCGGGCGTTGGGCGGCGATGCACAGCCGTCCCGCGCCGGCCGTCCAGGTCAGCGTCGCCGGGTCGGCGCCCTTGAGGCCGGAGTACTTCCAGCGGGCCCGGCCGGTGGCGGGGTCGAGGGCCCAGACCACCGCGTCGCGGCCGATCCGGTAGAGGGTGTCGTCGGCGTACAGCAGGTCGGCGCCGTACGCGCCGGCGCCGGTGCCGGGGCCGTCGGGCGGCAGCGGGGTCCGCCAGCGCGGGGCGCCGCTCCCCAGGTCGAGGGCGCCGACGGAGTAGCCGCCGTCGCTGTCGGTCCACAGGCAGTGCAGCAGGCTGTCGTCGGGGCCGTGCGCGAAGGCGCTGCCGGTGACGCGGGGGCCGGCGATGCCGGGGGCGGACCAGGCGGGTTTGCCGGTGACGGGGTCCAGGGCGGTGAGGGCGCCGTCCTTGTCGGGGGTGAGGAACCAGCCCCCGCCGGCGGCGATGCCGAAGGACTGCAGGCCGGCCGTCCAGGCGACGGCGCCGGTGGCGTCGACGGCCTTGAGGCGGTCGGCGCTGGAGACCAGGATCCGGTCGCCGCCGGGCAGCAGGGCGGCTTCCAGCAGCAGCAGGTCCTCGCCGTGGAACCAGGCGGTGCGCCGCCCGGCCAGGTCGACCGCCCACACGTTGCTGCCGCCCTGGTGCCTGCCCTGGCCCACGCCGACCACGTACGCGATGCCGCCGCGGATCCCCGCGAAGCGCGTCACGCCGGTCGCCTGCGGCTGGTCGAGCGTGACCCTGCCGTCGACCTTGCCGTCGCCCGGGTCGATGGCGAGCAGGACGGTCGCCAGGCCGCCCGGGGCGGCGGCGCCGCCCATTCCGGCCAGCTGGATGCGGTGGCCGTCGAAGGCGGCGACGGGGTGCGGCTGGAGCGGGTCGAGGGCGAAGGTGACGCCCGCCGCGGTGTCGTCCAGCGTCCACTTCGGCTTGCCGTCGTCGACGACCGCCCAGGTCTGCCGGGTCGTGATGCCGACCACCGCGGCGTCCAGCGACAGCAGTTGGACGCACGGCAGGGTGACCTGCCGGTTCTGCCAGAGCGGGACGGCCTCGGGGACGTCCGCGCTCGGCCGCACCGGCGGGGCGGCCTGCCTGCCGGACGGTGTGCCGCGGCCCCGGTCGATCAGCGCGTAGGCGGAGCCGGCCGCACCGGCGGCGAGGACGCCCCCGCCGAGGGCGAGCAGCGTCCGGCGGCGCGGCCCGTGCGACGGCGGCGGCCGGTCGACCGGCGCGGGTGCGGGCTCGGGCGCGTGCGCGGGCATCGGGGGTGGTGCGGGCGGCGCGGTGAGCACGGCGCGGACGGCCCGCACCTCGGTGGCGACGGCGGGCGGCAGCCAGCCGTCGGGGTCGGCGGGGTGCCCGGCCAGGGCGACGTGGGCGACGAGTTGACGGGGCGTCGGCCGGTGGGCGGGGTTCTTGGCGAGGCAGGCGGCGACCAGGGTGCGCAGGTCGGCGGGCAGCTCGCCGAGGTCGGGTTCGGTGTTGACGATCCGGAACAGCACGGCCGCCCCGGCCCCTTCGCCGAACAGGTTCCGACCGAGGGCCGCGTACGCCACGGTGGAGGCGAGCGAGAACACGTCGCCGGCGGGGGTGAGCGGCTCGCCGAGGGCCTGTTCGGGGGACATGTACGGCGCGGAGCCGATCACCGCGCCGGTGGTGGTCAGCCCTTCGGCGTCGGCGGCCCGGGAGATGCCGAAGTCGATGACGTGCGGCCCGTCCAGCGCGAGCAGCACGTTGCCGGGCTTCAGGTCGCGGTGGATCAGCCCCGCGCGGTGCACCTCGGCGAGCGCCTCGGCGAGTCCGGCGGCCAGCGTGCGGACGGTGGCGACGGGCAGCGGGCCGTACCGCTCGACGGCCTGCCGCAGCGACAGGCCGGGAACGAACGCGGTGGCCATCCACGGCAGCGCGGCCTCCGGGTCGGCGTCCACCACGGGCGCGGTGAACGCGCCGGAGACCCGCCGGGCGGCCGCCACCTCCTGCCGGAACCGCTGCCGGAACCCGGTGTCCTCGGCGAGCTCCGGCCGAACCACCTTGACCGCGACGGCCCGGCCGCCGGCCGAGCGCCCCAGGTAGACCGCGCCCATGCCGCCGGCCCCGAGCCGGCCCACCAGCGTGTACGGCCCGACCTGCCGCGGATCCATCCCGTCGAGTGGTTGCACCTGCCCGTCCCTTCCCCCGTCGGGTGCGCGGTTCCGAACCCTACGGTCTGCGACGGGGGCACGGCAGCCGATCACACCGAATCCTCACCTGCCCGAATCCCCTGACGCCGCATCGTGCCGGGTCGGCCCGGTGGGCGAGGAGCACGGCCTCGACCCGGTTCTCCGGTCCGTCGGCGAGCAGTTCGGGGATCAGCCGGCCGAAGCCGGAGGCGTCCGCGAAGGCGCCGTGCACCAGCACGACGGTGGGCGTGTTGTTCTCGGTCATGGTCAAGTCCTTCGGATCAAGGGGGAGTTCGGACAGCGGGACGACCTCAGGCCAGGAAGTCCGCGCCCGTCCCGTTCTCCCCCGGGCGCACTCCCCTCGGCCGATCCGCGCACCGTTGCCCGCCGAGGGCTCGACGGTGCGTCACCTCGCCCGCCCGGACGGCCGCTGGGGCGCGCCGAGATAGGTGAGCACCGCGAGGACCCGCCGGTCACCGCTATCCTCCGGGGGGAGGTCGAGCTTCCCGAAGATGTTCCCGACGTGCTTGTGCACGGCCCGTTCGGTGACCACGAGCCGAGCGGCGATCTCGGAGTTCCCGTACCCCTGGGCCATCATCGCGAGCACCTCGCGTTCGCGTTCGGTGAGCCGGGACAGCGGGTTGCCGTGCGTCGCGAACAGCTGCCGGACGACGTCCGGGTCCAGCGCGGTGCCGCCGGCGGCGACCCGGTGCAGCGCCTCCAGGAAGTCGTCGATGCGGGCGACCCGGTCCTTGAGCAGGTAGCCGACGCCGGCGCCGTCGGCGAGCAGCTCCCTGGCGTAGGTGTCCTCGACGTACTGGGAGAGCACCAGGATCGGCAGACCGGGGACGTGCTCCCTGGCGCGCAGCGCGGCCCTGACGCCCTCGTCGGTGAAGGACGGCGGGAGGCGGACGTCGACCACGGACACGTCCGGCCGGTGGGCGACGGCGGCCGTGACGAAGGACTCGGCGTCCCCGACCGTGCCGAGCACCTGGTGGCCCAGCGCGTCCAGCAGCGCGGACAGGCCTTGCGCGAGCAGCGCGTTGTCCTCGGCGATCAGGATGCGCACGGGCACTCCACGGTGATCACGGTGGGCCCGCCGGGCGGGCTCTGCACCAGCAGGACGCCGTCCACCGCCTCGACGCGCTGCCGCATGCCGCGCAGCCCGGTGCCGCCGCCCTCGGCGGCCCCGCCCCGGCCGTCGTCGGCGATCTCCGCGCGGACGGCGGCGCCGGTCCTGGTCAGGGTGACCGACACGGATGCGGCGCGGCTGTGCTTGGTCGCGTTGGTGAGCGCCTCGGTGACGGCGAAGTACACGGCGACCTCGATCCGCGCCGGCACCTCGCCGAGTTCGCCGACGTCGAGGGTGGCGGGGACGGGGCAGCGGGCGACGACC
Organism: Kitasatospora sp. CB02891; assembly: GCF_002803145.1. Classification (NCBI taxonomy): domain Bacteria; kingdom Bacillati; phylum Actinomycetota; class Actinomycetes; order Kitasatosporales; family Streptomycetaceae; genus Kitasatospora; species Kitasatospora sp. CB02891. The sequence continues at coordinate 404,510 of NZ_NNBO01000004.1, read as the reverse complement.
GCCGCGACCGCGCCGGCCAGGCCGCGGTCGGCGAGGATCGGCGGGTAGACGGAGCGCAGCACGTCGCGGAGCTCGGCCATCGCCTCCTCCGCGCCCTGTCGCGCCCGGGTGAGCAGCGGACCCACGGCCGCCGGGTCGGAGCCGAACGTCCGCTCGGCGAGGCCGAGTTGCATGGCGAGGGAGACCAGCCGGGCCTGGGTGCCGTCGTGCAGGTCCCGCTCGATACGGCGCAGTTCGCTGCCGTGCGCGTCGATCGCCCCGGTGCGCGTGCGGTCCAGCGTCGCCACGCGTTCGGCGAGGACCGCGGCGGCCGAGGGGGCGAGCAGCCACCGGCTCACCGACGCGGCGAGCCCGGCCACCAGGGGCGGCCCGAACAGGGCGAGCAGCACGCTCAGCAGGAACTGGGGCACCCCGACGCCGAGCACGGACCACCAACTGCGGATCGGGACGTTCAGGATCAGCCGGATCGGCTCGTCCGCGGGGAACAGCCACCACAGGCCCGCGAGCACGAGCACGGCCACGGGGAACAGGAACAGCGCCACGCCGACGATCCCGAGCACGGTGCCGGCCACCATCGCGCCGGGCGCCCAGCGCAGGTCCCGACCGGTCGCCGGGTCCGCCAGCATCGTCATCAGGCGCCTTTTCCCGTGCGGCCCGGCCGCCGCCACCGGCGCCGCCGCCCACCGGCCGAGCCGCACCCGATCGACGTCGGCCAGGCGGCGCAACAGCCGGAGCTCGTACGGCAGGACGAGCAGGCCCGGGCCGACCAGGCAGAGCACGGACGAGTAGACGAGCGCGGGCACCAGCACGATCAGTGCCAGTCCGCGGCCGAGGAGGGCCGCGCAGTAGCCGGTGGCACGCGCCGAACGGGCGGCCACCGCACGCGTTTTCGACAACCTGTTCACGGTGGCCAGTCTTTCCCGTCCGGGTCCCCCGGCGCAGTGGAGCCAGCTACACCATCGATCGACGAGCCTGCACGATCGTCCCGACCGGCGCCCGGTTCGTAGCGTCCCGGTCATGAAACCGAACCCGCCCTCCGGCCTCCTCCCGTTCCTCTCGATCAGCTTCGTCGGGGCGTGGCTCGCCATGGTGCCGCTCTGGCTCGACGGCCTCCGCCGGACCAGCGCCGCGCAGGGCACGCCGCCGCTCGCGGCGGCGTGCACGATCCTGATGATGCTGGTGCCGGCGCTGACCGCCTTCGGCCTCACCGCGCGCCGCCACGGCCTGCGCGGGGCCGCCCGAATCCTCGGGCTCGCCAGGGCCACCCCGTGGCGGCACGAACTCCGTTCCGTGGCAGTCGCGTTGACGATCCCGCTCGGCCTCACCGCCGCCGGCCTGGCGGTGGCCGCACTGGCCGGCCGGTACAGCCCCGCGCACCTGCCCGGTCCGGGCACGATCGCTCCGCTCGTGCTGAGCGCGCTGGTGTCGCTTCCGCTGTACTTCGGCGAGGAACTCGGCTGGCAGGGCTACCTGTTGCCGCGGCTGCTGCACCACGGCAGGACTCGCGGCCTGCTGATCGGCGGCGCGATCTGGGGAGCCTGGCACGTCCCGATGACCGCGCTCGGCGGAAGCTACCCCGGCCACTCGGTCCTGCTGGGCATACCCGTCGCCGTGGTCACCGCAATGCTGCTCGGCACCGTCATCGCCACCGTCCGGCTGTCCACCGGCTCGGTCTGGGCGGCCGTCGCGGCGCACGTCTCGCTCAACGAGTTCGCGCTGCCGCTGACCCGCGAGGTCTCCGACCGCCTCGTCGACCCGCTGTTCGCCGGGCCGCTCAGCATCTCCACCTGGCCGATCACCGCCCTCGCCGTCCTGGGCGCCTGGCTGGTCCACCGCCGGCGGGGCACGGCCGGCGCCGCCCCGGAGCCGAGCGGATCCCACGACCGCGCTTCCTGACGGATCCGGGCCGCCGACCGACGTCGGCGGCCCGGACCACACCGCGGTCGGCCCTCAGGGGTTCAGCCGGTAGCGGCCGGACCCGCGGGCCAGCAGCCCGTCGTCGACCAGGGCGCGGCGCAGTGCGACCGCGTCCACCGGACCGCCCTCGCACCACGGCCGCAGGCGGTCGGTGACCGTCCGCTCGTCGTACACCTCGCCCGGCGCGAAGGTGGCCCCGGCGAGGTGCCCGAGCACCGCGCGGCGGGCCTCCTGGTCCTCCTCGGGCAGGTCCACAAGGACGCCGCCGCGGATCCGGCCGCGCAGCCGCGGGTCGGGCTGCTCCTTCGCCGCCTCGTCCGCGACGCGACGGGCGGCGGCGTCCGCGGCGGCGGCGAGGGCGTCCTCGTTCAGGGCCACCGTGCCGCGGCCCTGGACGAGCAGGCCGGCCCGGACCAGCCGCCCGATGGCGGGGGCGGCGTCCGGTGCGGCGAGCCCCGAGACGGCGAGGACCTCGGCGGAGGTCGTCGCACCCAGGGCGACCGCCGAGAACACCCGGCGCTGGATCGGGTCGGCGAGCTGGACGGCGAGGTGATCGGGTGTCATGCGGGGAACGCATCCTCTCCGAGGCGGTGTGGTCCGGGATCGAAACCGGACACAATTCACGTTACCCGCAACCGAGTTCGATGCCGAACCGGTTTGGCGCCGCCCGGCCCGGGGGCCCGCTCGGCCCGCGGTGTGCTGCGCCCGCCACTGGCTCGGCGAGACGCCGTACGCGGCGCGGAAGGCCCGGCTGAAGTGCGCCGGGCTGCCGAATCCCCAGTGCTGGGCGACCGCCGCGACCGACGGGCCGGGCCGGGACAGGTCCTGGGCGGACGCGTCCAGCCGGGACCGCAGGATCAGCCGGCTCACCGTCGTCTCCTCGTCCTCGAACAGCCGGTGCAGGTGGCGCAGCGAGATGTGGTGCGCCCGGGCGATGGTCTCCGGCGACAGGTCCGGGTCGCCGAGGTTGCGCCGGATGTGGTCCTTGACCCGCTCCAGCGAGGCGGCGCCGTGCAGGCCCTTCGGCCGCTCCCGCCCGCAGCGGTCGTCGATCAGCAGCGCCAGCAGGTCGAGCGCGGTCGCCGCGGCCCGCCGCCCGACCGCCTCGTCCAGCGCCGGCGCCTCCCGGGCCATCCCGGCCAGGTAGGTCGCCACCAGCGCCGCGCTGCCCTCGCCGGGGCCGAAGGTGGTGGCGGTCAGCGCTCGCAGGTCCCGCTCGTGGACGTCCAGTTCGGCGCGCGGGAAGTGGAAGGACGTGAACGTGAAGTCCTCGTCGACGCGCTTGCGGAACACCCGGGACGCGTCGGTGATCGAGAACTCCCCGGGCCGGATCGACGTCTCCCGCCCGTCCTGCTCCTTGAGCGAGGTGCCGCGCTGCTGGAGCGTCAGGATCAGCGACCCGGCGTCCTCCCGGGCGATCAGCTGCCTGGTCCGGGTCACCATCTGCGGCCCGGCCTTGACCTGCAGGATCCGCACCTGGCCGAGCCGGTGGCCGACGATCGTCCCCGGCGGCGGCTCGTCCTCCAGGAACTCCACCGCCATCGGCACGAACGCACTGGCCACCGCCTGGTGCCAGCACTCCGCACGGTCGGCGGCGGTCAGCGGCTCGGCGGGGAGCTCGGCGGACAGCGGACTTCCTCCCTCGGGCCGGCCCGTCCGGAGTCGGCGTCGGAATCACACCATCTCCGGGCCCCGGGGCCCAAAAACTCCGGAGCGCCGGCGGGAGCGACAACTCCTGCCGGCGCCCGGCTCATTCCCGTCGGTCCGTCAGAGTGCGGACACCCAGTACCGGTCGAAGGTCATCGTCCCGTTGCCCGAGGCGCCGGTGCGGGTGCCGGTCGTGGTGGTGGCCAGGGTGTACCAGGACTCGACGTAGTCCGGGTCGTCGGTCCACCAGGACGACGGCATCGCGTCGATGACCGCGTTGACCAGCGGGATGTACGCGCCCTGGTCGGTGATGGTCAGCAGCACCGCCGCCAGCGCCTTGGCCAGCGAGGAGTAGTTGGTGTCGCCGTCGTCCTCCATCATCACGACGTCGGCCAGGTTGTACTTGTACAGCGACCAGTTCACCAGGATCTGGTTCGGGTAGTACGTCTTGTTGGCGTCGTCCAGGTACGGCATGGTCACGGTGTCGACCCGCACCTTGCCGTCCAGGCCGAAGCCGGTGACCAGGTCGAAGATCTCCGCGGCGCCCTTGAACCAGGGCTCCTTGACGTCCTTGACCGTCACGGCGGTGACCCGGGTGGTCCAGAAGCCGGCGGCGGCCGCGGCGGTGTTCACCGGCGCGCTCACCGGGGCCTGCAGGCCCGCGGCGGCCAGCTCCTGCCGCAGCACCTTCATCCCGGCCTCGGTGGCCTTGTCGGTGTCCACGTCCACCAGGATGACCGGACGGTCGGGGGCGTGGTCCGCGGCCAGGTCGTACGCCTTGCCGGTGCTGTCGTACGCGACCACCGCGGTGGCGTTGTCGTCCGACGGCGAGGACGCCACCAGCGGCTCCACGCCGTCGACCGCGGCGCCGACCAGGCGGGCCTGGAGCAGCGAACCGGTGTCCGCGCCGAGGCCCTTGGCGTCGGCGACCTGACGGTCCGCCTTCGCGAGGTGCGCGCCGAGACCGGCCGCGCCCTTGGTGGCCGAACCGGCGGTCAGACCGCGCAGATCGACGGCCTTGCCCTGGGACAGGGCGCCGGCGACCTGGTGCCGCCAGGCCGGGTCACCGAGCGAGAGGGCGAGGGAGCGCGCCGCGCCGTCCTCGATGGCGTCCACCGCCGAGACCCGGGTCGCGTGCCGCGAGGGGGCGGACGCGGGGGCCGCGGACGCGAGGCCCGGGGCGGCGGTGACGGCGAGACCGGTCAGCGCGACACCGGTCAGCACCGCACGGAACCGCTGTGCAGAGTGCAGGGAGAACATGGGGGAGCCTCCACCTGTGGTGGCCGCCCGGATCCCGGGCAGGCCATGGACGCCGGACCCGGATCGGGTCCGACGTGATGGTTCCTGGAGCGGCACCATGGTGGGGTATCGGGCGTCTACGCGAATAGACCTCGTGTGACCGTCCAGTACGACCGGTCATGAAGTGTCCGTAATGTCTGTGCCAAATCGTGACCGTGTCTGCTCAAAATCTCCCGAGCGAGCGCGAAAGCAGGGAGAGCGCGACCGGGGGTCACAGGTTCTTCTCGATCGCCGCCAGGTAGTTCCGCATGAAGTGGTCCCGGATCCCGTCGCCGGTGGGCGAGAACGCGTCGGCCGCCAGGCCTTTCGCCCGGTTGGCGAGGTCGCCCACCGGGCCGGCGCCCTTCTCGTGGATCCGGCCCGAGGAGTCGATCCAGCGCAGGACGTCGACGTGGGTGAAGGCCGGTTCCGGCGGCAGTTGGGGCACGATGTCGTTGTTGTTGACGAAGCGGTGGCTCCGGTCCTTGAGGCCCTTGTTGTAGGCGGCGGCCAGCAGTCGGTCGCAGGTCCGGGGCTGGCCGAAGGTGATCACGCCGTCGGCCCGGAGTTCGGGGGCCTCCAGGAGCAGCCGGGCCGCGGCCAGCATGGCGAGCGCGCCGCCGAGGCTGTGCCCGGTGAACCAGACGGTCTGCCCGTTGGTGCGGAGTTCGGCGACGGCGTCCTTGACGGTCGGGAAGATCGACTCCAGTGCCTCGGCGAAGCCGTAGTGCACGTAGCCGGTGGCGGCCGGCCCGGGCCAGGGCGGGGTGGTGCCGTCGGAGAGCCAGTCGCGGATCTCCTTGGGCTCGGTGCCGCGGAACGCCGTGATGATCATCCGGTCGCTGGCCGCCGTGTACGCCTGGGTGTCCTGGAGCGGGAACGGCGGGGTGAACGCGGTGACGTGGTGCCGGACCGTCGGGAAGCCCCAGTCGCGGGTCTGCTGCTCGACGGTGGCGTCGTCCTGGTAGGCCAGGTCGGAGGCGCGCGCCAGCCAGTAGGCGTGCGGGAGGCTGTAGTCGGTGACGGTGTGGTCGAGCGTGGTGGGAACGGCCACGGGCGGTGGGTCCTTCCTCGGTGAGCAGACGAACGAAAAGGGTGGCCGCCATCGTGCGTCGCACCGGCGGTCGCCGCCCGACAACCCGGGGCCGGACACGCGGGCGCTGGGGGGCGCAGTGGGCGCACTCCGTCGGCGGTCGCGCCCCCTGGGGCCGGTCCGGTCGGTCCTGTCGGATCGGCGCGATCGGCCGGACCGGCCCCGGTGCGCACGGTCGGCGCGGTGGCTGTACCGGGGGCGCTCCGGGCGCAGATGATGGTGCCGCCCGTGCACCCGTCGATCCGAGGAGACCGTTCCGTGGCCGAAGAGCCCCTGCCCGAGGCCGAGTTGTGGCTGTTGCTCGGCCCCGCCGTCCGGGAGTCCCCGGTGGCGAAACGGCTGGCCCGGGATTTCGCCGCGGCGTTCGGGTCGCGGTTCGCGGTGGTGTCGACCGATCGGGTGCTGCTGGGCGTGACGGGCGGGAAGCTGACCCTGCACGATCTGGCGGGGCGTCCGATCACGCCGCCCCGGGCGGCCGTGGTGCGCCTGGCGATGACCCCGTTGAGCACCGACCGGGAGATCACCCTGCTGCGGCAACTCCAGGCGATGGGAACGCAGTTGATCAACCCGCCGGAGGCGATCCTGACCTGCGTCAACAAGTTCTGGCAGCTTCAGGCGCTCGCCGGGGCAGGCCTGCCCGTCCCCGACACCCGCACCTACACCGACACCCGGCCGGACCTAGCGGTGGCGGCCGGGATCCCCGAGCCGTGCGTGGTGAAGGCGGTGCGCGGCAGCGGCGGCCACCAGGTGTTCCTGGCGCGGGACGCGGCGATGGTGGCCGATGTCCAGGGCTGTCTGCGTCCCGACGTGCCGTTCCTGTTCCAGCGCTACGTGCGGCACTCGCACGGCCGCGACCTGCGGGTGATCGTGGTCGAGGGCCGCGCGGTGGCCGTCGGGCTGCGCAGTTCCGCCAACGGCCTGATGCAGTCGAACGTTTCGCTCGGCGGCACCGTCGAGCCGTGCCCGGGCCGCTTCCCGGTGGCGGAGCAGCTGGCGGTGCGGGCCGCCGAGCAGGTCGGCCTGGTGCTCGCGGGCGTCGACCTGCTCTTCGAGGAGGACGGCGCCTTCACCCTGTGCGAGGTGAACGCCAACGTCCGCTGGGGCGCGCGGGTCACGCAGGTGACCGACGCCCTGATCGCCGCCTGCGCAAGCAGGTTGACGTAGCGTCAGATCCGGTACAGCGCCACGTAGCGGGCCGGATCGCGGCGCAGTTCGCCGTCCCAGCGCGCCAGGGTCTGTTCGGCGAAGGTGCGGCCGGTGGCGACGATCTCGTCCAGCGGGTCGAGCAGGCCGGGCACGTGCGGGGGTTCGAGTCCGGCGGCGACCCGGGCGTCCAGGCCGGCCCGGGCGAGGCGCAGCAGTTCGGCGGCCAGCGGGCGGACCGGGGTGTCGCCGAGGCGGGTGTCGAGGCCGCGGACGGGGAGTCCGGCGCGCGCGGCGCGGTGCTCGGCGGCGCTGTGACGGCCGGTCAACTCCCAGGCGGCGTCGCAGGATTCGCGGTGGTAGGCGAGCCCGGTCCAGAGTGCGGGCAGCGCGGAGAGGTGGGGGTGGGGCGGGCCGTCGGCGCCGCGCAGTTCCAGGGTGCGGCGCACCCGGGTGTCGGTCCACAGCTGGTCGAGGTGGGCGGCCCAGCGCCGCGGGGCGTCGTCGAGGCCGTGGCCGAGCAGTTCGGCGAAGCTGCCCTCGGGGGCGCGGTGGTGGCGGCCGTCGCGGGTGCGGTAGTGGATCAGCGGGATGCCGAGCGCCCAGTCGACGACGTCCTCGGCGCCGACGTCGGGCCGCAGTCCGGGGGGCAGCAGGCCGGCCCGGCGCGGGTCCATCCGCAGCCAGGCCCAGCTGCGGTGGGACAGCAGCCCGCACGGACGGCCCTCGTGCAGGGGGGAGTTGACGAGCAGGGCGGAGACCACGGGGGCGACGGCGGTCTGCATCCGCAGCTTCCGGGTGAAGTCGGCGGGGTCGAGGAAGTCGAGGGTGGCCTGGGTGGAGAGCGACAGCGCCATCACGTGCGGGGCGCGGGCCCCGGCCGGGCCGAGGTCGGCGAAGTACTGGCGCATCAGCGCGCCCCGTGACATCGGCACCCATTCGACGTCGGCGAGCCGGCCGAACGGCAGGTTGCCGCCGGGGACGAGGGCCAGGTCGAAGCCGGCCGCCAGGTCGGCGAGCCGGGCCAGCGCGGCCCGGACGTCGTCCATGGTCTTGCCGACGCCGGGCCCGGGGGTGGAGGAGTACTCGATCTGCCCGCCGTGCTCCAGCGTGACGGTGCTGCCGTCGGGCAGCCGGACGCCCGTCAGGCAGTCGCCGTCCTGCTCGGGTTCGCCGCCCCAGTGCCGAAGTACCGCCTCCAGCACGGCGCGTACGCCGCGCGGGCCCGAGTAGCGGGCACCGATTCCGGTGACCGGGTCGAGCAGGCCGCACTCGACCTCGACGCCGACCTGTTCGGCGCCGCCCGGGGCGGGCGTCAGCGGGGCGAGCAGCTGCGCCCGGTCCATCACGGGGCGCTCACCGGGGCGGCGGTGCGGGCCTGCCGGGCGTGGTCCAGCAGCGCGCCGACGGCGCCGAGCGCGGACTGCGCGGCGCCCTGGCACCAGGCGTGCGCGCCGGACAGGTGCTCGCCGGCGAAGAAGATCCGCGGCCGGTGCGCCGGGTGCGGCGCGCCGAGCACCGACAGGTAGCGGGTGTGCTCGCCGGGGGTGAGGTGGGCGAACGCGCCGCCGCCCATGCCGGTCTGCACGTCCCAGTTGCAGTGCACGATGTCGTCGACGTCGCCGGTGATGCCGGGGTGCAGCTTCTCCAGGCACTCCAGCACCAGCGCCTCCCGGTCGGCCTGTTCCAGCGCGGCGAACCGGCGCGCGTTGGCGCCCCACAGGTAGGCGCCGAGCAGCGCGGCGGGTTCGGCGGAGCGCAGCCGGTCGCGGGCGTCCCAGCGGGGGGTGCCGGAGCCGTTGACGCCGCCGTCGGAGCGCACCGCGTTGTCGGACGGGTACCAGCACTGCTGGATCGGCAGGTCGGTGAAGCTGCCGCCGCCGTGGATGCCGTCCTCGATCTCCCAGCGGCGGTGGGTCACGTGCAGCACCGTCTTGGCGCTGGACGCGTAGCTGATGCCGCGCACGGCGTGGCGCTGCGCGTGCGGCAGGCCGGGGGTGACGGCGATCTGGTCGAGCGCGGGGGCGGGGATGCAGCAGACCACGAAGTCCGCGTCCTCGTCGAGCCGCCCGCCGATCCGCCTGCCGCGCACCCGGACGCCGTCGGCGCGCAGCGCGAGTTCGTCGATCCGGGTGGACAGCCGCAGGGTGCCGGGGCGCAGCGCCCGGACGAAGGAGTGCACCAGGGCGTCCATGCCGTCGGCGAGTTCGACCTGGCCGCGGTGGAACAGGCCGAAGTAGTCGACCAGGACTTCCAGCAGCGAGGACTGCTCGTAGTGGGCGAGGCCGCTGGCGTGGCCGAACAGGTCCCAGGCGTCCTGGGAGAGGTGCTCGTGGACGTACTGCCACAGCGACACCGAGGCGGCGCGCTCCAGCGCCGGGTCGTCCCACCGGCCGTCGAGGGCGCGGCGCTGCTGTTCGACGGTGAGGGCCCGCCAGACGGGGGCGAGGATCCGGTCCAGCAGCGCGGACGGGGCGTGGCGCTCGTCGGGGCGCAGCGCGAAAGCGGGGAACAGCGCGGCGACCTCGTGCACCCGGACCTTGCTGCCGCGCAGGTGGTAGTAGGCCTGCGGGTTGGCGTTGACGAAGGGCCGGGTGGCCAGCCGGAACCTGTTCACGTAGTGCAGCACGCAGTGGTGGTTCGCGGGGATCCGCATCGCGCCGAGGTCGGCGTGCGTGCCGTCCCAGAACCGGTGGGTGCGGATCCGCCCGCCGGGCCGGTTGCCGCGTTCGTACACCGCCACGTCGAAGCCGCGCCGCTGCAGCTCGTACGCGCACACCAGGCCGGCGATGCCGGCCCCGATCACGACCACCCGCCCGCCCGGGCCGGCGGTCGGCGTCAGCAGGGCGCGGGGGAACGCAAAACTGGTGTCGAACATCGGGACCCCTATCGGTGCGCGAACCGCGCGACGCCCCGGTCTCTCGCCCGCCCCCGTGGGTCGACCGGATCTCGCCGCGCCTCCCCGACACCGTCCCACCGGCTCGCCCGGTTCGCATCCGGGGCTCCCGGCGGCCGGCCCCCCACCGGCCGTCCCCCCTCGGCCGCCGGTCGGGTCATCGGTTCGCGGACGGCGCCTGCCTGTGCTGGAGCCACCGGCCGACCAGGGACACGGCCACGGTGAGGGCCAGGGCCAGCAGGGCGTCGACGCGGGAGTCGGCGAGGACGATCATCACGGCGTACAGGCCGAGCAGGGCGATCAGCACGGCCCAGGTGAGGCCGGGGAACAGCCAGACGGCGGTGCCCTCGGCGGGGCGGCGGCCGTCGGCGCGGTCCTGGCGGCCGAGCACCAGGTGGGCGGCGGCGATGCCGATCCAGGTGACGTAGACGGTGTCGCCGGTGATGTCGACGAGCCGGCCGAAGGCGTCCGTCGGGTGGACCACTTCGAGCACCAGGCAGACCGCGGCCAGGGCGGAGGTGAACAGGATCGCCGTGTGCGGGGCGCCGCGGCGGGAGATCCGGGCGAACAGCGACGGCGCGTCGCGGTCGCGGGCCAGCGCGAACAGCATCCGGGAGCTGGCGTAGACCTGGGAGTTCATGGTGGAGAGCATCGCCGCGAACAGCACCACGTTCAGCACGGTGGACGCGCCGGGCATGCCGAGGTGGTCCAGGGTGGCGGCGAACGGGCTGTCGCCGACGGCCGCGCTGTTCCACGGGAGCAGCAGCACCACGACGGACAGCGAGCCGAGGTAGAACACGGTGACCCGCCACATGATGGTGCGGGTGCTCTTGCGGATCGCGGCGGCCGCGTCCTCGGCCTCACCGGCGGCGATGGTGACGATCTCGGTGCCGGAGAAGGAGAACATCGCGCCGGAGGTGGCGATGACGATCCCGCTGACGCCCATCGGGAGGAAGCCGCCCTGACCGAGCAGGTTGTCGGTGCCGGGCGCGGGCGTGCCGGGCAGCAGTCCGGCCACCGCGACCAGGCCGACGCCGATGAACAGGGCGATCACGGCGACCTTCACCCAGACCACCCAGAACTCCATCTCGCCGTAGGCGCGGACGGAGCCGAGGTTGACGGCGGTCACCACGGCGAGCATCAGCACGGCGATCAGCCAGACCGGCACGGCGGGGATCCAGCCGTGCACGATCCGGCCGGCGGCGATCGACTCGATGCACATGCCGAGCGGCCAGCCGACCCAGTAGATCCAGCCGCTGGCGAAGCCGGCCCAGCGGCCGAACGCCAGGCGGCCGTACACCGCGAAGGCGCCGGTGTCGGGGCGGGTCACCGACATCTCGGCGAGCATCCGCATCACCACGATGACGATGACGGCGGTCAGCGCGTAGGCGATCAGCACGCCCGGACCGGCCTGCTGGATGCTCACGCCGGAGCCGACGAACAGCCCGGCGCCGACCGCGCCGCCGATGCTGATCATGGTCATGTGGCGGCTGAGCAGGCTCCGCGACAGCTGCGCCCCGCCGGCCGCGACGGCCGTGTCGTGGGCGTCCTCGACCAGCCGGGCCCCGGTGTTCTCTCTGACGTCGCTCACGATCGCCGCTCCACTCCGTGCCGGGCCTCCACCTGGTTCAGCAGCGCGCGGAACAGCGGCAGCCGCAGCGCCGCCACGGGCTCCAGCGCCTCGGGGTGCCACTGGACGCCGACCGTCCAGGCCGCGTCCGCGTCGCCGGTCAGCTCGACGGCCTCCACGCAGCCGTCGTCGGCGCGGGCCGACACCACGAGGCCCTCGCCGACCCGGTCCACCGCCTGGTGGTGCCCGGACGCCACCGCGATCCGGTCGCGGCCGAACGCCTCGGCGACCGCGCTGTCGGCCGACAGCACGACCTCGTGGGTGGCCCACTCGATCCCGGGCTCCGGGTTGTGGGCGACGTCGGTCGGCGCCATGTCCACGTGCAGGGTGCCGCCGCGGACGATGTTCAGCAGCTGCATGCCGCGGCAGATGCCGAGCATCGGGCGGCCGTTGTCCAGCGCGTACCGGACCACGGCCTCGTCGAGCCGGTCCTGCACGGGGTTGACGTCGTACAGCGACGGGTGGTTCGCATCCTCACCGTACTTGGCCGGGTCGACGTCCCCGCCGCCGGGCACCACGAAGCCGACGCACTCGGCCAGCTCGGCGTCCGACGGGTTGCCCTCGGCGTCCGGCTGCAGCAGCACGGGGCGGGCGCCGGCGGCCCGGACCAGGTCGACGACCTGCTCGAAGATCGCGTTGGCCTCGCCGATGCGCACGTCGGCGCCAGGAGCGTCGCCGTCGCTGAGACGGACGGGTATCCCGATGAGGGGTTCCGGGTGATCGGTGACGCTCATAAGCTCTCCATGGCCGGCTTGCGGATGAGATGCGAAATCTAGAAGATAGATTTCATGGATGGCAAGGGGTGGACCCAACACATCGAGCCGGTGCGTGCCGCGGGGGCGGCCGAAGCGATCGCTCGTCGGCTCGGCGAGCTGATCGGCGCGCGGATCCTGGTCGGGGGTGACCGCCTGCCGCCGGAGAAGACCCTGGCCGAGCTGTTCGGCGTCGCCGTGATGACGGTCCGCCACTCCATGGCGGTGCTCCGCGAGGACGGCCTGATCGAGACCCGGCGCGGCCGCGGCGCGGGCACCTTCGTGGTCCCCGACATCCTCACCCGGATCGGCGAACTCACCGCCCTGCACCCGTACACCCGGGCCGACATCGAGGAGCTGACGGCCTGGCGGATCGCGGTCTCCGGCGAGGCCTCGGCCCGGGCCGCGCTGCGCGCCTCCGAAGCGGGCCTGGCCCGGATGCGCGAACTCGAGGACGCCGCCGACGCGGTCGTCGCCGACGCCGAGGCCTACCGCACCGCGGACGCCGGCCTGCACCTGTACATCGCCGAACTCTCCGGCTCCAGGCGGCTGTTGGAGGCCGAGCAGGGCATCCAGCACGAACTGACCCGGCTGCTCGCCGGCCACCCCGGCGGCACCGAGTCGCGCAGCACTCCCTCCCAGCGCCACCGCGCCCTCGCCGGGGCGATCGAGGCCCGCGACCCGGCCCGCGCCCGCAAGCAGTTCGCCGTCCACGCGGCGGCCACCGCGGACCTCTGCCTCCCCTTCGTCCAGGAGCCGACCGAGTCCTGAACTCCCCCCGAGATCAAGGGAATCCGGCCGGCCGACGCCCGCTGTTCGCTGTTCGCCGTTCGCTGATCGCCGCGTGGCGACGGTGCCTGTCGCAGCCGTGAACGAGCGGCTCTGACAGGCACCGTCGCCACGCGCGTCAGACGATGTCGAACTCGTTGCCCTCGGGGTCCTGCATGGCCGCGGCGTACAGCCCCGTGCCCGGGTCGTCCCTGATCTTCACCAGGGTGGCGCCGGCCTCGACGAGTCGGTCCGCTGCATCCCTGACCCGCCGCGCGCGGACGTCCAGCGGGACGTCACGTCCGCCACCGACCTTGAGGTCGAAGTGCCACCGGTTCTTGGCGGTCTTCGGCTCCGGAACCTGCTGGAACCACACGCGCGGTCCACGACCCGTCGGATCGACGATCGACTCCGGAACATCGCCGGCACCGGCCGGCAACTCCTCCGCGGGCACCCCCACCGCCTCCCAGTAGGCGCGCCACGTGGCGTACCCGTCGGGCGCGGGCTCGGGCACATAGCCCAGGGCCCGGGCCCAGAAGGCCACCATCCGCTGCGGATCGGAGCAGTCGATCGTCAACTGCACTGTCATCTCCATCCCCGGAGCCTCCCAGACGGGTCTGACGCGACAGGCCGCTCAGCAGCCCAGCGGCGTGTACGCGGACCTGGTCTGCGCGAACTGCCGGCCGGCGTGGGGACGGCGGCGACCGGGAGGACGGGCACCGCGCTGCCGCTGGAGACCGCAAGGCCCCCAGCATCCGGTCCTGGTCGGAGAAGGGCATCCGGGACATCGGCATCGCGTCCGTGAGCGGTGTCGGCCGCTTCCTCCAGGTCCGGCGGCTCGAAGCAGATTGGCGGCGGATCGGGCCGGTCGCAGTTGCGCGCCGTCTCGCGCGGCCGGGCGCGACGAGCACGGGTGCGATGGCGGCGACGCCGACCAGCAGCAGCGCCGCCGGCCGGCCGGCGGCCGGGAATGCGGAACGTCCGGACAACTCGGCCCCCCTTGTCGTCGTTTGCGGTGCCCCGAAGAACGGCGAGCGCGAGTGAACACTCCGTCAACACCGGATCGGCGTCGCGCACCGTGCCTGTGGGAAGATCCGCAGGTGAGTGCCATATCGTCGCCCCGCAAGCCGGTCCAGATCTGCACGGACCCCGGCTGTTCGCAGCCCACCGCGTACCGCACGCGGGCACGCGGCGCCTGGTGCGACGACCACATCACCACGATCCTGCGCGCCGACGGCCTGGAGCCGCTGGAGCCGTTCGAGAAGCCGAGGGCCTGGCGGCTGACCAGGTGCCTGACCTGCGGCTGCGAGGCGCACTACCGGTTCGAGTACTCGCTGGACCGGAACAGGGCGGGCGAGACGGCCTGCCGGGCCTGCTACTGGCGCGGGTGGGCCCGCGAGTCGCGGCAGAACCAGGGCCCGTACGCGGACCTGACGCCCGTCCCGGTGGAGCAGGCGCGCGCCCACGCGGAGCAGCACGGCTACGACCACCTGGCGGCGCTGACCGAACCGTCGCTCGCGGACGACCCGCACCACGTCCGCTGCCGGTACTGCGGGCGGATCAGCGCCGAACGGCTGGGCGACATCGCCTTCGGCTGCCGGTGCCAGACCAACCCGAGCCGGGCCCGGCAGACGTCCAACGCCCCGGGCGAGAAGCAGCGGGACCTGCTCAAGGACTCGGGCCTGCCGGTCCTCGCCTGGTGGGATCACGAGGCCAACGACACCGCGCAGTGGGAGACCGTCACCCTCACCGCGCTCCGCGAGGTCGCCTGGCGCTGCCCCGACTGCGACCTGCGCTTCACCGCCCGGGTCAGCCACATGCTGCACAGCCGGCAGTGCCCGGCCTGCGAACCGACGCACCGGGCCGAGCGGGACGCCGAGCTGGCCCGCCTGGCGGTGACGCCGGTCGCCGACGTCCCCGCACTCCTCGACGCGTGGGCCGACGAGGCGGACCCGCGCTCGGTGTTCGTCGCCGGCGACCTCACGCTGCGCCGCTTCCGCTGCCCGCAGGGCCACCACCCGCGGGTGTCCCCGCTGCGGTACCTGCACTCGGGCTGCCCGTCCTGCCGGAGCCGGAGGACCGCCGAGGCCCGGCAGCAGATCGAGGCCGTCGAGGCGGCCCCGTTCCGGCTGAGCCCGGAGATCGCCGGCCAGTGGCATCCGAACCTCAACGGCCGCACCAGCCTGGCCAAGATCTCGCCCAGGTCGCGCCGCACCGTGTGGTGGCAGGACCCGAACTGCGGCCACGAGTGGCAGGAGACGCCCGAACAGCGCGACAAGGGGCAGCGGCTGCGCTGCCCGGTCTGCCGCACCATCCTCGACTCGCTGGCCTTCCACTTCCCGGACCTCGCCGCCGAGTGGTCCCCCGCCAACCCGCTCTCGGCCTGGCAGGTGCGCCCGACGGCGCAGACCGCGTTCGTCCCCGCCTGGACCTGCTCCGACGGTCACACCTGGCACGCACCCCTGGCCTCCCGGGCGAACGGCAGCGGCTGCCCCGAGTGCCAGGAACACGGCAAGTCACAGGTCGAACTGGCCCACCACGCGGCCGCCCAGCGCATCTTCGGCGACGCCGCGTCCGGCCGGACCGTACGCCACGACGCGTTCGCCCGACGCAACACCTGGTCCGTCGACATCACCGTCCCGCTCCCCGACGGCCACACGCTCGCCATCGAGTACGACGGCTCCTACTGGCACGCCGACAAGGCCGCCCTCGACACCGAGAAGTCCCTCGACCTCCTCGCCGCCGGCCACCTGGTCGCCCGCCTCCGCGAACACCCCCTCCCACCCCTGCCCGTCACCCACCCCGACTACACCGAGTTCACCGTCCACTCGACCGCCCCACGCCCCGACGAGGTCATCGAGCGGGTGAAGAACTGGGCCACCACCCAACGGAGTTGAGACCACTCGGACCCGGCGGGCCTGCACCGCTCACCGACGATCAGCACGGCCGGGCCGGTCCACTCGACGCCCACGCCACCGACCGGACGCGGCCGAAGGAATTTCCGCGAGCCACGGAGTCGAACGCACACAGGCCCGCCCGCGCGACCGACCGAGCACAGTCCGTGCACGGTCACCAGCAGTGACGGCCCCGGCAAGACCTCCGGACACGGCCCAACTCCTGCTCGAACAAGGTGAGTCAAGGGTTCCGTTTGCGCCGCGCTGGCTCGATCGCCGCCTTGCGACCGATCGTTCGGTTTCCTAGCGTGATCCGACACTCACATTGAGTAGCCGCTCACCCAACCGGGAGCCGCGAATGACCGACTTTGTCGAGCCGATCGAGCCGACTCCGTACATCGTTGAGCAGAACCGGGCCGCCGCGGCCACCGCGCCGGCCCCGAACCCCGACTTCGAGGACGCGACCCGCTACCTGATCGCTCCCCCGGACGTCCCCGCCATCTTCTATGAGCAGCCGCATACGTTCAGCACCTGATGGTGTGGGGAGAATTGGAGCCCACCCGTCCGGCGGCAATGGTCTGTTCAGGCGGCGGGGTAAGTGGACCCAACCCTGATGGTGCTGAGCGGCCTGCGGAGTCCCACCTCCACTGCCGGCATGGACCCGACGACACGGGTACCGGGCCGCAACGGCTCTGCTTTACGGATCAGTGCGGCAGCCACAAGGACTTCCCAATCCTTGGTGCGTGAATCACTCATCGTGCCGGACCAGGGTGGCGCGCTCGACGGTTCCACGGTTCCATGCTGCGCGCCGAAAGCGCTGCACTGCCCCCCCGATCGTCGGTACGGTAGCTGCCTGTAGCTGGTTGGGCACGATCCGCGGGGGCCTGCGGTGGAGGACGGCAGCAAGTCGTTCGGGGCATTCGTCTCGCTCCGGCGATCGATGTTGGGGTGGACGCAGCTGCGGCTTGCCATCGAGGTCGGCCGCAGTGAGGACTGGATGTCCCTGGTCGAGCGGGACCTGCAGCAGGTCAAGGATCTGACCCTTCTCCGGCGCATCGCCGAAGTGTTGGGCGTCGACCTCTCCGAGCTGATCGCCCTGCCGCAACCGGCTTCCGACCGCGTGAGGTCACGCTCCCGGAAGCCCGCCTCGGCTACGCTGACGAGCACTTCAGCCAACGAGGAGGACGATGTGCGACGCCGCCCGTTCATGGCCCTGGCGGCTGCCGCCCTCCTCGCCCCGGCTGTCGGTCAGCAGACCGCGTACGCGGATTCGGCCGTGCCGTTGGCCGGTCTGGAAGACCTCCTGCTGTACGGAACGGGCCGGGTTCCGGCACCTCGACGTGAGCCGACCGTGGAATCCGTCGCCACTTCGCTGGTGCGATCGCGCTCGGAGTTCAAGGCAGCACAGTACGACACCCTGGCCGGTGCCCTGCCTGGTCGGATCACGGCTGCCCAGTCGGTCGGGACGGCCGAGGAGCGTGCTCGCAATGTCGCCCAGCTCTACAACATCGCTGTCCGGCTGTGCATCAAGGTCGGCGACAACAACCTGGTGGCGGTCACCGCTGACCGCGCGCTGACCGCCGCCCGCCTGGGGGGAGACCCCCTGGTGATCGCCGAAGCCCAGCGGATGGTCTCCAGTTCCTGGCGACGCCAGGGAAACCTGGCCCGGGCGACCGACATCGTGGTGGTCGCGGCTGAGGGCCTCCTCGCCGACACCTCGGTGTCGGAGGCCGCCCGCTTGACCGTCCGTGGCGACCTGTACGCCACTGCCGCCTACACCGCGGCGAAGACCGGCGACCGCCCGTACGCCCACGCCCTGATCCGGGAGGCCGCCAACAGTGCCGCCGCTGCCGGCCGGGTCACCGGCCTGGCGGACGGCGTCCAGAGTGTCGCCCTGCACGAGTTGTCGGTGCACTACGAACTCGGCGACGCCGGCCGGGCGATCGCGCTGGCCCGCACGATCGACCCCACCATGCTGCCGACCGCCGAGCGTCAGGCCCGCTTCTTCATTGACGTGGCCCGTGCGTTCGACCAGTGGGGCAAGCCCGAGCAGTGCTTCAAGGCTCTGCTGGCGGCCGAGGAAGCCGCGCCCCAGGAAATCCACCGAGGCGCTGTCCGGGGCCTGGCCTCCGGCCTGCTGCGGCACGACCGAAAGCTGCCCGGTGTCCGGGACTTCGCCGCCCGAGCCGGCATCCGGATCGTCTGACCCGTAGCCGGGCTACGGCTCGTAACGCGGCTACGGATCCGACCTTCGCTCCGGCGGTTCACTGGGGAACGTCAAACCCCCGCCCCGCTGCCGAAGGCCCTTCATGCCAACGATCAGCACCTCCGTGCCCGCTGCCGGCGGTCCCCGGTATGCCGCCGTCCGAGATCGGGACCGGCGCGGTGCATTCCTGACCGTTTCCTGGGCCGCACAGCACTTGGCGGTGCCCGCCCTGCTCGGCTTCTCCGACCGCCACCAGATCGAAGCCCGCCCCAGACTTTGGCGACCGCACCGGATGCGTCCGTCTCGTAGGTCGTGACACTCTCCCCCTCCTTCCGCTCGCTCGCCCGAGAGGAGAGCCGGTCATGCACCGGTTTCCCGAAGCGCCCACGGTCAACGCCGAGTTGGAGCGCATCGACTTCCGAATCACCCCCGAGTACTACATCGACACCGCGCAGGTCATCGACCCCGTGGTGCTGCGTCTCCTGAACTGCTGCCCGACTGTGTTCGGGATCAAGAAGGCCGTCGCCGACCTGCTGGCCGGCCGCCTGGACATCACGCTGCCCGAGCCCGCCGGGGTCATCGAGCCCGGAGCCACCGTCCGCGGCCCGGTCATCGCCGCGGCCGGCGCCGTCATCGCCGAGGGCGCGTTCGTGACCGGTCCGGTACTGGTCTGCCCGGGCTCAGTCATCGAGGCCGGCGCCCGGGTCCGCGACAACACCGTCATCGGCCCTGGCTGCCGCATCGGCTTCGGAGCCGAGGTCACCCGCTCCCTGCTGAC
The DNA here is from genome assembly GCF_002803145.1 of Kitasatospora sp. CB02891. Classification (NCBI taxonomy): domain Bacteria; kingdom Bacillati; phylum Actinomycetota; class Actinomycetes; order Kitasatosporales; family Streptomycetaceae; genus Kitasatospora; species Kitasatospora sp. CB02891. Next base: position 385,508 of record NZ_NNBO01000004.1, on the reverse strand, counting down.
CGGCGGCATCTTCATGAAGCACACCGGTTTCGTCGGCGACTCCGTGCTCGGTCTCGGCGTCAACATCGGCGCGTTCGTGTCCACCACCGGCCTGCGGATCACGTCCGGGCCGGTCACCGAACCGGCCACCGAGGAAGTCTGTGCGCACCTCGACGGTCGGCGCATAGCCACCGGGCAGACCAAGTTCGGCGCGGTGATCGGTGACGGGGTGATCGTTCCCGCCGGCACCGTCCTCCAGCCTGCCACCCTCATCGGCGCGCACACCCTGCTCTACCCGAAGACCCAGGTCGGGGGTTTCTTCCCGGCCGGAAGCCAGGGAAGGTGACCATGCCCACCGCCGACACCACCACGACGGCCGACGAACGCGCAGTGCGGATCACCGGCGGTCGCCGCCTGGTCGGCACCACCACTGTCCAGGGCAGCAAGAACATCGCCCTGCACCTGTACGCCGCCGCGATCCTCGCCGACGAACCGCTGACCCTCCTCGGTGCCCCCGAGATCCTGGACACCGCCGTGGTCGCCGACATCCTGCGCCGCACCGGCACCCGCGCCACGGTGACCCACCGCGAGTTCGCCACCCGACCGGCCGGCTCCTGTCTCCCCGTCGTCCCGGACGACCTCGGACGGCGCATCCGCACCACCGCGGTGCTGGGCGGCGCACTGCTGGCCCGCGCCGGCGAGGTCACCTTCCCCACCCCTGGCGGGGACGCCTTCTGCGTCCGCCGCATCGACCGGCACCTGGCCGCGATGGAAGCCGCCGGGGCCGAGGTCGAGGTCGGCCGGGGCCGGGTGCGGGCCCGCCTCACCGGCAAGCGGCTGCCGTTCAACACCGACGCCGAGACCCGCTCGTGGGGCCCGAGCCTGGGGGCGACGGTCACCGCGATGCTGTTGGCCGCGCGGACCCCGGGTACCTCCACGATCCGCAACCCCAGTGTGGAGCCCGAGGTCACCCATACTGCCGCCCTGCTCTCGCAGGCCGGCGTAGGCATCGAGTGGCGGGGCCGAAAAGCACTGCACATCACCGGCGTTGATTCTCCGTCCCGCCGGACCGACTGGAAGCCGCCACCCTCGCGCTGGCCGCCGTCATCACCGGAGGCACGGTCCACCTGGACGGCTTCCCGCCGGCCGCGTTCCCGGACGGCCTGGTGTCGGTGTTCGCCGATGCCGGAATCCGGATCGACCCGTTGGACGGCGGAACGGTCGTCAGCAGCCCGGCCGGGCCGCGACCGGTACAGCTGGCCACCGGCCCGCATCCGGGCTTCCCGACCGACGTGCAGCCACAGCTGACCGCCTTCCTCACCCAGGCCGAGGGCGCCTCCCGCATCGACGAACGGATCTACGTCCAACGGGACACCCATCTGCCCGCGCTGGCCGCATTCGGCGCGACCGTCAACGCGAGCGGGCCGGTGATCACCGTTCGGGGACGGTCCGCGCTGAAAGCCACGGACGTGGTCGGCGAGGACATCCGGGCGGTGACTGCTCTGGTGATCGCCGCCCTGGCCGCCGAGGGCGCCTCTACGATCCGGGGGATGTACCACCTGCGGCGCGGATACGGCGGACTGCTGCCGAAGTTGGCCGCGCTCGGTGCCGACGTGACGATCGATCAGGAGATGCCGTGACCCTCGCCGTACCGTGGAAGCCGAACGCGCTCGCCGACCTGAGCGAGTGCCTGGACCTGATGACGGCCGATGGCACCGTGCCCGGCGGCGTCATCGCCCACGGCACCTTCGACAGTGAGCCCGGCTTCCTTACCTCCGGCGTCGTCGCCCCCGAGTGCGGCGGTGCCCGACCCGGCCAGGACACGGTGTACGACGTGGCGTCGCTGACGAAGGTGCTGGCCACCTGGCTGCTGGTCGGCACCTCACTCATGGACGGCTTCACCCTGGACACCCCGGTCCGCGAATGGCAGTCCGACATCTCGGACGAGGCGCCCGGCGGCCGGGTGACGGTCCGCCAGATTCTCGCCCACACCTCCGGGCTGCGGGCCGACACCCGCCTCGACCAGTACCGGAACCGCGTCGAACCGCTGGCCGAACTGATCTGCGCGGAGCCGCTGATCGCCGAACCCGGCACCGGCCACCGCTACATCAACCGCGGGTTCGTCCTCCTCGGCCTGGTCCTCGCCCATCACCGCGGCCGACGCCTCGACGAGCTGGCTGCCGAGATCTGGCAGGACCTGGGCATGACGAACACTGCCTACGGGCCGGTGACTCGCTCCGCCCAGGTCGCCCCGACCGAGCGGCGCCTGGAGGGCGGCCCCCGGCTGTGGGGAATGCCGCACGACGACAACGCCGCGCTGCTCGGCGGAGTCGCCGGCCACGCAGGGGTGTTCACCACCCCGGCCGACCTCGCGGTGTTCGCCGCCCACCTACTGACCTCGCACGCCACCGACGGACCCCTGGGCCGCTGGCTCGCCCACAGCATGCGACCCCAGGCCGCGATCGAACCCGGTCTCGACCGTGGCCTGGCCTGGATCCTCGCCGACGAGGGCCGGGTCGCGTACCACCACGGCTTCACCGGAACGAGCCTCTACCTCGCCCCGGCCACCGGCCGCTACCTGGCCATCTGCACCAACGCGGTCTACCACCACCAGGACAACCGCACCCGACTCGCCCCGCTGCGGAGCCTTGCCCTCAAAGCGATCACCGACGCACCTCAGGGAGGCCGACCGTGCCCAGCACCACGCTCGCGGCTCTGACCACCCTTCGGCTCGGCGGTCCGACCGGCGATGTCCTACGGATCACCGACCCCGACGACTGGTTCGAACTGGTCCGTGGGATCGGTGCCCGGCAGGAGGACGCACCCCTCACCCTCGGCCGCGGAAGCAACGTCATCGCATCGGACACGGGCCACGAGGGCATCGTCGCCGTGATGAACAACCGGGGCATCGCCGTGAAGCGGCTGGACGATGTCACGGTGGCCGCGACCGTACAAGCCGGCCACCCGCTCGGGGACCTCGTCCAGTGGGCCGCAGCCGAACACCTCGCCGGAATCGAGTGCCTGGCCGGCATACCCGGCACAGTCGGCGCCGCTCCGGTCCAGAACGCCGGCGCATTCGGCCAGCAGGTCTCCGACACCCTCTCCCAACTCAGCGCCTGGGATTGGGACATGGGCCGACAACGGACCCTCCCTGCCCGGGCATGCCGCCTCCGTTACCGCCACAGCCGCTTCAAGACCCAGCCCGGCCGCTGGACCATCCTCACCGCGACGTTCCACCTCACCCGCTCACCGGCTGCCCCGATCGTCTACCAGCCCCTCGCCGACGAACTCGGCGTCCCTGCCGGGGCCCGCCCGCCCGTGGCCGAGGTGGCCGCCGCCGTCCTCGCCAACCGCTGCCGCCGAGGGCTGCTGCTCGACCTCCACGCTCCCGACGCCCGCCAGGCCGGATCGGTCTTCCTCAACCCACCCGTCACCGCAGCCCAGGCCGCTTGCTGGACGGCCGCCGGGTGCCCGGTCCACCGCGACAGCGACGGACAGCCGCGGGCGAGCGCCGGCTGGCTCCTGGAGCACCTCGGCTACCGCCCCGGCTGCGAGATCGCTGCCGGTATCCGCTGCTCGGACCGCCGGACCCTCACCCTCACCGCCCACGACGGGGCCACCGCAACGGGTCTTGCCCAGGCACTCACCGCGCTCTCCGCCCAGGTCGAAAGCGCCACTGGCATCGTGCTCCAACCCGAGCCGGTGCTGGTCGGCACCTGGCCGTAAGCAGGGGGCACTGGTTCGCCGTCCCGGTCGCGGAATGTTCCGAAGGGGGCGTCCTACGCACCCCCGTACAATGCGACACCGAACTGTCGCGGGCCCCGCCCGCGGCTTGTGGTGGCGACATGGACGGAGGGAGCCCGGTGCCCAGCCAGCGGTCCATCAACGAAGCGGAGCGGCTCGTCGGGGCGAAGCTCGGCGGTACGCCCGTGCGGGCGGGGCGGATGGCGGCGGTGGCCAACATCTACCGGGCGGCGTCCGCGGTGCGGCAGCATCTGGAGAACTCGGTGCTGCGCGGCTCGGACCTGACGTGGACCGCGTTCGTGGTGCTCTGGGTGGTGTGGGTGTGGGGCGAGTCGGAGACGCGGCGGGTCGCCGAGGAGGCCGGGATCTCCAAGGGCACGTTGACGGGGGTGTCGCGCACGCTGGAGTCGCGCGGGTTGCTGCGGCGGGTCGACCATCCGACCGACGGACGGCTGGTGCTGCTGGCGCTCACCCCGGAGGGGGAGGAGTTCATGCAGCGGGTGTTCCCGGCGTTCAACGAGGAGGAGTCGTTCGTCACCGCGCAGTTGAGCGACGCCGAGTGCGAGAGCCTGGCCGACGGACTGCGCCGGGTGGTGCTCCAGGTCGAGGAGCACGGTGAGGACCGGCGCCGGTCGCTGTTGAACGGCGAGGAGCCGGCCCCGCGGCGCAGCGGTCGGCGTCCGCGGGGTTAGGAACCGGCCGCCCGGCGCACCAGGGCGTCGAAGATCGACTGCTGCACCGGGTCGTGCTGCGCGGTGTCCTCAGGGTGCCACTGCACGGCCACCAACCACCCGTCGTGGTCGGTGAGTTCGAGCGCTTCGGCGGTCCCGTCGGCGGCCCGGGCGGTGACGGTCAGTCCGTCGCCGGGCCGGTCGATGTGCTGGTGGTGGTAGCAGGACGCCTCCACGACAGCCGCGCCGGCGGTTGAGGCGAGCGCGGAGCCGGGGGTGAGCGAGACGGCGTGCCGCAGGTGGCGGTGCTCGTGCCCGGGGCCGCCCATGTCCTGGTGCAGGGTGCCGCCCAGCACGGTGTTGACCACCTGGAGGCCGCGACAGATCGCCAGCGTCGGCACGCCGCTGCCGATCGCCGCCCGGGCCAGCTCCAGGTCGAAGGCGTCCTGCTCGTCGTCCACGTCGTACACGGCGTCGTGCACGTCGGGCGCGCCGTACCGGTGCGGTGCGAGGTCCCCGCCGCCGGGCAGCAGCAGCCCGTCGAACCGCGCCAGCCGCTCCCGCACCTCCCCCGGATCGGCGACGCCCCCGGGCGCGTGCGGGTGCAGCGCGACGGGCTCGCCGCCGGCCCGCCAGACGGCCTCGATCAGGGCGCGGGCGTTGACCTCGGCGGCGTACCGCAGCGCGGAGGTGGACGCCGCGAAACGGGCGGGGACGGCAATCAGCGGGCGGTGGCTCACAGTTGAATCCAAGTGGTCTTGAGTTCGGTGTACTTCTCCAGCGCGTGCGCGGACTTGTCGCGTCCGTTGCCGGACTGCTTCATGCCGCCGAAGGGCACCGACAGGTCGCCCTCCTCGTAGCAGTTGACCCAGACCGTACCGGCTCTGAGGGTGCGGGCGACCAGGTGGGCGGTGGAGAGGTCGGAGGTCCACAGGCCGGCGGCGAGGCCGTACTCGGTGGCGTTGGCGAGGGCGACCGCTTCGTCGAGGTCGTCGAAGGCCTGGACGGCGAGGACGGGGCCGAAGACCTCCTCGCGGGCCAGGCGGCTGTCGGGGGCGACCTGGTCGAAGACGGTCGGTTCGAGGTAGCTGCCGCCGGTGTCCACCCCGAACCGGGCGCCGCCGGTGCGCAGGCGCGCGCCGTCGGCGAGGGCGGTGCCGACGTGGCCGAGGACGCGGCCCAGGTGGCTCTCGCCGACCAGGGCGCCCAGCTCGGTGGCTGGGTCGAGCGGGTCGCCGATCCGCAGGGCGCGGGCGCGGGCCACCACGGCCTCGGTGACCTGTTCGGCGATCGAGCGGTGCACCAGCAGTCGGGAGGGCGCGGTGCACATCTCGCCCTGGTTGAAGAAGATGCCCCAGGCGGCGGTGGCCGCGGCCCGGTCCAGGTCGGGGGCGTCGGGGAGGATGATGTTGGGCGACTTGCCGCCGAGCTCCAGCCAGACCCGCTTGAGGTTGGAGTCGGCGGCGTAGTGCAGGAACTGCCGGCCGACGGCGGTGGAGCCGGTGAACGCGAGGACGTCCACGTCGGGGTGCAGGCCGAGGGCCCGACCGGCCACCGGGCCGTCGCCGGCGACGATGTTGAGCACGCCGGGCGGCAGTCCGGCCTCCAGACCGATCCGGCCGAGCCGCAGCGCGGACAGCGGCGAGTGCTCCGAGGGTTTGAGCACCACCGTGCAGCCGGCGGCCAGCGCGGGCGCGATCTTCCAACCGGCCAGGGTGAGCGGGAAGTTCCAGGGGACGACCGCGCCGACCACGCCGGCGGGCTCGCGGGTGACCAGGGCGAGCGCATCGGGCGCGGTGTGCGGGGCTTCGCCGGTGAGTTTGTCGGCGAGGCCGCCGTACCAGCGGAAGGTGTTGATGACGGCGCGCAGTTCGATGTCGTGCGCGTCGGTGACGGGCTTGCCCATCTCCAGGCTGACGGTGAGCGCGAGTTCGGCCCGGTGCTGCTCCAGCAGGTCGGCGAGGCGCAGCAGCACCCGGCCGCGTTCGGCGGGGGCGAGCCGCGGCCAGGGGCCGTGGTCGAAGGCCCGGCGGGCGGCGGCGACGGCCGCGTCGACCTCGGCGGCTCCGGCGTCGGCGACCTCGGCCAGCACTCGGCCGTCCCGGGGCGACACCACGGCGAACGCCGCGCCGCCGCCCGCTTCGTCGGCGCCGTCGATCAGGTGCGTGGTGACGGGGCGCAGCGTCTCGGCCCGGTGCAGCCAGTCCTCGTGGGTCATGCGGTCCTCCAGGAAGGGTGGGCGCGCGCCCGACGGCCGGGCGCGCGCCCCACGGTGAGTCAGGTGTGCGAACGCCGTTGCCGGATCCGCTGGTTGACCACTCCGGCCGCCAGCACCACGGGCACCGACAGGACCAGCCACAGGGCGGTGCCGAGCTGTCCGCCGATCAGGGTGGTGAAGTTGGCGAGGATCAGCCAGATGGCGCCGGCGATGCCGAGCGCGCCGAGCACGGGGGCGATCACGGTGTTCCACAGCCGGGTGTCGACCTGCTTGCGGCGGAAGAACACCACCACGGAGACCGAGGTCAGCAGGTAGAGCAGCATCATGGCGAGGACGGCGAGGCCGCTGAACCAGGAGAACAGGGTGAGCACCGGGTCCTGGCCGGCGATCGCGAACGGCGCGATCAGCAGCGCGGCGATGACGGTCTGCACCCTGCCTGCCGCGGCGGGGGCGTGCCGGACGTTCAACCGGGCCAGCGAGGAAGGGAGTTGGCCGTCCCGGCCGAGACAGAACAGGTAGCGGGCGGCGGAGTTGTGGAAGGTGAGGACGCCGGCGAACAGCGAGGTGGCCAGCAGTACCGGCAGCACGCTGTTGACCCAGCCGCCGAACAGGTCGGCGATGGGGGCGAACACGAATCCGGCGGAGTCGCCGGCGGCCAGCGCCGCGTTGGCGGCCTCGGGGGCCTTGGACGCGCCGTGCGCGGAGATCAGCGACCAGGAGGTGAGGGCGAAGAATCCGGTGACCACCAGCACCGAGAGGTAGGTGGCGCGCGGCACGGTCTTCTTCGGCTCGCGGGCCTCCTCGCCGTAGATGGCGGTGGCCTCGAAGCCGAACATGGACGCCAGGGCGAACATCACGGCGATGCCGGGCGCGCCCTGCAGGGCGGCGGACGGGGAGAAGCTCTCGGCCGCGCCGAGGCCCTCGGGGCCACCGCCCTTGAACAGCGTGACCAGGCCGAAGACCAGCAGGATGCTGAACTCGGCGAGCACGAACGCGGCGAGCACCTTGGCGCCCATCTCGATGCCGGCGGCGCCGAGCGCCTGCACCACGGCCATGGTGACCAGGGTGTAGACCCACCAGGGCAGGTCGAGCGGGGTGTGGTCGGCGACCAGCGAGGAGACGATGGAGCCGTACAGGCCGTACATGCCGGCCTGGATGGCGCAGTAGGCGAACAGCGCGACGCTCGCGCCGCCCGCTCCGGCGGCCCGGCCGAGGCCGGTGCCGATGTAGGTGTAGAAGGCGCCGGCGTCGACGACGTGCCGTCCCATCGCGATGAAGCCGACGGAGAACAGCAGGATGACGACGCCGGCCACCACGTAGGCGGCGGGGGTGCCGGCGCCGTTGCCGATGGCGACCGAGATGGGGGCGGCGCCGGCGATGCCGGTCAGCGGGGCCTGGCCGGACAGGACGAAGAAGAGGATGCCCAGGACGCCGAGGGCGTTGGGCTTGAGGGTGGCACTGGTGGGGGCGTGCCGCACGGTCCGTTCACGGGAAGCCGTCTGACTGTCCACACGGATCACCTGCCAGATCGAAGTGGGGGAATCGTTTCAGCTCAAACGAGTTGCCTCATCGTGGAGGCAGGCAGTCCGTTTGGCAAGGGTTTCGCACCGCTCGCGCGGTAACGGTTCGAAGCGGGCCGCGCAGGTCAGCGCTCGTCCGGCCCCGAGTCCGCACGGGACGCCAAACCCTCCAGCAGGCCGCGGAGTTCGGCCAGCGCACCCTCGGTGGCCGCCCGCTCGCCGAACACCAGCTGGTGCAGCACCAGGCCCTCCAGCGCGGCGAACACCAGCCGGGACAGGCCGGGGCTCACCGGGCCGGGCAGAATCCGGTCCAGCTCGCGCCGGCTGGCCTCGAAGTACTCCTCGTACAGGCCGCGCAGGTGCGCCAGCAGCTCCGGCCGGCGGCGCGCCTCCAGCAGCAACTCGTACTGGAACACCTGTAGTTCGGGCCCGGCCTCGACCATGTCGGCCAGGCCCGCCGCGAACTCGGCCGGGCCCCCCGTCCCGGCCTCCAGCGCGCTGCTGCTCAGCGAGGAGCGGATGGCGTGCGCCACCGCCTCCTCGATCAGCGCGTCCCGCGAACCGAAGTGGTGCACCACCAGGCCGTGGGTGACCCCGGCCTCCTCCGCGACGGCCCGGTAGGTGAGGTTGCGCAGCCCGCCCCGGGCAACCACCCGCACCGCCGCCTCCAGCAGCGCGGTGCGGCCCGTCCCGTAGTTCTTCACGCGCTTGCGGGTGGGGGGCTTCGGGTCGTTCATGGCCGCGACCCTACCGGGAGGCACCGGGTCAGCGCTTCGGCGGCCGGATGCCGCGGAACTCCCAGTCCCCGCCGAGCGCGGTGGACAGCACTTCCTCCGACTCGGTGGGCTGCGCGCCCACATCGGTGCGGATCGCCGTCGGGCCGGTGACGACGTGGTTGGTGAGCCGGCCGAGGCCCTCGACCTCCACCTCGACGACGTCGCCCGGCTGCACCGGACGGGAGTTCGCGGGCGTGCCGGAGAGCAGCACGTCGCCGGGGTAAAGCGTGATGGTGCGGGCGATGTCGGCGACCAGGTAGTGCATGTCCCAGGTCATCTCGTCGGTGGAGCCGTCCTGGACCACCTCGCCGTTGACGTAGGTGCGCAGCCGCTTCCCCCGGAAGTCCCAGTCGGTGACCAGGCCGGGGCCGAGCGGGCACAGCGTGTCGGCGCCCTTGACCCGGAGCATCGACCCGGCGTCGGTGTCCCGGAAGTCGTGCAGGCCGTAGTCGTTGGCGACGGTGTAGCCCGCGATGTGGTCGCCCGCCTCCTCGGGGGAGATGTTGCGCGCGGTCCTCCCGATGACGATCGCCACCTCGCCCTCGTAGTTGAGCCACTTGCAGCCCTCGGGGCGGACGATCGCGCCGCCGTGCGAGTTCAGCGAGGAGGTGGGCTTGTGGAAGTAGGTGGGGGTGTCAGGCAGGCCGATCCGGAACTCGTCCACCCGGCTGCGGTGGTTGAGGTGGACGGCGATCACCTTGGACGGCACCACGGGCGGCAGGTGGTGGGCGTCGGCGACGGCGACCCGGCGGCCGTCACCGGCGACCAGTTCCTCGCCGTCGCGGACGGTCTCGACGACGGCGCCGTCGAGCAGGATGCGGCGGTACTCGGGCACGGTGGGGCCTTTCTAGGCGAGGCGGTGGGGGTGGCGGGGGGCGGTGTCGTCGGGCAGGCCGGTGCCGGCCCAGCCGTCCTCGGGGCGGTCGAACCAGAGGTGGACCTGGCCGGTGCCGATGGAGTTCTCGTACTCGCCGTACTGGCGGGCCTTCGCGGTGCAGGCCCGCTCGCCGAGGGCGCCGGCCATCATCAGGTAGTGGGCGAACCTGGCCTCGGGCTTGTACGCAGCGAACTCGTCCATGGTGTCGAGCACGCGGTCGTGCCGTCCTTCCTTGAACCATTCGATCCGCTGCTCGTCGGCGGCCCGCGCCTCGGGGGTGAAGATGTGCGACGGGTCGCTGGACTCGTGCTTGCGGAGCTCGCGCAGCGGCCAGAAGGTGTGCGACAGCGCGCCGGAGGCGATCAGCAGCACCCGACGGCCCGGGGTGGCGGCGATGCCGTCGGCCAGCGCGCGGCCGAGCCGCAGGTGGTCCTCCGCGTCGCCGGTCTGGCAGACGCCGATGGTCACCCAGCGCTTGTCGGGCAGACCCTCGCCGAGGTACTTCCACAGGTTGACGGTGGCGTAGAAGATCGGCAGGTACGGGTCGTCGATCGGGGTGATCCAGGTGCCGTGCCGGTCGGCGAACGACGCGATGTTGTGGGCGAGTTCGGGGTCGCCGGGGAAGTCGTAGGGCATCCGGCACATACCGCGCGGCAGCTCCTCGGAGGTGAACAGCCCGGCCCGGCGCTGCTGCGCGGTGACCACGAACTCGACGGTGGTCGCCCAGTGCGAGTCCAGCACCACCACGGTGTCGTAGTCGTCGCGCCCGAACACCTCCTCGCGCAGCTGTCGGAGGCCGGTGACGAGGGTGATCTCCCGGCCCTCGTTCAGCTCCCGCCGGATCTCCTCGGGAAGCACCACGGTGGGGACGTGGGCGAGCAGGCCCGCCCCGACGATCTCACCCATTCTCCTGCCATCCCTTCGGCGCGGTGACGGTGTTCTTGACGTCGCAGTAGAAGTCGAAGCTCCAGGTGCCGCCCTCGCGGCCGACGCCCGAGTGCCGGGAGCCGCCGAACGGGGCCTGCAGGTCGCGGACGAAGAAGCAGTTGACCCAGACGGTGCCCGCGACCAGCTGCCCGGTGACGCGGTCGGCGCGCTCGCGCGAACCGGTGGCGAGGGTGGCGGCCAGGCCGAACCGGGTGTCGTTGGCGAGGCGGACGGCCTCGGCCTCGTCGCGGAAGGTCTGCAGCGTCAGGACGGGGCCGAAGACCTCCTCCTGGACGATCTCGGAGTCCTGCGCGACGTCGGTGAGCAGCGTCGGCGCGTAGAACCGGCCGGCCAGGCGCTCGCCGCCGATGACGGCGCGGGCGCCGGCGCCGATCGCGCGCTGCACGAAGCCGTCGATCTTCTCCAGCTGGCGCTCGTGGATGTTCGGGCCGAGGTCGGTCGGCAGCTCGCGCGGGTCGCCCTGCTTCAGCTGCCCGGCCTTCTCGACGAACCGACGGGTGAACTCCTCGGCGACGGACTCCTCGACCAGCAGCCGGGTGGCGGCCAGGCAGACCTGCCCGGCGTTGTCGTACTGCTCGACGGCGAGCTCGACGGCGAGGTCGAGGTCGGCGTCGGCGAAGACCAACAGCGGGGACTTGCCTCCGAGTTCGAGGCTGAGCGGGGTGAGGTTGGCGGCAGCGGACGCGGCGATGTGCTTGGCGGTGGGGACGGAGCCGGTGAAGCTGATCCGGCGCACGTCGGGGTGCGAGGTCAGCGCGTCGCCGATCTCCGGGCCGAGGCCCTGCACCACGTTGAGGACGCCGGCCGGCAGCCCGGCCTCGGCGGCGATGTCGGCGAGCAGCGAGGCCGTCATCGGCGTCCACTCGGCGGGCTTGAGGACGACCGTGTTGCCGGCCGCCAGCGCCGGGGCGATCTTCCAGGTGGCCAGCATCAGCGGCGCGTTCCACGGCGTGATCAGCACGCACGGGCCGGCCGGGTCCCAGCTGACGTGGTTGGTGTGGCCGCGGGTGTCGAAGTCCTCGTGGTCGAGGGTCAGCAGCCAGTCGGCGAAGAACCGGAAGTTGTGCGCGACCCGGGGCATGACGCCGCGCCGGTGCGAGCGCAGCAGGGCGCCGTTGTCGGCGGTCTCGACGACGGCCAGGTCCTCCAGCCGCCGCTCGACGCCGTCGGCGACGGCGTGCAGCAGCCGGGCCCGCTCGGCGCGCGGGGTGGCGGCCCAACCGGGGAAGGCGGCCTTGGCGGCGGCGACGGCGGCGTGCGCCTCCGTCGCGGTGCCGCGGGCGATCTCGCCGAGCACGCCGCCGTCGATCGGCGAGTGGTCGGTGAAGGTCGCGGCGGAGGCGACGCGTTCGCCGCCGATCCAGTGCCGGGTGTCGACGGCGACCCCGGCGACGGTGGTGAGGTGTCCGCTCATTGCGTCAATTTCCTTACTGGGGACGGGAGTTCACTGACCGACGGTGGTGGTGTTGGAGGCGAGCAGTCGGCCGCCGTCCCAGACCACGCCGACCTGCCGGTAGTAGGCGGCGATGGGTTCGCGGATCTCCAGCCGGGCCAGTTCCTCGGTGGGCGACTCGAACAGCTCCAGGTCGAAGTCGCCGACCCAGGCCGGTCCGGCCTCGAAGGAGGCGGCGCCGGAGGAGACCAGCTCGTCCAGGGCGAGGCCCCGGCCCTTCTCGATCGAGGGCAGCCAGCGGTGGTGCGCCATCGGGTGGCCGTTGACGAACCCGTTGGTCCCGGACGGCTCGCGCAGCGTGACGACGGCCTGGGCGAGGCGCCGGTCGGCGGCGGCGAGGGTGGCGCCGAACCGGGCGCCGGCCTCGATCCGCGGCGCGGGGCCGTAGACGTGCGGGCGGGTCTGGTGGATCGAGCCGAGCTTCTTCGGGTAGCCCTGGTGCAGGCCGCGGGCGATCGCGAAGTCCTTGTCGACCCAGATGTACACGCAGCGCGAGTACGTCTGCCCCTGGAACTTGCAGCGGACCACGGCGAACGCCTCCTTGTACTGGGAGAGCACCGGGTCGAGCAGTTCCTGCCCGGAGGCCGAGCAGGACTGCCAGTCGGCCCAGATCAGCGCGACCGCGCCGGGGTCCTCGTCGGCGAGCTCCAGCGGCTCGGGCAGCAGTTCGCGCACCCGCTCCGGGTCGGTGCGGTACTCGACGGTGAGCAGGTCGCCGGAGTAGTGCCACGGCGGCGAGGGGATCAGCGACGAGGAGCCCGTCGCGGTCTTGGGGTGGAAGTACCCACGGACACTGGCCACTTGGATTCCTTACGCGGTGGGGGCGGGCTGCCGGAGCAGCTCGGCGCGGTAGCGGGCGGCGGCCGCCGCGGCCTGCTGGCCGCCGAGGGCGACGACGCCGATCAGGCGGTCGTGGTGGTGATAGCCGACCAGGACGTCCCCGTCGGGGTCGCCGTCCAGGACGCGCACGTCCTCGCGGCCGAGGGCGGGGGCGCCGAAGGACTGGAGGCGGAAGTCGTGCTGGTCGCTCCAGAAGGTCGGCAGCGGCGCGAACGGGTCGAGGCCGTGCTCGGCGCCGGCGAGGTGGGCGACCAGCACCCTGGCGGCGTGCTTGGCGGTGTCGGTGGGGATCGACCAGTGCTCGACGCGGCGCGGCACGCCGTCGTAGCGGGCGTTGGGGAAGCGGGCGACGTCGCCGACGGCGACCACCTCGGGCCGGCCGCCGACCCGCAGGTGCTCGTCGGTGAGGACGCCGTCGGTGAGGTCGAGTCCGTTGCCGTCGAGCCATTCGGTGTTGGCGATCGAGCCGACCGACTCCACCACCACGTCGGCGGGCAGCACCCGGCCGTCGGCGAGCGCCACGCCGGTGACGCGGCCCTCGCCCTCGAAGCCGGTGACGCCGCAGCCGAGCGCGAAGCGGACGCCGCGCTGTTCGTGACGGCGCTTCAGCGCGCCGCCGAGCAGTTCGCCGAGCGGTCCGGCCATCGGCAGCGGCAGCGGGTCGACGACGGTGACCTCGGCGGCGCCGAGGGCCACGGCGGTGGCGGCGACCTCGCAGCCGATGAAGCCGGCGCCGACCACCACCACCCGCACGCCGGGTGCGGCCAGTGCTTCGCGCAGCGCCCGGGCGTCGTCCAGGGTGCGGACGGTGTGCCGTCCGGCGGTGGGGCCGGGGCAGCGCAGGCGGCGCGGGCGCATGCCGGTGGCGGCGACCAGTGCGGTGTACGGCAGGCTCTCGCCGTCGGAGAGTTCGACGATCTGCTGCCCGAGGTCGGCACGGACCACCGAGGTGCCGAGGCGCCACTCGACGTCGGCGACGGCGGCCCGGGGACGGAACGCGAGCGACTCGAAGGTGGCCTTGCCGGCCAGGACTTCCTTGGACAGCGGGGGCCGGTTGTACGGCGCGTGGGGTTCGTCGCCGACGAGGGTGATCGGGCCGGTCCAGCCGGCGGCGCGCAGCTGTTCGGCGGTGCGCAGGCCGGCCATGGAGGCGCCGGCGACCACGACGGGCGCGGTGCTCACCGGGTCAGCCTTCGATCCGGATGGCCTGCAGCGGGCACACGTCGGCGGCCTCCTCGACGTCGGCGCGCAGGGCCTCGTCGGGGTCGGCGACGTACGCGAGCCGGCCGGTTTCGTCGAAGGAGAAGACGTCGGGGGCGGCGAAGACGCACTGGCCGTGGTCCTGGCACTTGTTCATGTCGACGACGACCTGCATGGCCGGTCCTCCTGGGGGTGGGTGGGGCTGAGGGGGCGCCGGGAAAGTCATTTGGCGTCAAACAACATAGGAACCGACCGACCCCCGGTCAATAGCTATACGGATGGATAAATTTCTGCGTCGGACCCCTTGCGGGGCGGTGACCTGCGTCTCTACGGTTGGCCACCAACAGCGAGCGGTTCCTGCGCCTCCCCCGCAGTCCCGACACCGCCGCACCCCCTCCCCCCAGGGCCGCGAACTCCGGTGTCTCTCGATCGGTACAGCCCAGCGCCGCGAGCAGCCGCACCCCCGTGCCCCGGGCGGCGCCCCACACTTCCCCACAGGAGACACCGGTGAGCGCATCCGACACCCCGCCCGTCCGCCAGCACCTGGAGCGGCTGGCCGCCCAGGGCATCGACGTGGTCCGGGTGACCTATCCCGACCTGATCGGCACCGAACGGGCCCGGGACGTGCTGCTGGACCACCTGCCCTCGGCCTGCGACCACGGCCTCGCGTTCTGCCGCGCCGTCTACCACACCAGCCCGCAGGGCGACGTCGTCCCCGTCCCCGGCGGCCTGGACGCGGGCCTGCCCGACATCTGCGTCCGCCCCGACCTCGACACCCTCACCCCGCTGCCCTGGGAGCCCGGCGTCGCCTCCTGCCTCGGCGACGTCACCGACCCGGCCACCGGACGCCCCGCCCCCGAGTCGCCCCGCGACCTGCTGCGCGCCGTCGTCGACCGGGCCCGCGAGTACGGGCTGCACCCGGTCGTCGGACCGGAGCTCGAGTACTTCCTGTGCGACCCGGCCCCCGACACCGCCCGCGGCTGGCGCCGCTACAGCGACGCCGCCGGCGTCGTCTACACCGCGGGCCTGCGCGCCGACGGCGACAACCACCTGCTGCGCACCCTGCGCCGGTTGCGCGAGCTGAACATCGGCGTCACCAGCGGCAACCACGAGTTCGACGGCGGGCAGTTCGAGATCAACCTGACCCACTCGGACGCCATGTCGGCCGCCGACCGGGCCTTCCGCTTCAAGGCCGCCGTCAAGGAACTCGCCCGCCAGGAAGGCCGGTTGGCCACCTTCATGGCCAAGCCGTTCATGGGCGCCGGCGGCTCCGGCTTCCACCTGCACCTGTCCTGCACCGACGACGGGGGCGGCAACCTGTTCGCCGACCCGTCCGCGCCGTACGGCCTGAGCACCACCGCCCGGCACGCGGTGGCCGGCATCCTCGCCCACGCCCCCGCGCTCGCCGCACTGTCCAACCCGACGGTCAACTCCTACAAGCGCTTCGGCCCCGACACCCTCGCCCCCTGGCTGATCGACTGGGGCCTGGACAACCGCAGCGCCATGGTCCGCATCCCGCCGGAGCGCGGCGCAGGCTCCCGCTTCGAACTGCGCCTGGGCGACGCCAGCGCCAATCCCTACCTGCTGATCGCCGGCACCGTCGCGGCGGCGCTGCTCGGCGTGGTGGCCGGCGACGAGCCGCCCGCCCCGCTGGAGGGCTACGGCTACGACCCCGCCAAGTCCCCGGTGCTGCCGCAGTCGCTGCCCGACGCGCTCGACGCGCTGGAGGCCGACACCGCGCTGACCGAGCTGCTCGGCAAGGACTTCACCACCGCCTACCTCTCGTACAAGCGCGACGAGGTCGCCCGCTTCCATCGGCACGTCACCGACTGGGAGTTCACCGAGTACGCCTACCACCTGTAAGCCGAGGAGCGAACCCATGACCACCGCGCCCGCCCAGTCCGCCGCCGCCTCCGAGCCGATGCCGCTGGACCAGGTGAACCTGGCCGATCTCGACAACTTCACCGACGGCGTCACCCCGTGGCGAATGTTCCACACCCTGCGCCACCAGGACCCGGTGCACTGGCAGGAGGAGGAAGCGCCCAACTCCGGCTTCTGGGCGCTCACCAAGCACGCCGACATCGCCCGCGTCGACCGCGACGCCGAGACCTTCACCTCCGCCCGGTTCGTCAACCTGGAGGAGGTCGACGACGACCAGATCAAGAAGCGCGCCTCCATCCTGGAGCTCGACGGCGTCCGCCACCGCGCCCTGCGCAGCCTGCTCCAGCGGCAGTTCGGCGCGAGCGTCATCAACAGCTACGCCGACTTCCTGCGCGGCCTGACCGCCACCACGCTGGACGCCGCGCTCGCCAAGGGCACCTTCGACTTCGTCAAGGAGGTCTCCGCCGACTTCCCGATCAACGTGCTGGCCCGGCTGCTGGACGTCCCGCCGGAGGACAACCAGCAGCTCATCGACTGGGGCAACCGGATCATCGGCAACACCGACCCCGACTACGCCGACGTCCTGCTGCACAGCGCGGAGAGCGAGAAGTACCGCGACCTGCCGTTCCGCTCCCCCGCCTCGCTGGAGGTGTTCGCCTACGGCCGCGAACTCGCCGCGCAGCGCCGCGGCGGAGCGGGCACCGACCTGATCTCCCGGCTGGTCAACGAGACCCCGAAGGACGGCGTGCCGCTGACCGCGCAGGACTTCGACAACTACTTCCTGCTGCTGGTGGTGGCCGGCAACGAGACCACCCGGCACACCATCAGCCACTCCATGCTGGCCCTGCTCCAGCACCCCGAGCAGCTCGCCCGCCTCCAGCAGGACCCCTCGCTGATCCCCGCCGCGGTCGAGGAGTTCCTGCGCTGGTCCTCCCCCGTCTACCACTTCCGTCGCACCGCCACCCGCGACGTCGAGCTCGGCGGCAAGCGGATCAAGGAGGGCGACAAGGTCGTCATGTGGTTCGCCTCCGGCAACCGCGACGAGGAGGTCTTCGGCAACCCCTACGACTTCGACGTCACCCGGCAGGACAACGACCACATCACCTTCGGCAAGGGCAGCCCGCACCTGTGCCTGGGCAACCTGCTCGCCCGCACCGAGATCCGCATCATGTTCGAGGAGCTCATCCCCCGCCTGGCCTCGATCGAGCTGGCCGGCGACGTCCCCCGGGTCCGCTCCAACTTCGTCAACGGCATCAAGAAGCTGCCCGTCTCGGTCACCCTCGCCTGAGACCGGCACCGCCAGGACCCCGCCGACCGCAGCCGCCGGCGGGGTCGCTGCCGTGTCGCCCCGTCACACCTTGACGGTCGTCCACGTCCCCGGCTCCGCGCGGCGGTAGGCCTCGAAGAGCTGCAGGATGTGGAACGCCTGGTCGAGCGAACCGAGTTCGGGGGCGGTGCCGTTCCGCACGCAGTCGCAGAAGTAGCCGATCTCGTCGACGTACCCCAGGTAGAAGAGGTTCTTGTTGTAGAGCTGCCCGTAGGAGTACTCGGGCTCCCAGTGCAGCGGCGCGCTCTCCGTCGGCACCATGAACGACCCGGTGCGGCCGTACGCCCGGGCCGGGGTCGGACGGTAGTAGGTGACCGAAGTCCCGTTCTCCACCACCACGTTGGCGTTGTCGCCGATCACCTCCACCCGGCTGGACGGGCTGCTCGGCGACTCCCCCGCCGTGAGGTGCAGCGTCCCGATCGCGCCCGACTCGAACCGCATCACGGTGACGCTGGCCCCGGTGCGCTCCTCCCACTCGTGGCTGATCCGGTCGAGCGGGCCCATCAGGTGGAGCAGCACGGCGGCCGGATGGAAGATGCAGTCCAGGAACCAGTTCATCGCCACCAGGTCGGCGCGCCGTTCGTACGCCGGCATCGACAGCGGGTAGCGGACGGAGATCGACGAGGGCCCGCCGAACTCCGCCCCGGAGACGATCTCCTTCACCCGGGACATCACCGGCGAGAACGCCGTCTTCATCCCGGTCACCACGGTGCGGCTGGCGCTGCGCGCCGCCGCCTGGAGCTGCTCGACCTCGGCGGTCGACGTCGCGGTGGGTTTCTCCATCCAGACGTGCGCCCCGGCCGCCAGGCAGTCCAGCGCCAGGTCGACGGCCTGGAGCCGCCCGTCCGGGTCGTACGCCGTCACGATGAACACCGCGGTCGGCCGCTCCCGCTCCAGCATCTCCCGGTGGTCGGTGTAGGTGTGGGCGGCGCCGAAGATCCGCGCGTACTTGGCGGCCCGGTCGCCGTCGAGGTCGCAGATCGCCCGCAGGTCGACCGGGGCGTACTGGAACGACGGGTAGATGTTCCGGTACGAGTGCCCGCCGGCGCCGATGAAGGCGCAGCGGATCGGGTCCTCGTACTCGAACTGGTAGCGGACCTGCCCGGTGGTGGTGGTCATGGTGTCCTCCGCCTGTTCATCGGCCGGCCGCGGCGAGCACTTCTCGGGTGCTGGTCACGACGTGGTCGATCTCCTGGTCGGTGAGGTAGGGGTGGATCGGCAGCGAGATCACCTCGCGGGCGTGCTTCTTCGCCCGGCCGTCGCCGACCACCCGGTGCGGGTGCCGCGCCATGAACGGCAGTTCGTGCAGCGCGTACGGGTAGTGCACGAGGGTCTCGACGCCGACGGCCTTCAGGGCGGCGGCCAGCTCGTCCCGACGCGGCGTGCGCAGGACGTACTTGTGGAAGATGTTCTCGCGGAACGAGCCGTGCTCCGGCAGGCCGCACCCGAGGTCGCCGAAGGCCGCCGAGTAGGTCGAGGCGGTCGCCCGGCGCTGCTTCAACCACCGTTCCTCCTGGGCGAGTTTGACCGCGAGGACGGCGGCGGTCAGCGAGGACATCTGCGAGTTGTGCCCCAGCCGCACCACGGTGCCGGCGTGCGAGAAGCCCCAGCGGCGCAGCTGTTCGACGCTGTCGGCGACGGCCGGGTCGTCCGTCAGCACCACACCGCCCGTTCCCGGCGCGGGGATCACCTTCATCGCGTCGAAGCTGTGGCAGCCGGCCAGCCCCAGCGTGCCGCTGCGCCGCCCGGACACCTCGGCGCCCAGCGACTGCGCCGCGTCCTCGACCAGCGCCAGGCCGTGCGCCCGGGCGAACTTCTCCACCGGGTCGGGCGCGGCCATCCGCCCGTACAGCTGCACCATCACCAGCGCCTTGGTGCGCGGCCCGACGGCCTCCTCGGCCAGGTCGAGGTCGATGGTGCCCTCGTCGGTCACGTCGACGAACACCGGGGTCGCGCCGGTCCGGACGATCGCGTGCAGCGTCGCGACGAACGAGATGTCGCCGACCAGCACCTCGTCGCCCTCGCCGATGCCGGCCGCCACCAGGGCGAAGTACACCGCGTCGGTGCCCGAGTTCACCACCCGGGCGTGGGCGCGGCCGGCGAGGTCCGCCAGGGTCTGTTCCAGGCGGTGCACGGATTCCCCGTTCATCACCTGACCCGAGCGGAAGACCTTTTCGATCGCCGTCATCATCTCCGGGCCGATGTCGTCGAATTCACGGTCGGCGCCGGTGAACGGCACGTGCAGGAGCCTGCTCATGAGTCAGCCCTCCGTCCGAGGGGTTTGTGAGGGGGAGCGCAGGCGCTCCGCGCGGGGGTGGACGCCGCGGTGCGGCAGCGTGGGCAGGATGCCGTCGAGGGCGGTGGCCGTCCGGTCGCTGACCCGGGCGTCCCAGCGTTCGGGGCGACGGGTGGGCCGGTCGGCGGCCAGCGCGCGGATCTGCGGGGTCGGCAGGTGCAGCCAGCTGTCGGCGAAGTGCGTGCTGCCGCAGGCCCGGGTGACGTCGCGGGCGTTGCCGGGCACGGTGGCCAGGCAGGCGACCTTGGCGGCGGCGGCCTCCTCCTGGACGCCGTCGGAGTCGGTCACCACGAACGCGCAGCCCCGCAGCAGCGCCCCGAAGGTCAGGTACGGCTGCGGCGGCAGCACCCGCTCGCGCAGGCCGCCGTCGAGCAGGCCGTGGTCGGCCAGGTGCGCCGCGGCCCGCGGGTGCAGCGGGAGCACCGGCGGCAGGCCGTGCGCCGACAGGTCGCGCAGCACGTCCAGCACCGGCTTGGGGTGGCTGAGCGCGGCCGGCTTGTGCAGCGTCGCCAGCACGTACCCGCCGCGGGTGAGGCCGAGGCCGTCCAGGACGGCGGCATCCCGGTCGGGGTCGTGGTGCGCGAGGTGGCACTCGGCCATCGGGTTGCCGACGAAGTGCACCTGCCCGGCCGGCACGCCTTCGCCGTGCAGCGCGTCCACGGCCTCGGCGGTGGTGGCCAAGTGGTGGTCGGTGCAGGCGGTGACGATGCGGCGGTTGGCCTCCTCGGGTGTGCGGTCGGGCGAGCGCAGGCCCGCCTCCAGGTGGATCACGGGGGTGCCCCGGCGGGCGGCGACCAGCGCGGCGGCGACGGTGGAGTTCACGTCGCCGACCACCACCACGGCCTCCGCCGGGTGCCGGTCGAGGTCGCGCTCGACCAGGGCGCAGAGCCGGCCGAGCTGCTCCGCGTCGCTGGCGGCGTCGCCGCAGCGCAGCCACCGGTCCACGTGCAGGTCGAGCTCGTCGCACAGGCCCTGCCCGAGGCGTGGGTCGAAGTGCTGGCCGGTGTGCACGTACGACCAGGCGGCGCCTGGTGCGCGCATCTTGCCGACCGCCTGTTGAAGCGTCCAGACCTTGGGGGTGTTGGGGCGTGCGCCCAGATAGACGGTGATCGTCGGGCCGGTGTCCATGTCTCCCACCTGCCTTCCTCCCAGCTGTCGCCAGCTGTTCGTCGAGCTACCGAGGAGCCTAGGTTCGGCCCGCGCGGGCCGGTCCGGCGATTGCGCCGATCGGCCGCACGGCCCCGCCGGGCCCGCCGACCCGGCCCGTTCCCGGGGCGGCAGGGCGGGCACGGCCACGCCGCCGCCACTCTTTCGAGTGAGGTCGGCAGCGCTCCGCTTGCCGGCCGGGCCGTGCGCTACTTGCCGGCCAGGCCGTACCCCCCGTCGACGACCAGGGTCTGGCCGGTGATGTGCCGGGCGGCGTCCGAGGCGAGGAACGCCACCGCCGCGGCGACCTCCGCCGGCTCCGCGGGCCGCCCGAGCAGGTTGCCGCGGGCCTGCCGCCACGCCCCTTCGTCCCAGGTCGCGACCATGTCGGTGACGGTGAAGCCCGGGGCGACGGCGTTGACCCGCACGGTCGGCGCGTAGCGCTTGGCCAGCGAGACGGTCAGGTTGCCCAGCGCCGCCTTCGCCATGGAGTAGAACACCGTCCGGTCACTGGCCAGGCCGTCGACGCCCCGGATCGACGACACCAGCACCACCGCGCCGCCACCCTGCGCGACCATCTTCGGCAGCAGCTCCTGCAGCACCCCCACCGCGCCCCACACGTTCACCCCGAACGCGTCCGCGACGTCCTCCCGCGACGCCTCCTCGAACGGCACCACCCGGTTCACGCCCGCGCTGAACACCACCACCTGCGGCAGCCCGTGCTCGGTCACCGCGTCCGCCACCCCGCGCCGCACCGCCGCCGCGTCCGCCAGGTCGAACGCCACCGTCGGCGCCCCCAGCTCCCGCCCCAACCCGACCAGCCCCGCACTCGGCGTCCGCCCGTGCAGCACCACCCGACACCCCTGTGCGTCCAACGCCCGCGCCGTCGCCGCCCCGATCCCGCGCGACGAACCGAGCACCAGCGCACTCGAACAGTCCGACATCCCTGCTCCCTTCCGATCCCGACTCCACCTCCGCCTACAGGCCGATGCTGCCCCGGCCCCCGCCGGCGACGGCCGGAACCCGCCCGTGAACGACCGAAGACGGCCCGATCGGAGCCCCCGCCACGGCCGTATGCTCCTCCGATGGAGCGCGACACCGACCAGCACGACTGTGAAGTCCTGATCGCGGGGCCCTACTTCGCGGACCTGGTGTTCCACGGCCTGCCCCGGCCGGTCGAGCCCGGCAGGGAGGTGTTCGCCGACGGGTTCGCCCTGGTGCCGGGCGGCGCGTACACCCTGGCCATGGCGGTGCACCGGCTCGGGCGGACGGCCGTGTGGAGCGTCGACTTCGGCACGGACGTGTTCAGCGCTGAGGTGCTCTCGGCGGCCCGGGCGGAGGGTCTGGACGAGCGGGCGTTCCGGCACCACCCGGGCCCGGTGCGGAGCCTGACCGTCGCGCTGTCCGGGCCGGACGACCGGGCGATGGTCAGCTACCAGGACGCGGTGGCGTCGCAGCCGCTCGTCCCGCTGCTGCGCCAGTACCGCCCGCGCGCCCTGATGTTCCCGCAACTCCTGTGGGACGAGCCGACATTGGGCGCCGTTCGGGCTGCCGGGCAGCTCGGCGCGCTGGTGGTGATGGACTGCCACGACGTTCCGGCCTCGCTCGCGGACCCGGCGGTGCGCCGCGTCCTCGCCGAGGTCGACGTCTTCACGCCGAACGCCGCCGAGGCGCTCCGGCTGACCGGCGCGGCCGACCTCGACGACGCGATCGCCGACCTCGCCGCGCTGGTACCGACCCTGGTGGTCAAGCGCGATGCCCGGGGAGCCGTCGCGGTCCGCGGCGGCAAACGGTACGACACCCCCGCCGTGCCCGTGCGGGCCGTGGACACCACGGCGGCCGGCGACTGCTTCAACGCGGGCCTCGTCCACGGCCTGCTGTCCGGCCACGACCTGCCCGCCTGCCTGGCCGTCGCCGCCGCCTGCGGCTCCGCCGCCGTCACCGGCCCGGGCTCCGGCGCGGCCCTGCGCGCGGCGGAGCTCGGAGGCTGGCTGGCGCGACTCCGGTGACCGGCAGGGACGGTCGCCACCGGTTGCCGCCCTCTCGGCGACACTTCGGCCAACGACCGCCCCGGGGGGCTCGCCCGCGCTCTGCACGCGACGGCCCTTGAAGTCCCGCCGCACGGCTCCTCCGGCGGACCTCGCCCCGGCGGCGGCCCGCCATGGACACCATGGCAACCGGCGACTGCTTCGACCCGGCCATCGTCCACGGCCGGACGGCCGGCTGGACGGCCGTGCCCTCCTGGCCCACGGCCCGCGGATCCGCCGCCGTCCGGCCCGGGCGCGGCCCTTGCGCGCGGCGGAGTTCGGCCGGAGCGCCTCCCCAGCACCTCCGCGTGACCCCTTCACCGCATCCGGTCGCCGTGTTAGCGTCCGTCGAATGTCGAGGATTCTGGTCACGGATCTGGACGGCACCCTGCTCGGCGGCGACGCCGAGGACCGGCGGCGGCTGCGGGAGGCACTGGCCCGCCACCCCGAGGTGACGGTGGTCTTCGCCACCGGCCGCGGGCCGGACTCCGTCCGGGAGGTCCTGCGCGACCCGCTCGTCCCGCGCCCCCGGTGGATCATCGCCGACGTCGGCGCCACCCTCCTCGACGGCGTCGACTTCTCCCCCGTCGAACCCCTGCAGGGGCAACTGCGCGCCGGCTGGCCGGGAGCGCCGCAGGTGCGGGCCGCGCTGGAGCGCTTCCGCGCGCTCCGGTACCAGGACGAGGTACCGCAGGACGGCCGCTGCTCGTACTACCTGGACCCGGCCGGGCTCACCGACGAACTCGCCTCCGCGGTAGCCGCGTTGGGACTGGCCTGGGTGTACTCGGGCGACCGCTACTTCGACGTGCTGCCGCCGGAGGCCTCCAAGGGCGGGGCGCTGCGGGCACTGGCGGAGAAGCTGAACTGGCCGGCCGGGTCGATCCTGGTGGCCGGGGACTCACTCAACGACCTGTCACTGTTCCGGCTCGGCACCCACGGCGTGGTCGTGGGCGGCGCGGAAGCCGCGTTCGACGCGGCGGTCGGCAACGACCCGCTGGTCCACCGACCCGACCGGCCGGGCGCAGCAGGCATCCTGACGGCCCTTCAGGCCCTGGGGTGGGTCGCCCCTCCGCCGGCTCGGCACGCACTCGTCGTCGGCTACCACCGCCCGCCCCCGCAGCACCGACCGCCGGCCAGCCCCAACGGCATCCTGCCCACCCTGACCAGCGTCTTCGCCGACGGCCTACCGGGCCTCTGGGTCGCCGCCACCTCGGCCCCGGCGCCGCCGTCCCTCGACCGCCTCTCGCTCGTCCCGCTGAGTGCCGAGCAGTGGAGCGGCTACTTCCACCGGGCCTGCAAGGAGACCCTCTGGCCGGTGCTGATGTCCGAGCCGGAGCGCTCCGTCCTCGACCCCGACTCCTGGGCCGCCTACCGTGCCGTCAACGCCCGCTTCGCCGACCACATCACCGCGCGCGCCGCCCCCGGCGCGACCGTCTGGCTGCACGACTACAACCTCTGGCTGGTCCCCGGCCTCCTCCGCGCCGCCCGACCCGACCTGCGCATCGGGCTGTTCCACCACACGCCGTTCCCCGCCCCCGAGGTGTTCGCCACCCTCCCGGTCGCCGCCGAACTGCGCGCCTCCCTCGCCTGCCTCGACTGGGCCGGCTTCCACACCGCCGCGTTCGCATCGCACTTCCGCCGCGCCCTGCCTTCCCCGCCCCGCACCGGGGTCCACCCGCTCGGCGTCGACCGCCCGGCCGTCGAAGCCCTCGCCCGGACCCGAACTCCCGCGTCCCGCCCGGCAGTCGACCACCTGGTGCTGTCCGTCGAACGCCTCGACTACGCCAAGGCCCCCGTCCAGAAGGTCGACGCCCTGGACCGCCTCCTCACCACCCGCCCCGACCTGCGCGGCCGGGTGACCTTCCGCCTGATCTGCCCGCCGCCCGAACCTGGGATCACCGCCTACGACACCACCCGCGACCTGCTCGAACACCGAATCACCGAAGTCAACGCCCTCTGGCAGCAAGCCGGTTGGCAGCCCGTCGACTACCGTCCGCACAGCCTCTCGTTCGCCGAGGTGGTCGACGAGTACCTGGCGGCCGACGTCTTCTGGGTGACGTCACTCCAGGACGGAATGAACCTGACGGCCAAGGAGTTCATCGCCGCCCAGTCCACCCTCCCCCACCCTGGCATCCTGGTCCTCTCCCACCACACCGGTGCCGCCGCCCAGTTCGCCCCCGCCGCCCTCCTCACCGACCCCCACTCCCCCGACGACCTCACCACCCAACTTACCCGGGCCCTCACCACCACCCCCACCGAACGCCGCACCCGCATGACCCACCTCTCCACCCTCCTCGGCCACGACCGCCCGACCGACTGGGCAACCCACGTCATCGACGCCATCCGGCAGTCCCCGCAAGACACTTGACGGACCATCAGGCCATGGTGAGGACCATCCGGAAGCGGGCCCGGCCGGTGAGCATCTTCTGGTAGGCCTGCTCGGCGTGGGTGAGGGGGAGGGTTTCGGTCATGGGGCGGATGTTGTGGAGGGCGCTGAAGGCCATGGTGTCCTGGACGTCCTGGGCGGTGCCGGAGGGGTGGCCGCGGATGGTGCGGGCGGACATCAGGAGTTGGGCCGGGGTGACAGCGAGGGGGGTGGTGTCGGCTCCGATGACGACGAGTTCTCCGCGGGGGGCGAGGCCGTCCGCGGTGGCGGTCATGGCGTCGGCGTTGGCGGCGGTGGCCAGGACGACCTTGGCGCCGCCGAGGGCCTGGAGTGCGGCGGCGACGGGGGTGTCGGAGGTGCTGTCGAGGTAGTGGTGGGCGCCGAGTTGCTCGGCGAAGGCGGCCTTCTCGCGGCCGCGGGCGATCGCCACCGTCTCGAAGCCCATCGCGGCGGCGTACTGCACGCCGAGGTGCCCGAGGCCGCCGAGGCCGAGCACCGCGACCAGGTCACCGGGGCGGGCGGGGCTGCGTCGCATGCCGTTGAAGACGGTCACGCCCGCGCAGGACAGCGGCGCGGCGTCGACTGCCGTCAGCGCGTCGGGGATCCGGGCCAGGGCGTCGACCGGGGCGATCACCTTCTCGGCGAACCCGCCGTCGTAGGCCCAGCCGGGGACCTTGAGGTTGGAGCAGACGATGAAGTCGCCCTCCCGGCACGGCCGGCAGTGGCCGCAGCTGCCGCCGAACCAGCCGACCGCCACCCGGTCCCCGGCCTGCCAGCCGAAGTCCGTCGCGCCCTCGCCCAACTCCTCGATCCGGCCGGCGATCTCGTGGCCCGGCACCTCGGGGAAGGTGACTCCGGGCAGCGCGCCGCTCAGGAAGAGCGCGTCGCTGTGGCAGACCCCGCAGGCTTCGACGGCGATGCGGACCTGCCGGGGGCCGGGCGGCGGAACCGCGCGTTCGGCCGGCTCCAGCGGGCCGTTGGGGGCGGTGGCCTGCATGACGCGGTAGGTGCCCATGTCAGTGCTCCTGGGGAAAGGGGGGTGTTCAGCCGAGTGCGCGGTCCAGGTTGAAGGCGGCGCTGATCAGCGAGAGGTGGGTGAACGCCTGGGGGAAGTTGCCGAGTTGCTCACCGGTGCGGCCGATCTCCTCGGCGAACAGGCCGACGTGGTTGGCGTAGGTGAGCATCTTCTCGAACGCCAGCCGGGCCTCCTCCAGCCGGCCGGCCCGGGCCAGCGCCTCGACGTACCAGAACGAGCAGATCGAGAAGGTGCCCTCGGAGCCCCGCAGCCCGTCGGGGCTCGCCGTCGGGTCGTAGCGGTAGACCAGCGAGTCGGAGACCAGGTCGGAGGTGAGCGCGTCCAGGGTGGACAGCCACTTGGGGTCGGTGGGCGAGATGAACTTGGCCATCGGCATCATCAGCAGGGAGGCGTCCAGGACCTTGTCGTCCAGCCCCTGGACGAACGCGCCGCGCTCGGTCGACCAGCCGCGGGCCATGATCTGCCGGTAGATCGCGTCGCGGGCCCGCTGCCAGCGCGGCAGGTCGGCGGGCAGGCCCCTGCGGTTCGCCATCCGGATCGCGCGTTCGAGCGCGACCCAGCACATCAGGCGCGAGTAGACGAAGTCGCGGCGGCCCGCCCGGGTCTCCCAGATCCCCTCGTCGGGCTGGTCCCAGTGGTCGCAGAGCCAGTCCACCACGGCGCCGACCTCGTCCCAGTGCCCGCTGCTGATCGGCTGGCCCCACTTGTCGTACAGGTAGACGGAGTCGATCAGCGCGCCGTAGATGTCCAGTTGGAGCTGCCCGGTGGCCGCGTTCCCGACCCGCACCGGGGCCGAGCCCAAGTGGCCCTCCAGGTGGGCGAGTTCCCGCTCGGGGAGGTCGCAGCGGCCGTCGATGCCGTACATGATCTGCAACGGTCCGCTCTCGCCGGTGCCGCGCATGATGCCGGTCTCGGAGATGAAGCCCATGAACGCCTCGGCCTCCGCGGTGAAGCCCAGCCGGAGCATGGCGTAGATGCAGAACGCGGCGTCGCGGACCCAGACGTAGCGGTAGTCCCAGTTGCGTTCGCCGCCGACCTGCTCGGGCAGGCTGGTGGTCGGGGCGGCGATGATCGCGCCGGTGGGCGCGTAGGTGAGCAGCTTCAGCAGCAGGGCGGAGCGGTGCACCATCTCCCGCCACCGGCCGTGGTAGCGCGACTGGGACAGCCAGTGGCGCCAGAACCGGACGGTGGCCTGGAACTGCTGCTCCGCCTCCCGGTTGGGGCAGGCCCGCGGGCCGATCGCGTCGCTCACCCGGTCCAGGGCGAACACCGCGGACTCGCCCTCCAGCAGCTTGAAGTGCGCCAGGACGTCCTGTCCGTCGGTCTCCACCGGCACGGTGGCGGTCAGTGCGACGTCCAACTCCGGTGAGCGGAACACCGCGTGGCCGTCCACGAGTTCCACGGTGTGCTGCTGCGCCCCGTAGCCGAAGCGCGGGGCGACCGTCGCCCGGAACGGCAGCGTTCCGCGGACGCTGACCACGCGGCGGATCAGCCGGTGCCGGTCCGCCTCGCGCGACTCGTCGACGACCGGCATGAAGTCCTGGATCTCGGCCACCCCGTCCGCGGCGAAGAACCGGGTGATCAGTACGTTGGTGTCGGGGAAGTAGAACTGCCTGGTCCGGGCCGGCACGTCCGCCGCCAGTTCGAAGCGGCCGCCGCGGTCCGCGTCCAGCACGGACGCGAACATGCTCGGCGCGTCGAAGCGCGGGCAGCAGTACCAGTCGATGGTGCCGTCCGTCGCGACCAGCGCCGCGGTCCGCAGGTCGCCGATCAGTCCGTGTTCGGAGATCGGCAGGTACCGGTACCCGCCCAACCGGTCGAATCCGCCAGTGCTGCCTGGCCGTCCCATACGGCCTCCTCACCCGAACGGTGCGGGGCATCGAGCCGAACCTTCTGTTTCATGCTAGATCGCGGCCCGCCGGAGCGCCGAGGAAGACCGCGGCCGCCAGCGTGCCGGCGCCCGGCTCCCGCTCGGGTGAGCGGGGCCGGGCACCGGAGTCGGACGGTCACTGCTGGTTGTCGTCCCCCTCGCCGCGACCGAAGCGGTCGAGGTCGAAGGACCAGATGCCGCGGCCGTGGGTGCCGGCGTAGAGCAGGCCGTCGGGGCCGGTCCTGAGCTGCATCACCGTGGTGGTGGGCAGGCCCTCGCCGATCACCTTCCAGTTCCGCTGACCGGGCGCGCGGTAGAACGCGGCCAGGTCGGTGCCGAGGGCGAGGCCGCCGTTCGGCAGCAGGCGCAGCGTGTTGGTCGGGACGTCGGGCAGGTTGGCCGAGACGTCCGTCCAGGTGGCGCCGCCGTCGCGGCTGTCGAAGACGTGGCCGATGCCCGCGCCGGGGCCCTCGCTCCAGGCCCGGGAGAAGCCGCTGAACGAGACCAGGACGTGCTTGGCGTTCGCCGGGTCGACGGCGAAGGAGGAGACGTACCGGTTGGGCAGGGTGCCGTCCACGGGCAGGTTCAGCTGGTGCCAGCCGGTGCCGTCGGCGTTGCCGACGGCGATGCCGCGGGTGAAGCCCTGGTTGTTGCAGGGGCCGCACCAGCCGGCGTACACGGTGCCGCCGGAGGCGGCGACGGCGGTGGCGACGTGGCCGGCGCCGAGGTCGTAGGCGGCCGCCCACTCGCTGCCGCTGCGGATCGCGAAGCCCTTGTTCTGCACCCAGACGTGCTGGCCGCCGGCCACCCAGGTGTCGGCGTTCTTCGCGTCCGTGGTGATCGGCGCGATGAACCGGGCGGCGTGCGTGTGCTGGTCCGGCGGGGCGATCTCGTAGGTGGTGGCCTTGGCCGGGTCGTCCTGCCAGGCGCCGTCGTTGACGGCGCAGTTCTGGGTGGACCGCATCTCCATGTAGGCGTACTCGGCGACGATGTTGCAGCCGTTGTTCGGGTCGACGATGGTGTCGCCGCCGTCGCCGCCGAAGTTGGAGCCCATCGCCCTGTCGCGGGCGCGCAGGATCGACTGGCCGTTGTCCTGGAGGCCGCCGCTGACGACGACGCCCTTGCCGGAGCGGTCCGCCGGGTCCTTGCCGACGCCCACCGAGTAGTACTGGAGGGCGTCCATGCTGCCGTCGTTGAACGACGTCCAGTCGGTGGCGTGGCCGAGGGAGTCCACCGCGCCGTTCAGCGGGCGGCCGTAGATGCCGCCGTCGTTGCCGACGTACACGGTGGTCCGGCCCTTGCTGGTGCCGAGGGCGATGGCGTGCTGGTCGGAGTGCGGGGTCTGCGAGCAGGTCCGCTTCGCCGGGTCGATGTCCCAGCACGGGAAGTAGAAGTTCCAGTACGGGCCCGGGGTGATCCAGTCGCCGCCGCCGTTCCGGGTCTCGTAGACCTCTTCGAGGCCCAGGTAGACGTGGTCGGCGTTGTTCGGGTCCACCTGGAGGAACTGGTTGTACCAGGACTGGATGCCCGGCTGGTAGCCGTCCTCCTGGAGCGCGGAGCCGGAGCCCTTGAGCTTGTCCTTGTCCGCGATCAGCGTCCACGGGCCGAGCGGCGAGCCGGACTTGGAGACGTACACGCCCTGCAGGCCGCTGTCCGGGTCGGTCGCCATCTTCGTCGGGGACTGGTCGATGGCGTAGTAGCGCGAGCCGTCCTTGGACGGTGCGAAGGTGACGTTGCCGACGTCGGCGGCGTCGGCGGGCAGGTCGCCGAGCGAGGTCAGCCGCTGCCAGGTGCCGTCCGCGGCCTTGCTGTAGAAGCCGTTGTAGGTGTCGCCGCTGCGCCAGCCGAAGGCCAGCACCACCTTCGACGGGTCCTTCGGGTCGAAGGCGATGTCGTTGGCGATGTTCTTGTACGGGGCGTTGGGCGCCTTGGCGTCGGCGCCGCCGGGCAGGAAGGTCGGGTTCGGCGCGAACTCCGGCTTCCAGGGGCCGGACAGGTCGGTGGTGGAGTGCGTCCACACGCCGCGGCTGGTGGCGGCCCACACCTTGTCGCCGTTGAAGCGCAGGGCGTGGATGACGGTGGACTCCAGCTCGGTCCCGCCGATCCGGTTGCCCGGCTTGAACTCGCCGTGCTTCGGGTCGGCGAGGACGTACACGCCGGTGCCGACGTACGCGGTGCCACCGGTGTTCGCCTCGCCGGTGGCGTACCAGAGCCGGCCCGAGCCGTCGAGCTCCAGCGCGCCGGTGGACAGCGAGGGCAGCTTGTCCGAGATCGCCTGCCAGTGGCCGCCGCCCGAACGGGAGCGGTACACGCCGCCGTTGGCGCCGCCCGCGTAGACGGTGCCGTCGTCGTCGGCGGCGATGCCGGTCACCCGGCCGGTCACGTTTCCGGAGCCCGCACCGGAGTTGGAGTCGATGTCGCGGTAGCGCGGGTCGTCCGAGTTGTACGGCTTGTCGGTGACGTGGCTCCAGGAGCCGACGGTGTGCGGCAGCGACTGGAGCTGCGCCCAGGCCGCGCTGTACGCGCCCGGGGCGACCAGGCCGGGGGCGGTGCGGGCCTCGGTGAACTGCTCGGTGGACTCGGCGGAGTTCTCCGCCTCGTCCTCGCCGTCGTCCTCGCGCGCGGCGAACGTCGAGCCGGTGGCGGCCTCGACCTTCGCGGCGTGCTGCTTCCCGACCTCCGCCTGGTGGCGGGCGGGCCGGGGCCGCTGCTCGGGCGTGGGCGCCGCGACGGCCTGAGCGGTGGCCAGTCCGAGCGCGGTGATGGTGACGGCGCACATCAACAGCCGTCGTCGCTGCCTGTTGGGCACGATGCGGTGTCCTCCCCAGGAGTGTTCCGGGCCGCGCGATCGCGCGGCCCGGCGAACCAGTCGCAGCCTTCCGGTTCGCACCGCCGTCGTGAAGAGCGTGTACATAACGGATGCTTAAAAAGTGTCACCTGTAAGGGAATTGACGATCAGTCGGCCTTTTGCGGGCTCAGCCCTCCGCGCTTCGGACCACCCGCTGGTCGCCGTGCTGGACGGCGTAGACGGTGCCGTGGTCGTGGGCGGTGTTGTGCTGGGTGTACGCGAGGCGCTGCCGGTCGCCCTGGAACTCGGCCACCAGCCGGGTCAGTTCCGGGGCCAGGTCGGGCTCCTGGCGGAGCACGGCCGCCAACTCCAGGGCCCAGAAGGCGAAGAGCGCCCGCCGGGCCTCCTCGGGACGGTCCGCGTCGCGGACCAGTTCGGCGTTGCGGTCGAGCTGCTCGGCGACGGTGCGCTGCCGGTCGTGGCCCAACCGGCGGAACACCGCGAGCGTGCCGTCCTTGACGGAGCGCCACAGATCGGTGGCCATGGCGCCGACCACCACCGCAGCGCCGGACTCCGCGAGCGTGACCAGTTCGTGGTCCATGACGTGTTTCTCCTTCAGGTTCGGCGGGTGGTGGTGATGTGCTGGACGCCGTTCTGGACGGCGTAGATGACGCCGTGCCCGGTCGCCCGGTTGGTCATCCGCGACGGCCCGGCGGGCGGCGCCCCGGCGGGCACAGCGGGCGCCGCGGCCTCGGAAGGGCCCTCGGCGGGGGCCGTCCGGATCCATGCGGTGGTGGTGAACTCCTTGTTGGCGACGGCCACTCGGCGGAACGCCTCGGGCTCGATCCCGGGGTGGCCGGGCTGCACCGTCTCCTCGTGGAAGTGCTCCGAGAGGACGAGCACGGCGACGGTCTGCGGCGGCGCCTCGGCCAGCTCGGTGCGGACGGCGGGCGCGTCGAGCAGTCGGGCCAGCACCTCCAGCGGCCGCCCGGCCACCTCGCCGTCCGGGCCGAGCCGGACGTCCCCGGCGTGCAGGGCCATCCGGACCCGGATCGTGGTCAGCGCCCCGGCCAGCCGGTTGTGGGCGCGCAGCCGGGCGGCGACCTCGTCGAACAGCGGATGGACCAGCGCCGCCTTCCGCGCCCCGGCCGGTGCGGTGACCCGCAGGCCGTCGCCCAGGTCGTCGACCCGGCAGGCCTCCCAGTCGATCCGGCTCCGCTCGAAGGACTCCCGCAGCACCGTCCGCAGGGCGGCGCGGATCGCCAGCAGTGCCGGGTCGCCGCGTCCGGCGGAGCGCTCGATGTCCACGGCGAGGACCGCCCGGTACGCCAATTCCCCGTCCACCCAAGCCTCCTGATGTCGTATCGGGCCGCCCCCGGACTCCATGGTGCCGGACCGGCGGACGGCGGACCCCGTCGGAATACGGGTTCTCCGGCCCCCGCGCACGACACCGCGCCGTCCCGCCACCGCGCACCGCGCCCCGGACGCATACTGGTCGCACCGGAACAGCACGGCGCGGAACGACTCGGCGCCGGACAGCTCGGAGCCGCACGGGCAGGGGGAGAGTGATGGCAGCCGACGACCGCAGCCGCCGGGACGGTGACGACCCGTCCGGCCGCGCCTGGACCTGGCCGCTGTCGAGCCTGCTCGGCAGCCTGTCCCCCGCCGAGCGGGGGCCGCTGCTGACGCTCGGCACCGAGGTGCGCTACCCGGCCGACCGGGTCCTGCTGCGGGAGTCCGACCGGACGGACTTCCTGCTGGTGCTGCTGGCGGGCGTGGTCAAGGTGACCGGCCGCACCCACGACCACCGGGACGCGCTGCTGGCGGTGCGGATGGGCGGCGACCTGGTCGGCGAGTTCGCCGCCGTGGACGGCCGGCCGCGGTCGGCGACCGTCACCAGCTGCGGCCCGGTCACGGCCAGGACGGTGAGCCGCCCGGCGTTCCTCGACTTCATGCGGCGCGAGCCGCGGATCGCCCAGGCCGTCAACGCGTCCATCGTGACCAAGCTGCGGGCCGCCAACGACCGCCGGATCGACTTCACCGGCTGCGACACGGCGACCCGGGTCGCCCGGGTGATCCACCAGATCGCCGTCACCTACGGCGAGCCGGCCGGCGCGGGCGCGGTGATCCGCTGGCCGATCACCCAGCCCGAGCTCGCGACGCTCTCCGGCGCCGCCGAGCCCACGGTGCACAAGGCCCTGCGTCGCCTGCGCGAGTCCGGGGCCGTCACCACCGGGTACCGCACCATCAGGGTGGAGAGCATGGCGCTGCTGGAGACCATCGCCTACTCGTAGGACCGCTCCGGCCGATCGTGCCGGACCGGCCCCCGCCGCACACCACTTGTAGGTGCGGTGAACGGCCCGGGCGGAAACCGTCGTTCGACGGGGTCTCGCCGGGGGCCCGCCGCTAGCCTGGCCAACTGACGGGCTGCCGAGGGCAGTTCCGGACGCCCCGGGTTCCCGCGCACGCCCGGCGGACCCACCCCTTCGGTACCGGCCGACCTGCCCGCGCGGCGGTCCGCCCCGAGAACGGTCGCGTTCCACGGCCGGGAGAGACAGTCGCGATGGAAGAACCGGGCACGTCCGACGCGAGCACCGCGACGGACGCCGACAGCAACGGCGGCGGCAACGACTACCGCCTCGACATCGACGGCGACGCCCTCGGGCCGGTGGTGGTCGGCGACCACAACCTGGTGGTGGACGCCCAGCACGGCTCCACGGTGACCCTCCTGGTGGCCGGCCACCACCCGGAGCCGGTACGCCGGGAACAGGTGGCGATGCTCCCCCGCCGGCAGCAGGACCCGATCGGCCGGGCCGCCGAACTCGCCGACCTGGAACGGGCGATCCGCGCCGGCGGGCTGGTCCAGCTGTTCGGCCCGTCCGGGACGGGCACCAGCATGCTGCTGCGCCACGTCGCGCACCGACCGGCCGCCGCCGCCGGCACAGACGGGCGGGTGTACCTGAACGCCGCCGACCGCGAGATCGGCGACCTGGCGCAGGAGATCTTCGAGGCCTGCTACGACGCCGTCGGCTACGCCCCGTCCGAACCCGAACTGAAGCGCCTGATGGCCGAGGTGCGGGTCACCGTGTACCTCGACAACGCGGACCTGACCCGCCATCAGGCCCGCGCCCTGGCCGACCTGGCCCCGGGCGCGACGTTCGTACTGGCCTCCCATCGGCCGTCGCTGCTGGAAGAGAACGCCGCCCTGGTGGAACTCGCCGGGCTGGACCGGGCGGCCGGGCTCGAACTGCTCACCCGCGCGCTGCGCCGACCGCTCGCCCCGGACGAACTGGCCGGCGCGACGGCCCTCTGGCAGGCCGCCCAGGGGCGTCCGCTGCACCTGCTGCAGGCCGCCGTGCTCGCCCGGTTCCGGTCGACCGCCGACGGCGGCCTGCCGAGGGCCGGCGAGGTGTCCGAGCTGATCCCGCTGCTGCTCGACGGACTCGACGCCCCGTCGACCGAGGTGCTGCGCCTGCTGGCCACCCTGGACGGCGCGGAACTCGCCCCGGACCGGATCGGCGCCATCGCCGACCTGCCCGACGCCGCCGCGGTGTGCGAGCGGCTGGCCGAGGTCGGCCTGCTGCGCGCCGAACAGCACGGCTACCGCTGCCCGCCGGACGCCGTCGCGGCGGCGCTCGGCCGGACCGCCCCGTTCCCGTTCGAGCGGATCTGCGAGCGGCTCACCGACTGGGTCACCCGGCGCGACACCGCACCCGCCGAAGTGGCCGAGCACAGCCGGGCGTTGGAGCGGGCGGTCGTCCTCGCCGAGGCGGCCGGACGCCCCGAACTGGCGGTGCACCTGGCCCGGGCCGCCTCCCCGGCGATGGCCCGCGCGCTGCGCCCCGGGGCGTGGGGCCGACTGCTCGGCCGCGGCTGGAACGCCGCCGAACGGTCCGGCGACCGGCCCGCACAGACCTTCTTCATCCACGAGGAGGGCATCCGCAGCCTGCTGACGGGCCGTCGGGTCGTCGCGGCCGCGCTGCTCGGCGAGGCCGCACTGCTGTGGAAGGCGATCGGCGACCTGCACGGCGCGACGGCCGCGCTCAACGCCCAGAGCGTCGCCCCCGCGCTGGGCGGCCAGCTGCCCACCGGCTTGATCCCCGCGCCGAGTGCCGGCCTGGGCGGGGCCGGGGCGCACGGCGGCGCGGCGGTGGGCGGCGGCGCCGGGACCACGCCCGGCGCCGCCGCCCACGGGGCGCAGGCCCACTCGGTGGCCTCGCACATGGCGAACCTGGCGCCCACCCCGCCACCGCCCGCCGCCCCGGCGGCCGTCCCGCACGTCGGGTCCGTCCCGCACGCCACGGCGCCGGCGGCGCAGCACGGGGCCGCGCACGCGGGCCGGCAGACGGCCGGTCACGCGGCCGCGGGCCATGCCGCCGCCGGGCACGCCGCCGCCGGTGCGTCCGTCGCGGCCGGTGCGGGGGCGACGGGGACGGCCGGGCTGCTCGGCGGCAAGGGGCTGCTCGTCCTGCTGGGCGTGCTGCTCGCCGGGACGGGCGCGATCACCTGGTCGATCTCGGGCGGGGGCGGGAGCGGCAGCGGCTCGGCCGGCGGCGGGAAGGAGCTGCGGGCGCCGTTCGACCAGGCGGTGCAGGCGCTGGCCGCGGCACCGGGCGTCCGCTACCAGGGCGACTGGAACGTCGAGGAGTACCTCAACGACGTCACGGTGACCGCGCACGGCGAGAAGGTCGGCACCAGCCACCTGGTCAACCAGACCATGGCGAGCGACAAGAACGCCCAGGACCTGCTGAGCATCGGCGGCAAGGACTACTCGCGCTGGCACACCTCGGACGGCTCCCTGCGCCTGTGGACGTACGACGGCCTCGGCGACCGGAACGACGACGGCAGCAGCCGCCTGACGGAGGAGCTGTCCCTGTACAAGAGTCCGGCCGACCTGGCCAAGCAGTTCTCGCAGGCCCTCGCCGACCGGCCGCGGCTCCCGTCCGCGCAGGACCCGCAGACCACGAACGTCGGCGGCGTGCCGGCGCTCCGCGCGGACACCACCATCGGCTACCTCTTCGTCACCCGGGACGCGCCGTACCGCGTCCTGCGCTGGGAGCTGCCGAACCGGATGATCCTCCACATCGACCCGAAGGCCCCGCTCCCCCGGGCGCTGGAGGCCCGCACCCACTTCCCCGACATCACGGCGATGGACCTCACCCTGGTGGCGCCGGGCGAGAGCGGGGCGATGTACGACGCCCTGGAGAAGTCCACCAAGGACCTCGCCACGGCGACCTACGGAGGCCTGGACTTCACGGGCCACGGGGACGGCAGCTCGGTGAACTGCGACGCCTCCGGATGCCACGTCAAGGAGGTCGTCACGGCGGAGGTCCTCAAGGGCGACGCCATCGTCCGCCGGCTCTCCAGCGTCAACGTCCAGCTGACGGTCGGCTCGCTCAGCATCGACGGCCGCGCCGCGGGCAGCTGCACCAGCGGCCCGCAGCCGCTGCCGGTCACCGGCGACACCGTCAACGGCACTCTCACCTGCGACGACCCGGCCGGCGCCGCCGTGTACCAGCAGGTCAGCGCGGCGAACCAGGACCGGGCGAACGCCCTCGGGAGCAGCTCGTACTGGGACCGCGCCGAGGACATCGAGATCAACTCCCTGGTCCTCACCGGCGCCGAGGTCGACAGCCTCCTCGCCACCGTCCGCCAGGAACGCTCGGCGGCCCGGTGACCACCCCTCACGAAGGAGCGCCCATGGCCACCGGATCCGGTGACCGGTACGACGTCCGGATCGGCGGCGACGTGCACGGCCCCGTCGTCGTCGGCCGCGACAACCGCGTCGAGTCGCACCCCGCGCCGGCTGCGGCCGCCGAGGCCGAGTCGCCCACCCAGCACAACACCGCCAGTGGCCACGCCACCCTCTACACCGTCATGAAGGGCGACCTCCACATCCACCACGACGCGAGCGACCCGGCCGACTGACCGGCCCGGCCCGGCGGCGGGGGTGCTAGAAATCCCTGGTGGACGATCACCCCGAACCCCCCACCCGGCGCTTCTTCGTGGCGCTGGCCCCGCCCGACGACGCCAAGGACGAGCTGGCCCGCGCCCTGCAGCCCGCCTACGCCGCGTACCCGCTGCTGCGGTGGAACCGGATCGCCGACTGGCACATCACCCTGGCGTTCCTCGGCGAACTCCCCTCCACCGCCGCCCCGGTGCTGCGCTCGGCGCTGCCCGGCGCGGCGGCCGCGCACCCCGCCCTGCGGCTGGCCCTGCGCGGCGGCGGCCACTTCGACGAGCGGCTGCTGTGGAGCGGCATCGACGGCGACCTCGAAGGACTGCACCGACTCGCCACCGACGTACGGGAGTTGCTCCACTCCTGCGGCCTCGACTTCCCCGACCGCCCGCTGCGCCCGCACCTGACCCTGGCCCGCTCCCGCCGCGACGACCCCGACAGTGTGCCCCTGGCCGCCGCCGGCCTCGCCGACTTCACGGGCCGCCCCTGGTGGACCGAACGCCTCCACCTGGTCGCCAGCAACACCGGCCGCGGCCCCGGCCCGATCCGCTACCGCGACCTCGACTCATGGCCGCTCGACGCCCCCGCCGACTCGTAGGCCCCCCTTCCGGGGCGCGCACGGGCCGGCGGGTGCTCGCCGCGGGGATTCGACGGGTCAGTCCTGGGCCGGCACCGGGGTGAGGGCCGGCGGCCGGTGGTCTGCGGCGCGTACCGGCGCAGCATGACGGAGAAGTGGCCCGAGGTCGGGATGGGCAGCCGGTCGGCCGCCGCCGTCCCGGAGTCGGCGGGCTCCTCCGCCTGGACGTACAGCGTGGTCGCGCCGGTCCCGGGGTCGGCCACCGGAGGGGCGAAGTGGCCGATGGCGTAGATGTTCTCGGGTTTCTTCCGGTCGGACTTCGGCGCGCGATGCGGCCGTGCGCCGCGATGTGCGCCCGCACCACCCCTTGTGGATGCGGAGGGGGGCTTCGGGTGGGGGAAGTCGGTGGATGTCCGGCCTTGTCGGGCGGTGGGGGTGAGGGGCCGTCAGGTGTACGGCCGATCCTCGCCTTTCGTTCCACGAACGTTCAGGGATGGGGGCCTGACCGCGTTGCGTCAAGTGCCTAGGGTCTCCAACGGTTTTGGAGGTAGGTACTCATGGACACACTCCTCGCGGTCCGGGCCCGGGGGATCACCAAGCGGTTCGGGGACGTCGTCGCGCTCGACGGCGTCGACCTGGCGGTGACGCAGGGGCGGATCCACGGTCTGGTGGGGCCGAACGGGGCGGGCAAGACAACGCTGCTCGGGCTGCTGCTGGGGCTGGCGGTCGCGGACGGCGGCAGTCTGGAGATCCTGCGGACGCCGGTCGGGCGGGCGTTGGCGGCGCCGGACGGGGTGGCCGGGTTCGTGGACGGTCCGGGGCTGTACCCGTCGCTGACGGCCCGGCAGAACCTGGCCGCGTTGGCCGCGTTGCGGGGGCGGGCCGCGGGGGTCGAGGAGGCGCTCGACCAGGTCGGGCTCACGGATGTCGCCGACGACCGGGCGGGCGGGTTCTCGCTCGGCATGCGCCAGCGGCTCGGGCTGGCCGCGGCGTTGCTCACCCGGCCGCGGCTGCTGGTGCTCGACGAGCCGTCCAACGGGCTGGACCCGGCCGGCAAGCGGCACGTGCACGGGGTGCTGCGGCAGTTGGCGGCGGACGGCACCGCCGTGGTGCTCTCCAGCCACCGGATGGACGACCTGGAGGCGCTCTGCTCCGAGGTCACCGTGCTGGCCACCGGGCGGGTGGTGTTCTCCGGCCCGCTGGACGAGCTGGCCGCCGAGAACGGCGCGCTCGACTACCGGCTGCTCACCTCCGACCCGGCGGCGGCCCGCCGGGTGGCGGCCGGCACCGCCGGGGTCCGGGTCACCGACGACGGCGGCGAGCGGCTCGTGGTGCGCGCCCCCGTGCCCGCGCTGGACGCGCTGATGGTGCGGCTGGTGCAGGCCGGCGTCGCGGTGCGCGAACTCGCGCCCGTGGTGTCGCCGCTGGAGGCCGCGTTCCTCGCCCTCACCGACCAGCAGCAGGCGGAGGCCCGATGACCACGACGACCCTCGCACCCCCGGCCCCTCGCGTCCCCGTCACCCGCGCCTACCGTTTCGAGCTGGTCAAGCTGGTCGCGCAGTGGCGGATCCGCCTGCTGCTGCTCGCCTGCTGGCTGGCCCCCGCGGTGTTCGTCGCCGGGGTGAGCCGGCAGGGCACGCTCCCCACCGACACCCTGTTCGGCCGCTGGATGCACGCCACGGGGTGGGCCGGTCCGCTGGTGACGCTCGGCTTCGCGGGCAGCTGGGCGCTGCCGCTGCTGACCTCGATGGTCACCGGCGACGTGTTCGCCGCCGAGGACCGGCTCGGCACCTGGCGGCACCTGCTGGTGGCGGTCCGCTCGCCCCGCCGGATCTTCGCCGCGAAGGCGCTGGCCGCCCTCACCGTGCTGATGGCGCTGGTGGCGGGCCTGGCGGTGTCCGGTGCGGTCGGCGGCCTGCTGGCGGTCGGCAACCAGCCCCTGGTGGGTCTGGACGGCCACCTGCTGTCGCCGGGCGACGCCGCGCTGAAGGTCCTGCTGGCCTGGCTGTGCGCGCTGGCCCCGACCCTGGCGCTGGCCGGCATCGGCCTGCTCGGTTCGGTCGCTCTGGGCCGCTCCCCGATGGGGCTGCTGCTGCCCGCGCTGGTCGCCCTGGCGATGCAGCTGGCCCAGCTGATGCCGCTGCCCGTCGCCGTGCGGCTCGCCCTGCCCGGCTACGCGTTCCTCTCCTGGAACGGCCTGTTCACGGGGCCGGTGCAGGCCGGCCCGCTGCTGATCGGCGTGGCGGTCGCCCTGGTGTGGGCGGTCGCCGCGACGGCGCTGGCCCGGTTCCTGTTCCTGCGGCGGGACTTCACCGGCCCGGCGCACGACGGCTCCGGGCGCCGCGCGCTCGTCCTCGGCGCCCTGCTGCCGGCCGCCCTGCTGGCCGTCACGGTCGGCGTCCTCACCCCGACGGCCGGGGCCGCCGGTTCCGGGATCGGGCAGGACAAGGTGCAGCGCTCGGTCGCCACGGCTTTCGCCCACCTGTACCGGCTGCAGACCGCCGAGCTGAACCGTCCCGACGTCACCGAGGCGCAGCTGCAGGTCACGGCGGCGTGCGACAAGGGCAGCGACCGGGTCGAGCCGGAAGGGCCGGGCAACGACTGGCGCTGCGTCGTGTCCTGGCGCCTGCCCGGCGTCGAGGCCACCGGGACGGCCGTCTACCAGCTCGACATCGCCCCCGACGGGCGGTTCGTCGCCGACGGCGACGGGCCGAAGGAAGTGAACGGCTACTTCCTGGTGCGTACCTCCACCGGCGACGCGCCGAACCCGCTCTGGCAGTTCGACGGCAACGTCGAGCTGCTTCCGGCACCTTCGAAGGGATAGCAACGATGCAGGTCACACGTCGCCGTACCGGGGACACCCCGCCCCCGGCCGGCCGCAGCACCCGCCGCCGGACGCTGGTCACCGCCGCCGCCACCGCGGTGGTCGTCGCGGCCGGCGCCGGCGTCGGCTGGGCCAAGTCGGACGCCTTCGGCACCGACCGGGTCGGCCAGGTCTACGACCGGGGCGAGCTGGTCTCCAGCAACCAGTACATCGCTCCGTACGGCGAGCGGCTGGTGATCAAGAACGGCAAGATCATGTCGTCCGCGGTGAGCCCGGACGGCACCCATCTGGCGGCCGCGGTCGCCGACGGCGGCGCGGCGCTGGCGATCGTGGACGTGCGGAACTGGCAGGTGCAGCAGCTGGTCTCCAACGCCGCGACCTCCGTCCCGAGGATCAGCACCAACAGCGTGGGCCAGGAGGGCCCGACGTACTCGCCCGACGGCAAGCAGCTGTGGCTGGGCCAGCCGGACGGGTACACCCGGTTCGACGTGAACCCGGACGGCAGCGTCGCCAACCCGAAGGTCGTCAAGATCGCCAAGGTCGGCTCGCAGCAGGCGCTGGTGGCCGGACTGGTGTTCTCCGCCGACGGCGCGACCGCGTACGCGGCGGTCAACGGCCAGAACCGGGTGGTGGCGATCGACACCGCGGCCGGCGCCGTCACGCAGAGCTGGGCGGTGGGCATCGCCCCGCGCAGCCTGGTCCAGGTCGGCGGAAAGCTGTACGTCAGCAACGAGGGCGGCCGCCCGGCGAAGCCCGGCGAGTCCACCCTCAACTCGTACGGCACCCCGGTGCCCGCCGACCCGGACACCGCCGCCACCACCACCGGCACGGTCAGCGTGATCGACCTGGCCGACCCGTCCGCGGCGCCGGGCAGCATCGACGTCGGCCTGCACCCGACCGCCGTGTACGCCAAGAACGGCGCGGTGTTCGTCACCAA
Organism: Kitasatospora sp. CB02891; assembly: GCF_002803145.1. Taxonomy (NCBI): domain Bacteria; kingdom Bacillati; phylum Actinomycetota; class Actinomycetes; order Kitasatosporales; family Streptomycetaceae; genus Kitasatospora; species Kitasatospora sp. CB02891. The sequence continues at coordinate 344,228 of NZ_NNBO01000004.1, read as the reverse complement.
CACCGCCACCAACAGCGTCTCGGTGATCGACAGCAAGCGGGACAAGGTCGTCCAGACCATCGCCACCCGGCCCTGGTCCGAGGCCTCGATCGGCTACGAGCCCAACGCGGTGACCCTCACCGACGACGGCCGGCTGCTGGTCACCCTGGGCCGCGCCAACGCGATCGCCGTCTACCGGTACGCGGGCCCGCAGGAGCCGGCGAGCTACGTCGGTCTGCTGCCGACGGACTACTTCCCCGCCGAGATCTCCTCGTCCGGCAACCAGGTCCTGGTCTCCAACACCCGCGGCATCGACGCCCGCCGGGTGGACGGCGCGCACGGCACCCACGACACCACCTCCAGCGTGGTGCGGTTCACCCTGCCGAGCGACAAGGTGATCCGGGAGCAGACCCGCAAGGTCTTCGCGCAGAACAACTGGACCAACAACGCGGCCAAGCCCGCCACCGGCAACAAGGCGCACGCCGTGCCCGTCCCGAACAGGATCGGCGACCCGTCGACGATCAAGCACGTGTTCCTGATCGTCAAGGAGAACCGGACCTACGACCAGGTCTACGGCGACCTGCCGCAGGGCAACGGCGACGCGTCGCTCGCCCAGTTCGGCCGCAACGTGACGCCCAACCAGCACGCGCTGGCCGAGCAGTTCGGGCTGTACGACAACACGTACGACATCGGCACCAACTCCGCCGAGGGCCACAACTGGCTGATGCAGGCGGACAACCCGGAGTACACCGAGTCCTCGGCCGGCGAGTACCTCCGCAGCTACGACACCGAGAACGACGCCCTCGGCCACCAGGTCAGCGGCACCCTGTGGAGCGGCGCCCAGGCGTCCGGCAGGACCGTGCGGGACTTCGGCGAGTTCCACCAGTTCCTCACCAAGCCGGCCGACGCGACCTGGCAGAACCTGTACTGCGACGCCAGGACCATGCAGGCCACCGGCAACGGCTCCGCCTACAAGCTGACGTCCTCCTCCCCGATCCCGTCGCTGAACGACGTCTCGGTGCCGGCCTTCCCGATGTTCGACACCAGCGTGCCGGACATCTACCGGGCGCAGATCTGGAAGCAGGACTTCGAGCAGAACGGCCCCGCGAACCTGAACATGCTCTGGCTCTCCAGCGACCACACCGGCGGCCCGGCCAACGCGGCCGCCCAGGTCGCCGACAACGACCTCGCGGTCGGCCGGATCGTCGACGAGATCACCCACAGCCGGTACTGGAAGGACTCGGCGATCTTCGTCGTCGAGGACGACTCCCAGGCCGGCCTGGACCACGTCGACGGCCACCGGGCCCCGATCCAGATCATCAGCCCGTACTCCCGGCACGGCGTCGTCGACAGCCAGTACTACTCGCAGATCAACATGATCCGCACCATCGAGCAGATCCTCGGCATCAAGCCCATGAACCAGAAGGACACCGCGGCCACCCCGATGACCTCGGCGTTCACCGGCACCCCCGACTACACCCCGTTCTCGGCCCTGCCGAACCGCACCTCCCTCACCAACGGCCTGGCCACCGCGCCCTCCTGCGGCCTCGACGTCCCGGCGCCGCAGTCCCCGACCGCCGCCCGCGCCGCGACCGGGGTCGTCCCGGCCGAACGGACCGACCTGGTCCAGAAGTGGTCCGACTGGAAGCAGCAGCAACACCTCACCGGCACCGACGCCGCCCCCGACCGCGCCAACCCCACCCAGATGAACCACCTCACCTGGTACGAGGCCCACGACTGGAACACCCCCTACCCCGGCGAGCAGGACCTGCTCGCCCCGGCGGACGTTCCCGGCGCGACCCTCCCTTCGGCGGAGCTCGACGGCTGACCTGCCCCGGGAGGGCGCGGGAAGACTCCGTACGAACCCAAGGCGGGCGCGAAAACAGGGGCGCGGGGTGGACCCTCCATCCTGGCAAGTCGTGAGAGTGCCTGATCGGAACAGAAGGAGCCCCGTCCGGGACCATGCCGGACGGGGCTTCATGGCGCTTCTACCCTGGGCAGTCGGGTGAGCACGCCCAACCGGGTGCACCCGGGGCCGCTTGCGGCTTCCTCGTGGCTCACGGGGCGGAGCGGACGGCTCCCCTGCGGCACCGGACGCACCGGACCGGAGCCAGCCGGGGCCAGCGCACCAGGTATTTATAGCCGGTGTCCGGGAGCCTCAGCACGACCGCGCGGAGTGCTTCGCGCCGTACTCGCTGGCGTTGCATCTCTTCGTACTCGCGCTGCATTTCGTCCAGCTCGGCGAGCCACCTGTGGCGGTCGATGTGTGGGCGGTTTGCTGCCGCGTCGAACGCGGAGACTCCCGCTTTACGCCCGGTTCGATGATCACCGGCCCGATGGTGCAGGCCGAGTTCGGTCTTGCGAAAGCAACCTCGGCGAAGGTGTTCACGGAACTTCGGCGGTGGAAGCTGGTCCGGACCGAGTTCGGCATGGGTGGCTTCGTGGCAGACCAGGACGAGCGGGGCTGACGACCCGGCCCCGTCCGCGACTGCTCATGCGGACGGGACTGGTTAGCGGTGCGGGTAGGCATGGACCGGTGCCGCTTTCATTTGCATGCCAAGTGAATTCGCTAACGGCCGCGCCCCGGCCGGTGGCCCTGTCCGGCGGGTTTCGGGAACAGTGCCGCACGGACGGCGTCCGTAACGTCCGCCGGATCAGTGGTAGCCAGGTGTCGAACTGTCTGCGCCAGCACGTCTGTCAGCGTCTCAGGCAGGTTCTCGGGGGTGAGCCGACAAGGTGCGATCCCGGCCCGGAACTCGGGACGTTCGAGCGCGGTATGCACCAGGGCTTTCGCCAAGTCGAGCGGCACGCGCTCCCGCAGAGCGAAAGTCAGGTGCAGCGACGGATCAGGATCGTCCGGGAGGCAGTGCGGGCTGTGGACCCACCCGCGCGGTATGACCAGCGTGTCACCAGGGTTCAGGTCGAACACTGCGTACGGCTCAGTGGTGTTCCACCGCTCTTGCATCTCTACCGTCCACGTGGTGGGAGACGGCAGGTACTCGTCCACCGGGAACTCCACTTCCGGACGCCAGATCGGCCAGCGCTTGCGGCCGTGGAGCTGTGTCACCACGGCGAGGAACTGATCCCAGTGATGCCTGAGCCCCTGCGCTCCGGGCGGGGTGACGAAGCCCGAGACGAACAGCGTGTACCCGGTCTCCGCTTCGATCTCGCGGCACAGCTCGGCCGCGTACGGCACTCGCGTCTGCAGATACCGCAGGTTGACCGTGTGTGCCCGCTTTCGAACAGCTCCCGCAGCTTCCCGGGACGCATCCTGCCGTCCCGTGAGAACCGTCCCGGGTGAACGGCTTTCCCGTCCTTCACAGCGGCCGTGAACGCGGGGTCCGTCAGCCCGTGGTCGATGTACGCCCCCATGAACGGCAGCGTGATTCGCTCGTCCAGCTCGGACCCGTCACGGCGGTACACCGCCGGTTCGACAGGGCAGGCACGTAACAGTGCCTCAGCCGCTTCCGAGCCGACCAGGGTTGCCAGCGCCATGCAGTCTTCTCCGATCACGAGGGGGGAAGCGGACAGGGGAGGTCGGGCAAGTGCCGGTTCGGGCACACGACCACGCACGCGTTGAACATGTAGTCCCCGGGCAGGTAGTGCATCCACACCACGTCCGTCCCGTTGGTGAGCGCGGCAGCCGCGTACTCCACCTTGGCGGAGAGCCCCGGGTGGATCGGGCGGACGTCCTGAAGCGGCACCGGCGGGTCGCCCTCGTACATGCGGGCCAGCCACTCCGCAGCTTCCTTCGGTTCCCTCCACGTCCGGCGGGCGAGGGGGTCCGGCCGGCGCAGCAGCCAATGTCCTGTCCGCATGGGCGGGATAGCCCGTTTCTCGAATGGGAGGTACGCCTCCATGTCGAGGCTCTTCCGTTGTTTGGTCCGCTCGTCGCGCCATTCTTGGGAGAGCGTGCCGGGCCGCCGCAGGTACTCGGCGTGGTACTGGTCGGGCCTACCGATCCACGGGCCGTAGCCATGGAAGTGGGCGAGAATCGTCAAGGGTATCCTCCACGGAGCGGGGTCGCTGGTCTGACTGAGACTCAGACCAGCGACCCCGTGTGATTCAGTGGTGCGTCAGCCTGGAACTCAGGCCGCCGTTCCCCGGATGGCGGTGATCCGGTCGGCGAGGGCGTCCAGCTCGGCCCCGGTGAAGCGGAGCAGCGGCGAACCGTCGCCCAACTTGCTGTCACCGAGCGCGTAGGCGTCCACCGCGCCCGGGATGGCACCGATGGTCGCGCACGACTCGGACTCGCCGTCGCCGCTGTTGCCGCCGCACGCCTTGGCCAGCGCCAGGCCCTCGGTCGGCAGCGCGTACAGGTTGGTCGTCATTTCCCCTCCCAGGGGTGATCGAGTGTCCGGCCGATCGGGTGACCGGCCGGGTGGTGCACCCGTCCCGCTCGCGGGGTTGGCACGCGACCCAAATGGGGGTTGTTGGGGCTACTCGGTGGGGCAGGTCGGGACACCTGCCCGCTGGACAGTGCTGGCGAGTTCGTGCGATGTCTCGGCCTCGGCACTCACCGTCCGGTCCCTGCGGCAACGCGGGCTCGTCTGCGGCGCTGCCACGCTTCGAGCCAATCCGGGCCGTACGCGCCGCCGATCATGGCGAGCGCCAGGGCGACGGAGCACGCCACCCACCGCGCCCCGTCATCCGGTGCCAGCATGGCGAACGCGAGTACCACGCCCGCCGCCACGGCAGAGCCGAGCGCCATCACGCCCGTCACCAGGGTCACCCGTGTCACGTCGGCTCCACCTCCGGCACCAGCACCATCGGCACGTCCGCGATCACGAGGTACGACCGGTGGTCAGGGTGGCGCGTCATGTGCACACACGCCCAACCATGCACCGCATCAAGGTCGTTGAACTCGACAGACGCCACTGCACACCGTGCGCCGTCCTCGGGCTCCCCCTGACATATCAAGGTGCAGGTGGGCGATTCGACGTCGCTGCCGGTGTCCGGGACCAACCTCCCCAAGACGCCGGACAGCACCCTTGCGTCGCGTACCTTCGCTGCCATTGGTAGTTCCTCCCGCCAGGTTGTCACCAGGATCTGGCAGCCGCCCAGGACGGTGAAACCTCCTGCAAAGGACACTCCAGAACGTCCCTCACGCGGTAGAACGTCCCTACAAGAGTCCGGGCTTGCGGGGAGGCAGGCGAAGTGCCGAACGACAGACTGAAAGCCGTCATGGAATTGGGGGGTTGGACGTGCGCCGCCCTTGCGGAGAAGGCCGGCGTGGACACCAAGTCGGTTGAGCGGTGGGCGAATCAGAACCGGACGCCCCGGTTGAGGACAGCTCGTCTGGCTGCCGAAGCGCTAGGAGAAGACATGTTCGGCCTGTGGCCAAGTCTGCGGCAGCCACGCGCCGCCAGGGCGATAAGCCCCGAGCTGGTGGCACTCTACGAGCAGCGCGCCGACCTACCGGTGTCCGTGTACGTAGACCTGATGGCGAAGGCCACAGAGCGCATTGACGTGCTGGTCTATGCCGCCGTCTTCCTTCATGAGGCGTACCCACGTCTGAACGATCTACTTCGGGAGCGCGCCGCCGAGGGATGCGCGATTCGGATCGCGGTTGGCGACCCCAACAGCGAGAACGTGAGACAACGCGGGGAGGAGGAGAAGTTCGGTCACGGCATCCAATCCCGTTGCAGGCTCGCCCTCATGCACTACCGATCGTTGCTCGGCACGCGAGGGATCGAGATCCGGGCCCACGGGACCACGCTGTACAACAGCCTCTACCGGGCAGATGACCAGGTGCTGGTGAACGCTCATGTGTGGGGGGTCAACGCCTTCGGCGCCCCGGTTTGGCATCTGCGGCGGACCGGCGCAGGCAGGCTGTTCGACACCTACGCTGCAAGCTTCGATGCAGTGTGGAACGCGGCCCTGCCGGTTGAGGAGAACTGATCACGTGGTGCGCACCGAGTTCTACGACGATCCCGACGCGCCGGAGCCGAACCGTCTGGTGGTGGCGGCGTCCGCAGTGGTGACCGATGGTGAAGGGCACATCCTGCTTCAGCGGCGTACCGACAACGGCCTGTACGCACTGCCGGGCGGCACGATGGATCTCGGCGAGTCGCTTCCGGGGGCGGCCGTCCGGGAAGTCCGCGAGGAGACCGGCCTTGACGTGGAGATCACTGGACTCGTCGGAACATACACCGACCCACGACACGTGATCTCCTACTCGGACGGTGAGGTACGACAGCAGTTCAATGTCTGCTTCACCGCGCGCATCACGGGCGGGACACTCCGGATCTCCAATGAGTCGACCGATCTCCGGTTCGTGACACCCGAAGACATCGGAGACCTGCCGATGCACCACACCCAGCAACTGCGACTCCACCACTTCCTGGAGAATCGAGCAACCCCTTATCTCGGCTAACGGAAGCCAAACAACAAAGGCCCCATCCCGACCACCCGAAGAGGGAGGAAGGGGCGGGGCCTTTGTGGTCTCACGGGGTCAGCCGGCGAGGACGTTCATCAGGCGGGCGGCGGCCTTGCCACCCGCCGTGGGGAGCGAACGGTTCCGGGCAGGGCGGGCGATGGTGGCGGTCGACATGGGCGAACCCCTCAGAGATGCGGGGTCGGCCCGCTCCGAGTAGGCGCTGCAGGACCTTCGCGCCTACTGGGAACTGCGCGCAGTGGAAGGCGCTCCACCGCAAGATCGCGACGCAGGACGATGACCTGCACTTGATCGCAGCCTTGCGGACGTGGCGTGCGCTTGTCGTGCAGTTCCGCCCCCCTCGGCTTCGCCTGGGGGGTACCCCCGGCGCCCCCGATTTCGCTCCCGCCTGCCATCGCGCAGCCCCCGCCCCTGTTGGGCAGCCCTGGATAATGGGAGATACAGGCCAGAAACTCCCGATCCGACATCTCATGCCCCTCCGCTCCCCCGACCGCAACCACTACGCGGATCTCCTGCGAGTGGCCGCGATCTGCGCCGTCGTCCTGGGTCACTGGCTGCTGACCGATGTGACCTACCGCAACGGGCGGGTCTCGGGGCAGGACGCGCTGGACGTCGTCGGCTGGGGGCGCTGGATCACCCTGCTGTTCCAGGTGATGCCGGTGGTCTTCCTGGTCGGCGGCTACGCCAACGCCGTCTCCTGGACGGGGCACCGGGACCGCGGCGAGGGGTGGGCGGACTGGGTGCGGCGCCGCGCCTTGCGGTTGCTGTGGCCGACCGCGGTGTACGTCGGCACGGTCGCGCTGGCCGCCGCCGCGGCCTGGGCGGGCGGCGCGGACCCGGGCGAACTGGCGCAGGCCGGTTGGTACTTGGCGCTGCACCTGTGGTTCCTGCCGGTCTACCTGTTGCTGATCGCACTGACTCCCGCGCTGCATGCCGCGCACACCCGCTGGGGGCTCGCCGTGCCCGCCGCGATGGCGGTCGGCGCGGCCCTGGTGGACGTCGCGATCCTGGGTCCGCGGCTGCCGCTGGTCGGGTTCGCCAACTACCTGCTGGTGTGGGGCGCCATGCACCAGTGGGGGTTCGCCTGGCACGACGGCAGCCTCACCCGGGGGCGGCGCCCGCTCGGGCTCGCACTCGCGGGGGCACTCCTGCTCGTGGGTCTGCTGACCTGGGGCCCGTTCCCGGTGGACATGGTCGGAGCGGGCCTGCACGCCGGCAACACCACTCCCCCGTCGATCGCCCTGCTCGCCTTCGCCGCCGCCCAGTGCGGCCTCCTGCTGGCGGCCGAGCCCGCCGGGCGTCGCCTGCTCGCCGCCGCCCCTCGACGGGACCGCCTCGCCCGCCTCAACCGGGCGGCGATGACCGTCTACCTGTGGCACCCCGTCCCGGTGCTCCTGGTCGCCGTCACGCTCTACCCGGTGGGGCTCGCTCCGCAGCCGTCCGTCGGCTCCTGGCAGTGGTTCGCCCTCAGGCCGGCCTGGTTCGCCGTCCTGACCGCACTCCTCGTCGCCCTGGTCGCCGTCCTGCAACGGGTGCAGCGCCCGCTGCTCACCCTGACCGCACGATCGGCGCCGGGCACGAACCGGTCCCCCGCGCTACTGCTCGGCGGCCTCGCCGCCGTCCTCCCCGCCCTGGCCTGGCTGGCCGTCAACGGTTTCGCCCCGTCCGGGCGCCCGGCCGCTCTCGCACTCGCCGCCTTCGCCTGCGGGTTCGCCCTGGTGCTGCGCTCGGGCCGTCGTGCAACGGCTCCGCCCCACCGCCGGTGGTGAGCGGGGTGAGGCGGAGGCGGCATCCGGGGGAGGGAAGCGTCAGGTCGGGCTATCGGGCTCAGAAGTGCAGGTCGGGGCTGGTCTGGTAGGTGTAGCCGGTGCCGGGCTGCCAGTAGAAGCGGGCCTCGGCCTTGTAGTCGTGGCCGTAGGTCGGGTTGGCGAGGGCCCAGGTGAAGGTGAACTGGCCGGAGCGGCAGGGGAAGGAGGTGGAGATGGCCTGGGTGTTGGTGGTGTAGTCCCAGATGATGACCTGCTCGGTGCAGTTGTTGCTGGCGAAGTCGGTGGTGACCGAGGTGTTGATCTGGGTCCACCCGTCACTGATGCAAACCTGCTGGTATCCCGGCCCCGCGCAACCGCCACCGACCGACGCCGAGGCGGATCCGGCGCCCGTCAGTGCGATGCCGCCGGCCGTCGCCATCGTCGCCAGGGCCAGCGTGGCCTTCCGAAGTCCCTTGATGTGCATGGTCGTTCCCCTCTGTCGGACGGCCCGGCCGGGATGCCGGGCACGTGGGAGAGGTTCGTCGACCGCGATGGACATCCGATGAGCATGGGCATGCCGAGACGGGGACGGTCTCAGGACAGGCCGCGAAGCAGTTCTTCGACCTCCGCCGCGTCGCCGGCCAGCTCCAGCTGCCGGTAGTGGCCCAGCGCCTGCTGGAGGCAGATCCGGGCCCGGTCGGAGTGGCCCAGCCGGGTCAGCGCCTCCCCGAGGGCCCGCAGCAGCCCGCCCTCCAGCAGGCCGCCGACCTGGCGGGCCTTCGGCAGCGCTTCCTCGGCTGCCCGGACGGTGGCCCGGTCACGGCCGGCCGACAGGTGGATGCGTGCGATCAGGCTGCCGGTGGCCGCCTCGAAGGCCAGCATGCCGAAGGAACGGAACCGCTCCACCACGTGCTCGGCCTGCTCCAGCGCGGGGCCGAGGTCGCCGCACAGGTGCAGCACCCTGGCCAGGTAGTACCGGCCGATGGACTCCGGGATCGACACCTGGCGGCCCGTCAGTTCGACGCACCGCTCGGCGGCGGCGCGGGCCTGCTCCAGGCGCCCGCAGTGGGCGTGGTTGAAGGCCAGTTCGCCGAGGACGAGCCCTTCGGCGCTCTCGTCCCCCTGGCGGCGGAAGAGTTCCGCCGCCTCCTCCAGGAAGCCGACGGCCTGCTCGAAGTCCCGCAGCGCGCGGGCGTTCGCGCCGAGCAGTTTCAGGGTGTCGGCCCGCAGCGCGAGCCGGTCCGGGCCGTCGCACAGTGCCAGGCAGCCGCGCAGTTCCCCGCCCGCCTCCGCGTAGGAGTTGGCGTGCCAGAGCATGCCGCCGCGCACCGAGCGGGCCAGTGCCTCGGCGTCCCGCTCGCCGCGGGCCCTGGCCGCGGCGGCGACCTGCGCGGCCAGGTCGGCGACGGTCGTCACGTAGCCGCGGCCGAACAGGATCGAGCTCATCCTGTCCAGCAGGTCGACCGTCCGGGCCAGTGACAACCCGTCGTCCCGGCAGGCCCGTTGGATCACCGCGCGGTGCAGCGCGGTCCGCTCCCGCAGCCAGGCGGCGGCCTCCTCGATGCTGGCGAAGCCGTGACCGTCCGGGTCGCGGTGCGCGGTCCGCTCGGCGTCGCGGGCGCCGGCGGCGCAGAGGTCCAGCAGCCGGGCGAACGCGGCGGTCACCGACGCGGGGGTGTCCTGTTCGGCGCTGCGCTGCCGGGCGAACACCTTCAGCAGGTCGTGGAAGCCGTACCGGTCGGCGGCGGGCGACTGCAGCAGGTTGAGGTCGACCAGCGCCTCCAGCAGGTCGCGGGCCTGCTCGGGGCCGCGGTCGAGCAGGGCGGCGGCGTCCGCGGGGCCGAGCTCGGGGGCGTCGGGCAGGGCGAGCAGCCGCAGGGCGCGGGCCTGTTCCTCGGTGAGCCGGGCGTAGGAGAGGGCGAGGACGGGCTCCACCGCGGCCTGCTCGTGGGCGAGTTCGCCGAGGCGGGTGCGTTCGTCGGCGAGGCTGGCGGCCAGGTCGGCCAGCGACTGCCCGGGGTCGGCGGCCAGCCGGGAGCCCGCCACCCGCACGGCCAGCGGCAGCCGGCCGCAGGCGGTGACGATCGCGGCCGCCGCCCCGGGTTCGGCGTCGGTCCGGGCCCGCCCGACGACGGCGGCGAGCAGGTCGAGCGCCTCGTCGTCGGCCATCGCGTCGAGCGGCAGGTGGCGGGCGCCGGGCAGGGTGCTGAGCCAGGCGCGGCTGGTGACCAGCACCGCGCAGGTCCGGGAGCCCGGCAGCAGCGGGGCGACCTGTTCGGGGCCGGCCGCGTTGTCCAGCAGGATCAGCAGCCGGCGGCCCGTCACCGTGGTGCGGTAGAGCGCGGCGCGCTCCGCGAGGTCGGCGGGGATGTCGCGGTCGGCCACGCCCAGCGCGGTCAGGAAGGCGGCGAGCGCCTCGGCCGGGTCGAGCGGGGCGGCCCGCGCGCCGCGCAGGTCGGCGTGCAGCCGGCCGTCGGGGAAGTGCCCGCGCAGGGCGTGGCCGACGTGCACGGCCAGGCTGGTCTTGCCGACGCCGCCGAGGCCGTTGATCGCCGAGATGACGACGGCTCCCGGGTCCGGGTGGGAGAGGGCCTCGGTCAGCCGGGTGACGTCGGCCCGGCGGCCGGTGAAGTCCGGGAGCCCTGCGGGCAGTTGCTCGGGAACGGCGGCGGGCGCCGGGCCGGTGGGCCGCCGGTCGGCGACGGGCCGGGCGGCGGTGGCGAGGGACGGGTCGGCGCGGCGGATCCGCCGGTCCAGGGCGTCGAGTTCCTCGCAGCTCAGGCCCTCGGCGAGGTAGAACCGCCGGGCGTCCTCGTACACCGCCCGGGCCTCCTCGGGCCGGGCGGACAGGTGGTACTCCAGCATCAGCAGGGCGCGGAACCGCTCCCGGTAGGGGTGCGCGAAGACCGCCTGGTCGAGCTCGACCAGGCAGGACGGGCCGCTGCCGAGTTCGACGTCCAGGCCGAGCCTGGTCTCCAGGGCGTCCAACCGGCGCTCCGTCAGATGCCGCCGCAGCTCGGCGGCGTGCGGGCCGGGCAGGCCGGCCAGCGGCTCGCCCCGGTGCAGGTCCAGCGCCCGGGCCAGCAGGTCGCGCGCGCCGGGGCGTTCACCGGCGGCGAGGGCCTCGGCGGCCCGGGCGACCAGCCGGTCGAAGGCGACGGCGTCGACCGCCTCGGCGGGCAGGTCGAGGCGGTAGCCGCCGTCGACGGTGACCAGCAGGTGCCCGGCGGCGTGGTTCCTGAGCTCCCTGCGCACCCGGTAGGCGTGGGTGGCGAGGGCGGACCTGGGGTTGCCCGGGGGGTTGTCCTCGTCGAAGACCCCGCTCGCGAGCCGTTCGACGGTCAGCGCCCGCCCGGGCGCGGCGAGCAGCATGGCGAGGAACGCCTGCTGCTGGCGGCGGCCGAGCTCCAGCCGCTGTTCGCCCGCCCACCCGGCGAGCGGGCCGAGGAGTCGGAAGCGCAGGCCCTGCGGGGCGGCGGCTGTCTCCATGTCAGGTCTCCCTGGGTTCATCGCCCCCGGGTCGCCGGACGGAGCCGGACGCGGCCGCGCCCCCGCGATGTCGGGGCGGCCCGGGGTGGTGCGTGGTGCGACCGGCCGGTCGGGAAGGGCCCTGCCGGTGCTCAGCAGCCGGTCGGCGGCGGCAGCACGACGTAGGGGCTCTCGACCGAGCTGGGGCTGACGAGGCCGCCGTGGGTCTGGCCGGGGACGTACGTGATGCCGGGCTGCCGCTCGAACAGGGTGCGGTTGCAGGTGTCGGTGATCAGCACGTCCGCGTTGCGCCAGAGCGTCACCCGCGCGTGCGGGTGCCCGGCGGTGCCGCTCTCCCAGCACAGGCCGCCGCTCGCGTCGAGGACCACCAGGTTGCCGTCGGTGCGGACGACGGCCTTGGCGCCGCAGCCGACGGTGCCGGTCGCCCAGGTCGGCTGCTGGCGGGAGAAGTCGTTGTCCGGCGCGTAGTAGGCGACGAGGTTGCCGTCGCTCTGCATGATGAGCCGCGCGGTGCCGAACTGGCCCTTGTTGTCGATGTGCGCGTCGGTGTTCGGCAGCTGTTCGCCGTCCCAGATGCTGACGGTCGCCCGGTCGTAGGCGGCGTGGGCGGTGCCCTGGGCGGTCAGCACGCTCGCTGCCGCCAGCGCCAGGGCGGCGAGCGCGACCGGGCCCCGGGTGGCTCGTACGGTGGTGCGGCTCAACTTCTCGGTCCTCTCGATGGTGCTGTCCACGACGGGTGGCGAGGCCCGTGACCTGCGTCTCCGGGCCGGTGATCACGTCGCAGTCCGGATTCTGGGCGGCACGGATTGACGCCCGATGAACGGTGGCGTTTACGCCTCGCCGGACGGCCCCGTCGTGGGGCGCACGGACCCGGGGAGCACGGACCCGGGGAGCACGGACCCGGGGAGCGCGGGCGCGGGGAGCGCGGGCGCGGGGAGCACCGCGGAGATCGGCCAGGCGGGGCGGCGCACCAGTCGGTCGGCGGCGTCCCGCAGCGCGCGGGGCAGGTGGCCGCAGGCGGCGGCCAGCGCCCGGGCGGCCTCCGGTTCGCGGTCCGACCGGTCCCGGCCGAGCACCCGGCCGAGCAGTTCCAGCGCCTCCTCCGGGGTCAGCGGACCGACCGGAACGGTGCTCGAACTCCCCTCCCCCGAATGGCCGTTGAGGACGACGAGGGCAGCGCTTCCGGGCCCGGCGGGCAGCAGCGGCCGGATGCCGTCGACGCCGGCGGCGCCGTCGAGCACGACCAGGATCCGGCGGTCGGCGAGCAGCCGGAGGTACAGGGCGCGGCGCTCGGCGGCGCCCGCCGGCACGGCCTGTTCCTCGACGCCCAGGGCGCGCAGGAACGGCGCCAGGAAGTCGGCTGCGGCCCGGTCGTCCACGCCGTGCAGGTCGGCGTACAGCTGCCCGTCGGGGTGGGCGGGGCCCGCGAGGTGGGCGGCGCGGACCGCCAGCGCACTCTTCCCGGCGCCGGGCGGGCCGGTGACGGTGACGATCGGCGGGCCGGTCCGGTCCGGGGCGGCCAACAGCTCGGCGATCCTGGCGAGTTGGCCGCCGCGTCCGGTGAAGTCGCCCGGGTCGGGCGGCAGTTGGAAGGGGCGCAGCACCGACCTGGCGGCGCCGGCCCTGAGCTCGACCGGCCCCGGCGCGTCGAGTTCGCGCAGCGCCTCCTCACGCCGCCCGGCCAGCATCCGGCGTTCGTGCTCGGCGAAGGGGCCGGGGACGCCGTCCAGCGCCGTCGGCCCGTGCCAGAGGCCGAGCGCGTCGGTCAGCAGGTCGCGGGCGCGCCGGGGCTGCCAGTTCAGGCGGGCGGTGGCGGCGTCGGCGAGCGCGGACAGGAAGACCGTCCGGTCGATGCGGGCCGGATCGACGTCCAGGCAGTACCCCTTGCCGACGTGCCGCAGGACGTTCCCGTCGCCGCCCAGCGCGCTGCGCAGCCGGTACATGTTGCCCGGGAGCGCCCCGGCCCGGTCGGGCGCCTCGTCCCCCTCCTCGCCCCAGACCCCGTCGATGATCTCACTCACCGTCACCGGCCGTCCCGCGTGCGCGAGGAGCACGGCGAGCACCGCCCGGTCCCGGGCCCGGTTGATGCGCAGCTCCTGGTCCGCGCGCCGGGCCTTCAGGGGGCCGAGAGTGGTGAAGTGCAGCTCCAGCGCGTCCTCCCCGCAGTGATCATGTTGACGTTCCGTCATGTTATCGCTCCCCGCCACTCCGACCCCGGGCCGGAACGGCCCCCGCCCCCGGGGCCCGGACGGCGCCCCCGGGCCCCGGGCCCGTGTCGGGGCCAGTGCTCGGCACGGGCTCGACCGGCGCGCGATCCGGGGATCGTCGGCGGTGGAGGCCGAAGGGCGGCCTCCCGAACGACAGAGGAGCCCACGATGGTGGAATTCAAGCTCGAGGTTCTGGTCCTCCCGGTCTCGGACGTGGACCGGGCCAAGGAGTTCTACGCCCGGATCGGCTTCCGCGAGGACGTCGACTTCTCCGGCCCCGGCGGCTTCCGGCTCGTGCACTTCACCCCGCCCGGCTCGGCGGCGTCGCTCATCATCGGCAGCGGCGTGACCGACGCCGCGCCGGGCTCCGAGCGCGGCGTGCACCTGGTCGTGGACGACGTGGTCGCGGCCCGCGCCGAGCTGGTGGCGGCCGGGGTCGAGGTCGGCGAGGTGTTCCACGACGCCGGCGGCGTCTTCCACCACGCCGGCACCGCCGGTCGGGTCGCCGGCCCGCACCCGGAGCGGCGCTCGTACGGCTCGTTCGCCTCGTTCGCCGACCCGGACGGCAACCTCTTCGTCCTCCAGGAGGTCACCGTGCGGGGCCCCGGCCGGATCAGCCACGTGGTCCACCGCTCCGCCGCCGCCCTCGAGTCGGCGCTGCGCGACGCGGCGGCCGCCCACGGCACGTACGAGGAGGAGCTCGGCCACGCCGACGCCGACTGGCCCGCGTGGTACGCCGCGCACATGGCCCGCGCGGCCGGCCTGGACAGCTGACGACGACGAACGGGAACGGGGCGGCCATGACCGGGTGGGGACAGTGCGGCGGCGCGACGGCGATCGGCCGCGAGGACGAGCAGGCGGAGCTCGCGGCGTTCGTCCGGTCCGCCGCGGGCGGGGCCCTGCTGCTGCGCGGGGAGGCGGGCGCCGGCCGGAGCGCGCTGCTGCGGCACGCCGCCGCGCTCGCCGAACAGGAGGGCCGGACCGTCGTCCGGGCGGTCGGCGTCGAGGTGGAGTCCGCACTGCCCTGGGCGGGGCTGCACCAGCTGCTCCACCCGCTGCTCGCCGACGCCGCCCGCCTGGACGACGGGACCGGGGCGGTGTTCGACGCCGTCTTCGGCGGGCGGCGGGGCGACCCGCCGTCGGCGATGACGCTCGGCATCGCCGTGCTGCGCCTGCTGGCGCTGGCCACCGAGCAGCAGCCCCTGCTGCTGGTCCTCGACGACGGGCAGTGGCTGGACGACGCCAGCGCCGACGTCTGCGGTTTCGTCGGCCGGCGCCTGACCGGCCGCCCGGTGCAGCTGCTGGTCGCGGTCCGCGACGGCCTCCCGTCGCGTTTCGACGCCGCCGCCCTGCCCGAACTGCCGCTCGCCGCCCGCCCCGACGGGGACGCGCCGACCCCGGCCGAACTGCTCGCCGCCCGGGCGGCGCGCCGAGCCTCTGCCGCGGAGCCGGGTGCGCTGACCTGGCAGGAGCGCCGCGTCGCCGACCTGGCGGCCGGTGGCCTGACGAACAAGCAGATCGGCGTGCGGATGCACCTGTCGCCGCGCACCGTCGGCTCGCACCTCTACCGCGTCTTCCCCAAGCTGGGCGTCACCAGCCGGGCGGCCCTGCGCGACGCGCTCAGCCGCGCCGCGGGATGACGCCTCCCCACATTTCTCCGGAAAGGAACTGGACATGATCAGCAGGCGCACCTTCACCACGGCGGTCGGCCTCGGCCTCGGCGCCACCGCCCTGCCGGCCGACGCATCGGCCGCCGCACCGGCGACGACCGTCCCGGGCATCGCCCCCGGCGCCCACACCGCGTTCGCCGACCTGAAGCGGGTCCGGGCCGGCGTGCTCGACATCGGCTACGCCGAGCTCGGGCCGAAGCACGGGCCGGCGGTCGTGCTGCTGCACGGCTGGCCGTACGACATCCACAGCTTCGTGGACGTGGCCCCGCTGCTGGCGGACGCCGGCCACCGGGTGATCGTGCCGTACCTGCGCGGCCACGGCACCACCGCGTTCCTGTCGCCCACCACGCCCCGCAATGCGCAGCAGTCCGCGATCGCGCTGGACGTCGTCGCCCTGATGGACGCCCTGGGGATCCGTCAGGCGGTGCTGGCCGGCTTCGACTGGGGCTCGCGGACCGCCGACATCATCGCGGCGCTGTGGCCGGAGCGGGTCAGGGCCCTGGTGTCGGTGAGCGGCTACCTGATCACCGACGTCGCTTCCCAGCGCGACCCGCTGCCGCCGAAGGCCGAGCACACCTGGTGGTACCAGTACTACTTCGCCACCGACCGCGGCCGCGTCGCCATGGAGACCAGGCAGAACCGGCACGACCTGTGCCGACTGGTCTGGGACGAGGTCTCCCCCACCTGGGACTTCGACGACGCCACCTTCGAACGCACCGCCGCGGCCTTCGAGAACCCCGACTACGCCGCCATCGTGATCCACAACTACCGCTGGCGCCTGGGCCTGGCCGACGGGGAACGCCGCTACGACCCGTACGAGCAGCGGCTCGCTGCCCGGCCGGCCATCGCGGTGCCGACCATCGCCCTGGACCCGGCCCTCGACCCGTTCCTGGCCTCCACCGACGGCAGCGGGTACCGGCGGTTCTTCACCGGCCCGTACGAGCACCGGGTGCTGGCCGGCGTCGGCCACAACGCGCCGCAGGAGGCCCCGACGGCGTTCGCCCGGGCGGTGCTGGACGCCGAGCGCCTGGCGGTGCGCCAGTGACCGGCCGGGAGCCGGCGGCGGAGGCCCGCCGGGCCCGGTTCGGCGCGCTCCCGCACCGGATCGCCTTCGCCGACATGGTCGAGGAGCGCCCGCCCACGGATCGGCCGGCGGCCGGGTACGACCCCGACGCCCTCGCGGTCCGGTTCGCCTGCCTGGCGGCGGACCTGGGCCTGTGACACCCGGCGGCCCGTCACTCGATCTCGTACATGCCGGCGCCGTCGAGGTACCGCACCGTGTTGAGGTCGCGCTGGAGCACCGCGTCCACCGGGTGCGCCAGCGTCAAGGTGGCCGGGTAGCCCCGGTCGTACGTGGTCGGGCCGATCGGGCTGCCGGGTTCGACCAGCACGGTGAGGTCGCGGAAGCTCTCCAGCTCGCGGACCCGGTCGAGCGCCCGGTAGCGGACCAGCCGTCCGGCGGCGGGGGCGACCAGGGCGGCCCAGGCGAACGCGTGCCGCCGCCGGTAGCCCCGGCCGGCCCGGGCCCGGAACCGCTCCGGGCGGGCGTAGGCGTCGACGATCCACTCCAGCTGGCCCTCGCCCAGCAACTCGGCCGTGTAGTACGGGAGTCCGGACATCCGGGCGCCCGCCTCGACCAGCCGCGGGCCGTCCGGCGTCAGCTTGATCTCCAGGTGGGCCGCGCCGTGCCGGATGCCGAGCGCGTCCAGCACCCGGCGTCCGTACGCGGCGAGTTCGGGGACGGGCTGCTCGTCGGAGCGCATCAGCACCTGGGCCACCACCAGGTCCCGCACCCCGTTGGCGGTGATCCGGTCGGTCCGCCAGGCGTCGGTCAGCTGGTGGAGGCCCGCACTGCTGACGGTGTTCAGGATGTACTCGGCGCCGACCAGGTACTCCTGCGCCACCACCTCCTCGATCGGCTCGCCGTGGACCGTCCCCCGGCTGCGCAGCCGCCGCAGCGCCGCGACCGACTCCTCCGGGGTGTCGCAGAACGACACCCCGTCGCCCCAGTAGCCGCGCAGCGGCTTGACCACCGCCACGCCGGCCAACTGCTCGTGCCAGGCGCGCAGTTCGGCCTCGTCGGCGGTGCGGAACTGGCGCATGACGGGCACCCCGTGCGCCCTGAGCGTCTCGATCTGCACGTACTTGTCGCGGCGCGCGGCACTCAGCCGGGTGCCGTTGGTGGGCAGTTCGAGCCGCTCGGAGAGCGCGTCGGCGAGCTCCACCCCGGTCTCCCGGCCCGGCAGCACCGCGACGGGCCGCAGCGCCGCCAGCCTCGCGGCCAGGGCGTCGACATCGCCGTCGTGGACCAGCACCCGACTGAACCTCGCCTCGTCCACCGGGTCGACGCCGAACGGGAGTTCGGGCGTGCTCTGCACCTGGACGACCTCGCCGCCCACCGCGCCGAAGGCATCGACGTGGCCGTGGGCCGCGCCGAACGCATCGACGACGGCCACCCGGAACGCTGACATGTCGTCTCCTCACCGGTCGGTCGGAACGGCCTTGAGCGAAAGGACGTCCCGGCGGAGTTCGAGCAGCCGGTGGACGCCGTTGGTGAGGACGTGGCGCACGCCGAAGCCCGAGGTGCCGGGGTGCTCGGCGTTCAGGACGTCGCGCTCGCCGGCCTGCGCGCCGATCTCCCGGCGGGTCAGCCCGGTGCGGTCCTCGAACGCCTCCGGCAGCATGCGCCGGGTGATGCCCAGGTGCACCATGCGGAAGTCGACGAACCTGTCGACGAGTCGGACCAGCCGGTCGATCCCGTCGCCGTCGAGCGCGAGCCTGCCGTCCCGCAGCGACTGCCGCACGTTCACGCCCAGGCTGGAGGCGCTGCGCCACCGGGCGAGGACCGGCCGGGCCCAGGACGGGAAGTAGGACATCGCCAGGTCCAGGTAGCTGCCGTACTCCGTGGTCGGCGGCAGCAGGACCAGTTCGAGCAGCTGCACGCTGGGCATGAACGCCCCGCTCGCGCCGCGCGGACCGCCGGGGTGGCCCAGGTGGAAGTGCCGGAACCGGCCGAACGCCTCCCCGGACAGCCGACGGTAGCTCGCCATGTGCGAGGTGAACTCCGCTACGCAGCGGGCGGCGTCGTCCAGCACCGCCGCCGGCTTCACCGCGTCCGGCGCGGTGACCAGCGTCCGCAGGCCGTACGCGGCGGACCTGATCCACGGCTCGGACAGGTGGTGGCCGAGGTAGAAGTCCCGCTCCAGGGCGCCGAGTCGCCCGGGCGAGAACACCCGGATGTCACCGCTGCGCCGGTACTCCTCGCAGTTCACGTCGATCAGCAGCTCGTAGCTCAGGTACGGGTCCAGCGACCGGAACCGCGCGCACTGCGCGGAGATCAGCTCCGTCAGCTCGCGCGGCGCGGCCTGCGGCCCGGCGGGAACGAACCCGCCGAGCATGAACAGCAGGTCGAGCTGGGTGACCCGGGCCGCCCCCGGATCGTCCCCGAGCGGACCGACCGAAGCCAGCAACTCCCGCTGCTGGTCGGCCAGTTGCCGGTACGACAGGTCGCCGCTCGCCACCTCGGAGAGGTCCTGCGGGAGCCGGTGCAGGACGTAGTCCCGAAGGGGCGACGAGGATCGGACGGGCGCCCGGGGTCCGGAGTCCACGGAGCCGTTGAAGAGATCGCTTCTGTCCACTTCCACTCCTTGTCCGCAGTTGGGAAGGGGCGGGCCGGCGGCCGCAGCACCGGCCCGCCCGGTCGCGTCAGGGCTTGACGCAGCGGAAGCTGCTCGCGGCGTTCGGGTCGCCGTGGGCGTAGCGGGAGACCATCGGGTACCGGCACACCTCGCGGGCGACGTTCCGCCCGTCGGCGGTGGGCAGGGTGGCGTGCAGCACGCCCGGGGCCCGGCCCTGCTCGACCCAGGCGGTCAGCGCGGCCAGGTCGTCGGCGCCGTTCAGCGAGCAGTGCGCGACGCCGGGGGCCAGGAAGACCCGGTAGAAGTCGTCGACCTTCGCGCTGCCGCCCATCCGGGCCTCGACGCGCTTGCGGTAGTCGACCGTGCCCGCGGTGGGGATCACCGGGTCGGCGTCGCCGTGCCAGGTGAGCAGCTTGCCGCCGGCGTCGCGGAACGCGGAGAGGTCCGCGTCGCGGGTGCCGATGGCCGGGTCGAACTCGGCGCGGGCCGTGCGGAAGATCTCCTCGAACTGCGGGTACGTCAGGTTCGCCGAGCTGAACCCGGGCTGCTTCTTGACGAAGTTGGCGACCCACTCGGCGGGGACGATGAACGGCGCGCCGGTGGTGACGCCGTCCGTGGTGGTGCTGGACGCGAGGGGGCCGAAGTCGGCGCCGACCGGCAGCCCGTACCAGAGCCGCCTGCCGCTGCCGTCGCGCGGGCCGTCCCAGATCCTGCGGACCACCTCGGCGTCGGCGGCGCCGATCGTGTACTCCTTGCCGTCGCACACCACCTTGGCGCCGATCAGCCGCCGCGGGTCGAAGTCGCACCGGTTCGGGTCGCTGATCAGGCCGTCCGCGATGCCGTCGAGCTTGTCGCAGGCCTTCAGCGCGGCCTTGTTGAACTCGTTGAACTCGCAGGCGGTGGGGTAGGTGTGCTGCTCGCTCATCACCACCTGCGGCCACAGCGTGGCCACCTCGAACTGGTTCCAGTTGACGGCGGGCGAGGCCGCGTTGATGCCGTCGAAGTCGGTCGGGTACCTCTGCGCCTCCAGGTAGCCCTGGCGGCCGCCGGTGGAGCAGCCGTTGAAGTACGAGCGGAACGCGGTGTGGCCGTAGACGCCGACGACGATCTGCTTGCCGACCAGCGCCATCTCGTGGACCGAACGCGAGGCGAAGTTCTCCAGCAGCGCGGCGTTGATCCCGCCCTGCCCGTTCAGCGCCCAACTGCTGTCCAGGCCACTGGTGTCCACGCCCGCGTCGGTGGTGGCGGCCGCGTAGCCCTGCTTGACGGCCGCGGCCACCGAGCCGATGCTCCCGGCCGCGTACGCGGCGCCGCCCGCCGCCTGGAAGCGCCCGTTCCACCCGGACTCCGGCAGCCACACCTGCACCTTGGCGTGGTCGTTCGCCCCCGGGTGGGTCAGCGTGACCGTCACCTCGCAGTGCGC
This sequence comes from Kitasatospora sp. CB02891, assembly GCF_002803145.1. Lineage (NCBI taxonomy): Bacteria > Bacillati > Actinomycetota > Actinomycetes > Kitasatosporales > Streptomycetaceae > Kitasatospora > Kitasatospora sp. CB02891. The sequence continues at coordinate 323,677 of NZ_NNBO01000004.1, read as the reverse complement.
CGGCACGTCGGGGACCTGGCCGCCGCCCAGCGGCGGACTGCCCGGCACCTGGAACGTGCCCGCCGGCACGGCCGTCGCCGTCACCGACTCCACCGAGGCGCCCTCCGGCGCCGAGGGCTGGAACGGGGTACAGGCGAACGGTACGGAACCGGCGGCGGTCGGCGTCGCGCCGACCGCCTGGCCGGCCGAGGCGCTCGCCGGTGCGTTGACGGCCGCGGCCGCCGCCAGCGAGAATCCTGCCGCCGCGAGCCTCAGAAGCCGTCGATTCATGTGTCTCTCCTCGAATTTCGGGAATCGCGCGACCACTGTCACCGACCCGCCGACTGCGGCGCATCCGTCATCCGACGCCGATCGAGGAGGCAGTCGTTCGACGGATGCGGCCGGACCGGACGCAGGAGAGAATGAGCGCCCGAACCCCGCTGATCACTCGTCAATCAACGTTGAGGAAAAGCCCGGTGAGCCTCCGACCGGGCCCCGTCAACGCCCGGTCAGTGCCCCGTCGAGCTCGCGGCGGTTGGAGACGCCGAGCTTGGCGAACACCTTCCGCAGGTGCCACTCGACGGTGCGCGGGCTGAGGAACAGCTGCGCGCCGATCTCCGCGTTCGGGTGGCCGGTCGCGGCGAGGCGGGCGATCTGCGCCTCCTGCGGGGTGAGGACCGGGCCCTCGACGGTGCGCTTGCGCACCGTCTCGCCGGTGGCCAGCAGTTCGCGCCGGGTCCGTTCGGCGAACGCCTCCAGTCCCATCCGGGTGAACGCCTCGTGCGCGGCGCGCAGTTCGCCGCGGGCCTGGGCCCGGCGGTGCTGGCGGCGCAGCCATTCGCCGAGCAGCAGCCGGGCCCGGGCCTCGGCCCCGGCGAGGGCGCCGCGGGCGAACTGGTCGACGGCCGCGCGGTAGCGGTCCTCGGCCTGTTCGGGCGCCCCGGCGAGGGCGTCGGCGACGGCCAGCGCGCCGAGCGCCCAGGGCGTGCCGGCCGAGGCGTGGTCGGCGAGCCGCTCGCGGGCCCGGGCCGCCGCGTCCGGGTCGCCGGCCCGGACGGCCGCCTCGACGAGTTCGCCGCACGTCCAGTGGTGCACGGCCAGGTCCCGGTACTCCGCGGCCTTCAGTGCGGCGTCCAGCGCGAGCGGATAGTTGCCCAGCCCGTTGTGGAGCACTGCCCGCGCCCAGGCCGCGGTGGCGGTGAGCCGGCCGAGGCCGCTCCGCCCGCCTTCCCGTTCGGCCGCCTCGATCGCGGCCAGGGCCGGCCGCTCCCGGCCCCGGTACGCGCCGATGACGGCCGTCGCGGCCAGCCGCGCCGCCGGGCCGGCGGCGTTCTCGACGGCGGTCGCCCCGGCCAGCAGCTCGCGGGCCTCGGCGAAGCGCCCGGCGAAGCCCAGCGCGACCGCCCGGTGCGGCAGCGCCGTGGCGAGGATCGACAGCGCGCCCGTGGTCCGGGCGGTACGGACCGCCCGGTCGGTGACGTCCAGCCAGGCCCCGAGGTCGCCCAGTTCGGCGGCGGCGTTCGCGGCCGCCCACAGCAGGGCCGGGTCGTCGACGTCGGGGACGGCGCGCAGCGCCCGGGCCAGCAGCGGGTGCGCGACGGCCGGCCCGTCCACCGTCCAGGCGGCGAGGGCGCGCAGCAGGGCGCCCGCCGGCTCGTCGCCGGGCGGCAGCGCGCGGGCCGCCTCCGCGACCTGCCGCAGCGCCCCGTCGTCGTGCCGGCCGGCCCAGATCGCGGCGCCGAACGCCATCAGGCAGGTCTCCCGCGCGGCGGCCGGGTCGAGTGCGCCGAGCCGGTCCGCCGCGTCCAGCAGTGGCCGCACCACGCCGAGTTCCCGGCCGGTCTGGGCTGCCGCCCTGGCCCGCAGCCGGTGGACGTCGGCCTGCTGCAGCGGGTTCAGCGCCCCGAGTTCGGCGGCGGCCAGCAGGTCCGGCACCTTGCCGGTCAGGCCGGCGGCGAGGTACGCCGCCGCGGCCGCCAGCGCGCGCCGCGCCCGGCCCTTCGGGTCGGGGGTGAGCGCGGCGGCCCGCTCCAGGAAGGACGCGGCGGCCGCCCGGCCGCCGCGGGCCAGCGCCCGGTCGGCGGAGCGCTCCAGCGCGAGCGCGACCTCCTCGTCCGGCCCGGGCGCGGCGTGCGCCCGGTGCCAGGCCTGCCGGTCGGGGTCGCGCCCGCCGTCGGTGGCCCCGGCCAGCGCGTGGTGCGCGGCGCGCAGGGCGCCGGCGTCCGCGCCGCGCCAGACCGCGGAGCGCACCAGCGGGTGCCGGAACCGCACCGAGGCGCCCAGCGAGATCAGCTCCGCGGCCTCGGCCGGGGCCGCCGCCTCCGGCCCTACGCCCAGCAGGCGCAGCGCCTGCCACAGCAGCGGCCCGTCGCCGACCGGTTCGACCGCGGCGACCAGCAGCAGGGCGCGGGTGTCGGCGGGCAGCGCCGCCACCCGGCGGCGGAAGCCGTCCTCGACCCGGGTCGCCAGCGGGCCGGCGCCGGGCCCGCCGAAGCCGAACGCCAGCTCCGCGGGCGACAGGCCCCGGGGCAGTTCCAGCAGCGCCAGCGGGTTCCCGCCGGTCTCGGCGACGATCCGGTCCCGCACCCGGGCGTCGACCGGCCCGAGCAGCACTCGGTCGAGCAGGGTCCGGGCCTCGGCGTCGGACAGCCCGCGCAGCGCGAGGTCCGGCAGCCCGGCGAAGCCCTCGTCGCCCGTCCCGTCGACGACCCGCTCGGCGAAGACCAGCGCCACCGACTCGGAGTCCAGCCGCCGCCCGACGAACGCCAGGATCCGCTGCGACATCAGGTCCAGCCACTGCGCGTCGTCGACCAGGCACACCAGCGGGGCGTCGGCCGCCGCCTCCGCGAACAGGCCGAGCACCGCCATCCCGACCAGCAGCATCTCGGGCGCCGCGCCCGCGCTCAGCCCGAACGCCACCCGCAGGGCGTCCTGCTGCACCGGCGGCAACCGGTCCAGCCCGGACAGCAGCGGGGCGCACAGCCGTTGCAGCGCCGAGTACGCGAACTCCGCCTCGGCCTCCACCCCGGCCGCCCGCACCACCTGCAACTGCCCGGCCAGCGCCGCCAGTCGGTCGAGCAGCGCGGACTTGCCGACGCCGGCCTCGCCGCGCAGCACCAGCACCCGGCTGCGCCCCTCGCGGACCTCCCGAAGCAGCCGCTCCAGCTCCGCCGCCTCGCGGTCCCGCCCGAGCAGCCGAGGCTTCGCGTGTTCCGGCATGTCCCCTCCGGTGTGACTCCCTCCCGGAGGAGCTGCGTCCCATCCTACGAACCCCCGGCCCGCGAACCGCCGCCGCCCGGCTCCGATGCGGAGTCAGTTCGCGGGCGGCGCCGGGGTGTCGATCAGCAGGTCGAAGCCGAGTCCGCTGGCGCCCTCGCCGCGGCCGACGCCGCGGGCGGCGCTCAGCCAGACGCAGACCCGGCCGCTCTGCCAGCGGGTGCGGTGGTAGGCGACGGCGAGGCGGGTGCCGGTCTGCGGGACCTCCTCCTGGTTGACGAAGTATCCGTGCGGGGGCGTCGCGTCCAGCCCTTCGCGCAGCAGCGAGGTCCTCGGCTGCACCGGCGGCAGCCCGTCGACCACGTTCGGCATCGCCGCGCGCTGCAGCTGGACGGTGCGGTTGTCGCCGGGGACGTGCACCGGGATGAACGGGATCCAGTTCTCGGGGACGGAGTTCATCGCCTCGTAGGCGATCGGCGCGAGCGGCGCGTCCGGCGGGACGGGCGGGTGCAGCCGCAGGTGCCGGGCCCGGATCTCGGCGGCGACCTCGCTGCCCCGGCGGCCCTCGCCGGTGGGGCGGGGGACGGTCAGTTCGATGCCCCAGACCAGGTCGGCGTTCTCGTCGCGGATCAGCGACACCTCCTCCAGCGCGGGGCCGTCGGCGACCTTCGGCACACTGGCGGGCAGGTACAGGCTGGTGTCCGCGGGGGTGTCGGGGCCGCTGTCGAGGGTGTCGAGGGTGTACATCGACCAGCGCTGCCAGTCCTGGTCCGGGCCGGCGCCCGCCGGGGTGATCCACAGCCGCTGCCCGAACACGTCGGTGACGGCGAGGCCCTGGATCGACGCCAGGGTGCCGACCGGCAGTTCGCACGGGAGTTGGTACCAGTCGTTGCTGTAGACCAGCGCGAACTCCAGGAAGATCAGCCGGGCCAGGTCGGTGCTGTCCGGCGACACGGCGGCGAAGTTGGTGCCGCCGTCCTCCACCGCCCACCAGCGCGGCAGCGGCATGCCCGCGTACCGCAGCTGTGTGGGGAACACCGTGCGGTTGATCGGCGGGAGCGGCGGCTCGGCGCCGCCGACGGGGTGGTCCGGGTCCACCGAGAAGGCGTGCCAGTCCAGTCGGCCGCCGGGGAACTCCTGCGCGGTGAGCACCTTCTCGGTGCCGTCCGGGGCGGTGCCGGCCACCGAGAAGCGGTGCTCCAGGTGGCGCGGGTCCCAGGTGGCGTCGGCGTCGGGCCGGTCGATCAGGTCGTCGAACCAGGCGACCAGGCGGGCGCCGAGGGCGTCCAGCGCGGGGTAGTGCAGGTGCAGGATGTCGTTGATGCCGTCGGAGGCGCGGCCGCCGTCCTTGAGGTGCCGGTACAGCAGGTAGCCGTCCATCCGGCGGCCGGCGACGGCCTGCAGGCTCGCCCAGGTCTCCGGGTCGGAGACCCGCGCGGCGTCCGCGTCGGTGGTGGGATCGGGCAGCGCGATCGGGTACAGCCGGACGTACTGGCCGCGGAAGTCGAACGCGATGTTGGCCAGCACCGGGTCGCGGGCCAGCAGTTTGAGCCACCGCCGGCCGATCGCCAGCCGCAGGTCGAAGGCGATCGGGTCGCTCCCCGCCGTGAACGCGGGCGGCCGCCGCTCGGCCAGCGCCTCCAGCGGCCGGTCGTCCGGCAGCGGCTCGACGGCGCCGCCGGACGGGCGGAACCGGCTGGGCCGGGTGCCGGCGATCGAGTACGTCGCGGTGACGGGCGAGCCGGCGTCGGTGGCGCGGAACTCGCCGAGCTGCCACTGCCGGGTCAACAGCCAGAGGGCGTCCCGCACTTCGGCCCGCAGGGCGCGCTGGAAGTCGGTGGTGCGGGGCCGGCCCTCCAGCCGGTTCCAGATGCCGACGGCCGGGTTCGACCGGCCGGCCAGCGCCTCGGGCAGGTCGGCGATGCGGGGCTCAGGCATGGGCGGCCTTCCAGCGCTGGTTGGCGATCGCCAGGTCGGTGGAGATCGTGATCGGCTGCCGGGTCGCGGACATCACGGTGGCGGGCAGCAGTTGGGCGTAGGCGGTGTTGTCGAGGTGCTCGGGTTCGACGCCGCGGGACTTCGCCAGGTCGAGGGTCTCGCCGATCGCGGCGACCAGGTCGTCGGTGTTCCAGGCGCCGGTGCGGACCGGCGGCACCACCAGCAGCATGGCCTGCGGCGGTTGGGAGTCCGGCCCGTCGTAGTGCAGGGCGATCCCGGTGGTCTCGCGCTCGGCGGGAATCACCTCCGTCCACTCGTCGAGCAGCAGGCCGACCCGGGTGGCGGTGGGGATCGGCGGGTCGGGCGCGTAGTGGGCGGTGAACAGCACCTTGTCCTCGGTGATGCTCGTACCGGGGGCGAACTCCATGGCCAGCCAGTGGTCGCCCGGCCGCAGCGGCAGCTGGATCGGCGTCAGCTGCGGTTCGGCGGACCCCAGCAGGCCGCCGAGGACGCCGCCGGGCCCGCGCAGCGCGTCGCTCAGTTCGACGACCAGCTCCCACAGCCGGGGCTTCTCGCGGACCCGGGCGACGCCGTGCACCCAGTCGTCGATCGGGAAGTCCCGGCCGAACGGCGGCCGGGTGAGGTGCTGGACGAGTGCGCCGCTGCCCGCGAGGGCGTTCGCCCAGTCCGCGGCGAGCTGCGGGTCGGGCGTGAACTCCGGTACGGCGAGGGCGTCCTGGCCGAGCAGCGCCTTCAGCGCGTCGAGCCCCGCCGCGACCTGGTCCGGCCCGGCGACCGCCGCGTCGTACACGGCGAGCGCCTGGTCCGCGCCGGCCAGCCGGGCGAGCACCTCGGTGTGCAGCGCGCCCGCGCGGTCCAGCAGGTCGCGGCAGAACAGCACCACCCGGTCCTGGAACGGCTGGAGGCTGAGGTCGGTCGGGTCGAAGTCGGTCAGCGGGAGCTTGCCGGCCACCTCCGCCAGCAGCCCGCTGAGCGTGTTGCGGACGGTCCTGGCCTCCGCCCGCAGCGACTGCAGCTTGCCGGCGAAGGCCTGGCGGCGGCTCGCCACGATCGCCCGCAGCGCGGACGGCTGGGCGGGCAGCGGGGAGGTCGGCCTGGTGGCGATCAGCCGTTCCGCCTGCTGCAGCAGCCGGAACCGCTCGGCGGCGGAGGTCGCGACCGGCAGCGCGTCGTAGGTGGCGAGCAGCACGTCGGCGTTGGCCAGCGCCCTGGTCATCCGGGCCGCCGCGTCGGCCACGGCGGCCAGCACGTCGGTGAACACGCCGCGCCGCCACATCGCGAGTTCGCCCCAGCCGCTGCGGACCATGCCGAAGCCGCCGGCGGTGGTGACCAGCGCGGCGTACCCGGCGAGCAGGGTGTCGACGGCGGCGAGGATCTGCGCCCGCTGCGGCGGGGCGCCGGCCGGGAAGAGCGGCGCCAGCGTGCCGAGGTAGCTCTCGACGCTCGTGCGCAGCACGTCCAGCGAGGCCCGGACAGCGGCCGGCCGTTCCCGGGGCAGCGAGACGGCCCGGTCGGCGGCCCGGTCGGCGGGCACCGGGCCGGCGGCGGGCACCAGGTCGGTGGGCCGCAGCGGCCGGGCGGTGGTCAGCAGCGAGCGCAACGCGGCGATCAGCGGGGAGAGTTCGAAGAAGGTGAGCTGCCCGGCCACCCGGTCCGTGTAGTGGATGGTCAGCTCGACGTCGGGCCGCGGGCTGTCGGTGGCGATCACCGCTCCGACGATCCGGTCGTCGAGGTCGGTCATGGTGCTCGCGCCCGCCGGGCGCACCGCCCACAGCAGGTCGATCGGCTGCAGGCCGAGGTCGAACTGGCTGACGACGCGGTGGCGGGCCAGCCCGGTGAGCGGGTCCGTCCAGGTGACGTCGGCGACGACGCCGGTGGCGGTCGGCAGGACGGTGGGCAGCCAGGCGTTGACGGCGGGTTCGGCCTGCGCGCGGGGGGTCTGGTGGGCGAGCGGCGGCGCGCCGTTGTCGGGTTTCAGGCCGGGTGTCAGCCGCAGGCCGAGCCGGTGCGTCAGGGTGGTGCCGCTGCGCGGGGTGCCGACCACGGCGGGTTCGGGCGGCAGGCCCTCCTTGGCGTACGCGTCGAGGGTCGCGGAGGCGCGTTCGGGGTTGCCGAGCAGCGCCTGGTGGGTGCTCTCGGCGACGGCGAGGTCGGCGAGCGCGTCGTGGACGTCGAGCAGGTCCTGCACGGCCCGGTCGACGACGGCCTGCTGGGTGGGGTCGACGGCGGGCAGGCCGTCCAGGCCGTACGGGTAGGTCTGCGGGACGTCGCCCCTGGTCAGGTGCCGGACCAGGGCGAGACCGTCGACCACGTTGTGGGCCTCGACCTGATCGATCGTCAGCGGGTTCGCGGGCTCCGGCCGGTCGCCCTGGCCGGGGACGGTGTCGGCGATCCGGCCGGCCCGCAGCGGGAACTTCAGGCGCAGCGCGGCGATCAGGAAGTCGACCTCGGCCTGTTCGTGGCTGTCGTGCAGGTCGCGTTCCAGCCGGTAGCCGAGCAGTGCGCCGAGCGACTGCCCCTGGCGCATGCCGTCGAGCAGGCCGAGGGCGATCCGGACCCGCCCGGAGCTGAGGTCGACGGCGAACGAGCCGGGGTTCTGCGGCGAGCCGTTGGCGAGGTAGCCGGCCCGCAGGACGGCCGCGGTGCGGGCCTGGCCGGGCGACGGGGCGTGCAGGTGGCCGCCGTTGAGCGTGTCGTGCATCAGCGGCTCGGCGCCCTGGAAGACCTGGGCGAGCGGCCCGGTCAGGGTGACTTCGCCGAGCGTGCCGGTGTCGCGGCGGCGGACGTCCTCCAGCCAGCCGTAGGCGCCCAGGTGCACGCCGCGGACGGCGGGGGCGGTGCCGTCGGGGCCGTAGCGCAGCTCGGCGAGGCGTTCGTTGGCCAGGCCGAGCCGCCAGGCGTCGAGCCGGTAGGTGGCGCAGTCCAGGTGTTCGGCGAGGACGCGTTCCAGTCGGGCGGTGGGCAGGTCGGCCAACAGGTCGAGGGCGTCGGCCTGTTCGGCGAGCCGGGCGGTGCCGGGGGCGGTGCCGAGGACCGTGGGGATGTGGTCGACGACCAGGCGGGTCGGGTCGCCGGTGATCTCCGGCGCGGGCGAGTAGAGCCGGCGGAAGCGGCTCTCGCTGGGCAGGGTCCGGCCCTGCGCCGGGATCCTGACGTGGATGAACGCCGGGTCGGCGGCGGCGCTCTCGGCGGGGCTCGCGATCCCGGCGGCGATGGCGAGTTCGGTGGCGGCGTCGGCCCAGCCGAGCAGCAGCGCGTGCCGGGCCAGCAGGTACAGCAGCGCGGACGGCAGGTCGTCCTCGGGGAAGCCGGCCTCGGTGCGGACGGTCTCCAGGTCGGTGCGGGCGTGCGAGGCCAGCCACTTCAGGTAGTTGGCGCCGTCGGCGGTGTACGGCCGGATCGGGGCGGTCTCGGAGAGCGGGCGGTCGTCGACGGGCGGGGCGAGCAGCGGGTGCTGGGTGTCGACGAACAGCCGGCGGATCAGGTCCGGGTCCTGGGCGGCGCCGGTGTCGGGGTGGCCGAAGCGGGTCAGCAGGGCGCGGATCGGGCCGGGCTGGTTCAGCCGTTCCAGGCCGGGCAGCACGGTCGAGCCGAGCGCGCCGAGGTTCTCCCGGTTGAAGACGTCCTCGACGCTCTGCGCGTACCGCTGGTAGTACTCGGCGGAGGTGGGGTGCACCGCGAGGATGTCCAGCAGGTGCTGGTGCGCGTCGGCGGCGGGCGCGCCGAGGTGGGCGACCTTCGCGGTGGCGGCCTGCCAGTCGGCGGCGGCGGCCTCCAGCACGGTGTACAGGCCGCGGCGGTGCGGTGCGACGGGGTCGGTGTCCGGCCAGGCGAGCCGGGAGAACGCGGTGGTCGGCAGGATCCCGTAGGGCTGGCGGCCGATCCGCACGGTCGGGACGGGGCCGCGGCCGGAGACGTGCCGCAGGTGGAACTCGCGGGTCTGCTCGACGACGGCCCGGGAGAACACCGGGTGCAGGGCGGTCTGCAGGTGGTAGCCCCAGGTGGCGGGCCACAGGGCGGTGCCGGCGGCGCGGGCGTCGCGCTGGTCGGTGCCGTCGGCGCCCGGCAGGCCGGCCAGGTCGGCGGGGTCGATGCCGAGCAGTTCGGCGAAGCTCTGCCCGTCGGTGCGGCCGGTCCAGTCCGTTCCGGCGACGGCGGCCCGCAGGCCGGCGGCGGAGCGCAGGCCCGCGTCGGCCTCCTGCGCGGGGTCGAGTCCGGCGGGCGCCTGGGTGCTGTTGTTGGTGGGGGTGCCCTGGGGCAGCAGGCCGAGCCCGGCGGGGCTGCGCAGTTGACGGGTCAGCAGGTCGGTCAGGTCGGCGGCGGACTGCGCCGGAGTGGACTGCCCGCGCAGGCCGAGCACCACCAGCCGGTCGAGGCCGCCGGCCAGGTCGGCGGTCAGCGGGATCCGGAAGCCCATGCCGACGGTGACGGCCCGGTCGAAGTCGGTCAGCCAGCGCAGTTCGTCGGGGACGGTCAGCACGCCGGTGGTCTCGTCGACCGTCATCGGATCGCTGTTGCCCGGGTCGGGGCTGACCGGCAGCGTCGCGGGGACGGGGTTGCCGACGAGGTCGAGGACCTTGTTCCCGCCGGCCCAGCCCAGCAGCCGGAACGTGTCGGGCAGCAGGCCGGCCCGGGCGGCGACCGTCCAGGACTGCGGGGCGATGCCGTCGGCGGGCGGCCGGGGCACCACCAGGAAGGCCACCAGGACGGCGTCGCCGCTCTGCACCGGGGCGGCCTCGATGCCGGCGGGCCGGCGGGCGGTGATCACGGCCGCCCTGGTCGCGCCGACGGCGGCCAGCAGCGCGCTGTCGGCCGCCCGGAGCTTCGCGCGGTCGCCGTGGGCGCGCCACACGGCCGTCCAGTGGTCGACGGTCGGCTGCCGGTCGGCGGCGGGCAGCGCGGTGTCGCTGAACACCACCAGCACGGTGGCGCCGGCCGGGACCGGCATCGGCCGGTCCCCCGGGTCGGCCGGCTGGATGCTGCGCAGCAGCCAGGTCGCCCGGCCGGCGGCGATCCGGCCGACCAGCTCCTGCCAGGCCGCCCGGTCGCCGACGGCGGAGCCGCCGGTGCGCCACAGCGCCGTGAAGTAGGCGTCGAGCGCGCCGAGTTCGGCCTCGGTGGGCCGGGGCTCGAAACTGTCCACCGACCACTCGTCGGGAAAGACCCGGACCAGCAGTTCGGTCGCCGTGAACCGGGTCTCGACCCGGACCGGCCCCAGCAGGACCGGGAAGTCGTCGCTCAGGGCGTTGTCGGCCATACCGGGAGCATCTCCTGTGCGTGGACGGCGACCATGACCGGCGCCTGGAAGAGGATGTACGCGATGTCGGCGGAGCTCAGCCGCGAGTACCAGAGCGGCAGCGCCTCGTCCTCGGCGTGCTGCTGCTGCGTCTGCGGGTCGTCCTCGGTGCTGTCCAGCGGCACCAGCGGGACGTGGGTGGCGTCGGTGAACTCGACGAAGCCGAGGTGGTCCGGGTCGACGTGCTGCCAGGTGAGGTCGTTCCACACCTCGACCGGCGGCAGCGGGCCGGGCTGCGGTTCGTCGACGCCGAACCGGGGCTCGCCGGGGCGCTCCTTCAGGACGAAGAACCAGCCGGGGTCGCCGGGCGGATTGCCGCGGGCCTCGGCGGCGTCCAGGTCGAAGCCCAGCAGGTAGACGTCGGGTTCGACCTTGGCCTCGTACAGCGGCATCCGGACCAGGTCGGGCGTCGGGTGGTCCTCGTCGGGCAGCGGCGCGGGGATGCGTTCCCCGGTGGTGACCGGGTTGCCGTTCGCGTCCAGCGGCCAGGCCGCGCGCTGCGCGTACACGGCGGTGTTCGGGTACTTCTTCAGCAGCTCGCCGCGGACGACCAGAACCAGGTCGTCCTTCTGCGCGGCGCCCGGCTGCTGCCGGTTGTCGTTCTCGCCGAGCAGCGCGGCGGGCCCCCAGCGGTGGATCGGCCTGATGTCGTACAGCCGTTCGCGGCGCTGCTCGGGGGTCTCGCCGGGCACCGGGAGGCCGGCCCGCGGGTCCCAGAACTGGCGGAACGGGGTGCCGCGCTGGTCAGTCGGGTACTCCCGCCAGAGCATCTCCCGGGCCATCTCGTGGTTCAGGCCGACCAGGAAGGACTCGATGAAGCGCCGGTTGTTGGCCAGCAGGGTGATCGAATTCGCCGGCAGGAGGCCCAGGTTGGGCGCGAAGACCTCCGCCGACAGGTCGATCAGCGACTGGTACATCGGCAGGTCGATCACCGGGTAGGCCATCGCCTCGGTGAAGCTCTCCGCGAACGGGCGCAGCCGGTCGGGCACGTCGACCGAACCGAGCAGGCACCGCGGGACGGTGGTGTCCGGGCGCAGCCCCTGCAGCACCGCGTCCGTCGTCGCGGCCACGCCCAGCCGCTCGCGGGCGGGGGCCTGCCCGACGGCGGCGGCCGCGTCCCAGCCTCCGTAGAGCTCGCGCAGCGCCGCCTTGTACCGCTGGGCCTCCGGGCTGTCGACGTCGCCGCCGGTGGTCGGCGGGACGGGGTCGCCGATGTCCTTGAGGACGAAGTCCGCGCTGTGCGGCAGCGCGTCGACCGGGTCGGCCGCCGCTCGCAGGCCCGCCCCGGGGTGCAGTTCGTGGTCGAGCTGGTCCGGGGTCACCAGGGCGGCCGGTTTGACCTTCGGCGCGGCCGCCGTGACGGCCCCGGTCTCGGCGTCCATCCGCGGCACCAGCGCCTCGGCGGGCTGGTCCGGAGGGAAGGTCAGCGAACGCATCAACCGGGCGCCCGGGCGGACCAGGCGGCGCATCGTGGCGGACAGCGGCGCCGCCGCGACCTGACTGGCCGCCACCTGGAAGCCCACCGCCAGCTGCTCCGCGGGGGTGTCCGCCGCGGCTGACCGGGCGGCCGGCCCGGCCGCGGCCGAGGTGACCCGGGGGTGCGCGGGCGCCGTCAGCGTCAGGTACTTGCCGGTGGGCGGCGGCGGCGCCACCCCCGCCGGGGCGGCCGGCGGCGACAGGTGCTTGACCTGGAGGCGGTGCCCGACCTCACGGGCCAACTGGGCGGCGCGGATCTTCGCGTTGGCCTGCAGGACGTCGCCGAGCTGCGCCCACGCGGCGTCCATGAACTCGTCCTGCCGGGCCTGGACGACCCGGGTGCCGAAGTTCGCGGCGACCCGGTGGCGCGGGTCCAGGTTCAGCCGGTGCACCCAGTTGCGGTTGGCGGGCGAGGGCAGCGGCTGCCCGGCGTCGTCGATCAGCAGGTGCGCGGTGAGGGCGTGCCAACGGCCGTACAGCGGCGGGGTGATGACCGGGTCGACGCCCGCCGACAGGGACTGCGCCCGGGCGGCGGGCAGGGCGGCGTGCGCGGCCGCCGGGGTGGTGCTCCGGTACGCCTCGGCGAGGTTGACCAGGTCGGCCATCGCCTGTTCGAAGGGGTGCGGGTAGGGCGCGGCGGGCGGCGGCCGGTCGTACCAGTTGTCCCAGTTCTCCCAGGCGTCGACCGGCTGGTCGGGCAGCTGGAGCGCGCCGCCGAGCTTCAGCACCCCGCCGATCGCCGCCGGGGCGGTGATCGGCGGCAGGCCGGGCCCCGCCGAACGGTGCACGTCCAGGTCCCGCCGGCCGACCTGCGGGTCCGGGCGGCGCGGCTGCAGCAGCCGGACCAGGTACTCGAAGTCGCCGGTGGCACCGGTGGTGAACGCCCAGCGCTGGTAGTAGGGCAGTTGGCCCACGCCCTTGCGGTCCGGATAGGCCGGGCCCCAGCTGGAGTACAGCGCGCCCGGCGACAGCGCCGGATCGAAGCCCAGCCCGGCGAGCCGCCCGGTCTCGAACGCCGGTACCAGGAACGCCTCGTACGCCCGGTCCTGCTGGAGGTGCCGCGGGCACACCAGCCGGGAGCAGGCCCGGTCCGGGTCGGTCCGCAGCACCTCGGCGAGCGCCCCCAGCACCGGGTCGCCGGCCCCGCCGAGCTCCCTGGCCACCGCGTCGTCCAGCAACCCGTTGACGTGGACGTGCGCCCACGCGCCGAGCTGCTCGGCCGGCGGCAGGGCGTTCGGGTCCGTGACGGTGACGAACGGCAGCGGCGTGCCGCCGGCGCCCTCCGCGAACTCGGCGGGCGCACCCGACGGGTCGCTCCGGGCGGCCAGCACCACCAGCGCCAGCCAGGGCGCGAGGCGGTCGGTGGAGCCGTCGGGCACCGCCGGGCTGTACCGCCAGGGGAAGTCCTCGTCGTAGAACTCGATGTGCGCCAGGTAGTTGGGCTCGATGTTGGTGGTGCCCGGCAGCGGCTCCCGCCGGGAGATCGCCCGCGCCTCGACGCCGACGACGTCGCCCGGCCCGTACAACTGCACCGCCCGCTCGACGGGTTGGCTCAGCGGCGTGCCGTCCAGCGCCTCGCCGCTCAGCAGCAGCTTGACGGGGACGGTGGCGCGGGCCGACGTCCCCGGGTCCTGGGTGATCCGGGTGGACAGGCCGGAACGCAGCCAGGGCAGGAACGAGTAGCCGTTCGCGGTCATGCGCCGCTCCCGTCGAACAGCTCGGCGGCGGCGGTGAGTTCGGTGACGGTCGGGTCGGCGGCCGCCAGGCCCGTGCGGGCCGCGCCGCCGGCCGCGAGCACCCGGCCGTCGGACAGCACCGCGGCGGCGAACCCCCACCGGCCGGTGAGCAGACCCGGCCGGGCGGTCCAGGTGTCGGCGGCCGCGTCGTACTGGACGACGCTCCGGTAGCCGGCCTCGTCGGCGTCGCTGCCGGTGCCGCCGACCACCAGCACCGCGCCCGGGCCGAGCGCGACCGCCCGGTGCCGGGCGCGTCCGGCCGGCATGTCCGCGGCGGCCGTCCAGACGCCGGTGGCCAGGTCGTACTTCTCCGCCGTCCGCCGGCTGAACGGGTCGAAGGTGCCGTCGTCACCCGCTCCCGGGGCGCGGCCGCCGGTCACCAGCACCGTGGTGTCCGACAGCGCCGCCGCCTGGTGCAGGGCGCGCGGGCGCAGCAGACTGCCGGTCGGACTCCAACTGTCCGTCGCCGGGTCGTACACCTCGCAGAACGCCAGCGCCGGTTCCTGGTCCGTCCCGACGGACGCGGTGCCGCCGACCACCAGCACCTTGCCGTTCAACGCCACCGCGACGTGCCCGGACCGCGCGTCCGTCAGATCCGCCGCCTTGGCCCACCCACCCGTCGCCGGGTCGAACAGCTCGGCCGACCGCAGCGCCCGGACGGTGGTCCCGGCCCGGACGGCGCTGCCACCCGCCACCAGCACCTTGCCGCTCGGCAACAGCACGGCGCTGTGCCCCCACCGGGCCTGACTCATCGTCCCCACCGGGGTCCAGGTGTCCGCCGCCGGATCGTAGACCTCCGCCGAGGCCAGACCCGGCGCGGTGGAACCCCCGATCCCGCCGGCCACCAGCACCTTGCCGTCGGCCATCGCCGTCACCGAGTGCAACCGCCGCGGCGACGGCTGGGTGGCCGTCCCCGTCCAGGTGTCGGCCGTCGGATCGTAGACGGCGGCCCGCCCGACGGCGGCCCCGGTCGCATCGACCCCGCCGACGACCAGCACCTTCCCGGTGCCCTTGAGCACGACCGGCCCGTCGTGCTGCCCGAACCAGGCCGTGGCCGCAGCCAGATCGTGGGCGGCGGTCCACTTCGCCGCGGCCGCCACAGTGGGACTGCTCATGAATCGAACCTTCCGTCGTCGGGGGAGGCGGGTCTCGGAGGGCACCGAGCGGGTCGGCGGCCACCGCGCTGCGCAGGCCGGGACGGTGGAACCGGGTCGTCGCACCGGACTTCCCGTCACCACCGCTCGCGGGCCGGCCCGGCCGACCGCCGCGGGCCGCACGGCGGTGGAGCCGAACCGGCCGACGGCCGCCGCGTTCTGGGGCCGGGGCCCGGGCGGCACCGGTCGTCGGGGCCCGGGTGACATGGCCGGGCGCGCGCGGCGGTGGAGCCGACCACGATCGCGGAACCACCGCCGCAGCAGCCCGCCCCACTGTGGGGCCTCGGGACGCAGCACCGGTCGGTCCGGCGAGCCGACCGTCATCATCGGTCGCCCGACCCGAACATGACGGTCCGTCGGACCACAGCCGGAGGGCCGGGCTCGTCGGCCACCGCCGCGCTGCGCAGACCGCAGACCAAACACCGACGGGCCGCCGGAGCCCGCGCGGTGCGCACGGGCGGGATCGGCCCCGTACCCGGCCGTGGCACCGGCCCTGGCCCGGGAGCCCCCCGTCGTCATGAGCCGCCCGCCCCGGCGGTGACGGCCGGTCCGGGCGCACCGGCCCTCGGGGCGGCAGCGCCGAACCCACCGTCGACCGCCGCGCTGTGCGGGCCCGGGCCGAGGGGCCGCCGGTCGCCGAAGACGGCGACGGTGCGGCACCCCCCGGTGCGACCGGCCCCGCGCCGGCCGAGGTCACCGGTCTCCCCGTCCTCGCGGGCCGCGCGCACCGGTGGTGACGGCCCGTCCGAGCAGGCGCCGTCGCCCCGCAGCGGCCCCCGGAACCGGCCATGGTCTCGACCCCCTCCCCCGTCACGGCACGTACGCCTCGTCGGCGGCCGCCAGTTCGACCGGGTCGGGACCCGGGGCGGCCGGGCCGGAGCGGGTGGCGCCGCCGGTGGCCAGGACGCGGCCGTCGGCGAGTTCGACGGCGGCGAAGTCGGTGCGACCGGTGGCGAGGGGTCCGGTGGTGGTCCAGGTGGTGAGGGTGGGGTCGAGGAGGGCGGTGTGGCGGAAGCCGGTGTCGAGGGACGGTGTGCCGGTGCCGCCGATGAGCAGGACCTGGCCGGAGCGCAGGGCGAGGCAGTGGTGGCCGCGCCGGCCGCCGCCGGGGAGCGGGCCGAGGGCGGTCCAGGCGCCGGTGGCCCGGTCCCAGACCTCGGCGGTGGCGAGGCTGCGCGGGTCGTAGGGGCCCGGACCGGGCGCCGGATCGCCGCCGGTGACCAGGACCCGGCCGTCGGACAGCAGGGTGGCGCGGTGGCCCTTGCGGGCGGTGAGCAGGCTGCCGGTCGGGGTCCAGGTCCTGGCGACCGGGTCGTACAGCTCGCAGTACGTCGTCGCGGCGTCCGGTCCGCCGGTGGGCAGGGCGCCGCCGACCACCAGGACGCGGCCGTCGGGGAGCAGGACGGCCCGGTGGCCGGTGCGGGCGTCGGTCATGGCAGGCCCGGTGGCGGACCAGGCGCCCGTGGTCGGGTCCAGCAGTTCGACGGTGTCGAGTGCCCTGCCGTCGGCGTCGGTGCCGCCGGCCACCAGGAGCCGGCCGTCGGGCAGGGCGGTGGCGGTGTGTCCGTGGCGGGCGGTGGTGAGGGCCCCGGCGGACGACCAGGTGCCGGGGGCGGGGTCGTAGACCTCGGTCGTGCCGAGCGTCCCGCCGTCGGCGCCGCGGCCGCCCGCGAGCACCACCCGGCCGTCGCCGAGCCTGGTGGTGCTGTGGCGGCGGCGGGCCGTGGCGGGCGACGGGACGGCAGTCCAGGCGGCGGCGACGGGGTCGAACAGGGCGGCGGCGGCCAGGGCCGTGCCGGTGGCGTCGGCGCCGCCGGCGATCAGCACCTTGCCGTTGGTCAGCCGGACCGCCTCGATGTCGCGGGCGGGCGTCGGGAGGCTGCCGACGGAGGCCCAGCCGCCCGGCGTGGCGGGCGAGCCGACCGCTTCCTCCTCCGGAATGACGTGCAACTGGCCCGCCAGGGCGCCGTCCTGGGCGATCCAGTCGGCGAGGGCGTCCTCGGCGGTGGCCCGGCTGCGGAAGGTCGCCGCGGCGAGGCCGCCGGCCGGCGGGTGCGCCTGGACGTTGTTGCGGATGTTCGCGACGACGAAGCGCCGGTCGGTGAGCTGTACCGTCTGGTCGACCGGGAACGGCCGGCGCAGCTGGGTCTCGCGCTGCGAGATGGGCGAGCGGCTGGTGCTGCTGCCCTGGAGCAGTTGGTTGAACACGGCGGGGCTGACGTCGTGGAAGCGCTTCGGCGCGTCGACGGCGGAGCGGGCCGCCATCGGGACCACCCGGCGGGCGGCGGCGGCCGTCGCGGGCACCCCGCTGTCGATGACGTGCAGTTCGTAGCGGGCGCTGCGGCGGACCACCCGCGGGGAGAGCAGGGTGCCGGCGGCCGCGGTGAGTTCCAGTCCGGAGTCCTGGTTCTCGTACGGCGGGCGGGAGAGCTTGGCGGCGTCGTCCATGTCCTGGAACTGCGCCATGGCGAACTTCTCGCCGGTGACGGAGACCCGGGCCAGGCCGCTGTCCGGTGCGGGCGTGATGCCGAACCGCCGTCCGTCGCTCGGCCGTTGGGCGCCGATCCGGTCGAGTCGGACGTCCAGCGGGACGGCGCGCTGGCGGACGAACAGGGTGCCGAGCGGGTGCAGCACCAGTTGGTCGGTGTCGGGCAGGTGCCGCAGGGTGACGAGCGGGTTGACGCCGCCCGAGGGCAGCTGGGTCTGCCAGCTCTCGATCTTGCCGAACTCGCCTGCCAGCAGCGGGAGTACGGCGACGGGGGGCAGTGTGGTGTTGTGCTCCTCGCCCCAGGTGATGTCGAAGTCGGCGGAGATCTCGAAGAACAGCAGCGAGATGGAGCCGCGGCCGTGCGCCCGCCAGGGGGCGGGGCCTTCCAGGGCGAAGTTCAGGTCGATGCCGAAGACGCCGACGCCGAAGGCCTTCAGGGTGACCCCGGCGGAGATCGCGATGGTGAAGGCGAACGGCGAGAACCGGAACAGCGCGTCGAAGGAGAGGTGGCCCTCGACGCCGAATCCGCCGAATCCCAGCCGGAGTTCGGCGGCCGCGCCGAACTGCACGGTGTTGCTGGTGACGGCGAAGTAGCCGGAGACCCGGATCAGTTGGCCGGGCCGGTTGAGGATGTCCACGGTGAGCCGGGCGGGCACCGGGAAGGGCAGCGGCGGCGGTTTGAAGGACGGGTGGAAGCCGCCGACGGTGAGCACGAAGTCCGGTGCGTCGCCCCAGGCGACGAGCAGGCCCATCCCGCCGTCGATGGTCATCGTCAGGACGTGCGAGTCGAACAGCGTGGCGAAGAACCACAGCCTCGACTTGTCGACCTCCAGCGCGCCCACGAAGGCGACCTGCAGGGCCAGCAGCGGCAGGTCCGCGCTGGGCAGCAGGCACTGGAGCACGCCGAGCACGGCGATGTCGCCGGGCGGGATCTCGATGACGACGCCGAGCGAGACGCTGACCAGGGTGGGCGTCCCCCAGCCGATCCTCGCCATCGGCCCGATCAGGAACCGGCCCTGCTCGGGCGGGAAGTAGCGGGCCAGGTCGGAGAGGATCCGCGGGGCGTTGGCGATGACGTCCTTGGGGAACATCACCGACTGGACGGCGCCCGTCCGCACGCCCTCCACCAGGGCCTGCAGGTTCATCGAGCGGTTCAGCCCGATCAGGCCGCCGACGGCCAACAGGGTGAATCCGTAGCCGAGTTGGATGCCGGTGGCGCCGAAGTCGGTGGTGATGACGACGAGCAGCGAGAAGCCGTCGGTGCCGTCGGGCATCCGGGTGCTGATCAGGCCGACCGCCTTGAGCTCGACCAGTCCGGCGAACTCCAGGTCGAGGGCGCCCGCGTACTCGCCGCGGTCCGGGTCGAAGGACAGGAACCCGCCGCCCTTGACCGCCCCGGCGTCCACCGAGAGGCCCACGCCCTTGGGGGGTCGGAAGCCGAAGGAGAGGTCGACCGGGCCGAGGTTGCCGCTGCCGTCCGAGCGGAACGCCAGCTCGGCGTTGAGCCCGACCTGCTCCACCACGGCCGTGATCGGGCCGAGTTGGGCGCGGAAGGAGACGCCGAGGCCGATCGGCAGCCCGTTCGCGTCGGGCGAGGCGGAGATGGTCAGGCCCTGGATCTCCAGGGGGCCGAGCTCCAGGTGCGCGGGGAGCTGGATCTCCAGGTTGGAGGTGCCGCGGAAGTAGAAGCCCTGCCGGTAGGAGAGGCCGACGGTGAGGTCGGCGCCGAGGGTGAAGCCGTCGGCGGGCAGCACGGCGCCGACGAAGCCGTCCGCGCCGGCCGGGGAGAGGACGAACTCCAGCCCCTCCAGGCCGAATTCGGCGAAGAAGTCGACGGCGTCCCGGACCAGCCGGACCCCGCCGGCGCCGGAGATCCGGCGCACCTGGAGCCGGGTGCCGTCGGCCTCGCCGAACAGCACCCGCGGCTGGTCGGTCGGCCCGAAGCGCTCCACCTGGACGTCGATCGAGCCCTTGGCGTGGACCGGCGCGGAGGACGACTCGAACCCGAGGACCATGTCGACGCCCCGGCCGGGGCGCACCAGCAGCGCGACGCCGCCCTGCAGGTCCAGGTCGCCGCGGATGGTGACGGCGATGTCCGGCCCGAGCTCGAACCGGAAGCCCTGGCGGCCGGTGAACGAGGGCAGCAGGGCGAGCCCCGGCGGGCCTCCGTCGGCGGTGGCGGGCAGCGGCAGCAGCCGGATCGCGGCGGCCATCTCGGCGGAGGGCTGGACGCGTTGGAACAGCACGGCGGCGAGCGTCCGCGGCCGCGGCCCGAGCGGGTCGGGCGTGGCGCCCTGCACGGCCAGCGCGGTGGTCGGCGCGAGCCGCTCGGTGTCGACGTTGGCGCCGATGGTGCGCAGCAGGTTGTCGAGCTGGGAGAGCAGCGCGGGCTGGTCGAAGGCGTCGGTGCCCCAGCCGAAGGCGTCCTTCAGCACCTGCGCCGGGTCGGCGAGCGTCCGGGGCAGGTCGCCGAGGTCGAGCGCGAGGTGCACGTACGGCGGGCGGTTCCCGGTGGGCGGGGCGTACCCGGCCTTCACCACGCCGAGGCTGCGCAGCACGAAGCCGAGGTTGGGGTGGTAGCGCTGCAGGTAGGTGATGACCAGGTGATCGAGGAGCTGGCCCGGGAAGAGGGCGAGGAAGCCGTCCGCGCGCAGCGTGTCGGGGATGGACGCGGGCGGTGCGGAGGCGATCGCCCGGATGCCCTTGACGAGTGCCTGGACGGCGCCGAGGGCCCGTTTCACGTCGTCCGGGGAGAAGGAGACCGCGGCGGAGGCCCCGCCGTCGCCGACCGTGCCGTCGACGTTCAGCCCGCCGTCGCCGAGCAGGGTGTGCAGGCTGTCGTAGAGCGTCTCGACGGCACCCCGGAGGTCGACGAACGGCTGCGGGATCGCCGTCGCCGTCCAGCCGAGGCGGCGCAGCAGCGCGCTGAACGCGGCGGGGGTGGCGAGTCCGTCGCGCAGCGGCAGCAGGGCCTGGCCGATCTCGGCGAGGATCCGTTCGAAGGTGCCCGGCTCACTCATGCTTCTTCTTCTCCGCCTTGGACTCCGGGTAGAACTTCCGGTCGAGGAGCGCGTGGAAGGTGGGGTCGACCCGGTTGACGATCAGCCAGGCGCAGACGTGGCAGAAGTCCGTCTCCATGCGCATCTTGCAGCGGCCGGTGGGCCGGTAGTGGGCGCCGGCGAAGGTGTCGGCGCCTTCGTAGATCCCGATGGTGCGGGCGGACTTGCAGGGCGGGCTGAAGTCCGGGATGTCGACCGGGTTGTCCTCCTTGGGGTTGGTGTCGTCGTGGTTCGGGTCCTGGTTGAGCGGGTTGTGGTTGGCCCGGAGGAAGGCGAGCACCTCGGGTTCGACCACCATGAGCGGCTGGTGCTGCTTGTCCTTCAGCGGGACGAAGACGATCGAGCCCTTCTGGAAGGTGGGGAAGGTGGTGGTCCCGGCCTTGGTGAGGACGATCGCGCCTTCGCCCGGCAGCACCTGGGCGACGCTCAGCCCTTCCAGGTAGTGGGCGGGGGTGCTGTCCAGCGGGAGCTGCTGGCCGCCCGGCGCGATGCCGAAGTTGCGCAGCCGCACCTCGGCGGCGAGTTTCTGGACCTGCTGCCACTCCGCGGTGTTCCGGGTGCCGATGGTGAGTTTGAGGCCGGCGGCCGGGCTGGTGACGGGCACCGAGTCGGCGAGCAGGGCGGCGGCGGTGCTGATCCGGGGCAGTTGGAACCACTTGACCTTGCCGGGGTCGATGTGGCGGTCGTCGGGGGCCGGGCCGACCCGCAGGAAGCCGAGCCTCGACACGTTGTCCCCGAGCAGGTCGGCGGGCTGCTCCTCGTCGGGCCCGCCGTCGCCCCGGAACTCCTCGTACTCGTCGAGCAGGTTGAAGCTGTGGCCGAACTCGTGGGAGATCGTGTCGATGACCTCGTCGAAGTTCACCTCGGTGTCGGCCGGCGGGTCGCGGCGCAGCTCCCGCTTGTCGGTGGCATTGGCGTAGACGTAGGCGACGCCCTGCACGGTGTTGACGGTCTGGGCGGTCACCGTCCGGACGTTGAAGTTGGTGCCGCCGTCCAGGCCGTCGTTGGCGATCAGGGCGATCAGGCCCCGGCTGGGCTGGAACTTCTGGTCGTCGGGCTGCCACACGGCGCCGACGGCGGCCGGCGAGCCGGTGACCTTCAGGCTGGCGACGTACCGCATCAGCGTGGTGGCGGGGTTGAGCTCCGTGGGGTCCATGTACAGCTCGGGCGGGTGCCGGCGCGGGTCGAGCACGAGGTTCCGGGTCGACCTGGTCCGGTAGAACTCGTACAGCCGGGCGACGAAGGCCTTGACGCCCGGGTCGCCCACGGTGTCGGCGGCGGGCTTGGCCACCGGGCCGTTGCCGGAGAACCGGTCGGCGAGCCGCTGGCCGAGGCGGAGGCCGAAGAAGGTGTCGCGGGCGTGCAGGATCCCGACCGACTGGTGCTGCTTCCAGGCGTTGACCAGGTCGTCGTTGATCCTGGTCGGGTCGATGTCGAGGTCCTGGGCCTGCCAGGTCGCCACCAGGTTGGTGCGCTGGTCGCCGCGCATCGGCAGCCCGACCAGCCGGACCAGTTCCTCCAGCGTGTAGAGCGGGCCCCCGCCGATCCGGTTGGACGGGATCGGGAAGCCGGTGCCCTTCGCCTGGCCCGCCTCGATCCGCTCCTCGCCGGCCGCGACCCGGTAGCCGCAGGTGACGGTGTGCTGCTGGGAGGCGGTGAAGGACTTGAAGGCGTTGAAGCCTCCGCGCAGCATGCCGTACGGCTCGTGCGCGGGCTTCTCGAACATCTCGTGGATGGCCCGGGCGACCAGCGCGTCGAACTTCGCCCGGTCCTGGTCGCGGAAGCCCTCGGCGAGGAACAGCACGTTGTGCTTGTCGGTGACGGTCGCCGGGTCGCCGCCGCCGAGCTCGAAGGTCAGCGCGTGCTGGGCGGCGTAGTCGACCACCCACACGTTCAGCAGCTGCGCGCCGCCGAGGCCGGGGAACAGTCCGGACAGCACCCACGGGGCGCCGGGCTGGGTGGGCAGCACGCCGCGCAGGCGGCCGGTCGGCGACACGGCGAGCTGCCGGGTGTCGGCGGGCACCAGCTGGACGTACCCGTGGCCGGTGATGTCGCCGATCAGGTCCGTCCCCGCGCCGGCGTCGTCGCTGAACTTCGCGTACAGCGACGGCTGGGCGTGCGCGACGGTGCTGTCGAGCGCGGTGGTGATCGAGTCGTTCCCGAACCACCAGCCGACCACCGACCGGTGCACCTGGAGCCGGCCGACCAGGTACTGCGTCCCGACATGCGCCTGGAAGAGGAAGACCCCCGGCGTGGTGGCCGTGATCCGCCCGGTCGCGCTGTCGTACACCGGCAGGCCGTCGAAGCGGTGGCCCTTGTCGTTGAACGGGGCGAAGAATTCGAACACGCACTGGCCCGGCGGAACGGGGGTGACGGTGTATCCGTTCGCCATGGGCACTGCCACCTCACGGGTGGCCAGCGTGACGGTGAGCGGCGGCGTCCCGGTCAGCGCGAGGTGCAGGTCGGAGTGCGGGAACAGCAGCAAGTCGGGGGTGGGGACGGCCACGGAGGACCTCCTGTCTGCCATCCGTACGAAAGGCACCGGCACCGCCGCCGGGATCCGACAGTGCGTCACCTTACCGACCGTTGTGGGCGATTCGACCGGACACGCCCCGTCAATTCCCCGAAAGAGTAGTTTCCGCCCGAAGCCTCGGCGCTGTGGCGAGGATCACTGGCCGTTTTGTCGGCCCGCGTCCGACTTGATTGGGCTTGGTGGCAACGAATTTGACGAACCTTTACCTGATCCTTGGCTCGCCAATGGGATGGTCGCCCCTGGTCGGGCGGCGCCTGCATGCCGGTTGACCTGCATGAACCATCTCTACCGAAAGTTCGGAACGTGAGCGCAATTCGTGGCGGACGACAAGTTCGCCGCAGAACAAGACTTTTGACGTCCTTGGCGGTCTGCAGCGCCGCTGTGCTGTCCTCGATCGGCGCGGCCCCCGCCCTGGACCCCGGCACCGGGGCGGGCGGCGCGAGCGCGCCGAAGATCGCCAGGACCCCGGCGGTGAAGGGCGTTTCGGCCCTGCCGAGCCGCTTCGAGAAGCCCGAGAACCAGGCGGACCGTCAGTTCCGGCCGACCAGAGCCGCGTTCCCGAAGGCGGCGGCCGCCACCGTCCGGATCGCTCCGTCCGGCGGCGCGGCCGAACTGGCGGCTCCCAGCGGGGTTCCGGTCACGATCGCCGGCGGGGCCGGCTACACCGGGCCGTCCGCGGTGGACGTCGCCGTGCAGGACCGGGGCGCAGCGGACCGGGCCGGAGTCAACGGCGTGCTGTTCTCGGTGACTTCGCGGGACGGCGGCACCGGGCGGGCCCGGGTGAGCCTGGACTACTCGTCCTTCGCCGAGGCGTTCGGCGGCGGCTACGGCGCCCGGCTGCGGCTGGTGCAGCTGCCGGCCTGTGCGCTGACCACTCCCGAGCGGGCCGAGTGCCTGACGCAGACCCCGCTGCGGTCGGCCAACGACGGCGCCGCGAAGTCGGTGTCCGCCGAGGTCCGGCTGGACGGGGTCGGCAAGGGCTCCGGCGGCGCCGTCCCGGCCTCCCTCACGCAGCCCGCCGCCGCGGCGGGCGCGCCCGTCGTGCTGGCGGCGCTCGCCGGAGCGGGCGACGACGGCGGCGGCGCGAGCGGCAGCTACGGCGCCACGAGCCTTGCGGCCTCGGGCTCGTGGTCGGCCGGCTCCTCGTCCGGTTCGTTCGGCTACTCGTACCCGATCACCGTCCCGCCGTCCGCCTCCTCGCTGGCGCCGAAGGTCGCCCTGGGCTACGACTCCGGATCGGTGGACGGGCAGACCGCCGCCTCCGACGCGCAGTCCTCGTGGATCGGCGACGGCTGGGGCATGGCCGAGTCGTTCATCGAGCGCTCCTTCGTCCCCTGCTCGGACAACCCGGGCGGCACCGCCTCCCCGGCGGCGACCTCGGACAACTGCTACAACGGCGAGATCCTCACCCTCTCGCTGAACGGGGCGACCACCTCGCTGGTCTGGGACGCCGCGAAGCAGGTGTACAAGCCCGCCGAGGACAGCGGGGAGGTGGTCAAGCACGTCACCGGGTCCGGCAACGGCTCGGGGACCTACAACACCGACTACTGGACGGTCACCGACCGCACCGGCACGGTGTTCTCCTTCGGTCTGAACCACCTGCCCGGCTGGTCGAGCGGCAAGGCCGCGACCAACTCGGTGGACTGGCTGCCGGTCTACTCCGCGCACGCCGGCGACCCCTGCTACAACGCGGCCGGGTTCTCCGCCTCGGTCTGCACCATGGGGCGCCGCTGGAACCTCGACTACGTCAAGGACCTGCACGGCAACGCGATGTCCTACTACTACAAGCAGGACGTCAACAACTACGGCGCCAACAACGCCACCGCGCCGACCGCGTACGTCCGGGACTCCCACGTCGACCACGTCGACTACGGATTCACCGACGGCAACGCGTACGGCACAGTGCCGGACCGGGTGGACTTCGCGACCGGCGACCGCTGCGTGACCTCGCCGTGCAGCCCGCTGAACACCACGACGAAGGCCAACTGGCCCGACGTCCCCTACGACCTGATATGCACCTCTTCCCCCTGCCAGGTGCACTCGCCGTCGTTCTTCTCGACGGTGCGGCTCACCTCCATCACCACCCGGCAGTACTCCCCGGCGACCTCGGCCTACCAGCCGGTGGACAGCTGGGCGCTCGACCAGACCATGCCGCCCGCCGGTGACGGCGGCGCCACCCTGTGGCTGTCGTCCATCACCCGCACCGGCAGCGACGGCCGCGGCACCGGCTCGGCCACCCCGCTCACCATGCCCTCGGTGAGCTTCGGCGGCACCGGCCTGCAGAACCGCGTCGACACCACCGCCGACGGACTGCCGGCGCTGTACCGCTTCCGGATCAACTCGGTGACCAACGAGACCGGTTCGGTCACCGGCGTGCAGTACTACCAGCCGAGCCCGTGCACCGCACCGGTGAAGCTCGATCCGGCGGCCAACACGTCGTCCTGCTACCCGGTCAGCTGGACCCCGTCCGGCTACCTGGCGCCGATCACCGACTGGTTCAACAAGTACGCGGTCCAGAAGGTCACCCAGAGCGACCCGACCGGCGGCGCGCCCGTCCAGGCGTCGTCCTACGAGTACGAGCAGGCCGCCTGGCACTACGACGACAACGAGCTGGTCCGCGCCAAGTACCGCACCTACGGCCAGTGGCGCGGCTTCGGCACGGTCACCTCGTACACCGGTGACGGGGTGAACGATCGTCAGACCATGGGTCGGACGGTCTTCCACCAGGGCATGTCCAGGAACAACGGCGGCGCCGCCGTGCTGCTGACGGACTCCCAGGGCGGTCGGCACGAGGACCTGCCCGAACTCCAGGGCCGCACCCTGGAATCCACGGCGTACACCGGCAAGGGCGGCTCGGTCGACCACTCCGCCATCACCTCGTACTGGGTCTCCCCGGCCACCGCGAGCCGGGAGAGGTCCGGACTGCCCACGCTGACCGCGACCACGGTGAAGCCCGTGGAGTCCTGGAGCCGCCAGGCGATCACCGGGGCCGGCGGCACCACCTGGCGCTCCACCCAGACCGACACGTCGTACGACGGCACCGTGTCGAGCCCGACCTTCGGGCTGGTCACCGCGGTGTACAGCCACACCGTCCCGGCCGACCCGGCATACGACCGGTGCGTCACCACCGGCTACGCGCCGGTGAACACGGCGCTCAACCTGGTCGGCCTGGTGTCCGCCACCGAGACCGACTCGGTCGCCTGCGCCGGCTTCACCCAGGGCTCGCCCGCCTCCGTACCGGGATCGGTCAACACCCTGACCGCGCCGGCCTCGGTGAACCGACCCGACCAGGTCGTCTCGGCCGGCCGCACCTTCTACGACGCGCCCGCCACCGCCGCCACCTGGCCGCAGCCCGCCGGCCCGGCGTTCCCGCAGGCCAACGTCCCGACCCTCGGCGACGTCTCGGTGCTGCAGACCGCCACCGGCGCCACCGGCGGCAACCTGACCTACACCACCACCAGCACCCAGGTGTACGACGGCATCGGCCGCCCCACCGACAGCTACAACGCCAAGGGCGCCCGGACCAGCACGGCGTTCACCGCCGACAGCGCCGGCTCGCTCACCGGGATCACCACCACCAATGCGCTGGGACAGACCGGCTCGACGGTGCTCGACCCGGCCCGCGGCACCACGCTGACCGCGACCGACGCCAACGGCGTGCAGACCACCAAGCAGTACGACACCCTCGGCCGGCTCACCGGAGTCTGGCTGGCCTCCCGGCCGACCAGCGCCCCGGCGAACCTCGTGTACGAGTACACGATCTCCAGGACCGGCGTCACGGCGGTCACGTCGAAGAAGCTGAACGACGAACTGCAGTACCAGGTCAGCACCCAGATCTACGACGCGATGATGCGCCCCCGGCAGACCCAGACGCCCACCCCGCAGGGCGGCCGGATGGTGTCGGACGCCTTCTACGACACGCACGGCTGGGTCAGTGCCAAGTACAACGGCTGGTGGGACGACAGCACGCTGCCGAACACCACGCCGGTGTCCGCGGCCGACCTGAAGAAGCAGGTGCCCAACCAGGACTTCTACGGCTACGACGGCCTGGGCCGGGTCGTCCTCGACGACTCCGAGCAGAACGGCGTGGTGGTCTCCTCCACCCGCACCGTCTACAACGGCGACCGCGTCACCGTGATCCCGCCGACCGGCGGCACCACCAGCGCCACCACCATCGACCCGATGGGCCGCACCGTCCAACTCACCGAGTACACCTCGGCCCCGACCCTGACCGCGCCCGCGGACCGGTTCACGGGCAGCTGGACGGTCAGCGGCGGCACCAGCCAGAGCATCGCCTACGGCTACGACAACCGGGGCAACCGGACGACCGTCACCGCCGGCGGCTCCACCTGGACCACCTCGTACGACCTGCTGGGCCGCGCCACCGCCAAGGACGACCCGGACGCCGGCCACAGCCAGACCCGGTACGACGCCGTCGGCCTGGTCCTGGAGGCCACCGACTCGCGCGGGAAGACCGTCAGCTTCGCCTACGACGCACTCGGACGGCAGACCGGCTCCTACGCCGCCCCCGCCGCCGCGCAGTCCGCCGCGAACCAGCTCTCCGCGCTGGTCTACGACAACTCGAACAACGCCGTCGCCGGGATGAAGTACCCCGTCGGGCACCTGACCACGGCGACCTCGTTCAACAACGGCGCGGCGTACACCGTGCAGGAGAAGAACTTCAACGTCTTCGGCTCCTCGATGGGCCAGACGGTGACGATCCCCTCCGCCGCCGAGGGCTCCACCCTCGGAACGACCTACACCTTCCAGCACACCTACACCGCCAACACCGGCCTCCCCCTGAAGGACGTGTACCCGGCCGGTGCGGGCCTCCCCGCCGAGACCGTCACCCACGGCTACGCGGGCAACCTCGACCTCCCCGACACGCTCGGCGGCACCAACGGCTACGCGCAGGGCGTCGAGCACGACGCCTACGGGCGCGTGCTGCGGGCCACCCTCGGCTCGGGCGCCAACGAGGCCTGGATCACCAACCAGTACGACCCGCACACCGGCCGGCTCACCGACCAGCTGGTCACCCGCTCCACGGCCACGCCGACCAATGTCGACGAGCAGGCCTACAGCTACGACCTGGCCGGAAACCTCACCCGGCAGACCTCGACCCGGCTCGGCTCGGCCGGCACGGTCGAGACCCAGTGCTACCGGTACGACGCGCTCGACCGGCTCACCAAGGCCTGGACGGCCACCGACACCTGCGCCGCGACCCCCACCACGGCCGCGCACGCCACCGTCGGTGACGGCATCGCGGGCGGCGCCTACTGGACCGAGTGGAGCCTCGACGCCCTGGGCAACCGCACCCAGCAGGTCGAACACTCCACCACCGGCGGCGCCGACACCACCACCGGTTACACCTACGACGGCAACGGAACCCACCAGCCGCACACCCTGACCGCCGCCGGCGCCGGCACCTCGTACCAGTACGACCCGGCCGGGAACACCGTCAGACGCACCACCCCGTCCGGCGGCACCCAGAACCTGAACTGGGACGACGCCGGCCGCCTAGGCTCCATCACCGGCGGCACCGCGGGCACCACCTCCTACGTCTACGACGCCAGTGGCGCGGTGCTGCTGCAGAAGGACCCCGGCACCACCGTGCTGTACCTGCCGGGCCAGCAGCTCTCCCTCACCGGCGGCGTGCTCAGCGGCACCCGCTACTACCCGCTGCCCGGCGGCGGCACCGCCGTCCGCACCGGGACCACCGGCGGCGCCACCGGCTACACCTTCGAGATCACCGACCAGCACGGCACCGCCGGACTCGCGCTCGACTCCACCGCGCAGAACCCGACCTGGCGCCAGTTCACCCCCTACGGCGCGCCGCGCGGCACCACCGTCGGCTGGGCCGACAACCGGGGCTTCCTCAACGCGCCCACCGACACCGACACCGGCCTCACCACCCTCGGAGCCCGCCAGTACGACCCCACCACCGGACGCTTCGTCAGCCTCGACCCGCTCTTCGAAGCCGCCCGGTCCCAACTCCTCAACGGCTACGGCTACACCGCCGCCAACCCCATCGGCCAGGCCGACCCCAGCGGCCTGATCCCCGACGGCTGCGGCACCGAGGGCGCCTGCTACGGCTACAACCCCAACAACGGCGGCTGCCCCGGCGGCTGCGGCAGCACCGCGAACCAGGTCTGGGGCGCAAGCCAGGGCCTGACCCCCAACAACGGCGGCGGCTGCAAGCCCGGCGCCTGCGGCACCGCGAAGCCCCCGCTGAGCGTCTGGGACGTCACGGCCATCCGGCGAACCATGCAGGAGTACTGGGACTACACCCACAAGAAGCACTGCTCGGGAGTCGGCAGGGGCACGACCTGCCGGACTCAGGAGCAGATCGACCGGGACAACGCGGCGAACCAGCACATGCGTTCCCGGATCGCCGACACCGCGGGCACCTTCGCCAACATGCTCGCGCACGGCACGGAGGCCGCGGCCGGGGCGATCGGCACCGTCGGCGGCGGCACCCTCGCCGCCAGTGGCGTGGCGGAGTGCGGCACCGGGGTCCTGTGTCCGGTCGGCGCGCTGTCCGTCGCCGGCGGGCTCGCCATCGCCGTTCCCAGCGCCGAGCTCGCGGTCCACGGTGCGCGCGGGCTCGGCGACGACATCCACACCCTGCTCAACCAGGCCGACTCCGGCGGCGGACTCGACATCACCGTGGAACGGGAGATGGAGCTCGTTCGCATGGTCAAGAATGCCGAGGCGGAGGGCGGCAACGCACTGGCCGGTGAGGTGACGCCGGAGGAGGCGCAGGCGGTCGGCGAGGCCTGGGTCGGCCCGGGTTTCCGCGAGTCCGACAGAACCCCTGGACTCCTCATCAGCGCCGACGGGCTCCGGCAGTACCGTCCAGCGGCTTGGAAGCCGAGCCGACCGGCACAGTATGGTGGCCCCACCTGGCAGGCCAATCTCGAGTACCGCTTCGAGAAACAGTCGGACAAGGCCATGCAGGGCGACATCCACCTCAACGTCACCGGCCTGGGAGGCGCACCGTGAGAGCCACCGTCCGGGGGTTCAGCAGCCCCGACATCGACCTGGACGAGTTCGCTCCGGAGGATCCCGAGTCGTTCGCCTTCCTGCTCCAGGCCATCGTCGGCCCGGAGGACGGGCCGGGCAGCGAGTCCCTCCAGTTCACGGTGTGCACGCCCCGTCACCTCTCGCGGCTGATCGAGGACTTGGGCGTGGTGCCGGGTCACGGGCTGGTGGTGGTGGAGACCTGCCGCCTCGACCGCGTGCTGGCCTACGTGGAGCGGATGATCGGACGTCAGACCGGTGAGGACTGGCCGGCCGTGGCCAAGAACCTCGGAAGGATCGGCACCATGGAGTTCGACGATCCGCTCTGATGTGAAAGCCCAGTGGGCCCCGCCGTACCGACGGCGGGGCCCACTGGGCTTTGTGGGGTGGGGTCAGTCGCCCGCTGCGGAGAGTTGGACCGGGGTGCCGTTGACGGTGCCCAGGACGTAGGCGGTGACGTTGCCGAGGGCCGACCAGGAGCCGGTGCCGAAGCGGACGGCGTGGTAGATGGTGCCGGAGCCGGTCAGGGCCGCGAACTGCATGGTGGTGCCGGAGCCGGTGCCGGTGGAGGCCATGGCGAGGGAGACCACGGGGCCGGGGATGCCGCCGATGGCGGCGCCGACGTCGCCGAAGGCGCCCCAGTGGCCGGTGGTGGTCCGGAGGGTGTGGACCACGGTGTTGCCGTTGTTGGTGGTGGCCATCACCTGGAGGTAGCCGTCCATGCCCGAGGCGGCGACATGGGTGGCGGGGCCGGGGTTGCTGGCGTTCGCGTACACGTCTCCCCAGCCGGCCCAGACCGCGGTGGGCGCGGCCCGCACGGTGTGCCAGAGCTTGCCGCCGGACAGCGCCACCAGCTGGAGGTCACCACCGGTGGTGGTGGCCGCGGCGACCTCGGTGAGCGGGCCGGGGGCGCCGGGGATCTTCGCGGTGAGGTCGGACCAGCCGACCCAGCTGCCGTTGGGGTGGCGCAGCGCCTCGTAGAGGTGGCCGTCGGTGCCGGTGGCGATCAGGTCGAAGTCGCCGTTGACGATCGCTGCGGCATTCACCTTGGCGATCCGTACGGAACCGCCGGGGACGAGGGTGTCGAGCGGCGCGGTGGTGCCGGTCGGCGAGCTGAAGGCGGCGGCGCCGAACGGCCGGACCTGGAACTGCAGGTCCGCACCGCCGAGGGCGGCCAGGTAGGTGGTGCCCTGGTACTCGGCCTGGGCGGCCGAGCTGAATCCGGTGCCGGGGTTGTAGGCCATGTCGGTGACCTTGGCCCAGTCGGTGAAGTTGCCGTTCGCGTTGCGCACCGTGTGGTGCAGGCTGTTGGCGCTGGTCAGCGCGGTGAGCTGGAACTCGGACGGGGACGGCGGCAGGTCGGCGAGCGCGGCGACCTGGCTGTCGGTCAGGGTCTGGTTCCAGGTCTGGACGTTGGCGAGCTGTCCGGCGAACCTGACCGACGGCGTGCCGTTGTAGAGGTACGCCCCGACCCGCAGGCCGCGGTTGTTCGGCCAGCTGCTGCTCGGGTGGGTGGACGTGCCGACCGGCACGCCGTTGACGTACAGCGTCTCCCGGCCGGTGGAGGCCTGGTAGCTGGCGGTCAGGTGGGCCCAGACGCCGGGAACGGCCGGGGTGGCGTTGGAGGCGACGATGTCCTGGGCGGGCGTGGCGGAGTCGGTGCGCGGCATCTGGAACCGCCAGCTCCGGGTGGACAGTTCCGACCAGAGGGTGAAGCTGCTGGCCAGTGCGCCGTCCTGGCTGAGCACGACGCCGCCGAGGCTGTCCGGCTTGGCCCAGACCGAGACGGTGAAGTCACGGGTCGGGTCGACCGCCGGAGTGGCGGTGGTCAGCGTGCCCGAGCCGTTGAACCGGGCGTCGGGGCTGAACAGGTCGCCGGTGCTCCAGGTGGTGTCGGCGGTACCGCTCAGCGGGAGGCCGCCGGTGGCGTCGGTCGCGGTGGTGACCGCGCCCGCGGTGCCGTTGTTCAGCGCCCAGGAGTGGCTCGCGGTGACCAGCCGTGCGCTGGTCGGCTGGTCGAGGGTGTGGGCGGTGCGGCTGAGGGTGTGGAGCGCAGCGGTGCCGTCGGCGGCCACGGTCCACAGGTCGGGGGTGCCGTCCGCGTTGGCGTCGGCGGCCTGGAGTGCGAGGTCCCGGCCGGTGTTCCAGCCGGTGGCGACCTTGGTGGCGGTGTACGTGAGGTTGCCGTTCGGGTCGGCGGCGAGGTCCTGCCACAGGTCGAGTTCACCGGTGGACCTGTTCCACAGGTACAGCGCGGTGCTCGGGCCGTTCCGGGTGGGCAGTTGACAGGTCGCCAGCGTCCACTTGTCCCAGTCGGCTCCGCCGGTGGGGGTGGTGACGTTCAGCGCGGCCGGGAACTGGAACTGGCCGAGGGTGCTGGTCGCCGCGTACAGGTTGAGCGTGTAGCCGTCGGCGCTGTCGCCGGAGACGCCCAGCAGGTCGGGGTAGCCGGTGCCGCTGCCGGAGGTGTTGCCCGCCGCGGCGAGCTGGAGCGGGTTCTGGCTGTTGATGTCCTGGAAGCTGCCGGCCGGCACGGTGTGCTCGGTGCCGTTGCGCTGGGCAGGTATGGGCGAGCCGTCGCCGGTGCCCTCCAGGACGACGGCCATGCCGGTGGCCGGGTAGTACGCGAGCACGTCCTGCAGGTTGTTGGCGGTGAACTGGCCGCTGATCACCTGGGCGCCGTCGAAGGCGGCCGGAAGTCCGGCGGTGTCGACGCCGTTGCCGTACTGGCCGAGGTTGACGGCCCCGGAGACCACGCCGGCCGGGTTCTGGAAGGCGCCCGGGGCCAGCCAGACGCCCGAGGGCAGCGTGCGGGCGCCGCCGACGGTGAGCAGGTCGGGGGCGCCGTCACCGGTGAGGTCGCCGTCGGCGGCGGGCGTCGGCGCCTTGGCGTTGAAGGTCACCGCCGCGGACTGCCCGAAGTTGCCGCTCGGGGACATGCTGGTGACGGTCAGGACGTTGGTGCGCCTGGTCGGCTTGACCTGGATGGTGGCGTTGCCGCCGTTGGCGTCGACGGTCAGCGGGCTGCCGCCGTTGAGCTGGTACTGGTAGCCGCTCGGAATCCGGTCGGGCGTGCAGGACGGCGCGCAGGCGGGCGACAGCGAGATCGGCACCGCCGTGGCGACGACGGCGCCGGTCGGCGGGGTGATGCTGGGCGCGCCCGGCCGGGTGGGGTCGAAGCGGAAGCTGCAGGTGGCGGACATCGGGCCGGTCAGGTTGAAGTCGGTGGTGGTCACCGCCCAGTCGACCTGCATCACCTGCCCGCCGGCGGCGGCCTGGAGGCTGGCCTTGGGCACCTTGTACGCCAGGGTCGAACCGGACTGCGCGGTGAGGAGGTTGGCGTCGCTGTCGGGGACGACGAGGGCGCCGGTGCTGTGGTTGACGACGTGGAAGGTCGCGCCGAGCGTCCCGCCGTTGCGGTCGGACACCCCGCCGTAGAGCCACACGTCGCCGTCGCCGACCCAGTCGCCGCCCGCGCAGGCCGTGGTGGGGGAGGTGCTCAGGACGGTGGAGCGGTCGGGCGCGTGGTTGTAGGTGGTCGACACGGTGACGGTGTTGGCGAACTTCTTCCAGCTGTCCCGGTTCTTGTCCTCGTACTGCGCCTTGAGGACGAACACCAGGCTCTGCTGGTGAGTGGCCGCCGCGTCGGCCATCACGCCGCGCAGGTCGAAGCCGACGCCGCGCGGGTCGCAGTTCGCCCCGCCGTGGAACATCTTGCTGTCGCTGCCGATGTACGTCTTGGGCGCGGGGGCGTTGTTCCAGGTGGTCGAGCCGCCGAGGCCGGACCCGTAGGGAGCGAGCCACAGTTCGGTGTTGTTGGCGGTGCAGCTGCCGGACCAGGCGCCCGTGAAGTTGATCTCGGAGGTCAGCACGTTGGAGTCCCAGAGCGCCGGGTCGACGCTGACCTGCATGTACGACCGGGCGGTGAAGTACGGGGTCTCCCAGCCGTTGTAGCCCACCCGCAGCACGTCGTTCGTGTTGTAGGCGGCCTGGTTGGGGTAGGTCGAGTTGGTCTGCGCCCAGCCCTGCCGGTTGCCGGCGGCCGCCGACGGGTAGAACGTCGGGTCGATGTACAGCGGGTACGCCGTCTCCGCGGCCCCGAGCATCGCCCCCGGGACGAGGCTGATGCCGTCCGCGGTCACCTCGGTCGCGATCGGGGCGGCGTGGGCGCCGTCGCCGGGGCCCGCCGCGGAGGACTCGACGGGTGCGCCGGACTGCGCGCCGATCGCGAGGCCGGTGACCCGGTCCCGGACGGCGGCCGCCGGCTGCGCCGCGGCCTTCGCGGAGTCCCACATCATCGGTGCGGGCGCGGTGAAGGCCTGATGGCCGGAGCGGTCGGCGGCGATGATGTTGCCTCCCGCGTCGGCGCTCAGCTGCAGGCCGGCCGAGGGCTCGGCCGACAGGGTCAGCTTCTTGAGCGCGGGGTTGGCGGCCGCCTTCGCGTCC
Organism: Kitasatospora sp. CB02891; assembly: GCF_002803145.1. Classification (NCBI taxonomy): domain Bacteria; kingdom Bacillati; phylum Actinomycetota; class Actinomycetes; order Kitasatosporales; family Streptomycetaceae; genus Kitasatospora; species Kitasatospora sp. CB02891. The sequence goes on along the minus strand of NZ_NNBO01000004.1, from coordinate 289,315 downwards.
TTGACGATCAGCACCTCGGAGAAGCTGCCCCGGGTGTCCGCGGTCACCCGGAGGTCCACGCCCGGAAGGACTTCCGGGTAGGTCGCGGTGGCTCCGGACAGGGTCGGCGCCGGCAGGTTCACGGGCAGGCCGATCGCGAGGCCGTTGCCGCGGTGCGCCATCGTGGCGAGCGGGCCCCTGCCGCCGCCGGAGAGGGTGAGTTCACTGGTGGTGGCGGTCGTCGTGATGGTGCCGTCCGCGTTCCGGCGGAACGTCGGGTCGAGGTCGGTCCACGTGGTTCCGACCCGTTTGCGCACCGGTACCAGCGACTGGTTCTGCGTGAACGTCCCGTCGGCGTGGGCGGTCAGCGTGCTGGTCTCGGAGGTGGCGGCGGTGGCCACAACGTCCTTCCCGGTCGCGTGGGCCTGTGTCTGGGCCTGTTGGAGCGTCACCGGGGAATCGGCGGGTGCCGCCCCTGGGGCGACCGGTGCGGCCACCGCGGTCGGCAACGCGAAGGTGCCGGCGAGCAGCAGGCTCAGGCAACCGGTCGCCCCGGCGGTGCGCGACACCGCGCGCCACCCGGAGGTGTTTCTAGGCATTGACGTGCATCTTTCCGTGCGCGAGGGCGATCTGCCCCCGGACCAATCGGCACCTTAGGGATTGGCGCACCTGCACAGCGGCACTGTGAGCGGAGTCACGATCCGGTATGTCCGGCAAGTCCGGGCGAGGAAAGATTGTCTGCGACTATTTGGCGATCACTTTGCCGAGCGATGGCATCGGCGAGGGCACCGCTTTCCTGATCGGCACTCACCCGATCGGTCGGCTCGCATGATTGACGGATCGACAGCGCACGAACCGGCCGGTCGTTCGCCGAACCGCGCGCCGGCCGCTCACCAGAGCACCCGCAGGGTGCGCGGGCTGCGGGTGGTGGCGCCCAGTCGCCAGTCGACGGGGGCGGACGGGTCGGCGAGGCGCAGGGCGGGCAGGCGGGTGGCGAGACCGCGCAGGGCGACCTCGATCTGGGTGCGGGCCAGCCAGGTGCCCAGGCAGTAGTGCGGGCCGGCGCCGAAGGCCAGGGTGGGGGACGGGAGGGGGGCGAACAGGTCGCCGGCCAGGCCGTCCGGGAAGACCGCCGGGTCCCGGTTGGCGCTGCCGAGGCAGACGGCGACGGTCGAGCCGGCCGGGATGGGCACGCCGGCGATCTCCGCGGCCGCCACGGCCTGCCGGGTGGTGAACTCGTCGTCGCCCAGCTGGATGTGGTGCAGCAGCCACTCGGTGGCCTGCCGCGCCTGCTCCTCCCCGGCGAGCCGGGGCCAGCTCTCGGGCCGCTCGCCGAGCAGGTACAGCAGGGAGTTGGCGAGCACGGCCGCGACGCTGTCGCTGCCGCTGGCCGCCAGTCCGCCGACCAGGAAGGTCAGCTGCTCCTCGGGGATGCCGCCGGCCGCGTCGGCGGCCTGCACCAGGCGGCTGACCACGTCCTCGCCCGGCCGGCGGCGGCGCTCGGCCAGCAGCCCGGCCGCGAACTCGGCGAACTCCCGCCGGTCGGCGACCGCTCGGCCGTCCGAGCCGGAGCCGTCGGCGGTCAGGCAGGCGGCCCACCGCCGCAGCTGCCGGTGGTCCAGCCCGTCCAGGCCCATCAGGCGCTCCGCCACGGCGAACGGCAGCACGCCGGTGAGCTCGGCGACCGCGTCGACCGGCGGCGCGGCCGCCGCCAGCTCGTCCAGCAGCCGCCCGGCCACCGTCTCCACCCAGGGCCGCCAGCGGGCCACGGCCCGGGGCGTGAACGCACCCTGCACGGTGTGCCGCAGCCGCTGGTGGTCGGATCCGTTCTGGTTGTAGAGCGACGCCGGGTCGGCGGAGACGGGCGCGGCGGCGGGGTCGGGCGCACCGTCCTCGGCGCGGACGAACCGCGGGTCGGTCAGCACCTGTCGCACGTCGTGGTACCTGGTCACCACCCAGGCGGAGGCGCCGTCCCGCAGGGTGCACCAGTGCGGCGGCGCGGCGGCGGGCAGGTCCAGGGCGTGCAACGGCGGCAGCGGGGCGGGCATGGCACCTCCACGTGGGCGGCGGGCTCCGACGCCCGGAACGGGGCAGGAATTCCCGATTACGCTACCTGACTGACCATCAGATTTCTTTCATGCCGCGCCATGTCGGTTCCGTCGGGTCCGCGATCCCTGTGGTTAGCATCGATTCCCGTTCAGTTCGGTGACGATTCATCCGGAGGGCCGTGCGTTGATCCCGGAAAGATCGGCCGGTCCGAGGGCCGGCCTTCGCACTGTTCTGCGGTACGCCGCCTATCCGGCTCTGCTCCTCTCGGTACCCGCGGCCGCCGCGGCCGCCCTCGTCGCGCACGCGGACATCGGCCGCGTTCTCGTCCTCCACCAGGTCGGCGTCATCGGCTACCTCTGGACCCTGGAACGGCTGATCCCCCACCGGCCCGACTGGCACCCCGGCGGGCGCGAACTGCGCTGCTACGGCGTCTACTTCGTCCTGACGATGGTGGGCGGGGCGATCGGCCAGCTGCTGGTCACGGCCCTGGTCGCCCGGGTGGCGCCGCCGCATCCGGCGCTCCCCCTGCAGGCCGAGATCCCGCTCGCACTGCTCGCCGGCTCGCTGGCGAAGTACCTCTTCCACCGCTGGTCCCACCACCAGCCGTGGCTCTGGCGGCTGCACGGCGTCCACCACGGACTGGACAAGGTGAACGTCGCCAACAACGGCGTCAATCATCTGCTCGACGTCCTGCTGGGGCAGGCCGTCGTCCAACTGGCGCTGGCCTGGCTCGGTTTCTCCCGGGAATCGGTGTTCTGCGCCACGCTGTTCGTGGTCGCCCAGGGATATTTCGTGCACGCCAACATCGACGTCCGAATCGGCCGGCTGAACCACCTTCTCGGCAGTCCGGAACAGCACCGGCTGCACCACAGCACCGACCTCGCCGAATCCGGCCACTACGGCGCGGACCTCGCGATCTGGGACCACCTGTTCGGCAGCTTCACCTGGCGTCCCGGGCAGGTCCCGGCGGCGGTCGGGCTGAGCGATCCCGACAGCTTCCCGCCCACCGCCGACGTGCTCGCCAGTCTGCTGCACCCCTGGCGCACCGCCGCCGACGCCACCACCGGATCGTCCGGCTGAACCGATCCCCGCCACCCGCCCACCCGTCCCGTCCCGGGGCGCCACGACACACGGAACGGACCATGACGGACTCGCCCAACGACTACCAGGACCGGATCGCGATCATCGGCATCGGCTGCCGGTTTCCCGGCGGAGTCCGCGACCACCGGGGTTTCTGGCGCAACCTGATCGAGGGGCGGGACTGCATCGTCCCGACCCCGGCCGACCGCTACGACACCGCCACCCTGGGCAGCCGGGACCGAGCGAAACCGGGCCGCCTGATCGGCGGACGCGGCGGCTACATCGACGGGGTCGACGAGTTCGACCCCGAGTTCTTCGGCATCAGCCCGCGCGAGGCCGAACACATGGACCCGCAGCAGCGCAAACTGCTGGAGGTCGCCTGGGAGGCGCTGGAGGACGGCGGCCAGCTGCCGAGCCGGCTCGCCGGACGCGAAGTGGGCGTGTACGTCGGCGCGTTCACCCTGGACTACAAGATCCTGCAGTTCGCCGACCTGAGCTTCGACACGCTGGCCGCGCACACCGCGACCGGCACCATGATGACGATGGTGTCGAACCGCATCTCGCACTGCTTCGACTTCCGCGGCCCCAGCGTCTCCATCGACACCGCCTGCAGCTCCTCCCTGGTGGCGCTGCACCTGGCCCGGCAGAGCCTGCTGCGCGGCGAGACCGACCTCGCGCTGGCCGGCGGCACCCTGCTGCACCTGGCGCCGCAGTACACCATCGCCGAGACCAAGGGCGGCTTCCTGTCCGCCGAGGGCCGCTCGCGCGCCTTCGACGCGACGGCCGACGGCTACGTCCGCGCCGAGGGCGTCGGCGTGGTGGCGCTCAAGCGGCTCTCGGACGCGCTGCGCGACGGCGACCCGATCCACGCGGTGGTGCTCGGCAGCGGCGTCAACCAGGACGGCCGCACCGACGGCATCACGGTGCCCAACCCGGACGCCCAGGTCACCCTGGTCCGCCGGGTCTGCGCCGAGGCCGGCATCGAGCCGGGCAGCCTGCAGTACGTCGAGGCGCACGGCACCTCCACCCCGGTCGGCGACCCGATCGAGGCGCAGGCGCTGGGGCGGGTCCTCGCCGAGGGCCGCAAACCCGGCGACCGCTGCTACGTCGGCTCGGTCAAGACCAACATCGGGCACACCGAGGCGGCCGCGGGCATCGCCGGGCTGGTCAAGACGGTGCTCGCGCTGAAGCACCGCCGGATCCCGCCGCACATCAACCTGGAGCGGCCCACCGACGCGATCGACTGGGCCGCGCTGCCGTTCGAGGTCCCGACCCGGGCGGTGGAGTGGCCCGCGCACGAGGGCCCGGCCCGGGCCGGCGTGAACTCCTTCGGCTTCGGCGGCACCAATGCGCACGTGCTGCTGGAGGAGGCGCCGGTGCGCCCGGCCGCCGCCCCGCCCGCGCGCGAACCGGCCCGCACCGTCCTGCCGTTGAGCACCCGCGACCCGGCCGGGCTGCCCGAGCTGGTCGACGGCATCCGACAGGAACTCGCGGGCGCGGACGGCGCTCCGGTGGCGCTGGCCGACCTCGGCCACACCCTGGCCCGGCGCCGCGAGCACCACGAGCACCGGCTCTCGGTGGTGTACTCGCCCGACTCCCGGGAGTCGCTGGACGAGGCGCTGGCCGCCCACCGGCGCGGCGAGCCGCACCCCCGGGTGCTGACCGGCCGCCGGCTGGAGCGCGCGCAGCGCCGGCTGGTCTGGGTGTTCACCGGCATGGGCCCGCAGTGGTGGGGCATGGGCCGGGGCCTGTTCGAGTCGGAGCCGGTGTACCGCGAGGCGGTCGAGCGCTGCGACACCGAGATCCGCCGGCAGGCCGGCTGGTCGCTGCTGGCGGAGATGCACCGCGACGAGGCCGACTCGCGGATGGCCGAGACCTGGCTCGCCCAGCCCGCCAACTTCGCCGTGCAGGTCGGCCTGGCCGCGCTCTGGCGCAGCTACGGCCTGCGCCCGGACGCCGTGGTCGGGCACTCCACCGGCGAGGCCGCCGCCTTCCACGAGGCCGGGGTGCACGACCTCGCCGAGGCGGTCGGCGTGATGCTGCACCGCAGCCGGCTGCAGCACCGACTGGCCGGCAGCGGAACGATGTTGGCGGTCGGCCTGACCGAGGTGGAGGCCGCCCGGCGGATCCGGTCCTGCCAGGACCGGGTGTCGGTGGCCGCCGTCAACAGCCCCTCCTCCGTCACGCTCTCCGGCGACGGGGACGCCCTCGCCCAGCTCGCCGCCGAGCTGGAGCGGGAGCAGGTCTTCGCCCGGTTCCTGCCGGTGCAGGTGCCGTACCACAGCGTGCGGATGGACCCGATCCGGGGCGAACTGCTGGCCGCCCTGGCGGACTTGAAGCCCCGTCCGGCCGAGGTGCCGCTGTACCTGACGGCCCGTGAGGGGCGTGCGCACGGCACCGAGCTGGACGCCGGCTACTGGTGGCAGAACGTCCGCGAGGCGGTGCGGTTCCGCGCCGCCGTGGACCTGCTGGTCGACGACGGCCACCAGGTGTTCCTGGAGATCGGCCCGCACCCCGTCCTCGGCCACGCGATCCGCGAGTGCCTGGACGGCCGGGAGGCGACGGGCTGGACGGTGCCCTCGATCCGCCGCGAGGAGGACGAGCCGGAACGATTCGCCCGGTCGCTGGCCGAACTGCACAACCTGGGAATCGAGTTGGACTGGTCGGCGCTTCAGCCGGGCGGCGCCCCGGTGCCGCTGCCGGGCTACCCGTGGAAGCGGGACCGGTACTGGGTGGAGCCCGCGCCGGTCGAGCAGGTCCGGCTCGGGCGGCTCGACCACCCGCTGCTGGGGCGGCGCACCGCGAACGTCCGGCCCACCTGGGAGGTCCAGCTCGACCTGGAGCGGCTGCCGTACCTGGCCGACCACCGGATCCAGGACTCCGCGGTGTTCCCGGCCGCCGGCTACCTGGAGATGGCCGCGCAGGCGGTGCGGGTGCTGACCGGCGCGCACCGGACGGTGCTGGCCGACATCGAGCTGTCCAAGGCGCTGTTCCTCTCCGAGTCCCAGCCGTCGACCGTCCAACTGGGCTTCGACTCCGACGGCGTGACCTTCTCGGTCGCCTCGGTCGGCGCCGAGCGCACCGTCCACGCGTCCGGCGTGGTCCGCACCGACCAGCGCCGCGGCGCCGGGCCCGCGCCGGACTTCGAAGCGGTCCGGGCGCGCGCCCGACGGCGGCTCGCCGGGGCCGACTGCTACCGGGAGCTCGCCGAGCTGGGCTACGGGTACGGCCCGGCGTTCCGGCGCATCGAGGAGGTCTGGATCGGCCCCGGGGAGGCGCTGGCGCGGATCCGCCCGGCCGAGCCCCGCCCGGTGGACGCCGACGCCGCGCACGTCCACCCGACGCTGCTCGACGCCTGCTTCCAGGCCCTGCTGACGCCGCAGCTGCTCGCCGAGCAGCGCCCGGCGAACGGCATCCGGCTGCCGCTGTCGATCGGCGAGGTGAGCCTCGACCGGGTCGGCGACCGGCCGTTCTGGGTGCACGCGACCGTCACCCGGGAGGACGGCGACGAGCTGATCGGCGACCTCGCCCTGCACGCCGAGGACGGCGCCCTGCTCGGCCGGGTCACCGGGTTCCGGGCGGCCGGCGTCGAGGGCGCCGCGGCCTCCGTGGGCCTGACCGCCATCGACGGCTGGCTGGCCGAACCCATCTGGATCGACCAGGAGTTGACGGAGGGCGGCACTCCCCCGGACCGGCTGGTGGTGCTCGCCGACGCGCACGGGCTGGCCGAGGAGCTGGCCGCGCAGGTGCGCGGGCGCGGCGGCCACTGCCACCTCGTCCGCCCGGGCGAGGAGTACTGGCACGGCGAGGACGCCTCGACGGTCCGACCTGAGGACGCCGCCGACCTGCGCCGACTGTTCGCCGACCTCGACGACGGCTTCGACACCGTGCTGCACCTGTGGAACCTGGACCTGCCGTCGCTCGACGCGGTGCGCCGCGAGCAGTTGGCCGACTGCGGCACGCTGGGCGGCTGGTCGCTGATCGCCCTCGCCCAGGTGCTGCCCGAGGCCCGGCCGAACGGGCGGCTGCACATCGTCACCCGGGGCGCGCAGGCCGTCGTCGAGGACGACCCCGTGGAGCCGCTGGGCGCGCCCGCCTGGGGCATCGGGCGGGTCCTGTGGCAGCAGGAACTGGTCGCGCAGCGCGGCAAGTTGATCGATCTGGGGCCGCTGGCCGACCACCCCGCCGAGGCCGCCGCGGTGCTGCGCGAGCTGGCCGTCGCCGACGCCGAGGAGATCGCGCTGCGCGGCGAGCGGCGCCGCACCTGCCGGCTGCGCCGGCCCGCCGACCTCACCCGGCCGCTGCCGCTGCGGCTGCGCGCCGACGGCAGCTACCTGGTGACGGGCGCGTTCGGCGCGCTCGGCCGGCTGCTGTGCCGGACGCTGGTCAAGCGCGGCGCGCGCCGCCTGATCCTGGTCGGCCGCACCGCGCTGCCCGCGCGCGAGCAGTGGGCCGAGGTCGCCCCGGACACCCCGGCCGGCCGGCGGGTGGCGTTCCTGCGGGAGCTGGAGGAGCTCGGCGCCCACCCCGTGCCGGTGCCGCTGGACATCACCGACGAGGCCGCCCTGGCGGACTGGCTGGCGGACTACCGAAGCCGTCAACTCCCGCCCGTACGTGGCGTGTTCCACCTCGCCGGGCAGGTCAGGGACGCGCTGGTGCCGGAGCTGGACCGGGAGGTGTTCGACGCCGCGTGGGAGCCGAAGGTGGTCGGCGCGCACGTGCTGCACCGGCAGCTGCGCGAGGAGCCGCTGGACCACTTCGTGCTGTTCGCCTCGATCGCCTCGCTGCTGACCACCGCCGGGCAGACCAACTACGCGGCGGGCAACGCCTTCCTGGACGCGCTGGCGCACCACCGGCGGGCCCGCGGCCTGCCCGCGCTGAGCATCGACTGGGGCCCGTGGGCGACCGGCATGATCGAGGAGCTGGGCCTGGTCGGCCACTACCGCGAGGCGCGCGGGATGAGCTCGCTGCCGCCGGCCGCGGGCATGGCCGTGCTGGAGCGGATCATCGGCCAGGACCGGGCGCAGCTGCTGGTCGCCACGGTCGTCGACTGGCCGGTGTTCCAGGCCTGGTACGCCTCGCCGCCGCCGCTGGTGGCCGAGTTGGCGGCCGCCGCCGACGTCCCGCAGGCCGCCCCGGCGGGCGGCTTCCCGGCCGCGTTCCGGGCCGCCGCCCCGGAGACCCGCCGGACGCTGCTGGCCGGGCGCTTCACCGAGCTGGTCGCGGCCGTGCTGCGGGCGAAGCCGGAGCGGATCGACCCGGCGGCGGGCCTGAACAGCCTCGGCCTGGACTCGCTGCTGGCGATGGAGCTGCGCGCCCGGATCCACGCCGAACTGGGCGTCGCGCTCCCGGTGGTGACGCTGCTCAGCGGTGATCCGCTGGAGCAGCTGATCGAGCGGCTGTACACCGCCCTGCTGGAGTCGGCGGCCGACGACGGCGGCGATCAGGAGCGGGCGGAGGTGGAGCTGCACACCGACGAGTCGCGGTACCCGCTGACGCACAACCAGAAGGCGCTGTGGTTCCTCAAGCACCTCAACCCGGACGCCTTCGCCTACAACATCGGCGGCGCCGTCGAGATCCGCACCGAGCTCGACCCGGAGCTGATGTTCGACGCCTTCCGGGTGCTGCTGGAGCGCCACCCCGCTCTGCGGGCCAACTTCCTGCTGGAGGACGGCCGGGCCGTCCAGGTCATCCGCCCCGGGGCGCGCCCGGACACCGGCCTGTTCGACGTCCAGGACCGGGAGTGGGACGACATCCACGACATGATCGTCCAGGAGTACCGCAAGCCGTACGACCTGGAACGGGACCCGCTGGTGCGGCTGCGGCTGTTCAAGCGCGGGCCGGACCGCTGGGTGCTGATGAAGGCGGTGCACCACATCGTCTCCGACGCGATCTCCACCTTCACCTTCATCGACGAGCTGTTCACGCTCTACGAGGGGCGGCGGCACGGCCGCCCGGTCGAGCTGCCGCCGGTGCCCTCGCGCTACCTGGACTTCCTGAACTGGCAGAACGGCCTGCTGGCGGGGCCGGACGCGAAGCGCATGCTGGAGTACTGGCGCACCCACCTGCCGGCCGAGACGCCCGTGCTGGGCCTGCCGACCGACAAGCCCCGCCCGTCCGTGCAGACCCACAACGGGGCGTCCGAGTTCTTCCGACTGGACGACGAACTCAGCGCCCGAGTACAGGAGTTGGCCCGCGAGCACGACGTCACGGTGTTCATGGTGCTGCTCAGCGCGTACTACCTGCTGCTGCACCGCTACTCCGGGCAGGACGACATCATCGTGGGCAGCCCGGTCACCGGCCGCACCCGCGAGGAGTTCGGCTCGGTCTACGGCTACTTCGTCAACCCGCTGCCGCTGCACCTCGACCTGGCCGACCGGCCGTCGGTGGCCGAACTGCTGGGCCGGGTCCGGGAGACGGTGCTGGGCGGCCTGGACAACCAGGAGTACCCGTTCGTGCTGCTGGTCGAGCAGCTCGGGCTGCAGCGCGACCCGAGCCGCTCGGCGGTCTTCCAGGCGATGTTCATCCTGCTCACCCACAAGGTCGCCACCGACAAGTACGGCTACCACCTGGACTACATCGAACTCCCGGAGGAGGAAGGGCAGTTCGACATCACCCTGTCCGCCTACCAGGACCGGGCGGACGGCACCTACCACTGCGTGTTCAAGTACAACACCGACCTGTTCGAGCCCGCGACGACGGCCCGGATGGCCGGGCACTACCGCAACCTGCTGGACGCGCTGACCAGGGCCCCCGCCGAGCAGGCCGCCGACCGGCTGCCGCTGCTCGACGCCGGCGAGCAGCGGCTCCTGCTCGACGAATGGAGCGGCGCGGCGCGCACCGAGCCCGCCGAGGCGCCGGTGCACCGGCTGATCGCCCAGGTCGCCGCCGAGCGGCCCGAGGCCGTCGCCGTGACCCTCCCCGCGGCGGACGGCGGCGTCCGGCGGCTGTCCTACGGCGAGCTCGACCTCCGCAGCCGGCGGGCCGCCGGGCGGCTGCGCGAACTCGGCGTCAAGGACGGCGCGGTGGTGGCGCTCTGCCTGGACAAGTCGCCCGAGCTGGTCGTCGCCCTGCTGGCGGTGCTCCGGGCCGGCGGCGCCTACCTGCCGCTCGACCCCGAGCACCCGGTGGACCGGCTCGCCTACCTGACCGGCAACGCCGACGCCGTGCTGCTGCTCACCGACCGCGACCGGCCCGACCTGGCCGGGCTCGCCCCGCAGGCGCTGACCGTCGACGAACTCGACCGGACCGCCGGCGGCGCCGGCCCCGAACCCGTCGTCGACCTGGACGCGCCCGCGTACGTCATCCACACCTCCGGCAGCACCGGCCGCCCCAAGGCGGTCCGGGTCAGCCACCGCAACCTGGCCTCGGTGTACGCCGGTTGGCGCTCCGCGTACCGCCTGGACAGCGAGGTCCGGGTGCACCTGCAGATGGCCGCCCAGTCCTTCGACGTGTTCACCGGCGACCTGGTCCGGGCGCTGTGCTCGGGCGGCAACCTGGTGCTGGTCGACCGCGACCTGCTGTTCGACACCGCCCGGCTGTACCGGACGATGGTGCAGGAGCGGGTCGACTGCGCCGAGTTCGTCCCGGCGGTGGCCCGCGGCCTGTTGGCGCACTGCGAACGCGAGGGCCACCGGCTGGACTTCATGCGCCTGCTGATCGTCGGCTCGGACGCCTGGAAGGTCGAGGAGCACCGCCGCCTGCACGCGCTGTGCGGCCCGGACACCCGGGTGGTCAACTCCTACGGGCTGACCGAGGCGACCATCGACAGCGCCTGGTACGAGGGCCCGGCGGACGGGATCGAGCCCGGCCGGATGGTGCCGATCGGGCGGCCGTTCCCGAACAGCGCGCTCTACGTCCTCGACGAGCACGGCGAGCCCGTGCCGCCGGGGGTGGCGGGCGAGCTGTGGGTCGGCGGGGCCGGCGTCGCCGACTGCTACGTCGGCGACCCGGAGCAGACCGCCGAACGCTTCACCGTCCGCACCCTGGGCGGCCGCCGGGTGCGGCTGTACCGGACCGGGGACCTGGCGCACTGGGCGGCCGACGGCACCGTGCGGCTGCTCGGCCGCGCCGACAACCAGGTCAAGGTGCGCGGCCACCGCATCGAGCCCGGCGAGATCGAGACCCAGCTGGCCGCACTGCCCGGCGTCGCCCAGTGCGCCGTGACGGTCCGCCAGGTCGACGACGGCGGCGGGGTGCTGTGCGCCTACTACGTCCCCGAGCCGTGGGCGGGCCCGGACCCGCGCGAGCTGCGCCGGCAGCTCGCCGACCGGCTGCCCGCGTACATGACGCCCTCGTACCTCACCGAACTGTCCGCGCTGCCGCTCACCCCGAACGGCAAGGTCGACACGGCCGCCCTGCCGGCCCCGGCCTTCGACCCCGGGGACGGCGAACCCGAGCCGCCCACCACGCTGTTCGAGGTGCGGATGGCCGAGCACTGGAAGTCCCTGCTCGGCGTGGAGCGGGTCGGCCTGCAGCACGACTTCTTCGAGGCCGGCGGCAGCTCGATCAAGCTGATCGAGCTGATCCACCACCTGCGGGCCGAGTTCAACGTCTCCATCCCCGTCAGCCTGCTGTTCGAGTCCACCACGCTGCGCGGCATGGCCCGCACCCTGGGGCACGTCATCACCGGCAAGGTCGCCGGCGCCCAGCCGTACCTGTCCTTCAATCCGCAGGAGGCCGCCGGCGGGACGGTGTTCTGCTTCCCGCCGGCCGGCGGGCACGGCCTGGTGTACCGGCAGATCGCCGCGCACCTGCCGGAGTACCGGTTCGTCGCGTTCAACTACCTGACCGGGGACGACAAGGTGGCGCGCTACGCCGACCTGATCGAGTCCTTCCCGGAGCAGGGCCCGTACACCCTGCTCGGCTACTCGCTCGGCGGCAACCTCGCCTTCGAGGTCGCCAAGGAGCTGGAACGCCGCTCCCACCAGGTGCCGCACGTGCTCATCGTCGACTCCTACCGGATCACCGAGGCCTTCGCCCTCCAACCCGAACACCTCGACGCGTTCGAGCGGGAACTGCGCGAACACCTGCTCCGGCACACCGGCTCGGACCTGGTCGCCGAGGAGACCCTCAGCCAGGCCCGGGAGTACCTCGACTTCTGCAGCCGCACCCCGAACCTCGGCTCGGTCCGCGGCCTGATCAGCGTCATCTCCGACCAGGAGAAGGTCCCGTTCTACGCGGCCGGCAACCAGGGCACCTGGCACGGCAGTTCGAGCACCCGGACGACCGTGTTCCGCGGCTTCGGCAGCCACGCCGAGATGCTCGACCAGGACTTCGCCGCCCGCAACGCCGAACTGACCCGCGGCATCCTCACGGGAGGAGCGTCCGGTGCCGCGGTCTGACGGCGGGCCCCGGGTCATCGTCATCGGCGCGGGTGTCGGCGGCCTCGCCACCGGCTGCTACGCGCAGATGAGCGGGATGCGCAGCCGGATCTTCGAGAAGCACGTGCTGCCGGGCGGCTGCTGCACCGCCTGGTCCCGCAAGGGCTACCTGTTCGACTACTGCATCGACTGGCTGATCGGCACCGCACCGGGCAACGACGCCCACCGCGTCTGGCGGGAGCTCGGCGCGCTCGACGGCAAGACCGTCACCAACTTCGACCTGTTCAACCGGGTGGTCGACGAGCACGGCCGCGCCGTCACCTTCTACAACGACCCCGACCGGCTGGAGCGCCACCTCCTCGACCTCTCCCCCGCCGACGCCCGGCTGATCCGCGGCTTCTGCCGGGACCTCAGGCGGTTCGCCACGCTCGACCTGCACCCCTTCCTCAAACCGTCCGCCCTGAAGACCACCCGCGAGCGGCTCGACACCCTGCGGACGGTGCTGCCCTCGTTCCGGCTGCTGTGGCGGACGGCGGCGACCCCGCTCAACGCCTTCGCCGACCGCTTCCAGGACCCGCTGCTGCGCCAGGCGTTCCGCAACATCCTGTTCCAGGACCCGGACGGCTTCCCACTGCTGCCCTACCTGTACAGCATGGCCGCCGCCCGCAACCTCAACGCGGGCTTCCCGCAGGGCGGTTCGCTGGGCCTGGCGCGGTCGGTCGAGCACCGCTACACCTCGCTCGGCGGCCGGATCGACTACCGCTCCCGGGTCGAGCGCATCCTGGTCGAGGACGGCCGGGCGATCGGCGTGGAGCTCAAGTCCGGCGAGCGGCACTACGCCGACCACGTGGTCTCCGCCTGCGACGGGCGGACCACCATCTACCGCCTGCTGGAGGGCCGGTACACCGGACCGCGGATCGACCGGCTCTACCAGGAGGAGCTGCACCGCCCCGGCACCCTGTTCCCCGCCGTGGTCTCGGTCTTCCTCGGCATCGACGGCGAACTCGACGCCGAGGACCCGCACTGCACCACCTACCTGCTCCCCGCCGAGCAGGCCGCCGAACTGCCCGGCGGGCTCCAGCGCAGCCTGGTGGTGCAGCAGCGCTCGCGCTACTCGGACGGCTTCGCCCCGCCCGGCAAGTCGGTGATCCACTGCACCTACTTCAGCGACTACGACTACTGGAAGAGCCTGCGCGCCCGCGACCGCAAGGAGTACCGGGCGCACAAGCAGCGCGCCGCCGACGTGGTCCGGGCCTTCCTGGAACGGCGCCACCCGGGCCTGGGCGCGCGCATCGACCTGATCGAGGTCGCCTCGCCGGCCACCATGGAGCGCTACACCGGCAACAGCTACGGCAGCATCCTCGCCTGGAAGGCGTTCTCGGGCGCCGACGACCTGATCACCAAGCTGATCAACCGGGACCGGATGCGGCTGCCCGGGCTGAGCGGCTTCTCGATGGCCGGCCACTGGGCCAGCCTGGGCGGCCTGATCCGCGCGGCGTCCAGCGGCCGGTTCGCCGTCCAGTACCTCTGCGAGGAACTGGACGTGGAATTCCGGGCCTGGGAGAGCGAGGACCAGGACCCCTGGCATCCCGGCAAGCTCGGACACCTGCCCCAACTCGCCCGCTGGAGCGCGTCGGCATGACCGGACCACGCAGAGAAACCATGATCGTCATCGGCGGCGGGCTGGGCGGCCTGTCCACCGCCTGCTACGCCCAGATGAACGGCTACCGCAGCACCGTCGTGGAGATGCACGAGATCCCCGGCGGCTGCTGCACCGGCTGGGACCGCGGCAACTTCACCTTCGACTGCTGCATCAGCTGGCTGCTCGGCTGCGGACCGGGCAACGAGATGCACCAGATCTGGCTCGAACTCGGCGCGCTGCAGGGCAAGCAGATGCGCCACTTCGACGTGTTCAACATCGTGCGCACCGAACACGGCGAGGTCTACTTCTACTCCGACCCGGACCGGTTGGAGGCCCACCTGCTGGAGATCTCCCCCGAGGACGCCCGCCCCGTCCGGGAGTTCTGCGCGGGCCTGCGCAAGTTCCGCGCCTGCCTGGCGAGTTACCCGTTCCTCAAGCCGGTCGGGCTGATGGGCACGGTGGAGCGCTGGCGGATGCTGGCCGGCTTCCTGCCGTACTTCAACGTCATCCGGCGCTCCATCGGCACCCTGATGACCGACTACTCGGCGCGGTTCAGGCACCCGCTGCTGCGCGAGGCGTTCAACTACATCCTGTACGAGCGCCACCCGGCCTTCCCGGTGCTGCCGTTCTACTTCCAACTGGCCTGCCACGCCGACCTCTCCGCCGGCGTCCCCGAGGGCGGCTCGCTGGGCCTCGCCCACTCGATCGAACAGCGCTACCGGCGGCTCGGCGGCGAGATCCACTACAACGCCAAGGTGACGGAGGTGCTGGTCGAGGACGACCGGGCGATCGGCGTCCGGCTCAGCGACGGGCGCGAGCTGTACGCGGACATCGTGGTCTCCGCCGCCGACGGCCGGACCACCGTGATGGACCTCCTCAAGGGGCGCTACCTCGGCGACACCTACCGGGAGTTGTACACCAGCACCATCACGGAGCCGGGCATGGTCTTCCCCGGGTACGTCACCGTCTTCCTGGGCCTGCGCCGGCCCTTCCCCGACGGCGAGCCGTGCACCACCTACCTGCTCGACCAGGACCGGGCCGCCGCCCTGACCGGCATCCGCCACCCCAGCATCAACGTGCAGTTCCGCAGCCGGCACTACCCCGAGCTCTCCCCGCCGGACACCACCGTCGTCTACGCCAGCTACTTCTGCGACATCGCCCCCTGGCGGGCCCTCAGCACCGGCCCGGAGCAGCAGAGCCGGATGCGCCGCGGCGAGGAGCTGCACACCCTGCCGACCGGGCGCGGCAAGGCCTACCAGACCGCCAAGCGCCAGGTCCGGGACACCGTCGTGGACTTCCTCGACCAGCGCTACCCCGGGCTGAAGGCCGCCGTCGCCGTCAAGGACGTCTCCACGCCGCTCACCCAGGTCCGCTACACCGGCAACTACGACGGCACCGTGCTCGGCTGGCAGCCGTTCGTGACCAGCGGCGAGACGCTGGAGCAGGAGATGAAGCGCAACGGCCCGGTCCTGCCCGGCCTGCGGAACTTCTACCTCTCCGGGGTCTGGGCGACCACCGGCGGGCTGATCCGGGCCGCCGCCGCCGGCCGGCACGTCATGCAGTTCGTCTGCCGCGACGACGGCCTGCCGTTCCGGGCCGAGATCGACCGCAGCGCGCCCCTGCCCACCCATCTCGTCGTCCCCGTGGACCGTCGAGCCGTAGACCGTCGATCCGTTGATCCGTCGATCCGTTGAGGAGAGCGCCCGTGCAGATCGCCAAGTGGGTCGTCCAGGAACACCTCGAAGGGGTGCCGGACGTCGAGCGGATGTACCGGAAGGTGGTCGAGGACGTCGACGTCGACCTCGCGGACGACGAGATGCTGTTCCGCACCCGGTACCTCTCGCTCGACCCCTACCTGCACGGCATCACCCTGGACACCCCGCTCGGCGACCTGATGGGCGGCGACGCCGTGATGGAGGTGCTGGCGGCCGGGCCGCGCGCCCGGTTCACGGTGGGCGACCTGGTCCAGGGCTACGGCGGCTGGTGCACCCACCTGGTCGGCACCGGCGCGGAACGGCCGTGGCAGACCGGGACCTTCCCGATGGTCTTCCCGGCGTTCCGCCGCCTCGACCCCGCGCACTACGACGACGCCCTGCCGGTCAGCACCGCCCTGGGCATCCTGGGCGGCTCCGGCATGACCGCCTGGGGCACGATGACCAAGTTCATGGCCGTCGAACCGGACCACACCGTCCTGGTCAGCGGCGCGACCGGCTCCGTCGGCTCGCTGTTCGGACAGCTCGCCGCCCGGGCCGGCGCCCGGGTGATCGGCACCACCGGCTCCGAGCAGAAGGCCGACTACCTCGCCGACCTGGGCATCGAACCCGTCGTCTACCGGCACGGCGACGACCCCGAGCGGATCGGCGACCTGCTGCGCAAGGCCGCGCCCGGCGGCATCGACCGGTACCTCGACAACCTGGGCGGCGCCGTCACCGACGCGGCGTTCGCCATGCTGAACGTCCACAGCCGGGTCGCGGTCTGCTGGCAGTGGGCCACCCAGGTCGGCAACGACCACACCGGGCTCCGCCTGCTGCCGTACATCCTGTTCCCGCGCACCACCATCCGCGGCATCTTCGCGCCCGAGTGGTTCACCGAACCCAACTGGGCCGCGCTCCGCGCCGAGGTCGGCGCCCTGGTCCGCAGCGGCGGGATCCGCTACCGGCAGACCGTCCACCACGGCTTCGACGCCATCCCCACCGCCTACCGGAGCCTGTACGGCGACGGCCGCGCCGCCAACCGCGGCAAGGTCGTCGTCGAACTCTGAACCGGGCGACCGCAGCGCCACCGCGACCCACAGGAGGAACCGTGCGACCGTCCCGGAAGTTCGGACAGGTCACCACCCAGGGCCCGACCCCGAGCGACGCCGCGCTGCCGCCGGCCCTGCCCTACCCGGACGGCTGGGCGGCGCTCGCCTTCACCGCCGAACTGACCCGAGGCACCGTGCTGACCCGACGACTCGCCGGCCAGGACGTCGTGCTGTACCGGCAGCGCGACGGCCGCGTCCGGGCCGTCCGCCCCTACTGTCCGCACCTGGGCGCCCACCTCGGCCTGGCGAAGGTGGCCGGCAACGACCTGGTCTGCCCCTTCCACCGCTTCGCCTTCGGCCCGGACGGCGGCTGCGTGCGCACCGGCTACGGCACCCCGCCGCCGCCCAAGGCCGCCCTGACCCACCTTCCGGTGCGCGAGGTCAACGACGCCGTCTTCGTCTGGCGCCACCACGACGGCCGGGAACCCGACTGGGAGCTCCCCGCCTGGCACGTCCTCGGCAACCTGCCCGCCCGGCACGCCACTTGGGAGATGGCCGGCTACGCCCAGGACGTCATGGAGAACTCCGTGGACGTCGGGCACTTCCAGACCCTGCACGGCTGGTCCCGCGGCGAACTCGCCGCTCCCGTCGCGTTCGGCGACGTGAGCTTCCACGTCTCGATGCGGGTGCAGGAGGAGTTCCCGCTGATCGGCCGACGCCAGGTCGACGTCGAGGTCGACGGCTACGGCCTGAGCTGCCTGCACACCGACATCCACACGCCGGCGCTCGGCCTGGAGATGTGCTCCCTGGTGATGGCCACCCAGACCGCGCCCGGCCGGATGCAGTTCCGGCAGGCCAGCCGCTTCCTGGTGACCGAACCGTCCGTCCTGCCACCGGCGTTGGCCCGCACCGTCAGCCGCTCGCTGACCCGGCTGCTGGCCGGCCCGATGTTCAGGTTCAGCTGCGAGTTCACCGCCGCGGACTTCCCGATCTGGTCCACCAAGCAGTATCTTTCCCGCCCGCGGCTCGCCGCCGGCGACGGCCCGATCGGCCCGTTCCGGCGCTGGTCCCGGCAGTTCTACCCGCCCGACCGCACCAACGGCCGACTCCCGCAGCCGACCGTCCCGCTCGTCGCCGTCACTCCCGAGGAAGGCCCCGACCATGGCCAGACCACCCGAACCGGGCACACCCGCCCCTGAGTTCACCCTGCCCGGAGTCCAGTTCGACGGAGACACCGCCCACCGCCGCGAGTACCGCCTCGCCGACGCCAAGGGCAGCCCGCTCGTCCTGGCCTTCTACCCGGGCGACGACACCCTGGTCTGCACCCGCCAGCTCTGCTCCTACAACTCCGACCTCGCCCGCTTCACCGACCTCGGCGCGGCCGTCTGGTGCATCAGCGGCCAGGACCTCGACAGCCACGAACGCTTCGCCCGCAAGCGCGAGTTGCACCTCCCCCTGCTGACCGACACCGGCGAGGCCCTGGCCAGGTCCTGGGGCATCACCGCTCCGGGCATCGGCCTGCGCCGCTCGGTCTTCGTCCTCGACGCCGCCGGCATCGTCCGCTGGCGCCACATCGCGCTGGCCGGCCTGACCTACCGCAGCACCGACACCCTGATCGAGCAACTGGCCGCGCTGTCCTCCGGCGACGCCGAGGCGACGCCCGCGGGCTGACCCGGCGTCGGAACACGAGTGCGCCTCCGCCGAGCGGCGGAGGCGCACTCGTGACGGCCGCCTACCGGACGACGACCACCGGGCAGCTCGCGTGCTGGACGCAGTGCTGGCTGACGGAGCCGAGCAGGGCCTTGGCGAAGCCGTGGTGGCCGCGGTTGCCGAGCACCAGGAGCTCGGCGCCTTCGGCGGCCTCCAGGAGGATCTGGGCGGCGTTGCCGGACTCGACCCGTTCGCGGATCTCGACGCCGTGCTCCGCGGCCTCCTGGGCGACGGTCTCGGCGAGGGTCTTCGCGGCGGACGCGGCGATGTCCGCGTCGACGACGGGGACGCTCCAGCCGAACGCGGCCGGGTACTCCCAGGTGGTGATCGCCTCGACGGTGGCGCCGACCACGGCCGCCTGGCGGGCCGCCCACCGCAGGGCCGCCCGGGAGGACGCCGATCCGTCGACGCCCACCACGATCCGTCGCTGTGCCGTCCTGTCCATGGTGTTTCCTTTCGGGTCTGTGGGGAGGAACCGGGGCGCGTTCAGGCGCGCAGGTCGAAGACCAGGCGGGCGGCGACCTTGCCGCTCAGCACCTCGTCGAAGCAGCCGTTCACCTCGTCCAGCCGACGGGTCTCGCGGATCACCCGGGTGCGGCCGAGGGAGTGCAGCCGGAACACCTCGGCCAGGTCCTCGCGGGTGCCGACGATCGAGCCGATCACCGAGGTGCCGTTCAACACCGTGTCGAACACCGGCAGTTCGAGCGTCCCGTCGGCCGGGAGAGCCACCAGGACGAGCGTGCCGCCGCGGCGCAGCGAGCCGTACGCGGCACGGAACGAGTCGTTGCTGACGGCGAGGGCGATCGCCGCGTGGGCGCCGCCGAGCGCCTGGACCTCGGCGGCGACGTCCTGGAACCGGGCGTCCAGGACGTGGTCGGCGCCGAGTTCGCGGGCCAGGGCCAGCTTCTCGTCGGTGACGTCGACGGCGATGGTCTCGGCGCCGAAGATCCGGGCGTACTGCAGGGCGAGGTGGCCGAGGCCGCCGATGCCGGAGATCAGCACCCGGGTGCCGGGGCGGGCGCCGGAGACCTTGAGCGCCTTGTAGGTGGTGACGCCGGCGCAGGTCAGCGGGGCGGCGTCCAGCGGGTCGACGCCGTCGGGGACGGGCACCACGTAGTCGCCGTGGGCGAGCGCGTACTCGGCGTAGGCGCCGTCCACCGAGTAGCCGCTGTTGTGCTGGGCCCGGCAGAGCGTCTCCCGGCCGGCCACGCAGTGGTCGCAGCGGCCGCAGGCGTCGGCGAGCCAGGCGATGGCGACCCGCTCGCCGATCCGCACGTGCCGCACCTCTTCGCCGATCGCCTCCACGATGCCGACGCCCTCGTGGCCGGGGACGAACGGCAGGCCGGGCTGCACCGGCCAGTCGCCGCGGGCGGCGTGGATGTCGGTGTGGCACAGCCCGCAGGCCTCCAGCCGGACCAGGACCTGCCGCGAGTCCGGGGTCGGGACGGGACGGTCCTCGACGGCGAGCGGTTCGGTGAACGCGTGGACGACGGCGGCCTTCATGATGGTCCTGCCCTTCTGACCGTGGCGGAGCGGCCCCGGTGTGCACCGGCTGCCGCGCTGTCTCCATCCCACCTCGCCGGCCCGGCCGTCCGCTGGGGCCGGGCGGTGCACCGCATCGAGGCCGAAGGTCCCCGGACCGGCGACGATGGTCTCCCTGCGACCGATCCGCCCGGGCAAAGGCAGCTGGAGACCCCCGGCGACCAGGGGCCGACTGCCGAGTGACAGCTCGGACTTCGACTGGATAAGGTGTGCCGCTTCGAGGACACGGCGGGTCGGGGAGAGACGCCGTGCAGGGAGGAGGATCAGGAACGGTGGGGGATTATCAGGACCGGCCCGCGATGCCCGGGTACGGCCCGGCAGCCATGGGCAGACCGGCCGGGGCGCCGGTCGGGTTCATCGTCGTGGTGGTGCTGTTCGCGGTGCTCGGCGCCCTGGTCGACGCGCTGTTCTCGTTCGGAATGCTGTTCGCCACGGACAGCTGCGGCACCGGGAGTCCGGACGGCTCGGCGGCGGTGTGCAACCCCGCCGTGTGGGCGCTCACCGTCGCCCTTCCGTGGGCCGGCCTGCTGGCGGCCGTGGTGCTCGCCTCCGTGGGCGCCGTCCGGGCCCGGCGTCGCGGGCGCTCGCCCTGGCGCGCGCTGCCCGTCGCCGTGGCGGTCTACCTGCTGGCCTGCGGCGTGGCCTACCTGGTGGTCTTCGGTCCCTGACCGACTACGGTGCTGCGTAGGCGCGTTCCAGGGTGAGCAGGTGATCCGCGTGGGCCGCCACCAGGGGCAGGTCGTGGCTGACCAGGAGGACGGCGAGGCCCCGGGCGGCACGGAGGTCGCCGAGGAGGTCCATGATGCCGTCGGCGGTGGCGGCGTCGAGGGCCGAGGTGATCTCGTCGCACAGCAGGACGTCGGGTTCGGCGGCCAGCGCCCGGGCGACGGAGACCCGCTGGCGCTGGCCGCCGGAGAGCTCGTCGGGGCGGCGTCCGGCGTGGTCGGGGGTGAGGCCGACGGCGATGAGCAGTTCGGCGACCCGGGCCTCGCACTCGTCGGCGGAGCGGGCGAAGTGGAGCTTCAGCGGCCTGGCGAGGGTGGCGCCGACGGTGTGGGCGGGGTTGAGCGCGCCGAGCGGGTTCTGCGGGACGAGTTGGATGCGCCGGCGCTGGTCGCGGGTGCGCCGACGGTAGGAGGCGGCCAGGGGTTCGCCGTCGAGGGTGATGCGGCCGGCGTCGGGGCGGTGCAGGCCGGCCAGGGTGCGCAGCAGCGTGGTCTTGCCGCAGCCCGAGGGGCCGGTGATCCCGGTCAACGTGCCGGGACGGAGCGAGAGTTCGAGGCCGGTGAGGACCTGACGGCGGGTCCGGCCGGCGCCCACCCGGGCGTCGAGCGCCGTCACGTCGACGACCGGCGCGGCCTCGACGGAGCTGCGGACCGGCGCGGGCTTCGCGCGACGGGGGCCGGCGACAGCGGGCCGCAGCACCGACGTCTCGTCGGCGCAGCGGGCGACGAACTCGGTGTCGTGGCTGCTGAGCGCGACGGCGATGCGGTCGCGGTCGGCCAGCTCGCGCAGCAGGTCGGCGATCTCGTCGCGCAGGGCGGCGTCCAGTCCGGCGGTGGGTTCGTCGAGGAGCAGGATCGCGGGCCGGCGGGCGAGGGCGCGGGCCAGCGCGACGCGGCGCTGCTGTCCGCCGGACAGGCTCCCGGGGCGGCGGTGTTCGAGGCCCTCGTCGGTGGGGAGCCGGACGGCCCGCAGCAGCTCCGGCACGGAGATTCGGCGGGGCTGCGGGGCGGTCTCGGCGACGAGCCGGGCGACCCGCATGCGGGGGTTGAGTCCGGAGCCCGGGTCCTGGCCGAGGAAGGCGAGGCGGTGGCGGCGCAGTCGGCGCAGTTCCTCGGGCGGGAGGGCGAGGATGTCGTGACCGAGGACGGTGAGGCTCCCCTCCGCACGGCGCGCGCCCGGGGGGAGGGCGCCGACGAGGGCGCGCAGCAGGGTGGTCTTGCCGGCGCCGGAGGGGCCGGTGACGGCGGTGATCCGGCCGGGGCGGAGGGTGAGTTCGGCGTCCACGAGCAGCGGGGTGTCCCCGAGGGCGATGGAGAGGCCGGCGGCGCGGGCGGCGGGTTCGGTGGTGCTCACAGCGGGGTCTCCGGGGTGGGCCGGGCGGGGGCGAGCGCCTCGGCGGCGAGGTTGACGCCGATGGCGAGCAGGCCGATGGCGAGGCAGGGCGCGGCGACGGCCCACGGGTTGAGGGTGATCCCGGCGGCGTTCTCCCGGATCATCAACGCCCAGTCCGCTTCGGGAGGTCGGGGGCCGAGTTGGAGGAACGCGGCGACCGAGACCAGGTAGACGCCTTCGACGAAGCGCAGACCGAACAGCGCGAGCAGGGTGGCGCGCAGGTTGGGGAGGACCTGGTGGAACGTCAGGTGCCGGAGCGTCTCGCCGCCGGCGGCCGCGGCTTCGACGAAGCCGGTGGCGGCGACGGGGGCGGCCGCGGCGGCGACGATCCGGACCGCGTAGGGGATCCCGAGCAGGGTGGCGGCGACCGCGACGGCGAGCCGGCCGCCGCCGGGCCAGGCCAGGGCGACGAGCATGACGGCGAGCACGGGCGGCAGCAGGATCGTCAGGTCCGCGGCACGTTCGATCCACCGGCCGAGGGCCGGGCGCAGCACCGCGACGATGCCGACGGCGGTGGCGGCCGCGGTGACGGCCAGCGCGATGGCCAGGGCGGTGGCGATCAGGGGTGCGCCGCCGGTCAGCAGGCGGCTGAGGACGTCCCGGCCGAGCTGGTCGCCGCCGAGCGGTGCGCCGTCGCCCGCTCCGGCGTACGGGAAGGTGACGGGGGTGTCGATCGGGTGCGGGGCGAGCAGCGGCCCGGCGAGCGCGAGGGCGACCAGGGTGAGCGCGGGGGCCGAACGGAGCAGCACCCGCCGGGTGGTGGGCGCGGGGGCGGTCATCGTCGCTCTTCTCCGAGAGTGGTGGTGCGGACGAGGTCGGCGAGCAGCAGGAGCGCACTGACGGCGGCGCCGGCGGCGGCCACCACTCCGGCGACCAGCGGCGTGTCGCGGTCGGTGATCGCCCCGGCCAGGACGGCGCCGATGCCCGGGTAGTTGAAGAGGGTCTCGACGACGACGGCGCCGCCCAGCAGCATCCCGGCGGAGGTGGCGATGCCGACGGCGACGGCGGGCAGCGCGCCCGGCAGCACGTGGCGGGCGAGGATGCGCCGGCGGGGCAGGCCGTCGAGGACGGCGGCCCGGACGTGCGGCAGGGCCGCCTGGTCGGCGAGCGCGCCGCGGACGATCCGGGTGTTCCAGCCGACCTGGGGGACCGTCAGGGCCAGCAGCGGCAGCACGATCATGGTCCAGCTCTCGGGTCTGCCGTCCGGCCCGGTGAGGGTGACGGCGGGCAGCCAGCCGGTCCACCGGGACAGCAGCAGGAGCAGCGCGACGGAGACCACGAACTCCGGCAGCGCGAACGCCGCGGTGGACAGGGCGTCGACGGCCCGGTCGACGCGGCCGCCGGGGCGCAGCGCGGCCCAGCCGCCGAAGGCGAGCGCGCCGGCGGTGCTCAGGACGAGGGCGAGGCCGCCGAGCAGCAGGGTGTTGGGGAACGGCCCGGCCAGCACGTCGGTGACGGGCCGGCCGTGCGCGGTGGTCCCCAGGTCGCCGGTGGGCAGGCCGGTCATCCAGTCCCCGAAGCGTTCGGCGACCGGGCGGTCGAGGCCCATGGCGGCGCGCCGGGCGGCGAGGTCGGCGGCGCCGACGCCCCGGTCGGAGCTCGCGCCGGCGGCATCGCCGGGCAGCAGCTCGACGGCGGCGAACACGACCGCCAGCAGGACGACCAGCATCAGTACGCGCCGGGCGGCCTGCCGGGCGACCCGGCCCGCGCCGGGGAGGACGCGGGCCGGGAGACCGGACGCCCGGGGCGCGGTCAACGCGCCAGCCAGGTCTTTTCGAGCTGGACGCGGCCGTAGCCGGGCAGCCCGGGCAGGTCGCGGACGGCCGCGCCGGCCAGGTCGATGCCGTCGGCCATGCCCCACAGCAGGTAGCCGGACCCGGCGAACTCGATCTCCTGGAGCCGGTGCAGCAGTTTGTCGCGCTCGGCGGCGTCGGCGGTGCCCATGGCCGTGCGGTAGGTCTCGTCGAAGCTCGGCTCGTTCCAGCCGGACTCGTTCTGGCCGGCGTCCGAGAGCATCGTCTTGGAGGCGAAGAACACCACCGAGTCGTTGGTGCCCCAGTAGCTGGTGTAGAGCGTGCCCTTGAGCCAGGTGTCGTCCCAGAAGACCTTGGAGTCCTGCTTCACCACGTCGATCTTCACACCGGCCTCGCGGACCTGGGTGGCGAACAGCGTCGCGGACTCCGCCAGGCCGGCGATGTCCTCGGTGGTGACCAGGTCGTAGGTCTTCGCGGTGTCGAAGCCGGCGTCGGCGAGCAGCTGCCGGGCCCTGGCCAGGTCCCGGGTGCGCTGCGGGATGTCCTTGGCGAAGGCCGGGTCGCCGGTGCCGAGGATGTCGTTGGCGACGGTGCCGTAGCCGGACAGCACCTGCCTGACCATGGCGTCGCGGTCGACGGCGAGCTTGAGCGCCTCGCGCACCCGCGGATCGGCGAACGGACCGTCGGCGGTGCGCATCACCACGGGCATCGCCATGTCGTTGGGCCGGCGGACGATCCGGACGTCCTTGCGGGCCTCGGCCGTCCGGGCGGCGACGGCGCCGACGTTGGAGGCGACGTCGATCTGCCCGGCCAGCAGGGCGTTGGCCATCGCCTGCGGGCTCTCGAACAGCCGCACCTCGACGGCGTCCAGCAGGACCTGGCCGCCGTACCAGTGGTCGTTGCGCACCAGGCGGGCGTTGCCGTCGCGGTACCAGTCGAGCTTGAACGGTCCGGTGCCCGGGGCGCCGGCGATCGCGTCGTCCGCGGTGTCCTTCTTCAGCACGAAGGTGGTCAGCCGGGTCAGCAGCGGCAGGTCGGCGTTGGGGTAGTCGGAGACCAGGACGACCGTCCGGGCGTCCTCCGCCGTGATGCTCTCGGGCCGGATGCCGGGCAGCCGGCTCCGGCCGGCCGGGGTGTTGCGCAGGCGCTTCAGCGACCAGACCACGTCGTCGGCGGTGACCGGGGCGCCGTCGTGGAAGGCGGCGCCGTCGGCCAGGGTGAAGCGCCAGGTCCGCAGGTCCGGCGAGGGCTTCCAGGAGGCGGCCAGGCGGGGGGCGGTGTTGGTGCTCGCCCCCGGTATCGCCAGCGTGTCGTAGATCAGGCTGATGATCAGGTAGTCGCTCTCGTTCGCCTGGCTGCCGTGCGGATCCCGGGTGACGGCGGAGGCCTTCCCGAGCGCACCGACCTTCAACGTCCCACCCGGGCGCGGCTGTTGGCCGGACTCGCCGGAGGACGCGGCACCCTCGCCGCCGCCGTTGCCGCCACCGCAGGCGGCAAGCACGCCGACCGCCCCCGCTCCGGCTCCGGCCCACAGCAGCTGTCGTCTGGTGACGCCCACGTTCGATCCTCGTCTCGGGTCCGCGCTCTACTTGCTGAGGTTTGCCTACCCTAAGTTCGACGCCCGCCGCAAGCCCGCCGCCCCAGTGCCAGCCATCCACCGGACCGCCAACTTCCTTGATTTCCAGGCCAGTTGACTACACATCAAACAAACTCCATCGCCAGCGATCGAATAAGTAAGGGTTGCCTAACCTCAAAGTCGTTGTTAC
The DNA here is from genome assembly GCF_002803145.1 of Kitasatospora sp. CB02891. Classification (NCBI taxonomy): domain Bacteria; kingdom Bacillati; phylum Actinomycetota; class Actinomycetes; order Kitasatosporales; family Streptomycetaceae; genus Kitasatospora; species Kitasatospora sp. CB02891. The sequence goes on along the minus strand of NZ_NNBO01000004.1, from coordinate 263,609 downwards.
GTTTCGTGCCGTCCGGCGGTTCGAGCCGCCCCGGACCGATGCTCCACGCGCAGCTCCCCCGCCGTCCCACCTCGGCGCGGTGATGCCACGTGGCTCCGTCCCCCCTCCTGTCCCCGGAAGGTCCCGCCGTGCCCACCTGCCCTGCCCCGGTACGCCGTCTCGACCCCACCGCCGTCGCGGAACTCACCTCCGCCGCAGCCGAGTTGCTGGCCCTTCACGGCTCCGCCACCAGCCCCGGCCTGCTCGCCGACCTGCCCGCGAAGTCGGCCGCGCTCGGCGAACCGCTGCGCCGCCGACTGCGCCCCGTCGACACCGCCGACGGCCTGTTCGTACTGCGCGGACTGCGCATCGACGACACCGACCTCGGCCCCACCCCCGGGCACTGGTCGAAGGTCGGCGACGCCGGCGCGCTGTGGGACGTGGCCCTGCTGCTGGTCTCCGCCCTGATGGGCACCCCGATCGCGTGGGAGGGCCAGCAGGACGGCCGGTTCGTGCACAACATCGTCCCGTCGCCCGGCCACGAGAGCGAGCAGACCGGCGCCTCCAGCTCCGTCCTGCTCACCCCGCACACCGAGGACGCCTTCCACCCGGGCCGCGCGCACCTGCTGCTGCTGTGCTGCATGCGCAACCACGACGCCATCGCCACCACCGCGGCCAGCGTCCGCCTCGTCGAGCTGTCCGACGCCGACGTCGACCGGTTGAAGCTGCCGGTCGCGCCGATCCTGCCCGACGACGCCTACGAGCAGGCCCAGCGGTTCGGCGGGCGGCCCGCCCCCGTGCCCACCCTGTTCGAGGCGCCCGACGGCCTGACCATGCGTTACGACCCGGCCTACACCCCGCAGGAGACCGCGGACCCGGCCTGGCGCGCCGCGTACGGGCGGCTCGGTGACGAACTCGCCCGGGTCTCGGTCGCGGTGAGCCTGGAGCCGGGTGACGTCCTGGTCGTCGACAACGACCTGGTCGTCCACGGCCGGGTGCCGTTCCGGGCCCGCTACGACGGCACCGACCGCTGGCTCAAGCGCGCCTCCGTCCGCGTCGAACAGCGCCCCACCCGCCCGGCCGCCGAGGCGGACGAACACGGCTACGGCCAGGCCGCCCTCACCCTCTGAGCCACCTCCTCGAAAGGGCATCCCCCATGGACCGGGACGACACCACCCTGCGGGTCCTGTCCACCAGCGACCTCGCCGGACTGGACATCACCCTCGCCGACGTCCTCGACACCGTCGAACAGGCCTACCGCACACTGGCCGCCGGACAGTCCGACAACCCGCGCAAGCTCACCGTCAAACCGGCCGACGGCCACTCCGTCGCGTACGCCATGCTCGGCCGCGACGGCGCGCGCAACGTCGTCGCCGTCAAGACCTCGTACAAGCACGGCCTGGACGTCGGCCGCGAACAGCAGCACTACTACACGACGCTGACCCTGTACGACGACGTCACCGGACGGCCGGTCGCCATGCTGGACTGCGCCCGGATCGGCTCCCTGCGCACCCCGGCCGTCTCCGCGCTGCTGGCCCGCGAATGCGCCGCCCCCGGGGCGAGGACGGCGCTGGTGATCGGCACCGGCACCCAGGGCCGGCTCGCCCTGCCGTTCCTGCTCACCGCCCTGCCCGGGCTGGAGCGCCTGCTGCTGTCCGGCACCCACCCCGACGGCATCGCCGCCGTCCGGGCCGAACTCGCCCGGCACTTCCCCGACCGGGAGCTCGAACTGGTCACCGACCTGGAGGCCGCCGCCCGCGACGCCGACCTGGTCGTCGCGACCGCCGGCGGGCACACCCGGGCCGCCGTCGAGGCCGACTGGCTGAAGCCCGGCGCGGTGGCGATCCTGGTCGGCCACGGCCTCGCGCCCGCCACCCTCCACCGGGCGGACCGCGTGATCGCCACCAGCGCGGCCCAGATGCGCGTCACCGGCACCGACATGGCCGACGCCGACGGCGAACTCCCGCCCGTCGACGTGGAGTTGCCCGCCGTCCTGGCCGGCGACGGCGCCGCCCGCACCGCGCCCGAACAGCGGATCTTCGCCTACAACAGCGGACTCGTGGTCACCGACATCGCCCTCGGCCACCGCTTCGCCCAACTCGCCGCCGACCAGCGGCTCGGCACCGAGGTCGCCCTGTGGCGCTGACCCTGCCCGCCCACCCCGACCCGCTCGCCGAGCGGATCCACCGCAGCGGCCTGCTCCACGAACTCGCCCACGGCCTCGGCGGCCCGTTCCACTACCTGCTGCCCGAGCGGTTCGACGCCAACCTCGCCGCGTTCCGCGCCGCCCTCGCCGACGCCGGCGTCGACGGCCGGATCCACTACGCGAAGAAGGCCAACAAGGCCTCCGTGTTCGTCGACCGGTGCGCCGCGGCCGACACCGGCGTCGACGTGGCGTCCCTCGGCGAGCTGCGCGACGCGCTCGGCCACGGCGTGCGCGGCGAGCACCTGGTCGTCACCGGCCCCGCCAAGTCCGCGCCCCTGCTCCGGGTCGCCGTCCGGCAGGGCGCGTTGATCGCCGTCGACGCCCCCGACGAACTGGAGCACCTGCTCGGCCTCGACGGCGGCCGACCCGCCCGCGTCCTGCTGCGCCGCCACCCGCCGTCCCAGCCGGGCAGCCGGTTCGGGCTGGACGACGGGCAGTTGCACCGGGCACTGGAGCGGTGCGCAGCGGCGGGCGACGCCGTGCGGATGGAGGGCTTCAGCTTCCACCTGTCCGGCTACGCGGTCCGGCCGCGCGCCGACCTGGCCGGGGAGCTCGTCGAACTCTGCCTGCACGCACGGTCGTTGGGCCTGCCTGCGGACCGGATCAGCATCGGCGGCGGCTTCCCCGTGGACTACGTCGCCGCCGACGCCTGGGACGCCTTCCTCACCGCCCAGCGGCCCGGGCACTACCACGGCGAAAAGTCCTTCGCCGCAGGCGACTTCTACCCGTACCACTCCCCCGTCGCCGGCGCCGACGCCCTGCGCGCGATCCTCGCCGCCCGCCCCGGCGGCACCGGGCCCAGTCTCGCCGAGCGGCTCCGGCAGGCCGGTGTGACGCTCCTGCTGGAGCCCGGCCGCGCGCTGCTGGACCGGGCCGGGTCGTCGGTGTTCCCCGTCCAGGGCGTCAAGGACCGCGCCGGGTACGGCATCGTCACGGTGGACGGCACCAGCCTCAGCCTGTCCGAGCAGTGGTTCGCCAGCGAGTACCTGCCGGAGCCGGTCCTGCTCCGGGCGGCCCCCTCGCCCGCCGATCCCGCTGACCTCGCCGATCCCGCAGACCTCGCCGACCGGCCGTACCGGGCGTGCGTGGGCGGGGCCAGCTGTCTGGACTCCGACCTGCTGACCTGGCGCAAGATCGCCTTCCCGGCCCGGCCCCGGGTGGGCGACCTGCTGGTCTACCCCAACACGGCCGGCTACCAGATGGACTCCAACGAGTCCCCCTTCCACGAACTCCCGCTGCCGCCGAAGGTGGTCGTCGACCACTCCGGCGACCGCCCGCGCTGGCGCCTAGACCGCTGATCCCCCGACCCGACGTCCTCACGGAGCCCACACCATGACCGACGCCCTGACCCGCCCGCCGGTGGTCAGCCGGATGTCCGAACTGATCGGCCGCACCCCGCTGTTCGAGCTCGCCCACGCCGACAACGGCGCACGGCTGCTGCTCAAACTGGAGATGTTCAACCCCACCGGCAGTGCCAAGATCCGGATGGCCCGTCAGATGGTCCTCGACGCCGAGGAGCGCGGCGAGCTGCGCGAGGGCGGCCACATCGTCGAATCCACCTCCGGCAACACCGGCCTGGGCCTGGCCGTGGTCGCCGCCGAGCGCGGCTACCGCTTCACCGCCGTCGTCGACAACCACGCCGCCGTCGACAAACTGCGCGGGATGAAGGCGATGGGCACCGAACTCGTCCACATCGACGCCGGCGCCGACGGCGAGGAACTCCACACCGCGGCCCGCGAGGAACTCGCCGAACAGCTGGCCCGCGGCAAGGACAACACCTTCTTCACCGAGCAGCACAACAACCCCAGCAACGCCGTCGGCTACTACGCCGTCGGCCGGGAGATCGCCCAGGCCCTCGACCACCGGGTCGACGTGCTGATCGGCGCGGTCGGCACCGGCGGCGGGCTCTGCGGCACCGCCCGCGAGCTGAGGAAGTCCGTGCCCGGCGTCGCCGTCGTCGGGGTCGAACCGAAGGGCTCGATCGCCTTCGGGCCGCCCGCCCACGACTACTACCAGTCCGGCACCGGCACCCCCGAGGGCGCCACCATCGGCCTGCTGGTCGACTACGACCTCATCGACGAGGGCGTGAAGGTCGGCGACGTCGAGGCCTTCGCGACCGCCCGCGTCGTCGCCCGCCGCACCGGACTGCTCATCGGCGGCTCCGCCGGGGGCGTCGTCCACGAGGCGCTCAAGCGCCTGCCGACGCTCCCGCCGGACGCCGTCATGGTCGCTTTCGTCAACGACGGCGGCGAGAAGTACCTGGACACCGTCTTCGACGACGACTGGATGAACGCCCGGGCGCTGCTCGACCCGGCCGTGGAGGCCGACATCGACGAGACCCTCAGCAAGCTCCGCAGGCCCTGACTTCCTGACTTCCGAGAAACGTGACACCCACGATGCAGCCAGCCACCCTCGTCCGCGACAGCCGCGCACTCGCCGCCCTCGCCGTCCCGCTCGCCCTCACCCAACTCGCCCAGGTCGCCCTCACCACCACCGACACCGTCATGATGGGCGTCCTCGGCACCGAGGCACTGGCCGCCGGCGGCCTCGCACTGGTCGTCTTCAACCAGCTGCGGACCATGGGCGTCGGCCTGGTCACCTCCGTCGGGAACCAGGTCGCGGCGGCCGCGGCCCGGGCCGAACGGGCCGACGAGTCAACAGAGTTGCCGAACGGTGACGGTGTCCGGGCGTTGGTGCGGGCGGCGATGGCGGTCGCCACCCTCGCCGGGCTGGCCGGCGCCGTCCTGATGGTCCTGATCGGCCAGGCCGCGACGCTGCTCGGCCAGGACGCCGCCGTCGCCCACCGCGCCCAGGGCATGCTCGCCGCGCTGGCACCGGGCCTGCTGCCCTGCCTCTGGTTCCAGGCGATCCGCCAGTTCACCGTCGGCATGCGCCGCCCGCAGGCCCTACTGCGGATCACCCTCGCCTCGGTCGCCGTCAACGCAGGCCTCAACTGGGCACTGATACACGGCATTTGGGGCCTGCCGAAGCTCGGCCTCACCGGCATCGGCATCGCCACCAGCACCGTCCACCTGCTCACCTTCCTCGCGCTGTACGGCTCCGCCCGCCGCGACCCGCAGCTCGCACCGCTGCTGCGCCTCGACTTCTGGCGCGCCGACCCTGCCACCGTCCGCCGCCTGCTCCGCCTGGGCGCCCCGATCGCCGCCACCTACGGCTCCGAAGCCGGGTTCTTCTCCGTCACCGCGCTGCTCGCCGGCAGCTTCGGCGCCGCCGCCCTCGCCGCCCACACCGCCGTCAACCAGCTGATCTACCTCGTCTTCCAGGTCGCCGTCGGCCTCTCCCACGCGGCCTCCATCAACGTCAGCCGGGAACTCGCCCTCGGAGACTTCGCCGCCGCCCGCCGGATCAGGAACACCGCCCTCGCCTGCGGCGCCGTCGTCACCACCCTGGTCGGCCTGGCCTACCTCGCCGTCCCCGAGCTCGTCCTGCGGCCCTACTTCGACCCCGGCTCGCCGTCCGACCAGCAGGCCCTGAAGATCGCCACCGGCCTGCTCGCCGTCGTCGCCGTCCTCCAGTTCTTCGACTGCGCCCAGAACATCGGCGTCGGCCTGCTGCGCGGCCTCGACGACACCCGCAGCGGCTTCCGCCTCACCCTGGTCGGCTACTGGCTGGTCGGCCTCCCCGCCGCCTGGCTCTTCGCGTTCCCCCTCGGCGGCGCCACCCACGGCCTCTGGCTCGGCCTGCTCACCGGGCTGGCCACCACCGCCGTCCTGCTGCTGCGCCGCTACGGACGCGCCCTCACCGCGAGAGCCGCCGCCTGAGCCTTCCCCCTCCCCCTGCCCGCGGGCCGGAGTCCGGTGACCGACCGGCCCGGGTCCCCCTCACCCCGGCTCCGCGGCAACAATGTTCACCAGAACTCGCCCGGCACACGGCGGGCCGACACCGAACAGGGGGACGGATGGCCGGCTGGGACGGCGTGGCGGAACGGGGCCACTTCCACGAGCACGTCCAGACCGCACTGGACCAAGCCTCCGACGCGGCCCACCGGGGCGACTGGCCGACCGTCCTGGCCGCCGTCGCCAAGTCCCCCGGCCTCGCCAACACCCGTCGCACCGGCGGCCGCAGCGGCTGGACACCCCTGCACCAGGCCGCCTGGCACGGCGCCCCGCCCGCAGTCGTCCGACAACTCCTGGACGCCGGCGCCTGGCGCACCCTGCGCGCGACGGACGGCGAGCGCCCCGTCGACGTCGCCGCCCGGCTCGGCCGCGACACCCTGCTGCCGCTGCTGGAACCGGTGCCCCTGCACCCGGTCGGCGAGCGGGACCTGCGCGCGATGCAGCACTTCCTGCACGCCCTGATCCGGGTCCGCACCGAGGACTACGGCGTCAAGGCGGCCCTGACCCTCCCCCAGGTCTGCATCCTCACCGAACTCCCCGACCCGAGACTGGATTTCACCGTCCCCGGCATGTACGGCGGCTTCGGCATCCGCCTGGAACAACCCGCGACCGCACCCCGCCTCACCGTCACCAGCCACTGCCGCGTGGTCGGCGGCTCCGGCCGGACCCACCAGATCACCGCGGACGGCTGCACCCTGACCGAGTCCGGCTGGTAGTCGCGCCGAATCACCATGCCCCCGTCCGGCGCCAGGCGCTCGCGCAGGGGGCCGCCCTCCGGTGTGCGGCCGGAGGGCGGGATCGGTGCGAGCCTCAGTCGAGGGCGAGGAAGCTGCCGACGTTCTCGTCCGGTCGGAACTCGCCCGGGCCCAGCGGGTTGAGGATCTTCGTCTGACAGTTGCCGTCGGGGAAGAGCAGGATGGTGCCGCCGGTCCGGTTGGCGATCGCGGTATCGGCACCGAGACCGGGGTAGCACTGGCCGCCCTGCGGGTCCCGGACCTGGTTGAAATTGCTGCCGTTCTCCTGGATCACGACACCGGGCGCCGCCGAGGCGGTCGAAACACCGGTGAAGGACAGGACGAGGGCGCCGGCGGTGACCGCGAGGGCCGCACGAGGGCTGATGCGCATGGGTACTCCCGTACTGGGGGTTCATTGGAGTGATTTGTCACCGGGAGCCCGAGGCACCGAACCGACGGACGCCTTGCCGCTCCCGCAGGCTTGTACCCGACCCCATGACCATCCCCCGCGAAGCACGCCGCCGGTTCATCCGAACGAGTCACACCTACCGCCCATCGGCCGCCGAAGCGGGCGCTCCGACTTGCGGCAACGACGTTCGGCAGCCACCGGGCGCGTACGACGGTCACCCGCCGCCAGCCGCCTCCCGGCAGCGGCGGAACTCCGCCAACTCCCCTGTGTACACGCATGATTCGTGTGCCACCGGATCGCCGGCTCCCTGACGAGCTCTCACCTCACGCAGCGGCAGTGCGCGGCAGCGCACTCAAGAGAGGGAAGACGATGGCTCACCGACTGTCGGCTGTCCTGACCTCCGCTCCCGGCGTGGCGGGCGGGTTCACCGCACTCGCCCCCGCCGACACCCGGCGGGTTCAGTCGAAGCGATGGGCGAACGGCCGCCCGGGGCACGTGCGGCACTCGAACAGGTACACCCCGCCCAGATCGCCGAGACTCAGGTCTGCGCCCTCCCGGCGGACGTCGCGGTCCTCGACCGGAGTCCACGCCTGCCGGTGGTCGTGCTCCTCGGTGCTCTCCACGGTCAGCAGGTGGTCCATCGGCACCCCGCAGGCCGGGCAGTGCGGCCACTGCGGGTCCTGGCTCCAACCGGGGTAGCCGCCCAGCTTGGTGCCCGGCGCGGTGGACAAGTGGTTCTGGTAGTCCCAGCCCGTCTCCTTCTCCACCTGCTCGAAGCGGGCGTCCAAGGCGTCCCAGAGCTCGTACGACAGATCCCAACTCGGGTACTCGGTCACCAACTCCGGATGCACGACGCACGGTCGCGGCACCCGCCCGTACCCGGCATCCGCCGGCACCGCCGGGGCCTGCCGCACCTCCCCCACCTCCGCCGCAGACCGCCAGCAGACCTGCGGGACGACCCACTGCCCGTCATGGCGCCGCGGGCACCAGAGCACCTGGAGCAGATCCCGCCCCTCCGGGAAGGGCACGATGTCCGGCACATCTCCGCGGTGGATCTGGGCGACCGCGACCATCGGCGACCCCGGGTGCTCGGAGCATTCCGGCCATGGCTCCCGCACCGGCCACAGCAGCGGGCCGCCCACCGAACTGTTCCAGCACCCCGGCCGGCCGGCCCGCGGATGCAGCCGTACCGTCTGCCGGCGGAACGGGACAAGCTCGGGAAACCGCTCTTCGACGCTCAAGGGGCGCGGCGGGGTTCGACGGGTCACCCGCGGACAGTACCGGTCACCACGGCCCGGCGGTCGGTCGCGGAGGACGACCGAGGAGGGTGACCCGCTCGACGGGTGCTGCGCCGGTGGCGTTGCCGGCGTGTCGGCGGGGTAGGGCTTCTCCGGACGGTACGGCTCGGGCCGGAGGGGTGTGTCCGGCGTTCCGCGGGCCCAGGAGTGGGGGGTGTGGCGTTCTTGTCAGGAAATGTTGTCGTCGTCACCGGCGCTGCCAGTGGTATCGGGCGGGCGGCGGCGTTACGGCTGGCCCGGGCCGGCTGGGCGGTCGCGGCGGTGGACGTGGATGCGGCCGGTCTGGACGGACTGGCCGCCGAGGCGTCCGGGGTGCGTCCGTTCGTCTGCGACGTCACCGACGGGGAGGCGGTCGCCGCCTTCGCGCTCGACGTGGCACGGGAGTTGGGACCGCCGCGTCGGCTGGTGCACAGCGCCGGCGTCGGCGTGATGGGGCCGCTGCTCGATCAGGATCCGGCGGACACCCTGCGGGTGATGGACATCGTGTACGGCGGGACGCTGCGCATGGTGCACGCACTGGTGCCGTTGATGGCGGCCCGGGGCGGCGGCGAGGTGGTGCTGTTGGGCTCGATCGGCGGATGGGTGCCGGTGCCGATGGGCGGCGGGTACGGCGCGGCGAAGGCCGCGGTGCACTTCCTGGCCGAGATCGTCACGGCCGAGCACCGGGCCGACGGCATCCGCGTCCTGTGCGTCTGCCCGCCGGCGGTGGAGACGCCGATGCTGGACCGGATCCGCGTCGAGACCCCTCAACTCCTCGGCCCCCGACCGGGGTTGAGCATCGAAGCAGTACTGGACTCGATGGACCGGGCACTGACCCGCGGCCGACCGTGGGCCTTCCCCGGACGCGGCACCCGGGCCCTGTGGACGGCCCGACGGCTGGCGCCCAGGACACTCAGCGGAATCATCGCCCGGAAGCTGGTCGGCAAGTAGCGCGCCACCGGCGGCCACCGGCATCGCCTCGGGACCGCGCGGTGGTCGGCGCAGCGGCGCGCGCAGCTCGGCCACGTGCCGGTGTCCGGGTCCCCGCCTGCTGGCGAGGCGGGGACCTCCCGCACTCGGTGCGGGCGTTCGGTCAGGCGTGAAGGTGCGTGAGGACGGCGGACAGCGCGCGCTGCACGGCCTCGCGGGTCTCGTCCGTGGGGTCGTGCACGTCGAATCCGTGCATCGCGTGCGGCACGTCCACGAGCTCCAGCGCCGCGCCGCACTCGTCCGCGGCCGCCACGAACGCGGCGACCGTCGCGGCGATGTCCGGCGCTTCGAGCCCCACCCGGGTCAGCACGACCGGCAGTCGGCCGGCCTTCGGCAGCGCCGCGGCCGGAGCGAAGCGCGGGTCGACACCGACCCAGCCTGCCAGCGGCGCCAGCACCGGGTAGTTGGCGGCGACGCAGCGCAGCCAGGGCTGCGGAGCGGCCAGGTGGTCGGAGAGCAGCAGGCCGCCGCCGGAGAAGACCCACAGCGCGATCCGGTCCGCGTCGACGCGCGGGTCCGCCCGCAGCACCCGCAGCGCCTCCGCGACGTCGGCCGCGGCCGTCGGGTAGTCGGACGTCGCGTGGAGCCGGTGGGCGACGACCGCGCCGACCACGCCCCGGCCGGCCGCGAGCCGCGCGTGGCCGACGTAGAGCGGCCAGTCCCGCAGGTCGGGCACCAGGTCGCGCGGCAGCGGACCGCCGTGCACGAAGAGGATCGCCGGGCGGGGGCCGTCGTCGTCGGCCGGGTCCGGCAGGTGCAGGTCCAGACGTCCGGTGCGTTCCCGTGCCGCCACCGGCACGTCGAGCAGGAACGGACGCTCCTGGAACGGCGTGTTGTTCGCCGGAGTGAGCCGGTGGCCCTCTCCGGCGGCGGCGCGCAACAGTGTCGTGGCCAGCTCGTCGGGGCAGGAGAGCATCGGCCAGTGGCCCGTCGCCAGTTCGAAGAAGCCCACGCCCGGCTCGGCGAGGGCCTGGAACTGCGGCATGCCCGACGTCACCAGCTGCTGCACGGCCTCGATGTTGAGCCCGCTCGCCGTGCACAGGACGCCGCTGGTCGGCACGCTCCTCAGCGCACCGGTCAGCCGTAGCGGCTCGGTCAGCGTCCGACCCGGCTGCGGCGCGGCGAGCGACGACAGCCGCTCCAGATCGGCCGGCGACAGGCCGGTCGTGTTGCCCCACCGCTGCCACTGGTCGGGCGCGGGCGCCGGCACGGTCGCGTCCGGCCGCTCGCGCAGGAGGGTGTGCACGTCCGTGTCGGGCACCAGCGCGAGGGGCAGGTCGCCGTCCTGCGGCAGCCCGGAGTCCAGGTAGACGATCCGGGTGACCCGCTCCACGCGGCGCTGCGCCGCGCCGAGCACGGGGTGGATGGCGTAGTCGTGCCCGACGAGCACCACCGTCGGCGCGGTGACCGCGTCGATCAGCCGCACCACGTCGGCGATGTGGGTCTCCAACTCCACCTCGCCCTCGTCCACCCCACCTGCGGGCGCCGCACTGCCGCCCGTGCCGGTCAGCGTCGCGGCGTGCACCTCGGCGCCCGCCTCGCGCAGTTTCTCGCCCACCCGGTCCCACAGCAGCCCGCCGGTGAACGGGCCGGAGGCCAGGATGAACGCGGTCCGAATCTCTTGATCGCTTCGCATGCGGGTACGGTAGGAACTCCCCCAACGGGAGGTTCAAGTGGTGCTGCCGCACGACCTGCTGAGCATCGGTGAGCTCGCCGAGCGCGCCCGGGTGAGCGTGAAGGCAGTGCGTTTCTACTCGGAGCAGGGCCTGCTGCCCGAGGCCGGTCGCAGCGGCGGCGGACACCGCCGTTACGCCCCGCAGGCGCTGGAGCGGTTGCGGCTGATCCGCTCGCTGCGCGCGCTGGACGTGCCGCTGCCGGAAGTCGCCCGGGTCGTCGCCGAGGAGACGGCCGAGGACGGGGCCGGTGCGGGCTTCGACGAGGGTCTTGAGGCCGTCGTGGCCCGGCAGTTGGACAGCCTGGGCGCCGAGATTGCCGCGCTGCGCTGGCGGGAGGCGGCGCTGCGGCTGCTGCACGAGGCCGCGCCCGTGGAGCGCGCCGAGCTCCTGCGTCTGGTCGGCGCGCTCGGCACCCCTCCCGATACGGAGACCCTGGTCCGCTACTGGCGCGGGCTGCTGCCGGTGAGGCTCCCCGCTCGGCTGGTGGCCGCCGTCGTGGCGGCGGCGGTGCCGTCGCTGCCGGAGCAGCCCTCGCCGGCGCACGTGCTGGCCTTCGCCCGGCTGCACGAACTGACCGCGGCCGTGAACAACGCGTGCCTGGTGGATCACCGCCCCTCGCCGCCACGGCCGGACATGCTCTACGACGGCCTGCGCGAGGCCTACGACCTGGCCGCGCCCGCCCTGCTCGCCGGTCGCGACCCCGCCGCGGGCGAGGCCCTGGACTGCTTCGTCGCCGCCCACGCCCGGGCGCACGACCGCCACGACACTCCCGACTACCGCCGCGAACTCGGCCGCGAACTCGCGGTGGGCGACCACCCCGCCATGCGCCGCTACTGGGCGCTCGCAGGCGAGTTGACCCCGGCCCCGACGCTCGGCGCCGCGAACACCTGGCTCAGCTCCGCGCTCGCCGCACAACTCGCAGCGGACTGACGGCGCGGCGTCCGACAGGTCGCTCCGTGGGTGAGGTCCGCGGTGGTTCGCGTCATCGGGTGCCGGGCTGCCGGGGGGCTGTCGAGCGGGTGATCGCGGTGAGGGCGTGCTGGAGGGTGGCGTCGCTCGGTGGGCGGTCCCGCCAGCGGGCGCCGATGTGGCCGTCGGGTCGGACGAGTAGTGCTCCGTGCGGCCCGAGGCCGCAGAGATCGGTGTGCTCAAGGGGGAGGGCCTCGATGTGCAGCGGCCATGGTGCGGCGGTCTGTTGCTGCCAGTGAGTCGGGTCCGGGGTGAGCAGGGTGAACCACTCGCCGAGGGCGTCGAGGGTGGAGCGATCGCGGGTGAGCCGGAGGTGCGGCAGCCGACGGCCCGGCTCTGCGGTGGGGACGTAGTCCGTGCCCGGGTCGGACGGCTCGGACGGGGTGCTGCCGTCGGTGAGGACGGCGTCGGAGCGGTAGGTGACGCCGAGCACGAGACCGAGTTGGGCGAAGTACTGCTCCGACCAAGGGAGTTCGACCTCTGCCGGTGCTGCTTCGCCGGTTCGCAGCTGCTCGCGGCGCCGGTTCTGCACTTGCAGCAGCAGTCGGGTGTTGGCCACGGCCTGGTCGAGGGTCTGCCGGGCGACGGGCTGTCGCTCCGTCTCGTAGGTTTCCAACAGGCTCGGTCCGGCCCACCCCTGGAGGACGCCCGCCAGTTTCCAGCACAGGTTGTGCACATCGGCGACGCCGGCGTTCATGCCCAGCCCGCCGATGATGGGCACCGCGTGCGCGGCGTCGCCGGCCAGCAGGATCCGGCCGTGGCGGAGGCGTGCGGCGACGAACCCGTTCATCACCCAGTGCTGAACCCGCAGCACGTCGACCGGTACGTCGGAGCCGGCGCCGAGGGCGCGCGAGACAAGGCCGGGCCAGTCGGCCCGAGCGGCGTCTTCGGGTGTGGGAACGAACCAGGCCCAGCCTCCCTCGGGGTAGAGCGGGAGGAACGTCCCGTGCGCGGTGAAGTAGACCCCGGCGGGCCGGCGGGCGCACCAGCGGTCGAGGTCGGCGTCGAACACGACGGTGGTGAAGCCCCCGATCGCTCCGGGGCCGGTGGTGTCGATTCCCAGCCGTTGCCGGACCGTGGAGCTCGCGCCGTCGGCGGCGACGACATGGCGGGCACGGACGCGGACCTTCTCACCGCTCCGGTGGTCGACGAGCAGGGCCACGACGCCCTCGGCCTCCTCGACCAGGTCGACGAGCTCGACCCCGAACCGCATCGGCGCGTCCGCGGCGGCGAGAAGCACGGGTTCCAGCCGGTCCTGCGAGGTGACCACGCCGACGACGGGGCTCTCCGGGACGGGCGCATTGACCCCGACCATCGCCGCGGTGGCGAAGTCGCGGTCGCGCAGGGTGTCGCGGAAGCGGACGCGGCCGTACTCCGGTGCGAATGCGCCGGCCGTGATCTCGGCGGCAAGCCCGAGCTGGCGAAAGATCTCCATCGAGCGCACGTTGACCAGCCGGGACCGGGGAAACGGTGACAGCTTGCGGTGCTTCTCGACCAGCAGTGCTCGCACACCCCAGCGTTCCAGCAGCGCCCGGGCGGTGAGCCCGACCGGCCCGCCACCGACGATCAGTACGTCCGCCCCGGCGTTGGCTACGGGCATGTCGAACTCCTCCCGCTCACCCCGGTTCCGTCGGGGCACTCGGTGACGGTGACAGGCCGGCAGGCGGCGACTCGGCCGTGTCCGGATGTCGGCGAATGCGCAGGAACCCATGCGCACAGAGTCACGGCACCTTCAACCGTACCCGGCCCTCGACCGAACCACGAGCACACCGTTCCGGTGCGGCCGACCCGCCGTGGAAGAAGGCGCGGCGTCCGGGAAGAAGGCGCGGCGTCCGGGACGGGCGGTGCGGCGTCCGGGACGGGCGGTGCGGCCGGTGAGCGCACCGGCGTCGCACACGAGCCGCCACGACCCGGCCGGAAGAGTCCTGGTCGGGCGACGGCGACTCGCGCAGGACGACACGCCGCGCGGAAGACCGCGGCACGCAGGTGGTGACCAGGCGGCCAATCAGCAGGACGGTCACCGTACTTGACTGGGCGTCAAGGGGTTCAGGTCCATCTCCCGCCGTCCGGGCCCGGTGCCGCGCGCTGCGGGCCGCCTTCACCGGACGACGCCTCGACCGAGCTCGTCCGACCTCGCGCAGCTGCCCTCCTCGACCGTCGCCGACGACCACGAAACGCTCGATTCGCGCGCGGAAACAATCGATTCGATCGTCCAGACCGTTGATTCGAGCGTCGGGATCGGGCATCGTGTCCTGCACACAGCGCTCCGGGCTGCTGTTCCGCGTGTTCCGCAGTGAAGGGGTTCTGCCACATGGACGAGATCGATCGGGCCATCCTGCGGGAGCTTCAGGTGGACGGGCGGATCCCGTATGCCGAGTTGGGGCCGAAGGTCGGGCTGTCGCCGTCGGCTGCGCGGCAGCGGGTGCAGCGGCTGGTCGATGCCAAGGCGGTGCAGGTGGTGGGGGTGACCGACCCGATGACCATGGGGCGTCAGACGATGGCGCTGCTGGGGCTGCGGGTGGACGGCGATCCCCGGGCGGTGGCGGACGCGCTGTCGCGGCACGACGAGGTCGTGTACGCGGTGCTGACCGCCGGCAGCTTCGACCTGTTCGTCGAGGTGGTGTGCGACCGGCCGAACGACCTGCTGGACTTCGTCAACGACGCGGTGCGCACCGTCGAGGGCGTGGTGTCGGTGGAGAACTTCCCGTACTTCGCGATCCACACCCACCGCTTCCTGTGGCACACGTGAGGCCGGTGTGAGGCACACGTGAACCGGGCGTCCGCCCCGTACCCAGATCCGCACCACGCCGAGGACTCCGCCATGCCCCACTCCGAGCACCGCACCGTCGACTTCTTCGCCGAGGACGCGCTTCCCGTCCCGGTCGTCACCCCGGCCGAGGCCGAACTCCTTGCTGCCCGGCAGCTCGGGGTCGCCGGGCGGGCCGAGCCGCTGGGCAGCCAGCAGGACGCCAACTTCCTTCTGCAGGAGGGGAACGGGGACATACTCGCGGTCCTGAAGATCGCCAATCCGGCCTTCGGCGCCGTCGAGGTCGAGGCCCAGGACGCCGCCGCCGATCTGATCGCGGCGGCACACCCGGAGCTGCGGGTCGCCACCGTGCTGCGCGGGCCGGACGGTGCGCCGCGGCGTGCCGTCGTCGAGGCCGGCGGCGGGTCGGTCACGGCGCGGCTGTTGCGGCACCTGCCCGGCGGTACGCTGTCCGGCCCGCGGCACCTGTCGGCGCCGACGGTCGCGGCGATGGGCGAGATCGCGGGAAAGGTCAGCACCACGCTGCGGGACTTCCGGCACCCCGGGCTCGACCGCGTCCTCCAGTGGGACCCCCGGCACGCCGACCGGGTGGTGGCCAGGCTCGCCGGGCACGTCACCGAGGCCGACCGGCGGGACGCCGTCCTGGCGGCGGCGACGGAGGCCTGGGAGCGGGTGGCGGCGGTCGCGGCCGAACTGCCGCTGCAGGCCGTGCATCTGGACCTCACCGACGACAACCTGATCCGTCGGCCCGGCAGCCGGCCGCCGATGCCCGACGGGATCATCGACTTCGGTGATCTGACGACGAGTTGGGCGGTCGGCGAGCTCGCCGTGTCGCTCTCGTCGATGCTCCACCACGACGGCGTCGAGCCCCGTCAGGTGCTGCCGGCCGTCCGGGCCTTCCATGCCGTCCGGCCGCTGTCCGCCGCCGAGGCGGGGGCGCTCTGGCCGCTGGTGGTGCTGCGGGCGGCCGTGCTGGTGGTCAGTGGGCGGCAGCAGGCGGCGGTCGACGCCGACAACGCCTACGCCACGGCCGCGCTCGACCGGGAGTGGCGGGTGTTCGAGCAGGCCACCCGCCTGCCGCTGGCGGTGATGACCAACCTGGTCCGGGACGCGGCGGGCTTCGCCTGCCGGCCCGCTCCGGTCGCCGCGCCGACGCACCAACTGCTGCGCGAAATCGACGAGTTCACCGTCCTCGATCTGTCCACCGATGCCGACGCGATGAACGGCGGGGCCTGGCTCGACGCCGGCGCCGAGGACCGGGCGGCGGCCGCCGCGCTGGCCGGCGGCGCGGCGGCCGTCCGCACCCCGTACGGCGCAGCCCGGCTCTCCCGGACTCCCGCACTGTCCACCGACTCCCCCGCCACCGTGTCCACCGGCGTCGACCTGTGGCTCGGCCGCACCGCCGTGGCGCAGGCGCCCGACGCCGGCCGGGTGTTGGCCGCCGGGCCGGGCCGGATCGAACTCGCCCTTGAGCAGCGGGTCTTGACGCTGGCGTTCGCTGCCGACGTCCACCCACTGGTGACCGCGGACGCGGAGGTCGAGGCGGGCGCGGAGCTGGTCCGCCTCCCGGCCGGGGCCGCCCTGCACCTCTCGCTGGGCGACGCCGACGGTCCGGCCGTCCCGCCACTGGTGCGTCCCGAGTACGCCGCGGGCTGGCTGCCGCTCACCGCCGACCCGGCGCCGCTGCTGGGTCTGGCCGCCGAGCAGGCGGCGGACCGGGGCGACCTGTTGGAGCGGCGCGGCGCGGTGTTCGCGACGGTGCAGGGGCACTACTACGCGGCCCCGCCGCGGATCGAACGGGGTTGGCGCCACCACCTGTTGTCCACCGACGGCCGCTCGTACCTGGACATCGTCAACAACGTCACACCGCTGGGCCACGCCCACCCGGGCGTGGAGCGGGCGGTGGCCCGCCAGTTGCGGCGGCTGAACACCAACTCGCGGTTCCACTACGCCTCGGTGGTGGAGTTCACCGAGCGTCTCGCCGCGCTGCTGCCGGATCCGCTGGACACGGTGTTCCTGGTCAACTCCGGTTCCGAGGCGGTCGATCTGGGGCTTCGACTGGCCATCGGCGCGACCGGGCAGCCCGACGTGGTGGCTCTCCGCGAGGCGTACCACGGCTGGACGTACGCGTCCGACGCGGTCTCCACCTCGCTCCAGGACAACCCGAACGCCCTTGCCACCCGGCCGAGTTGGGTCCACACCGTGGATTCGCCCAACTCCTACCGGGGCCGCCACCGCGGCGCGGACGCGGCCCGCTACGCCCCCGAGGCCGTCGCGGCGGTCGACGCCCTCGCCGCCGAGGGGCGCCCGGCCGGGGCGTTCGTCAGCGAGACCTTCTACGGCAACGCGGGCGGGGTGGCGCTGCCGGACGGCTACCTCGCCGAGGTGTACGCGGCGGTCCGCCGGCACGGCGGCCTGGCCGTCGCCGACGAGGTGCAGGCCGGCTACGGCCGACTCGGGCACTGGTTCTGGGGGTTCGAGCAGCAGCAGGTCGTCCCCGACATCGTCTGCGTCGCCAAAGCGATGGGCAACGGGCACCCGCTCGGCGCGGTCGTCACCACCCGGGAAGTCGCCGAACGGTACCGGGAGCAGGGCTACTTCTTCTCCTCCACCGGCGGCAGCCCGGTCTCCAGCGTGGTCGGCCTGACCGTCCTGGACGCGCTGCGCGACGAGGACCTGCAGGGCAACGCGGTCCGCGTCGGCGGGCACCTGAAGCTCCGGCTCCGGGCGCTGGCCGAGCGGCACGCCGTGGTCGGCGCGGTGCACGGCTCCGGCCTGTACCTCGGGCTCGAACTGGTCCGCGACCGCGGCACGTTGGAGCCGGCCACCGAGGAGACCGCCGAGCTCTGCGACCGCATGCTCGACCTCGGCGTGGTCGTCCAGCCCACCGGCGACCACCTCAACATCCTGAAGATCAAGCCCCCGCTGTGCCTGGACACCGCCGCCGCGGACTTCTTCGCCGACACCCTGGACCTGGCTCTGACCCAGCTCGGCCACACCGGCTGACCGGAGGCCGATCCCGCCCCGGGCCCCACCCCTTCGAACTCCCTGGAACGGTGAAGATGTTGGACACGATCGTCGTCGGCGCGGGCATCGCCGGCCTCACCGCCGCTCGGCTGCTGCACGCCGCAGGACAGCGGGTGGTCGTGCTGGAGGCCCGGGACCGGGTCGGCGGCCGGATGTGGACGGACCGCACGGCCGGGTTCTCCGTCGACCGCGGCGCCTCCTGGATCCACGGCCTCACCGGCAACCCGCTCACCGGGATCGTCGCCGAACTCGGCCTGGAGACCGTCGAGTTCACGGTCGGAAGCTTCCAGGCGGGCGGGCGGCCGATCGCCGACCACGACGAGGCGCGGCGGCGGCTGGACGAGGCCGCGACGAAGCGGTGGCTCGACGACGTCGAGACCGCGGACGCGCTCTTCCAGCGGGCGATCGCCGACTCCGGCGACGACGAGAGCTACGCCGACGCCACCGAACGCACCCTCGCCGGAACCGGCTGGGACGCCGAACGGGCGGACCGCGTCCGGCAGTTCTACCGGCACCGCACCGAGGAGCAGTGCGGCGCGGACATCGAGCAGGTCGCCGCCCACGCCCTCGACGAGGACGCCATCGAGGGCGAGGAGGTGATCTTCCCGGGCGGCTACGACGCCATCCCCCACGCCTTCGCGGCCGGCCTCGACATCCGCCTGGGCACCACCGTCACCGCCGTCACCAGGTCGGCGTCCGGCGTCCGGGTCGACACCGACAGTGGCGCCTTCGCGGCCGCCCAGGTGATCGTCACGGTGCCGCTGGGCGTGCTGAAGGCGGGGGCGATCGCCTTCACCCCCGCGCTGCCGGACGCCGTCGCGGGACCGATCGCCCGACTCGGCATGGGCGCGTTCAACAAGGTCTTCCTCCGCTTCCCCGAGCGGTTCTGGCCGGACGGCGTCTACGCGATCCGCCAGCACGGCCGGGCCGGCGTCCCCTGGCACTCCTGGTACGACGTCTCCGCGGTGAGCGGCCGGCCGATGCTGCTGACCTTCGCCGGCGGCGACTGGGCGAGGGAGATCGAGCAGCTGACCGACGAGGAGATCGTCACCTCGGTGGTCGACGCCCTGCGCGGCATCCACGGCGACGCCGTCCCCGACCCGGTGGCGCACTGGATCACCCGCTGGGCCTCCGACCCGCTCGCCCTCGGCTCCTACTCGTACGTCGCCGTCGGCTCCTCGCACGACGACCACGACGCGATGGCCGAACCCGTCGACGGCGTCCTGCACTTCGCCGGCGAGGCCACCTACGGCCACGAACCGGCCACCGTGCACGGCGCGCTCCTCTCCGGCCACCGCGCCGCCGAACGCGTCCTCGGCGCACCGCTCGCCCTGGCCGGCCTCACCCGGCAGCTGGGTCGTTCGAGCTGACGGGTGCCGCGTCGCTCCCCGTGACGGAGAGCGACGCGGAACCGGACCACCGCGCTACCGTGTCGCTCAGCGGGGAGGGGGCGGGAAGTTGTTGAGCTGGAGGAGGTTCCAGCTCTGGTTCGCCGTGTTCCAGTAGTCGTCGCTGGGGATGCAGTCCCACTGCTGCAGGACGGCCTGCTCACCGGGCGTGCCGGACGGGGCGTTCGCGTCCAGACATCTGCCGGTGGCCCGATTCTTGATGACCATGGTCATGGGGAAGCACTGGGTGGGACAGGTGTGACCCACCCATGAGGTGCGCCATTCGGACGGCGCGTAGCCGGCGTCGCAGTACGGGTACTGGATGACGGCGGTGCCGTTCGAGTAGGTCCCCGCGCGCCAGTCGAGCATCAGGCACTGGCCGGAGTGCAGAGCCTTGATCCGGAAGTACCCGTTCCCACTGTCGAGCAGCTCGTACTGCTGGGAGAGGCTGGTGTTGTCCGGCCACAGGAAGACGCCGGTGTACGAGGCGGTCTGTCCCCAGATGACGTCGGCGCGCAGCCCGGTCCGGACGTTGACGAGCTTGTACCGGGTGGGGTCCGCCGCGTGGGCGGACGAGGGGGCCAGTGCCGCGACGACGACGAACGCCAGAGCCGCCGCCAGGGCCGCCGGAGTGAGTCGGGAACGTCTGCGCCCGGCCGGTGCAGTGGACCTGCGGGGACGGCCGAACCGTCGGAGCAGGGGTGTCCGCATGGTGTGGTCCTCCATGGGTTCGAGTGACCGGCGTGGTCGCCGGTCTGGCCCGGACACCCTGGCACCGCGGCCTGTGCGCCGACCTTGCGGCCACCTTGCGAGCCAAGCCAGCATGGGGAGTTGGGCACTTCGCGGGCACTGTCGATCACCTGGGGGGTACCTGTGGACTTCCGGCTGCTGGGCGAGATCGAGGTGCGGTCGGCAGGCCGGCCGCTCGACGTCGGGACGCCGCAGCAGCAACTGGTCCTGGCCGCACTGCTCGTCGACGCCCGAAGACCGGTCCCGATCGAGGCCCTCGTCGACCGGGTCTGGGGCCACGACCCGCCCGCCAACCCCCGGCCCGTCCTGTACGCCCACCTGAGCCGCATCCGCGCCCTGCTGAGACGGCTCGACGGCGGCACGCCCGCGCGGATCGAACGCCGCCACGCCGGCTATGTGCTGGACGTCGACCCCGAGCGGATCGACCTCCACCGGTTCCGCCGGCTGGTCGCCGACCGGCAGCACGACGACGAGACCCGCGCCGCGACGCTCGCCGAGGCCCTGGACCTGTGGCGCGGCGAACCCCTGGCCGGCCTCGCGGGCGCCTGGGCCGCGCAGGTCCGGGCCGGCTGGCACCAGCGGCGACTGGACGCGGCGGTGCAGTGGGCGCAGGCCTCGTTCCGACTCGGCCGCGCCACCGCGGTCGTCTCCGCCGTGCCCGACCTCGCCGCCGAGTACCCCCTGGCCGAGCCCCTGGAACACGTCCTGATCCAGGCCCTGCACGCGTCCGGTCGGACCGCGGAGGCCCTGCACCGCTACGACGTCGTCCGCCGACGCCTGGCCGAAGAACTCGGCGCCGACCCCGGCCGCGACCTCCAGACCCTCTACCGCACCGTCCTGACCCCGCCCCCACCGCCGCGCCGCCCCACCGCCCCGGTACCCGCCGCCGCCCCTCCCGCCCCCGCAGACCCGCCCCCGTCCGGCACACCCCCGTCCGGCACACCCCACCGACGTACCCTGCTCGCCGTTCTCGCCGCGACGCTCCTGCCCGCCGCAACCGCCTGGGCGCGCCTCCTCCGACCGGACACCTGCGACCGGCCGACCGCGTCGGTCTCCCACGCCCAACAACTCTTCGCCACCGCCGAGGCGTTCGACCGACAGGAGCGGCCTCGCGACGCCCGGGCCGCCGTCATGGACGCGGCCTGCCTGTGGCAGGACCTCATCGCCCTCGACCCCGACCGCAACGCACCCCCACTCGCCCCCGCCGCCCTCCGGGCCCTGGCCAGAGCCGGACTCGACTTCACCGTCCCCCGCTCCACCCTCCTCACCTGGCTCGGCAACCCGACCCGCACGCCCTACCCGGCCATCTCGCAGGTGATCCTGCTCCACGGTTGGCGATTCACCGCCCCGGTCGCCCTCGACGCCGTCGTCCGGAACTACGAGCACACCCCCGAGACCGCCTCCCCCCGCACCGCCGCCGACGTCCGCACCGACACCCTGAAAGCGGCCGTCCTGGACCACGCCAGGACGCGCCACGGCACCCGCCCGACGGACTTCGACCAGCTCCTCAGACCCTGACGGCGCGACGCCCGGGAAGTCGCCCCGTACCGGCGGTCCCGACCGGCCGCCGGCGGGGCCCTTCTGACCGGACGTCAACAGGTCAGCGGCTCAGCAGGCGATCGGCGAGGACCGCGAACACCACCGCCGGGGCGCGGGGGGTCACGAGGCGGTGCAGGAGAGGGCGCCGGTCGGGAGGTTGTTGCCGGTGGAGTTGGCGGTGAAGCCGAAGGCGGTGCTGGAGTTCGCGGCGACGGTGCCGTTGTAGGCCGCGTTGCCCACCGTCACGTTGCTGCCGGAGCCGGTCGGCGTGCCGTTCCACAGGTTGGTGATCGTGGTGCCGGCGCCCGTCTGCCACTTCACCTGCCAGGAGGTGATCGGCGCGGAGTTGTGGTTCATCACCTCGACCGACGCCTGGAAGCCGCCGCCCCAGGAGCCGACGACGCTGTACGTCGCCATGCAGCCGCCGCTCGGCATCGTGCCGCTGGGCGAGGCCGTCGGGCTGGAACTGGGCGTCCCGCTCGGGGAGGGCGACGGCGAGGAGCTCGGCAGGTGAATGCCCGTCACTTCGCCATGGCCGCCGTCGAACACGAGGTCGGAGCAGGAGAAGAAGTTCTCCGGACTGTCCGAGCGCACCCACTGGATGAGCATCTCGGCGGCACCGCTACGGCCCGACGGGAGGGTCAGGTTCCAGTAGTAGTGCCCGCCCTCGGCCCCGGGCGTGCCCACCTGCGGCGGGTTGGAGACCGTGGTGAGCAGGCTCAGGTCGGCCCAGGCCAGCGGGGTGGTGGGCGACCAGCCCTGCTTGGTCAGGTAGACCCGGAACTCCCCCGGGTGCGCGGCCCAGTTCGAGTAGTCGACCTCGATCGTCGCACCGGAGGTGAGGTGCGTCCTGGGCCAGTCGTCCCGGGCGGCGTTGTACGCGGAGAAGTCGTACGGGGACTTGTTGCCGGCACTGCACAGCGTGCCGTCCGGAACGTACCCCTGGCCGCGGCCGTTCGCACCGGAGTCCAGCACCGCGAACCAGTTGTAGAGCGGAGTCGTCCCGCTCTGCGCCACCGCGGCCCGACACGCCGGGTTCGTCGGCTCCAGCGCTCCCGTCCCGGTGAGCCCGTCCTGGTAGCACAGGTACGTCCGCGAACCCGGCATGATCGCCACCCCGTGCGCGTTCGCCGGGGCCAGGCTCAGCACCAGCGCGAAGATCGTCGCGACCGCGACCGCGAGGGCCGCGACGATCGAGGAGACCTTGCGTCGTGACATGAAACTTTCACCACCTCGGTGGATGGGGCCCCACCCGCGCCGTCCCGGCCGGGCAGGCCGACTGACTGGGAAAAGCCCGTGCTCGTGCCGGGAACAGCCCCCCGTTGGGAGCGCTCCCAGGACTCAAGGTAACGATCCGTCACGTACGTGTAAACGGCGGTGTTCCGGGCCGCGAAGCGGATCGGCGAACGCCCGACGACACCCGGTCGGAGCTCGGAACGGTCGGCCCAGCTCAGTCGACCGGCCGTGGCGGCGCAGCCGACGGCGCAGCCCCCTGGCCCGAACTCGCCTGCGGCACCGGGTCGGTGAAAGTTCCATGCCCGGCCCCGCGGCGGTCGCGGCCGGGCGGGCGGTTTCAGTGGCCGACCTCGCGGGTGTGGAGGTCGGTGAGGGTTTCGCGGCGGATCAGGAGGCGGAGGTGGCCGGCGTGGACGGTGGCGACGGGTGGGCGGCCGGTGAGGTTGTAGGTGGAGGACATGGAGAGGTGGTAGGCGCCGGCGGTGGGGGTGGTGAGGAGGTCGCCGGGGCGGAGGTCGGTGGGGAGGGGGGTGTTGCGGGCCAGGATGTCGCCGGCTTCGCAGTGGCGGCCGACGACGTCGAAGGGGCGGGTCGGGGCGGTGCCGGGGCGGCCCAGGAGGCGGACGGTGTAGGCGGAGCCGTAGAGCGCGGGGCGGGGGTTGTCGCTCATGCCGCCGTCGACCGCGGCGAAGGCGTGGCCGTCCGCGGTGTGTTTGACGGAGAGCACCCGGTAGACGGCGACGGCGGCGGGGGCCGCGATCGCCCGGCCCGGTTCGATGGTCAACTTCGGTACGGCCAGGCCGTTTTCGGCGCAGCGGGCGGCCAGGCGGGTGGTGATTTCGGCGGCGAAGCGCTCGGGGGCGAGTTCGGGGTCGTCGGGGAGGTAGCGCACGCCGTGGCCGCCGCCCAGGTCGAGTTCGGGGAGTTCGACGCCGTGGCGGTCCCGGATCAGGGCGAGCAGGTCGACCAGGCGGTCGAGGGCCGTGAGGTAGGGGGCGGTGTCGGTGATCTGGGAGCCGAGGTGGCAGTGCAGGCCGGTCAGGCGGAGGCCGGGTTGGGCGAGGATGCGGCGGATCACCTCGGCGGCCTCGCCGGCGGCGATCGAGAAACCGAACTTCTGTCCGTCGACGCCGGTGCGGACGGCGCTGTGGTGTCCGGCGGCGACGCCGGGCAGGACGCGTACCAGGACGCGCTGCGGGGTGTCGGCCGCGGTGAGGGCGGCCAGGCGCGGGACTTCGGCGAGGTTGTCGATCACGATCCGGCCGACCCGCAGACGGCGGGCCAGCCGCAGCTCCTCGGGGGTCTTGGCGTTGCCGTGCAGGAGGATCCGTTCGGGCGGGAAGCCCGCGGCGGCGGCGAGGCTCAGCTCGCCGGCCGAGCAGACGTCGAGGCCCAGCCCCTCGGCGGCGATCCACTCGGCCATCGCTGTGCAGAGGAACGCCTTCGCGGCGTACAGCACGTCGGCGTGCGGCAGGGCGCGGCGGTAGGCCCGGGCGCGTCGGCGGACCTCGTCCTCGTCGAGCACGTACAGCGGGGTCCCGAACCGCTCGGCGGCCTCGCGCAGGCTGACGCCGCCGAGGGTCAGGTCGCCGTCGCGTCCGGGCCGGGCGGACGCTGGCCAGGGGCTGCCGAGCGGGCGGGGCGCCGAGCGGACGGGGCTCAGTTCGGGCAGGTCGGAGAGGGTGGTCATCGCGGGGGTTCTCCTGGTCCGGAGGGAGGGTTCGGCCCCGGCGGCGGTCGGCCGTCCGGGGCCCGGTGCGGGCGGTGTCGCCGACGCGCCGTCAGTCCTCGTAGTGCATGGTGTAGCGGCAGTGCCCGGCGACGGGGCGGCGGGGCCGGTCGGGCGCGGGCCGGTTCTCGGGAGCGCCGTCGGACCAGGTGTCGAAGACCGATCCGCGCAGCAGGCGGCGGAGGGCCGCGTCGTCGGGCCGGTCGTGCTGCCCGTTCGGCGCCTGGTTCACGGGGGCGAGCTGCAGGTCGGTCATGGCGTGGTCCCTTTCACCGGGGGGCGAGGGGCGGGCCTTCGGAGCGGCTGCGCCCACGACTCCAGTGCACGCCCGCCGTCCGCCGCCCGCACCGGTTCTTGACGCGGCGGCTACACCGATCGGGCCTGCCCTGACGGGACGTTGACGGAAGCGGCCGGCGCTCGGCGCGGCACGTCAACGGTCCGTATGGATCGCACCCCGCCCGATCAGGAACGCAACAGGAAGGCGTCGTCGCCGGTGGCGAGCGGGGATAGCGTCTCTGCTGCGCCCGTGAGCGGCGCCTGGTGTCCGCCCGTCGTGTGGAGGTAGGCCGTGAAGCAGCAGCTGCGGTACCCCGAACGTTCGAAGCCGTCGGAACGCACCCCGACCGGACGGCTGGTGGTACCCGTCCGATCGGGTCCGGCGGGCCACACGCTCCGCGTCTTCCGTACCGCCGTCGGTGACCGCACCGCGGTCGCCTTCACCTCCGAGCAGCGCCTGATCGCCGTCCTCGGCCCCGACCACCCCCGGATCGCCCTCGCCGAGCCCGCCCTGCGCGCTCTGTGCGAGCCGCTGGGCATCACCGCACTCACCGTCGACCCCCCACTGGCCGCCCCCGCCCCGGCCCCCTGCGACCCGGCACTCCCCCGGAACCCCGAACCCGGGAGCCTCGAATTCCGGAACTCCGAGCCCCCGAGTCTCGAACCCCGGAACTCCGAGCCCCGGAGCCCCGAGCCCCGGGACCCCGAGATCCGCCCGCGGACCCCGGCCTCGGCGCAACGAGGCCCCTCGCGCGTCGTCTGACCGCCGGGCGGCGGCCGCGCATCTCGCCCGCAAGTCCCTTGCGCGACAGGGGCCGGGGCTACGCTACGGGCATGGAAACCGGGGGAAACGGGTTCACCGTGAGCGGGGATCCGCGGGAAGTGGGGGAAGCCCTCACCCTTGAGGCGGGGCTGGCCCGGGCGTTGGACGGGGCGGAGGCGGGGCCGGCGGAGGCGTCCCTCCGGGTGGACGCGGGGCCGATCCTGGCCGAGGCCGAGCGGATGGCCCGGCAGCAGGGGCCCGGGGCCGCCCGGGAGTACCTGATGCGGGAGTCGCGGCGGTACGTGCGCTGGCTGCGGCCGATCGACTTCGGGCTGGCGGGGAACGACAGCGCCGGCCCCGATCTCGCGGCCGGCGTGCGCGGCACGCTGGTGCGGCTGGTCGCGTACGCGGTGGTGTACGGCGAGCAGGCGGGGGTGCCCGCGGACCGGCTCGCGGCCGACCTGATCGGCTCTGGCGCGGTCGAGCTCGGGGAGGCGGGCCTGGCGGTCACGCTGCCGCTGCTGTCCAACTGCTACCTGCGGCTCGACCGGCCGGAGCTCGCGCTGACGACGCTGCTGCGCTGTCCGCCGACCGATGCCGTCTCGCTGCTGGGTTCGGTGCTGCTGGCCGCGCGCCTCACCTGGGCGGCCGGCGGGCGGGAGCGGCTGGCCCGGCTGGTCGCGGTCGACTGGCGGTGCGACCCGACGGGTCTGGCCAAGGAGCTGGTCAGCCGGCTGGTGACCGAACGGGAGCCCACGCCGCAGGAGTTGGCGGCCCGGCAGGGCCTGCGGCACTCGGCGTTCGAGCGGGGCGACTGGGCGGGGCTGCGCCGGCTCGCGCTGTCCGACGTCATCTGGCTGGAGGACACCGCGACGCTGTGGCGGGCGCTGTCGGCGATCCTCCGGATGAACCGGGCCGTGGAGCAGTCCGAGTTGGCGGACGCCATGGCCGACCGACTGGAGAGGCGCGGTGATCGAGGATGAGCGGCGACACCGGGCCGGGCGGCGGCGAGCCGTCGACGGCCTACCAGGACTTCCTGAGCCGCAACCCGGGGACCGACCTGGCCGTGGTGCGCCTGGGGGCGGACGCCGTGCACCACGTGTTCTTCACCGAGCCCATGTGCCTGGTGCCGAGCGCCTACGTCAAGGAGCTCGCGGTCGGGCTGTCCGCCTCCTGGGGCATGTTGATGACGGCGGCCTGGGACGGGATGGAGGCGATGCAGCGCTTCGGCGGCGTCGGCCCGGCCCTGAGCGCCCAGCTGCTGGTGGCACTCGGCGGCAACCCGCTCCGGGCGAGGGTGTCCCCTCGGCGGCACGTCCACCTGGCCCTGCTGGCCACCCAGGGCTTCGAGGAGCACGGGTCGCCGCTGCAGCAGGGCCGGGCCTACCTGGAGCTGGGCGTCGCGCTGGGCTCACTCCGCCGGGTGTCCGATGCGATGACCGCCCTGGAGCGTGCCCGCGCGCTGCTGGAGCGGGCCGGGGACGACCACGGGCTCCGGGCCGTCCACGCCAGGACGGCCGGTCTGATGACCCGGCTCGGCCTGCCCGAGCAGGCGCTGCTGCGCGCCGAGGAGGGGATGCGGATCGGCGCCCGGCTGGAGCCGAAGCCGTCCCCGGGGCAGACGTTCGTCACCGGCCACCTGCACCACCAGCGCGTGCAGGCGCTCACCGACCTGGGGCTGCTGGACGACGCGGACCGCGCCCTGGAGGCCTGGCGCGCGGACGCCGGCGGCGACCGCGACGTTCACGACCTGCTGCGCAGCACCGCGGAGCTGAGGGACAGTCAGGGCCGCCCCACCGAGGCCCTGGCCTGCTACGTCCAGGCCGTCGACGCACGGTTCGCCCGGCCGACGGCGGACTCGCTGGCCGGGCGCAGCTTCTTCCTGGAACACAGCGCGCACCTCGTCGCGCGTGCGGTCGGCGCGGCGCTCCAAGCGCACCGGCCGGACCTCGCGGTCGGCGTGCTCGCGGCCGTCGGACGGGGCGGCCCGGGGCCGCTGCACCCGGGCGCCGCCGCGCAGGACGAGCTGCGGCACCGGGTCGGGCAGCTCACCCGGTCCGCGACGGCCGCCGTCGTGGCGGGCGACCGGGCCGAGCTGGACAACCAGGAGAACCGGGCGCGGGAGCTCCTGGAGACCTGGCAGAGCCAGGCCGCCGGGCAGCAGGGGGCGCAGCCGGCCCGGACGGTCGCCGAGCTCGCCGAGGCCCTGCCGCGGGCGGTGCGGGCCGGTGAGCTCGCGCTCTGGTACGGGCGCAGCGACCGGGGGGACGGCGTGGTGCTGGCGGTCCGCGACGGCGCGGTGTTCCGGCGCAGCATCGCGCTCCCGGCCGAGGAGTTGGAGCGGCTGGCCGACCTGGCCAGGGACGAGTGCCTGCGGCGGAGCGGCACGGAGGGCCTGGACCGGCTCGGCGCGGCCGTGCTGGATCCGGTGGCGGACCTGCTGGCCGGGGTGGGGCGGGTCTTCGTCACGGCACAGGGGGTGCTGGAGGAGTTTCCGTTCCACGCCGCGCCGTTCCGCGGGGAGCCGCTGGTGGTGAGCGCCGAGGTGCGGTCCCTGCCGTCGCTGGCGCACCTGCTCCGCCGTCGGCCCGGGCCGGCCCCGCAGCGGGCCGGGGGCGCCGTGGTGGGCGCGGTCCGCTCGCCCCGCTACGAACTGCTGCCCGACCTGCCCGCGGTGCACGCCGAGGCGGACGCGGTGCGGGCGGTCTTCCCCGGCACGACCGTGCTGCACGGCGACGAGGCGACCGCGGCGGCCGTCCTCGGCAGCTTCGCCACCGCCGACCTGCTGCACCTCGCGGGCCACGCCGCCTTCGCGGCCCGGGAGCCCAATCTGGCCCGGATCCTGCTGGCGGACCGGCCGCTGTTCGCGTTCGAGATCGCCTGCGCGCCGCGGGTGCCGCGCCTGGTCAACATCAGCGGTTGCCGGGCCGGGGCGGAGCACCGGACGCTGGGCGGCGAGGGCGAGGGCCTGCCGTCGGCGTTCCTGGCGGCCGGCGCGGAGGTCGTGGTGGCGCCGCTCTGGCCGGTGCGGGACGACGCCGCGTTGCTGTTCAACCGGCTGCTCTACCCCGAACTGGCCCGCTCCGGAGGCGACTTGGCGCAGGCCGCGCGGAGCGCCCAGCTCGCCGTGCGGAGGTATCCGGACTACTCCCACCCCGGGTTCTGGGGTGGCTTCACCGTGCAGGGGGCGTTGTGAGCGGAGCGGAAGAGTCCAGGCAGCGGGGCGGGGCGGAACTGCCCGGGCAGCAGGGCGCAGCAGCGGAAGGGCCCGGGCGGCAGGGCGGTCCGGCCCCGGCGGGTCCGCCGCCGGACCGCGGCACCTATCTGAACGACGACGTGCCGGGCCTGCCGCTGACCACCCTGCTGTTCACCTGCGCCGTCCACCAGGAGGACCGGGTCGTCGCGTACTACGACCCGGAGGAGCCGCCGCGCTGCTCGCACGGCGACCTGATGGCACGGAAGGCCCGATGAGCACCCTTCTCGACGGGGGCCTCGGCAGTGTCGAGCGGTTCTTCGGTTCACGGTTCGTCATCGCGGTGCTGCTGCCGCTCGCCCTCGTGGGGGCGGTCTCGGCCCCGGTCGTGCTGACGCTCTCCGGCCGCTCGTTCGACGCGGTGCTGGACGCCTGGCACCGGCACGGGACGCTGGGGCAGGCGGTGATCGCGCTCGCCGGCCTGCTGTCGCTGGCCGTGGCCGGCTATCTGCTCTCCTTCTTCCAACTCCCGGCGCTCCGGCTGCTGGAGGGCTACTGGTCGCCGGCCGGCCCGCTGGCGGCGCTCGGCCGCCGCCGGACGGAGCACCACCGCCGCCTCGCGGCGGACGGCTGGCGGCAGGTGGCGGCGGACCCGGCGGCCCACTCCGGCCTGGCGGTGCGGCTCCAGACGGACTATCCGCCGCGCTCCCGGCTCGCCGCCGGCTGTCTGCCGACCGCGTTCGGCAACCGGCTGCGCGCCGCGGAGTACTACCCGTTGGAGCGCTACGGCGTGGACACCGCGGTGATCTGGCCGCGCCTGCACCCGCTGCTGCCGGAGGAGTGCCGGACCCGGCTGGCCGACGCGCGGTCGGCGCTCGACTGCGTGGCCTCCCTGGTCGTGCTGGCGGCCGCGTTCGGCACGCTCTGGCCGGTCCTGCTGGTGCTGGACGGCGGCCGCTTCGGCCCGGCCGCCTGGTGCCTGCTGGGCTGGCCGGCCGCCTGGGTCGGGTACCGGGTGCTGCTGCAGGTCGCCGTCTCCTACGGCCAGGAGATCAAGGTCGCCGTCGACCTCCACCGCCGGGCGCTACTGAAGCACCTGGAACTCGACTCGGCCGCACCCGACCTGGCCGCGGAACGGGTGCTGTGGGACGCGCTGGCCCAGTTCTACCTGCGGAACCTGCCGTTCGAGGTGCCCCCACTGCCGTCCCCCGCGGCCTGATCCGGCCCGCGTCCGCGACCGGGCCGCCCCGGGACGGCGAACGTCGTCTTCCGGCCGAATGTCTAGACCACTGCACCGTACGCGTATCTGATGGGTAATCAAATCATCACCCCCACAGTGATGTTGGAGACCCCCATGACCATTCGCGTGCGCTACCGCCCCCTGATTCTCACGTCCCTCCTGGCCCTGGCCCTGGCCGGCTGCAGCTCCGGCTCGGGCGGCGGCTCCGACGCCGGCGGCAGGCTGACGGTGTGGCTGGCCGTCGACGCCCAGGAGACGTGGCCGGAATTGGTCCAGTCCACCAATGACCGTTTCGCCAAGGCCCACCCCGGGGTCGAGGTCGATGTCCAGTACCAGCAGTGGACGACGAAGAACCAGAAGCTGGACGCCGTCCTCGCCGGGAAGAACGTGCCCGACGTGGTGGAGATGGGCAACAGCGAGACCACCAACTACATCGTCAACGGCGCGTTCGCCCCGGTCGACCCGGCCCGGTTCGACCAGTCGGACGCCTGGCTGCCGGCCCTCGCCGACGCCTGCCGCAAGGACGGCCGGACGTACTGCGTGCCCTACTACGTCGGGGCCCGGGTCGGGATCTACCGCACCGACCTGTTCAGCCGGGCCGGCGTCGCCGGGGCGCCGAAGACCTATCCCGAACTGCTCGCGGCGTTCGACAAGTTGAAGAGCACGTTCGGCCCCGCCGACCCGAACTTCTCCGCCTTCTACCTGCCGGGCCGCTACTGGTACGCGGCCATGGCGTTCGTGAAGGACGCGGGCGGCGAGATCGCCGTGCGGGACGGCGACCGCTGGAAGGCCTCGCTGTCCTCGCCGAAGTCCGTGGCGGGGCTCACCGAGTGGAAGCGGCTGATCGACGCCTACTACGTCGGCGACCGCGCCAAGGACAACGGCGACCAGCCGGGCGTCGTCGGCCAGGGCCACGTGGGCGTGTTCTACGGCAACACCTGGGAGGCCGACGCCGCCGCCGACCCGCGCTCCGGCGGGGACCCGAAGCTGAAGGACGAGTTCGCCACCTTCCCGTTCCCCGGCCCGTCCGGGAAGCTCCTGCCGCCGTTCCTCGGCGGGTCCACGCTGGCCGTGCCGGCCAAGTCCGCGCGCAAGGACCTGGCCGCCGACTGGATCAAGCTGTTCACCGACCGGGAGTCGCAGAAGGCGCTGATCGCCGCGAACACCCTGCCCAACAACACCGCCCAGCTGGCCGAGGTCGCCGCCGGCGGCATCAACGGGCCGTCCGCCCAGGCCGCGGCCACCGGCGGCTGGATGACCCCGTTCGCGCCGGGCTGGACGTCGGTGGAGAAGTCCAACGTCCTGCCCGAGATGCTCGAACGGATCGCCAACGGCAAGGCCTCGGTGCAGGACGCCGCCCGGGACGCCGACCGGCGGATCGACGAGGTGATCAATGAGCGCTGACCGGGTCCGGCGGCGCCGGCCGTCGCTGCTGCCGTACCTGCTGATCGGCCCCACCGTCCTCGCGCTCGTCCTGGTGCTCGGCTACCCGCTCGCGGACATGGTCCTGCTCGCCTTCCAGGACATGACCCGCGAACAGCTGTTCAGCGGCGCGGCGCCGCCGTGGGCGGGGCTGGACCAGTTCCGGCGGATCCTCGGGGACGGGTTCTTCTGGACGGTGGTGCTGCGCACGGTGGTGTTCACCGCGGTGTGCGTCGCCCTCACCGTGCTCTGCGGGCTGTTCACCGCGCAGCTGATGCACCGCGTCTCGCCGTGGGTGCGCGCCGTCATCGCCGGGGTGCTGGTCACGGTGTGGGCGATGCCGGCCATGGTCGCCGCGTCGATCTTCCGCTGGCTCTTCGACGCCGACTACGGCGCGGTGAACTGGACGCTGTCCCTGCTGCCCGGGGTCGACCTGGCCAAGCACAACTGGTTCACCGACCCCTGGCAGGGCTTCGCCGTCATCGTCGCCGTCGTGGTGTGGGGCGCGCTGCCGTTCGCGGCGATCACCCTGCGGGCCGCGCTGGCGCAGGTCCCGGCGGAGCTGGAGGAGTCCGCGGTGCTCGACGGCGCCCGGCCGTTCCAGGTCTTCCGGCACGTCACCCTTCCGGTGATCAGGCCGGTCCTGCTGATGGTCACCACGCTGATGGCCATCTGGGACTTCGGCGTCTTCAACCAGATCTGGCTGATGCGCGGCGGCCAGCCCGAGCGGGAGTACTACCTGCTCGGCATCTACTCCTTCATCGAGTCGTTCGCCGTCAACCGGTACAGCACCGGCGCCGCCATCGCCCTGGTGACCGTCGTACTGCTGCTCGCCGGATCGGTCGTCTACTTGCGCCAGATGCTCAGGACGGGAGAGATCGAATGAGACGACGGCGGTCGCCGGCCCTCGACCTGCTGGGGCTGGTGGTGGCCGCGGTGGTCGGCTTCCCCGTGTACTGGATGGTGCTCACCGCGTTCCGGCCGGCCAACGAGATCCTCAGCCTGCCGCCGCACTTCTGGCCCGGCCGGCCCACGCTCGCCAACTTCTCCCGGGCCCTGCACACGGAGACCTTCTGGGCCAACGTGCGCTCCAGCGTCCTGATCGGCGTCGGCACCGTCCTGGTGTCGCTGGTCGTCGGCACCCTCGCGGCGTTCGCGCTGGCCCGGTTCCGCTTCCTGGGCCGGCGGGCGTTCGTGGTGGTGATCCTGGTCGTGCAGATGGTCCCGCTCACCGCCCTGATCATCCCGGTGTACCTGCTGCTGAACGACGTCGGGATGACCGACAGCATCGCCGGGGTGATCCTCACCTACCTGGTGTTCACGCTGCCGTTCACGGTGTGGATGCTGCGCGGGTTCATCGCCGGCGTGCCGGTGGAGCTGGAGGAGGCCGCCATGGTCGACGGCTGCAGCCGGCTCGGCGCGTTCCGCCGGGTGGTCCTCCCGCTGCTCGCGCCCGGCATCGTCGCCACCTCGGTGTTCGCGCTCGTCCAGGCCTGGAACGAGTACGTCCTCGTCTACGTGCTGCTGTCCACCCCGACGAAACAGACCGTCAGCATCTGGCTGGTCTCCTTCCAGACCGGCTTCGGCACCGACTACGGCGGTCTCATGGCGGGCGCCACGCTGACCGCGCTGCCCGTGGTGGTGTTCTTCCTCGTCGTCCAGCGCAGGATCGCCTCCGGCCTCGCCGCCGGGGCGGTCAAGGGCTGAACGGCGAAGACCGCGCGCCCCGTTCACCACCGAGCGCCGCAGGCCGCCCCGGCCTGCGGCGCTCGGCACGGAGCGGGCGACCGGAACAGCTCCCCGGGCGCGCTCCGCTCCACCGCCGGACGGGTGAATCCCCGGTCCCCCCTTGGCGGGAACCACGACGCGGCGCCGAGGTGGGCGAAGAATCGGGGCAGTTCGCCCGAGAACGGTTCGAGTGCACGGCATCCCGCCCCGCGCCGGGCGACCTCCCCGCGAGAGAGGAGCGTGATGTCCGATCCCACACGTCCCGCCGTGACGACGGACGTTCAGGACTTCGTCGAGCTGTGCGTACCGCTGACCGGGTTCTCCGAGTTCGACCTGTACGCCACCGGCATGGCCGAGCGCTACCTGGAGACCGCCCGGCAGCAGGTCGGCCCGGACCGGTTCGCCGAGTTCTGGGCCGCCTGGGCCGCCGCCGTCGCGGCCGGGGGCGGTCCGCAGGGCCTCTCCCCCGTCCACCTGGAAGTGGCCCGGGCCGTCACCTACCTGTGGCACACCGGCGCCTGGCCGCGCCTGGCGCCGGCCGCCCACGCGGCACTGCGCCGCCAACCGGCCAACGAGGAGTTCGTCGTCGCGCCGGAGGCGTACGTCGAGGGCCTGGTCTGGCGGACCTTCCACGGACATCCGGGCGGCGCCAAGCCACCCGGGTTCGGCACCTGGTCGGTCCAACCCCCGCCGCAGCCGGACGCTTTGTCGCTCCGTCAGGATCTCGGTCTCGGCGAACTGCCGTTCCGTGCCGGGCTGACCGCCGAGGTCGCGCTGGACGCGGTACCGGGGCACCTGCTGCCGGGCCTGCGCGCCGCGGGCCACATTCCGCCGTCCGCCGTGCCCACCGCCGCCGAGCGACCCGACACCCCGCGGGAGCGCGCATGACCGGGACCGTCGGCGCGGACGAGGCGGTCCGCCGGCGCTACGACGTCGTCATCGTCGGCGGCGGCTGGGCCGGCAGCCTGCTCGCCAAGGACCTCGGCGAGCGCGGCTGGCAGGTGCTGGTCCTGGAGGCCGGCAACGGCGGCGCCGAGACCTGGCCCGGCTACCTCGACTCGCTCTCCACCTTCTACTCCGCCGTCGCCAAGGTGCCCAACTCCGGCTACCGGCGCAGCGTCGCCGCACCCTTCCCGGACGTCCTCGACCTGGCCCCGGTGCGCGACCCGGAGCCGGGCGAGCGGGAGTACACCGCCAACGGCTACTTCGTGCAGAACGGCCGGCTGCCGTACGGCACCGACTACCTGCGGGAGTTGGGCGGCGCCGCGATGCACTGGCTCGGGGCGGTGCCGCGGATGCACCCCGAGGACTTCGCCACCAACGAGCGCTTCGGCTACGGCCGTGACTGGCCGATCACCGCCGCGGACCTGCAACCCTGGTACGCCCGGGCCGAGTTCGAGATCGGCGTGGCGGGGAACGCGCAGGGCCAGCGCGAGCTCGGCGTCGTCACGGACCCCGACTACGTCTTCCCGATGCACCAGATCCCGGCCAGCTGGATCGACCGGTACTGCACGCGCCTCGACGGCACCCCGATCCGGGACGAAGTCGCCGACGAGCAGTACCAGTTGAAGGTCCACAGCCTGCCGCAGGCCCGCAACTCGACGCCGAACCCGGACTACCGGCCGGGGCCCTACCGGCCGTCGAGCGCCGTCGGCCTGCCCAACTACGGCGAGCGCTGCGTCGGCAACGCCAGCTGCGTGCCGATCTGCCCGGTGCAGGCCAAGTCCCACCCGCTGCGCCAGCAGGCCCGCTTCCCGAGGACGGTCACCACGGCCACCCGCTGCGTGGTGACCCGGGTCCGCCTGGCGGGCCCGACCATGGGCGGCCGGGTGAGCGGCGTGGAGTTCCGCACCTACACCGACCCGGCCTCGCCGGTCGGCCGGTCGCACGTGGTCGAGGCGGGCGTCGTCGTGCTCGCCGCGCACGCGATCGAGAACGCCCGCCTGCTGCTGTTCTCCGGCCTCGCCAACGGCAGCGACCAGGTCGGCCGCAACCTGATGGACCATCCGACCGTCCTCAACTGGGCGCTGGCGGACGAGCGGAGAGGGCCCGTCGGCCCGTTCCGCGGGCCGGGCCACACCTCGGGTTGGGAGGTCTTCCGGTTCGGGGAGGGACGCCGGCGGCGGGCCCCGTTCCGGATCGAGATCGGCAACTGGGGCTGGGGCTGGGCCACCGGCGCGCCGATGAGCAACGTCGCCACCGCCCTCGGCGTCGGCGGCGACCAGCAGGGCGAGATCCGCCCCGACGGCGTCTTCGGCCCGGAGCTGCGCCGGCTGCTCGGCTCCACCATCGGCCGTCAGCTCCAACTGCAGATCGCCGTCGAGCAGTCGGCGAACCCCGGCAACCGGGTCACCCTCGACCGCCGCCACCGCGACGCGACGGGCAACCTGCGCCCGGTCCTCACCTACGACCTCGACCCGCACACCCGGAGCGGCGTGTACGCGGCCCGGCTGGTCGCCGCACGGATCTTCCAGCAGCTCGACGCCACCGACTGGACGAACCACGCGCCACGCGACGGCGTTCCGCCGCTCGGCCACTTCACCCACACCGTCGACGGGACGACCCTGGACCTGGCCTACAGCGGCGCCGGGCACGGCGCCGGGACGCACGTCATGGGCAGCTCCCCGAGGGACTCCGTGGTCGACGCGTTCCAGCGCACCTGGGAGCACCCCAACCTGTACGCCGTCGGCTGCGGCAGCATGCCGTCCATCGGCACCAGCAACCCCACTCTCACCATGCTGGCCCTCGCCCTGCGCAGCGCCGAGCAGATCCACCAGGACCTGGTCCTCGACCGGCGGCCGGCCGACGTCCGCCCGGCGGACGAAGCGGAGGCACCCGCATGAGAACCGCTCTCGCGCTGGAGAAGGCGGGCTTCGCCGTCCCCGACACGCTGGAGAAGCTGCGCACCTGCCTGCAGGCGGCCCTGGAGGTCGAACACCTCACCATTCCGGTCTACCTGACCGGCATGTACACCATCCGCGCCGGCACCAACACCGCGGCCTTCTACGGGATCCGCGCCGTCGTGATGGAGGAGATGCTCCACATGACGCTGGTCGCCAACCTGCTCAACGCGGTCGGCGGCGCCCCGGTGCTCGACTCCCGGGTCGTCGCCGAGTACCCGGCGAGGCTGCCGTTCAGCGGCGAGAGCGTCCCGTCGATCGGGCTGCAGCACTTCTCCCCCGCGGCGTTGAAGACCTTCCTGCGGATCGAGCAGCCCAGGAGCATGACGCCGCCGACCGCCCCGGGCGCCGGCTGGACCTCCGTCGGGCAGTTCTACGACACCGTCCGCGAGGGTCTGGAGCACCTGGTCCGCACGCTCGGCCACGACCGGGTGTTCACCGGCGGGCCGGAGCGGCAGGTCGGCCCGGAGGACTTCTACAACTCCGGCGGCGAGGTCTTCCCGGTCGAGGACCTGGCCGGCGCGCTGCTGGCGATCGAGACCGTCACCGAGCAGGGCGAGGGCGTCCACGACACCATCTGGAACAGCAACGAGATCTTCGGCGAGGAACGCGAACTCGCCCACTGGTTCCGCTTCAACGAGATCTGTACCGGCCGCAGCTACGGCCCGCACGACCGCCCCGGGGACCGGCCGAGCGGCCCGCTGATCGACGTCGACTGGGACGGCGCCTACCCGATCCACGGCGACTCCAAGGTCGCCGACTACCGGGTGTACCAGCGGACCAGCGCCGTCTACCAGCAGGCCGTCGCCTTCAACTCCCGCTACGCCGTCCTGCTGCGCTACCTCGACTCGGCGTTCAACGGCCACCCCCGCCACCTGGCGCCGGCCGTCCCCACCATGCTCGAACTCCGCGACAGGGCAGCGCAGTTGTACCGCAACCCGCACCCCGACCCGGCACTCGCCGCCAGGGGCCGCTTCGCCAGCGCCACCTTCGAGATCACCGGCCCCCAGTTCGACGCGGCCGACGCGGAGGTCGCCCGCAACCTCGCGGCGGTGTCCCTCCGGACCGGCGAACCGGTCGACCTGGCGGGCCTCGCCTCCGACTCCGCGGAGGCCTTCGTCTGACCCTTCCCACCGTCGACCGGCCAGGTCGAGCGCTGCGGGCCAAGCCCCCCAAAGAGGGGGGTACAGGTGATCC
This sequence comes from Kitasatospora sp. CB02891, assembly GCF_002803145.1. NCBI lineage: Bacteria > Bacillati > Actinomycetota > Actinomycetes > Kitasatosporales > Streptomycetaceae > Kitasatospora > Kitasatospora sp. CB02891. The sequence goes on along the minus strand of NZ_NNBO01000004.1, from coordinate 226,357 downwards.
ACGTCACCCGCATAACGTCATCCCTGCCCCCGGGAAGCGGACTCCGGGAGCAGAAATCATCGGAGGTGGCGGTGCTCGACTTCTGGCTGACGCTGGCGGACCGGGAGTTCTACGTTCCGCTGGAGCGGGCCCCCGAGGTGGGCGAACGCTACCGGCCCGGTGAGGTGCCGGACGGGTGGCGCGGCACCGCCGACGGGGTGTGGATGCACTGGCAGCCCGCCGAGCCGGTGATCGCCGAGCAGGGCTGGAAGGTGCACGTCTCCACCGTCCTGCCGCGGTTGCAGTTCACCCTCGACACCGTCGCCCGGATCTGCTTCGAGGAAGGGCTGGCGTTCAAGCACCTGGCGAACCGGCTGTTCTTCGAGACCATGCACCACAAGCACGCGGCGCGCTCGCAGGCCGGCAAGTTCTGCGCGATCTACCCGCCGGACGCCGACAGCGCGCGGCGGCTGCTGGACCGGCTGTCGGTCGAGCTGAAGGACGAGGTCGGTCCGTACGTGCTCTCCGACCGGCGGTACGGCGACACCGGGGTGGTCTACTACCGCTACGGCGCCTACCTGACCCGCACCCTCACCCAGCTCGACGGCACCAGGCTGCACCTGATCAGGGACGGGCACGGCAACGACGTCCCGGACGTGCGGTCCGCGCAGTTCGTGCTGCCGGCCGGCATCGAGGACCCGTTCGCCCTGCCGGCCGAACCGCACACCGGGCCGATCCTGCTGGGCGGCCGGTTCGAGATCAACAAGGTGATCCGGCACAGCAACGGCGGCGGCACCTACCGGGCCGTCGACGCCGAAACCGGCCGGACGGTGTTCATCAAGGAGGCCCGGGCCCACAACGGCCTGATCGGCGACGACACCGACTCCCGGGACCGGCTGCGCAAGGAGTACGCCATGCTGCAGCTGATCCACGAGCGGGCCCCCGGGCTCTGCCCCGAGCCGGTCGACTACTTCACCGAGTGGGAGCACGACTTCCTGGTCGCCGAGTTCGTCGAGGGCACCGGCTTCCTGCAGTGGGTCGCCGGGAACACCGTGATGGGCCGGCTCGGAGTGGAGGCCGAACGCCACTCGGCCTACCTCGCCAAGGTGGAACAGCTGATGGCGGGCCTGCGGGAGAAGATCGACCGGCTGCACGCGATCGGCATGCGGTTCGGCGACCTCAGCCACGGCAACGTGGTCGTCCTGGAGGACCTGACGGTCCGCCTGATCGACTTCGAGACCTCGACGCTGTTCACCGAGCCGCCGTCCCCGCTCGGCACGCCGGGGTACACCCCGCCGCGGCCGCTGCGCGAGGCGGGCGTCGACAACGACGAGTACGGCCTGTCCGGCCTGGCCCTGTGCGCGCTGTTCCCGCTCAGCCAGCCGCTGGAGCGCGACCCGCGCGGCCGGGCGGAGCTGTACCTCCGCGACCTCGAACAGCAGGTGCCCGTCCCGGAGGCGCTCTGGCGCACCGCCACCAGGTACCACGGCACGGCCACGCCGGACGTGACGGGCAGTCATGAACTGCCCACCGCTGCTGAGTTGGACGAGGACCCGCAGCGGGCGCTGGCCGCGCTGCGCGACGGCATCGCCGCGGGCCTGCTCGCGATGGCCCGGCCGGACGGCCAGGACTGGCTGTTCCCGCCCTCGCCGCGCGGCTACGCGGCGAACACCCACTGCCTGGAGCACGGCACGGCCGGCGTGCTGCACGCCCTGCACCAGGCGCAGGTGCCGATCCCCGACGAGGTGCTGGACCGGTTCCGCCGCGACGTACGGGCGAACGCCGGCGCCATGCCGCCGGGCCTGCAGGCCGGCACCGCCGGCCTGGCCTGGGTGATGGCCGAACTCGGCCTGGCCGAGGAGGCCGAGCAGCTCCTGCACACCTCGCTGCAGCATCCGCTCGCGCTGAACTCCGCCCACCTCGGCAACGGCGCCGCCGGCATCGGCCTGGTCCACCTCGACCTGCACGCCCGGTACGGCGGCGACCAGCGGCTGGTCACCGCCACCAAGCTCGGCGACACCTTCGTCGGACAGCACCGGGACGTCGTCCGGTCCGACGCCGGCATCGCGGGCCTGGCCACCGGGCTCGCCGGAACCGCCCTGTTCCTGACCGCGCTCGGCGAGTACACCGGCGAGCGGCGCTACCTGGACGGCGCCGTCGACCTGATGCACGCCGAACTCGACCGGGCGGTGGACGGCGGCGCGGACGGGCTGCTCTTCCGGGACGACTCCGGGATCCGCAACCTGCCCTACCTGTCCGTCGGTTCGGCCGGCGTCGCGCTCGCCCTGACCCGGCTGGCCGCCGTGACCGGCGACGAACGCTGCACCGCCGCCCTGCCCCGGGTGCTCACCATGTGCCGCCTCACCTGCGCGGCCGAACCCGGCCTCTACCTGGGCGTCGCGGGCTGGGCGTACGCCCTCGCCGAGCACGCCCACCGCACCGGCGACGCCGCCGAGCAGCAGGTCGCGGTGCGGATCGCCACCGGCCTGGCGAAGTACGCCGTCCGCCACCCCTCCGGGCTGCGGGTGCTGGCCGGCGGCCAGGAGCGGTACACCGCCGACCTCGCGTCCGGCAGCGCGGGCGTCCTGCTCGCCCTCACCAGGGTGCTCGACGGGCCGGGAGCACTCCTGCTCCCCGCCCCGGCCCCCCACTGAACTCCGGCCCCCGGCACCGCCGGTGACCGGTCACCGTCCCCCGCAGTCCCGCGGGTCGACGGTTCACCACCGCACGGAAGGAAGGACCCGACATGAACGCCGTCATCGCCCTGCAGGCCCTGGAAGAGACCACCGAGGCCATCGAGACCCCCGGCTTCTCCGGCCTCGGCAGCCTGATCAGCCTGTACAGCTCCTGCTCCAGCAGCTGCCGCCCGGCGTGACCCACGCCCTCCACCGGAAGGACGGACTCGACATGAACGCTGTTCTCGCCCTCCAGGGCCTGCCGGAGAGCGCCGGGTCCGCCGAGGGCCTGGCCGTCACCACCCTCGGCAGCTTCATCAGCCGGTTCAGTGAGTGCTCCTCCAGCTGCCAGATCGCCTGATCACCCGATCTCCTGATCGGTGACCGGCAGCCCCGGGCGGCATCCGACAGACCTCAACTGCCGGATGCCGCCCGGCTCCACTTTACGCACGAGGGGAAAGGCACATCCGGATGGTCGACACCGGGCCGGCTCCGGCCGACGCACCGCGGGCCCCCGAACCGACGCTCCGCGAGGCCCTGACGGAACTGCGCCGCTACGTGGCCCCCGAGCGCCGGCGGCTGCTGACGGCAGGTCTGCTGCTGCTGCTCTCCGGCGCCGTCGGACTGGTGCAACCGCTGGTCGTGCAGCACCTGTTGGGCGGCACGGACCCGCTGCGCGGCGCCGCCCGGCCGCTGCTGGCGCTGATGGCCCTGGTCGTGGTCGGCGCGGCCGCCTCGGCCTACGGCGGCTACCAGTTGAGCTCGGCCGCCGAGGGCGCCGTGCTGACGGCCCGTCGGCAGCTGACCGCGCACGTCCTGCGCCTGCCGATGACCGCCTTCCGCCGCGCCACCCCCGGCGACCTGATGGCCCGGGTCACCGGCGACACCACCCTGCTGCGCCAAGTGGTCCAGCAGACCCTGGTGCAGGCCGTCACCGGCCTGGTCATGACGCTGGGCGCGCTGGTCATGATGGCCGTCCTGGACCCGGTGCTGCTGGGCGCCAGCGTGCTGGCCATCGCGCTGCTGCTGGGCGCGCTCGGACTGGTCATGCCGCGGATCCGCCGGGCGTCGATCGGCGCGCAGGACTCGGTCGGCGAGATGGGCGCCGTGCTGGACCGGTCGCTGACCGCCTTCACCACCGTCAAGGCGTGCGGCACCGAGGAGTCGGAGGCCCGGCGGGTCGCCGACGCGGCCGAGCGGGCGTACCGGCACGGCGTGGTCCGGGCCCGCTGGGACTCCACCGCCAACGCCGCGGCCCTGCTGGCCGTGCACCTGGTCTTCCTGGTGGTGCTCGGCGTCGGCGCGCTGCGGGTCTCCTACGGCGCGATCCCGGTCGCCACCCTGGTGGCGTTCCTGCTCTACGTCTTCTTCCTCACCGAGCCGGTGATGTCGCTGGTCGGGGTGGTCGCGTTCGCGCAGACCGGGCGGGCGGCGCTCCAGCGGATCGGCGAGATCACCCGGCTGCCGCCGGAGCCCCCGCGCTCGCCCGCCGCGTCCACTGAAGCCGTCGGGGCCGTTGAAACCGTCGGGGCCGCCGGGGCCGGGCCGGGCGAGCCGGCCGTGCTCTTCGACCGGGTCTCGTTCCGCTACCCCGGCAGCCCCGACCCGGTGCTGCGCGACTTCTCGCTCGCCGTGCCCGCGGTGGGCCTGACCGCCCTGGTCGGACCGTCCGGCGCCGGCAAGAGCACCGTGCTGAACCTCGTCGAACGCTTCTGGGACCCGGACGCCGGCTCGATCCTGCTGGACGGCGCCGAGGTGCGGGACTGGGACCTGCACCGGCTGCGCTCGGTCATCGGCTACGTCGAGCAGGACGCCCCCGTCATGGCCGGATCGCTGCGCGAGAACCTCGCCTACGCCACCGACCGGGCCACCGACGCCGAGCTCCACGAAGTCCTCGAACTCACCCGGCTCGACGGCCTGTTGACCCGCCTCGGGGGCGACCTGGACGCCCCCGTGCAGTACCGCGGCGTCTCGCTCTCCGGCGGCGAACGCCAGCGGATCGCCATCGCCCGGGCCCTGCTGCGCCGCCCCCGCCTGCTGCTCCTCGACGAGGCGACCTCGCAACTCGACGCCGTCAACGAGGCGGCGCTGCGCTCCGTGGTGCAGGACCTCGCCGCCCGGATGCCCGTCCTCGCCGTCGCCCACCGGCTGTCCACGGTGCGCGACGCCGCCCGGATCGCCGTAGTGCAGTCCGGAACCGTCCGGGCGGTGGGCACCCACGAGGAGCTGCTGCGCTCCGACCCGCTGTACGCCCAGCTGGCCGCGCAGCAGCTGCTCACCGAAGCGTCACCTTCCGGACCGATCAACTCCCCTGTCGTCACAGGATCTTGACGGCGGTCATGTTTCGAGATCAACTTAGCCCCCGTCAACTCGTGGCCAGGGGGTCTCATTGGGATCGGGGCTGGGATCCGGGCTGCAGCGGGCCCGGCAGTTCATGCTCTTGGCCACCGGCCTGTACCGGGCCAGCCATCTGCTCAACGGTGTGGCCGCGGCCGGTGGCGGCGGAACCGCGCTGCTGCTCTTCGGGGCGTCGCTGGCCAGCAGCGCGGTCCTGTTCCTCCCCGGCTGGCGGCAGGGCGAGTTCGGCCGCTACCGGCTCTGGTGCGACGTCCTGCTGGCCGGCTGCCTGGTCCCCGTCCTCGCACAGGCGACCGGCACCGCACCGATCGCCCAGGCCGGCTCCTGGGTGATGCTGCTGGGCAGCTCGGCGACCGCCGCTGCGGCGGCCGGACTGCCCGAGCGGGCGGCGGCCGGCGCGATCGCCCTGGTGGTGGCCGTGCACACGGCCTGCTGCCTGCAAGCCGGTGCGGCCCGTGCGCTGGGCGGCCACCTGGTCTCACTGGTGTCCTCCGCACTGCTGGCCTACGTCCTCGGGCGCTACCTGCACCGCCAGGGCGTCCAACTGGACGAGGCCCGGGAACGGGCGGTGCGCGCCGAGGCCGCCCGGGCCCGCCGCGCCGAACGCGTCGCCCAGCACCGGGCCCTGCACGACACCGTGCTGGCCACCCTGACCGCCATCGCCCACCAGCGGATCGACCCCACCGCGCCGCCGTTCCGCGAGCGCTGCGCCCGCGAGGCCTCCTACCTGCGGCGGCTGATCCAGCGCCTGGACGAGGAGGAGGGGCAGGGCGGCGAGGTCGCCGCCGGCGAGGTGCTGGAACAGGCGGTGACCGCCGCCGAGGGCATCGGCCTCACCGTCAGCGCCCGGTACCACGCCCTGCCCGCGCTGCCCGCCCCGGTGGCCAGCTCGCTGGGCGCGGCCGTCACGGAGGCGCTGAACAACGTCCGTCACCACGCCGGCACGTCGACCGCCCACCTGACCGCCACCGGGCGGGGCGACGGCATCGCCGTCACCGTGGCGGACGACGGCTGCGGCTTCGACACCCGGCTGACCCGGGCCGCCGGCACCGGTCTGCGGCAGTCGATCCACAGCCGGATGAAGGAGATCGGCGGCGCGGCCGCCGTGGACAGTGCCCCCGGCGAGGGCACCCTGGTGGAACTGAGGTGGCCCGCATGACGGACAGACCCTGCGACGCGATCCGGGTCGCGGCGGTGGACGACGACCGGATGCTGCTGGACGGCCTGTGCTCCTGGCTGGAGAAGGTCCCGAGCTTACGGCTGCTCGCCAGCGCCCCGACGGTCGGCGACCTGCTCGCCGGACCGGGCCGCGAGGCGGACGTCGTCCTGCTCGACCTGCTGCTGCGGGACGGCTCGGCGCCCGAGTCGAACGTCACCCGGCTGTGCGCCGCCGGACCCCGTGTCCTGGTGATCAGCACCCACGCCGCGCCCGCCGACGTGGTGGACACCATCGCCGCCGGCGCGGCCGGCTACCTGACCAAGGACCACGCCCTCGACCGCCTGGTGGACGTGATCGGCGAGGTCGCCGCGGGCCGGGCCGTGCACTCCCCCGAGATGGCGTTCGCGCTGGCCCACGACGACCGCCCGGAACGCCCCCGGCTCGCGCCCCGGGAACTCCAGGTCCTGCTCGACTACGCCTCCGGCCTCACCCTCAAGGCGACCGCCCGCCGGGCCGGCATCAGCCCGCAGACCGCCAAGTGGTACCTCGACCAGGTCAAGGAGAAGTACCAGCGGGTCGGCCGCCCCACCTTCACCAAACTCGACCTGGCCGCCCGCGTCCGCGAGGACCGCCTCCAACTCGCCGGACCCGACGGCTGACCTGGCGTCAACCCCGACCTTGGTCAGGGGTGCGCCTGGACCTTCGGGCCGGGCCCCCGGCCCCGGCGGCCGCCTACCGTCCGCCTCATGACGCACCGCCATCGAGCGACCGACCCCGGCTCCCACCGCCTCCCACCGCGACGCCGTCCCGGCCTCGCCGCCGGGCTGGTCCGCCACCGGGTACCGGCACCTCTCGGAGGCGCTGCCGGCCGGGCTGCCGAAGCTCGCCACCGAGGTCGGGCTGCTGGTGGCGGGCGCGGAGGACGGGCGTCAGCCGTTCAGGGCGTCAGCCGTTCAGGGCGTCGGCGGTGGCGCGGGCGAAGGCCTCGGGGTTGTCGAGCATGATGTTGTGGCCGCAGTCCGGGACCGTCCGGACGACCACGCCCGAGGCCGTCAGCCGCTCGGCGTCGGCGGGCGCGCCGTCGGCGGCCGGGTGGAGGAAGGTCCGCGGGACGGGCAGGCCCCGGAGCTGGTCGCGCAGCGCGGGCGTCGTCCCCTGCGCGCGGTGCACCGCCGTCCGGTACAGGGCCTCGCGCCCGGCCAGGCGCATCGTGGCCCACCAGGCCGGGCCGACCCGCTGCTCCGTGCGCCGCCAGCCGTCGGCGAGGAACTCCTCCTCCGTCCAGGTCTCGATGGCGCTGCTGCCGGGGCGGGGTACCGGCGGGGCCGGGTCCAGCGCGGCGTCCACCAGGACCAGTCGCGAGACGAGCCGCGGGTGCCGGGCGGCGAGCAGCACCGCCACCGCGCCGCCCAGGCTGTGCGCGACGACCTCGGCGCCCGTCACCCCGGCGGCGTCCAACGCGGTCGCCACGGCGTCCGCGTGGGCCTCCAGGGTGTAGGCGAAGTCCGTCGGGCGGTCGCTGATGCCGAAGCCGAGCAGGTCGAGCAGCAGCGACCGCCGGCCGGTCAGCAGCGGGTGCGCGGCTGCGGCGGCCCAGTACACCGGCGAGCTGGCGCCGAGCCCGTGCAGGTAGAGCCGGGCGGGTTCGGCGCCGGGGAGCTCCACCCAGCGGATCCGGTCGCCGTTCGGGGTCACGGGGGCATGGCGCACGGTCGTCTCTCCTTGCTCGATGGCGGAACGGCGCGACCATACCTCGACATCGAGGTATCACGCTATCGATATAACGCGGCCGCGATCCGCGGATCTGACAGCATGGGCCCATGCTCAAGCTCGCGATCCTCGGGTTCCTCCACGACCGGCCGCTGCACGGCTACGAACTGCGCCGCCACCTGGCCGCCCTCACCGGCCACGTCCGCCCGATCAGCGACGGCACCCTCTACCCGGCGATCAAGCGTCTGGAGGCCGACGGCCTGCTCGTCCGCGAGACCGAACCCGGCTCGGTCGCAGCCCCCCGCCACACCCTGCACCTCACCCCCGCCGGGCGCGCCGCACTCCTCGAACGACTGCGCACGCCCGAGCAGTTGGACATCAGCGACGAGAACCGCTGGTTCACCCTGCTGGCCTTCCTCCGGCACCTCCACGACCCCGCCGAACAGGCCGCCGTGCTCCGCCGACGGCTCGCCTTCCTCGGCGAACCCGCCAGCTTCTTCTACGACGGGGCCCGGCCGCTGCGCGCGGAGGAGATCACCGACCCGTTCCGCAGCGGCATCCTGCTGATCGCCCGGGCGACCACCGAGGCCGAACTCGCCTGGCTGCACGACACCCTCGCCGGCCTCGACGACTCCCCGGCACCGCCCCGCGACTGAGGCGACCTCAGCGGGCCGCGGCGGGCGGGGCCAGCCGGAGGCCCGCCAGGTCCGGGGGGACGCAGGAGTCGGGGCGGAAGAACGGGGCGGACTCGCCGTCGGTCGCGGCGGCGGGCGCGTCGGTGAGCCGGAAGCGGTCCCGGAGCCGGCCGTAGAAGTCGGTGGGCCGCAGGCGGACCAGTCGCACGCGCTGCGGGGCCCGGTAGACGCCGATCCAGTCGCCGGGGTCGAGGACGCCCCGGAGCTGGCCGTCGATGCTGACCGCGGCGCGGCCGGAGTGCGGCAGGATGCGCAGCGCGACCGGCTCGTCGGGGGCGGCCACGACCGTGCGGTTGAAGGTCATGTGGGCGGCGATCGGGGTGAAGACGACGGCGTCCATGTGCGGGGAGAGCACGGGCCCGCCGGCGGAGAAGCTGTACGCGGTGGAGCCGGTGGGCGTGGCGACCACGAGGGCGTCGGCGGAGTAGGCGGCCAGCAGCCGGCCGGAGACGTAGACGCCCGCGCCGACCTGGTGGTCGCGGGCGAGCTTCTCCACCACCACGTCGTTCAGGGCGTTGACGTCCAGCGGCACGCCCCAGCCGTCGCCGGCCACGGGCTCCGGTCGGGTCGGCGGGGGCGGCAGGGTGGGGCCGCGTCCGTGGTCGAGGAACGGCCCGAGGTCGGCGGGCACCTCCGGCGGCCGGGAGGCCCGCATGGTCAGCGTCATGCGTTCCTCGACCGGGGCGTGGCCCGCGTGGACGGTGTCGAGGGCGGTGGCGAGGTCGCAGGCCGGCACCTCGGTGAGGAAGCCGACCCGGCCGAGGTCGACGCCGAGCACGGCGGCGCCGGTCTTCACGGCGATCCGGGCGCCGCGCAGGAAGGTCCCGTCCCCGCCCAAGGTGACCACCAGGTCCGGCTCGCCGGCGGCACGGGCCTCCTCGCGTCCGGAGTGACGCCGGTGGTCCCGCGACCACACGTCGATCTCGGTGCAGGGGACGCCGTGCGCCGCGCACCACCCGAGCACGACTCCCGCCGCCTCCCGGGCGGCGGCCCGGCCCCGGTGGACCACCAGTCCGACGCGCTGCACGGCCATGCTGGACCTCGTCCCGTTGCCCCTACCACCGACCCGGGCGGCCAGGATGCCGGGGGTCGCGAACTGTCACCCCGTCAATCCTGGGATCCCGGCGCGCGATCGGGCCGCCGACATGCCGTACGCGCCGGCCCGGTCCGCGGGTCGGCCGCACCGGCGCGCCGGGCCGTCCCAGGACCGGGGCCGGAGCGTGCCCGCGCGGTAGGTTCGGTTCCGTGACCGGCAACGACGCGGTCCTGGCGTTGATGGTGGCGACGGCGCTGGGCTTCGACTTCACCAACGGCTTTCACGACACCGGCAACGCGATGGCGACCTCGATCGTCACCGGGGCGCTCCCGCCCCGGGTCGCGGTCGCCGTCTCGGCGGTGCTGAACCTGGTCGGGGCGTTCCTGTCGACCGCGGTGGCCGCGACCATCGCCAACGGGCTGGTCGCCACCGGGGAGGTGACCCTGACGGTGGTCTGCGCCGGCCTGACCGGCAGCATCCTGTGGAACCTGGCCACCTGGTACCTCGGCATCCCGTCCAGCTCCTCGCACGCGCTGATCGGCGGGGTGATCGGCGCGACGGTGGCGGCGGCCGGCTTCTCGGCCGTCAAGTGGCAGGGCCTGGTCTCCAAGGTGATCGTGCCCGCGGCACTGTCGCCGTTCATCGCCGGCGCGGTCGCCGCGACCGGCACCGTCCTGGTCTACCGCCTCACCCGCGGCGTCCCCGAGGGCCCGCGCGGGCAAGGGTTCCGGTACGGGCAGGTCGGTTCGGCGTCGATGGTCTCGCTCGCCCACGGCACCAACGACGCGCAGAAGACCATGGGCGTCATCACGCTGGCCCTGATCGCGAACGGCACCCTGCCCCCCGGGTCGAAGGCCCCGGACTGGGTGATCCTCTCCTGCGCGCTGGCGATCGCGCTCGGCACGTACATCGGCGGCTGGCGGGTGATCCGGGCCCTGGGCAAGGGCCTGGTGGAGATCGAACCCCCGCAGGGGATGGCCGCCGAATCGGCCTCGGCCGCCGTGATCCTCTGCTCCACCGACTTCGGCTACTCGCTCTCCACCACGCACGTGGCCACCGGATCGATCCTCGGCTCCGGGGTCGGCCGCAGCGGAGCCCGGGTGCGCTGGCAGCTCGCCCGCACGATGGTGGCGGCCTGGCTGCTGACCCTGCCCGCCGCCGCCCTGGTCGGCGCGGTGGCCTACTGGATCGCGAACGGCATCGGCGGGACGGCCGGCGTGGTGGTGATCTTCGTGGCGCTGGTCCTGGCGTCGGTGGCCCTCTTCGTCGCGTCCCGCCACCCGGCCGTCACCGCGGAGAACGTCAACGCCGCGTGGACGGGCACGGTGGCACCCGAGCCCACCAGGACCGACGAGGTCAGCCGGTGAACTCCTGGATCAACCTGGACGCGATCTGGCGGATCGTCGTGGTCGGCCTGCTCACCGGCGCCGGCCTGCCCGCCCTGTTCGCCCTCGGCCTGCGCCTGCTCAACCCGGCGCCCCTCCCCGGCCGGCCGGCCACCGACCGCCCCACCGCCGGACCGCTCGGCCGCACCCTGGCCGGGCTGATCTTCGCCGTGGTGCTCGCCGCGATCGGCTGGGGCGTCTCCGTCATCGTCAACCACCGGTGACGGACCTGCCGGGGCCCGGGACGCTGCGCCGCGTTGCGGACGGCCCGCGGTAGCGGTGTCGTACAGGTGTACCGAGATCCGCCCCTGCTCTCCGTGACCGCCCGGGCCGCCCGCCTCACCGCGGGCCCGCCGGGCCGGTCCGGAACGAAGGGAACGAACCCCCATGACCACCGTCACCGCCTACGCCGCACCCGCCGCCAACGCCCCGTTGGAACGCACGCTCGTCGAGCGCCGCCCGGCCGGCGAGCACGACGTGCTGATCGACATCGCCTTCGTCGGCATCTGCCACACCGACATCCACCAGGTCCGCGAGGGCTGGGGCGCCGCCTCCTTCCCCATGGTCCCCGGACACGAGATCACCGGGATCGTCGCCGAAGTCGGCCCCGGGGTGAGCACCTTCGAGGTCGGCGACCGGGTCGGCGTCGGCTGCATGGTCGACTCCTGCCGGGTGTGCGAGAACTGCCGGGCCGGACTGGAGCAGTACTGCGCCGACGGCCCGGTGTGGACGTACAACGCCGTCGGCAGGGACGGCGGGCTCACCTACGGCGGCTACGCGCAGACGATCGTCGTCGACGAGAACTACGTCGTCCGCCTCCCCGACGCCCTCGCGCTCGACACCGCCGCCCCGCTGCTGTGCGCCGGCATCACCACGTACTCGCCGCTGCGCCACTGGAACGCCGGCCCGGGCAGTAAGGTCGCCGTCGTCGGCCTCGGCGGCCTCGGCCACCTGGCCGTGAAGCTCGCGCACGCGCTCGGCGCCGAGGTCACCGTGCTGTCGCAGTCCCTGCGCAAGAAGGACGACGGCCTGCGGCTCGGCGCCGACCACTACCTGGCCACCGCCGACCCGGCCACCTTCGAGGAGCTCCGGGGCGGCTTCGACCTGATCCTCAACACCGTCTCCGCGCCGCTCGACTACCCGGCCTTCTTCTCCCTGCTGCGCACCGACGGCACGATGGTCAACCTCGGCCTCCCCGAGGAGCCGCTGCCCGTCGACCTCCGCGCGCTGAGCGGCAACCGGCGCAGCATGAGCAGCTCCGGCATCGGCGGCATCGCCGAGACCCAGGAGATGCTGGACTTCTGCGCCGAGCACGACGTGGCGGCCGAGATCGAGACGATCCGCGCCGACCAGCTCAACGAGGCGTACGCCCGGGTGCTCGCGGGCGACGTCCGCTACCGGTTCGTCGTCGACGCCGAGACCCTCTGACATCCCGGCCATAAGGCCCGCGCCCATGGCGGGATCCCGGCATCGAACCACTCGGACGGATGACGGTCCGCCCCCGGCCCATTCGACCGAAAGGCCCGGAGGCGAATATGACGTACAGTCATCGAAACGTCACGCGACCCGGTTGTTCGCCGTGCGGCCGAGGTGTTCGCCACCGGAATTCCGCATCACGACCTTTCGGTCATCGAATCATCGTGTCCGGCCCCCATTGTTCGGGCTACCGAATCGCCAGGGCGGACTCGATCCGCTTGAGGCTGTGCCGGGCCAGGGCCAGGTTGGCACGCGACCGGTCGAGCGCGACGTAGAGGAAGAGCGAGCTCTGGCTGTCCGCCAGCGGGCGGATCAGGTGGTACTGGCTGCTGAGGGTGATCAGCACGTCCTCGATGGCGTCGTCGATCGACAGCACGGCCAGGGCCCGCATCTTCGCCCGGACGACCTCGGTGTTGGCGGCGGCCGCGACCTCCAGGTCGAGCTGCTGGCTCCCGCCGAGAAACCCGAGCGACATTCCGCTCTCGTAGTCGACCAGGGCCGCCCCGAGGGCGCCCTCGATGCTCATCGCATCCGCGAGCGCGCTGTCAATGTTCATGAGCTGTCCGTTCTTTGCGTGGCTTCCGGGCAGGACTCCCGGATGCTGGGGACAAAGTAGCAACAGGAACCCGCTCTGGTCACCGCACGGAATTGGCGAATAAAGTACGCTGCACAGGAGTTGGGGAACGAGGGGGGTATTGGTGCGCGCGCTCGAAACGTCGCTCTCCGCGGTACTCGACTCCCCCGGGGTGATCGGCGCCGTGGTCGCCGACGCCGTGTCGGGCCTCGGCCACGCCTCCGTCGGCGAGCACCGACTGCTCGGCACTGCGGCCGAACTCGCCGAACTGGTGGGCCTGGTCGACGACGGGCTGCGCGCGGCCGGGGCGGAGGGCGAGGTGGAGAGCCTGGTGGTCAGCACCACCCGCCACCATCAGGTCGTTCAGCTGATCGCCCGGCAGGGCGACCCGCTGCTGCTGGCCACCGTCCTGGACCGGACGCGGACCAACCTGGCGCTGGCCGTCCGCCAGACCGCCGATCAGGCAAGGGAACTGCTGGCATGACGGGTGAGCCGGACCTCGACACCCCGTCCGCTCCGCCCGCCGCGCACAGCGTGCCGGACCTGCTGTTGGCGCTGCGCCAGGCCCGCTTCACCGGTTCGGTACTGGTCTCCGGCACACCCGGCGGCACGATCCGGCTGGAGCAGGGGCTGGTCACGGCGGTCGAGACCCCGGGGGCGCCCGCCGTCGAGACCCTGCTGCTCAAGTCCGGCCGGATCGGCGAGGCCCAGTGGGCCGCCGCCGAGGCCGCCGCGGGCTCGGCCTCGCCGGGCGGCCGGCCGGCCGACCTCGGCGCGGTGCTGGTGGCCCAGGGAGCGATCGGCGCGGCCGAGCTCGAAACCGTCTGCGCGGCCGCGGTCTTCGACGGCGCGTTCGCGCTGGCGCTGGGCCGGCCCGGCAGTTGGCAGGCCGCCGAGGCGGACCTGCCCGCCAGGATCGCGCTGCGCCCCGGCGTCGAACCCGGTCAGCTGTCCGAGGAGACCGCCCGCCGGATCTCCCTGCTGACCCGCCTCGGGAGCCCGCCGCGCGAACTGGCCGCCGTCCGGATCCGCCCGTCGGCGCAGGCCGGGACGGCCGTGGCCCGCGCGTCGGCACGCCACCGGGACATCCTCGTCGCCGCCACCGGCCGGCGCACCGCCCGCGACCTCGCCTTCGCCCTCGGGCGCGGGGTGTTCGCGGTGATGCTCGACCTCGTCCGGATGGATGCCGGACACCTGCTCCACCGGGAGCCCGCGACCGCCGCTCCCGGCGTACCGAGCGTCGCCCCGCGCACCCCTCCCAGCGGGCCGCCGCCGATCAGCGACGGGCCCCTGCCCCGCCGGGTCCGGGGCGAACAGCCCCTCGGCGCGACGGCCGCCCGCACCGGGGCACCCGCACGGGGCGCGCTGTCCGCGCCCGCCGAGCCGACCGCAGCACACGAGAAGAGCGAGAAGAACGCACGATGAGCAGCCAGATCACGCCGACCGCGCTCGAAGCCGAGCTGAAGTCCCTCCGGGAACGGGTCATGGGCATCGCCGAGAGCGTCGTCGCGACCGCCGACGGCCTCCTGGTGGCCGCCGACACCGCCACCGTCCACGCCGAGTCCGCCGCGGCGCTCTCCGCCGCGATGCTCGGCCTCGGCCAACGCACGGCCAACGAGGTCGGCCTGGGCGGCCTGCGCGACGTCGTCACCCGGTGCAACGGCGGCTACACCGTGGTGCTGGCGATCGGCGACCGGGCGCTGCTGATGATCCTCGGCGACGAGGGCCTGGACATCGCCGCCCTGCACCGCGAGTCCCCGGCGACGATCCGCCGCCTCGCCGAACTCCTCGGCATGGCCCCGGCGGACCTGACCACGGCCTGACCCGACCGCGGCTCCACCGACCCCGACGCCGCATCCTCGCCCACTGCCGGGCCGCCTGCCGCCGTTCCACGGCGACCTCGGCGGCGGGGGCGAGGACGGCGAAGCCGCAGGGCCGCCGCCGCGCCGATCCCGTGATCGGCGTCCGTGACGACGACGCTCCGCCCCACGCCTCCACCCTCCGTCGCACCTTCCATCGCTCGGCCCCACGGTCGACCACCGCCGACCCGGACCGGGGGCAGGCACGTCCGAAGGTCACCCGGACGGCCCGGACCGTCCGCCGCGGACACGCGACCGGGCGACGGCGCGCCGGCTGGCATGATCGACACATGGTCGAACGAGTGATTGCCGCATGTGACGGAGCAGCCAAGGGCAACCCCGGGCCGGCGGGCTGGGCGTACGTGGTCGCCGACAGCGCCGCCGTGCCGCAACGCTGGGAGTCCGGGGCGCTCGGGCACAGCACCAACAACGTGGGCGAGTTGACGGCCCTTCAGCAGCTGCTGGCCTCCATCGACCCCGCCGTGCCGCTGGAGGTGCGGCTGGACAGCACCTACACCCGCGACGCCGTCACCAAGTGGCTGGCCGGGTGGAAGCGCAACGGCTGGAAGACCGCCGCGGGCAAGCCCGTCGCCAACCAGGAGCTGATCCAGCGCATCGACGTGCTGCTGACCGGCCGCGACGTCACCTTCGTCTACGTCGCCGCCCACCAGGTCGACGGCGACCCGCTGAACGCCGTCGCCGACAAGGCCGCCAGCGATGCCGCCCGCACCCAGCAGGGCGCCTCCGGCACCGCCTCCGACCTGCCCGAACCCGACCCGCAGAGCAGCACCGCCACCGCGGCCAAGCCTCGCCGCCGCCCCACCGCCGCCAAGACCGCCAAGTCCGCCACCAAGTCCACCGGCCGCACCCTCGCCGCCCGGTTCCCCGGGACCTGCCCGTGCGGCACCGCCTACCCCAAGGGCGCCACCATCACCAAGGTCGGCTCCGGCTGGGGCCACCCGGACTGCGCCGCCGCCCACTGACACTTCGCTGCGGCGGCCACGGAGAACCCTGCTCGGGGCCACCCGTGGCCGCCGGGCCGGTGTACGCGTCGCTGGCGAGCCTGCCGACGGTGCTGAAGGCGAGGCGGCCCGTCGGCGTCTTCACGCGCAGGCGGGTTCCCCGCCCGACCGGCTCGGTGTCGACGGGCCGGCTGTGACGGGCGGTCGGAACGGGTTCGGGTCGATCCCGGTCTCGGCGACCGGATCGTCGCGGTCGGTCATCGATCGGTGATGGTAATGTCGCGGCCGGCCTGGTAGATCTTGGCGTGGCCCGAGGCCTTGGCGTTCAGCGTGACGCCCGGCGTGGGCGCGTCGTCGGCGGGGAGGGCTGCACGGAGCTCGTCCAACAGCTGTCGCAGTTCCGGCGCGGCGTTCGCGTCCCGTCGGAGGAGGCGGGCCAGTCGGCGCTCCCACTCGTTCTGCAGGCCCGCGACGGCGTTCTCGTCGCCGGCTTCCCGGGCGGCCGTCAACTCGTCCCGGGAGTCGTCGAGTTCCTCGCCGATCGACTCGCCCTGCCCGGGGTGGAAGCGCCGCCACAGGGCGATCAGCCCGCTCCGGGCCAACGCCCACCCCTCGGTGACCATGACCCTGGTGACCACCGGCGCGGCCGCCTGGGCCAACTGTTCGAGCTCGTCCACCGAATTCCCCTCCCCGAACGACTTCCCGTGCGCCAGCGTAGGGCAGAACCACCTCCGGCGGCCGCCGGTCCGGAGAAGCAACTCGCGCCAGCGCCTTGGGACTTGTCGCGAGGACGAGCCGCTCGACGAGGACCGGGCGGCGGACGTGCCCGGTCCTCGGGACCTGCCTGTGAGGACGGCTACCGTTGGCGCACGGCGGCCGGGATCGGCCACTGAATCGGGCAGGAGCACATGGCAGCGGCGCTGACGTTCGAACCGGCGCACCGGTCGCGGGCACGCCGGCTCCACGCCCTGCTCGTCGTGCCGGCCACGGCGCCCGCCCTGCTCGTGCATCACAGCGTCTCGGCCGACTCGTCCCCGACCACGCGGGCGATACCGGGCATGGTGCACAGCACGGCCGGGCCGGCGAGCGCTTCGACCTGAACGACCCGACCGCCGGTACGTTCCTGATCGAGCAGGACCGGCGCGTGCGGCTGGAGTCCATCAACGCCGGCGAGATGCTGCACCCGATGCACCTGCGCGGCCACACCTTCCAGGTGGGCGACTCCGGCCCGCGCAAGGACACCGTGGCCGTCAAGCCGAAGCAGCGGGTCGTCTGCGACTTCGACGCCGACAACCCCGGCCGGTGGATGGTCCACCGCCACAGCGCCTACCGCGCCTGACGGAACATCAGCCACCGGGACCGGCGCCGGTACGCCGGTCCCGGGCCGGGCCGCTACCGCCCGGACGTGGCGGGTGCGGGCGACGACGACGGGACGCCGCCGGTCGCCGCCCGCATCGACGACGACGACGGCACCGCGGACACCGTCGGCGCGGGAGCGTCGCAGCCCGGCGAGGCCGAAGCCGACGGGCTCCCGGAGGGCCGCGGCGCGGACGGAGACGCGCTCGCCGATCCGGACGCCGACGCACTCGGACGCGCGCTCGGGCTCGCCGACGCAGATGGGGACGGGGACGGGGACGGGCATCCCGAGGGCGTCCCGCTCGGCGACGGCGACGGGGACGGCGACGCGCTTGCCGTGGGCGACGGCGAGGGCGCGGCCGTCGGCGTCCGGTCGGGACTCGGGCTCGGCGTCGGCGTCGGGCTCGGCGTCGGTGCGGCCGTCGAAGCCGGTGCGGACGGCCGCGGAGCGACGGTCGGCGCCGGCGTGACCCGGTCGGGGCGGTCGGCCGTCGTCGTGGTGCCGGTCTGGAAGTGCACCATCCACGCCCGGACCGTCCGCAGGTACTCGGTGGAGTTGTTGTAGCCGAGGACCGCCCGGTCGAGCTGCGCCGGCACGGCCAGGTCCCGGCCGCCCGCGCAGAGGTACCGGCCGGCGGCGAGGGCCGCGTCCCAGATGTTGTTCGGGTCCGCCTTGCCGTCGCCGTTGCCGTCCGCGCCCCAGGTCGCCCAGGTGGACGGGATGAACTGCATCGGGCCGACCGCCCGGTCCCAGACGGCACTCCCGTCGTACCGGCCGCCGTCGGTGTCGGCGATCGCCGCGAAGCCGTTCCCGTCCAGGACCGGGCCGAGGATCGGGCGGTAGGTCGTCCCGGTGGCGTCCACTCGGCCGCCGTCGGCCTGCCCGGACTCCACCTCGCCGATCGCGGCGAGCAGCTGCCACGGCAGGTGGCAGCCCGGGGACGAGGCGGCCAGGGACGCCTCCGCCTTGCGGTAGGCGTCGAAGACGGTGGACGGCAGTCTCGCGTTGCCGAGTCCCTGGAGCGCGAGGGTCCCCGCGTCGGAGCCCGACAGCCCGACCACCGGCAGCGGCGGCTGCGGGAGCGTCCGGTCGCCGCCGCCGTCCAGCGGCACCTGACCGGCCGGCAGCTCGGCCACCACCGGGCCGTCGCCGGTGAAGGCGTCGAGCGAGCCGACGGTCGGCGCCTGCGCCGCCGAGGGCTTCGCCGGCGCCGTGGGTGCGGTGGGAGCCGTCACCGCCGCCAGGGCAGCCAGCACCCCCAGCCCGCGCAGCAGCGCGCGCTTACGTATTCGCCGTCCCATCCGGGTACCTTTCGACGATCTCGCGGTCAGCAAGTCGGACGATTCGACGGTCGATCAGGTTCCGGGGACCGGCGGCCCGTTGATCGACCCGACGCTCGGGCCGTACCGGTCAGCGCCCGGCGGCGAGCGGCTCGCCGTTCTCGAACCGCAGGATCTGCTCGCGCAGGGTGCGCCTGGCCCGCGGCAGGAACGCGCTGCTGGGGCCGCCGACGTGCGGGGTGATCAGCACGCCGGGGGCGTGCCAGAGCGGGTGGTCGGCGGGCAGCGGCTCCGGGTCCGTGACGTCGAGCGCGGCCCGCAGCCGCTGCGCGGTGAGCTCGGCGAGGAGCGCCGCGGTGTCGACGACGGGCCCGCGGGCGACGTTGACGAGCAGCGCGCCGTCCTTCATCCGGGACAGGAACCCGGCGTCCACCAGGTGACGGCTCTCGGGGGTCAGCGGCGTCAGCAGCACGACGACGTCCGCGGACGGCAGCAGTTCCGGCAACTCCGCCACGCCGTGCACCCGTTCCTCGGAGCGGGCACTGCGGGCGACCCGGACGATCTCGCACTCGAAGGGCTCCAGCCGCGCGGCGAGCGCCCGGCCGATCGAGCCGTACCCGAGGATCAGCACGGTCCGGTCGGCGAGCGACTGGTGGAACTCCTGGCTCCAGCGCCCCTGGTCCTGGAGGCGGGTGAAGTGCGGAACGCCCCGCAGCGAGGCGAGGATCAGCGTCACCGCCAGTTCGGCGGTGCTGGCGTCGTGCAGCCCGCGCGCGCTGCACGCGAGGACGCCGTCCGGCACGTGCGGCAGGACGTCGTCCATCCCGGCCGTGAGCGTCTGAACCACCTTCAGCGACGGCAGGTGCGGGATCACCGGCAGCGCGACGGCGTGCCGCAGGTACGGCAGGCAGAAGAACTCCACCTCGCGGAGCGCGTCGTCCGACGGCGCCGGCCCGTCCCCGTCCCACACGAGGGCGTCGAGGCCGGCGGGCAGGCCGCCGATCACGTCGGGGGCGTACGGAAGAAGGTAGCGAGCGCTCATGCTCCGACCCTAGCCACCTCGGCCGACGTTCCACCGGGCAGGTCGGACATCGGGCCCGCGAGGAGCGACTTCCGCACCCGCCGTCAGGTCCGGTCGCCCGGGTCGGGCACCGTGACGACCGGGCAGCTCGCGTCGTGCAGCAGCCCGCGGGGGACGGAGCCGAGCCGCATGCCGGTGAACCCGCCGCTGCCGCGCCTGCCGATGACGACGGCCAGGGCGCG
This sequence comes from Kitasatospora sp. CB02891, assembly GCF_002803145.1. Taxonomy (NCBI): domain Bacteria; kingdom Bacillati; phylum Actinomycetota; class Actinomycetes; order Kitasatosporales; family Streptomycetaceae; genus Kitasatospora; species Kitasatospora sp. CB02891. The sequence goes on along the minus strand of NZ_NNBO01000004.1, from coordinate 206,589 downwards.
CCGGGACGCGTCGGCGAGTTCCCGGACGGGGTGGCCGCTGACGACCTCGCAGGTGACGGCCACGTCCGGGTGGTCGGCCCGCGGTCCGGCCGTCGTCTCGGCCAGCGTCCGGCGCAGCTCGTCGAGGGTGGCTTCCTCGTCGAGGCGCGCCAGCCGCGGCCGCTGCCACACCCACAGGGCCCGCACCGTCGCGCCGTGGTCCTGCGCCAGCTCCAGGGCGGCCGCGAAGGCGACGGCGGAGCAGGGGCTGCCGTCCACTCCCACCACGAGGCGGGGCGGGTCGTCGAGCTCGCCGTCCTTGCGGGGGACCACGACCACCGGGCAGGCGGCCTGCGCGCTCACCGGCACGGTGACCGAGTAGCCGCTGAGCAGTTCCTCGATCCGGCTGAGCGACCGCGAGCCGAGCACCACGAACGCGGCCTCCCGGGAGGCCCTCACCAGCAGCGGGCCCGGCATCCCCTCCTGGATCTCGGCGGACACCTCCAGCTTCGGATGCCGGCTGCGGGCGGACCGACCGGCGAGGTGGAGTTGGCGCCGGCCGACCCGCACCTGGTCCTGCTGGAACGCCACCCCGAGGGTGCGCATGCTCCGGGGGGACGGCTGGACGACATGGATCATGCGCAGCGGGAGGCCGCGGCGGTGCGCCTCGTCCGCCGCCCACTTCAGCGCCTCGTCGTTCTCCCCGAGCGCGTCGACGCCGAAGACGACCGAACGGCCTGGACCGGTGGCTGCCATCACTCCTCCAACGAGCCTTCGGGCCCGGCCCGCCGACCCGAGTGCCGGACGCCGCCCTTTTCCCCTCGCACGGTAGGCAGCACCGGGGAGGCGGCGCGCGCCGGAGCACGTCCGACTGGCGGGTCGCCCCGGGAGGTCGGCCCCCGGGTCAGAGGCCGTGGATCGGCGCGCCCAGGCGGTAGTCGGTGCGGGAGAACGCGGCGGAGACGGCGAAGCGGTCCGCGCGGACGAGGGTCTGGCGCCACTCGATCATGCGGCCGCCGGTGTCGTGGCCGAGGCGGTCGATCGCGAACAGGGCGGTGGTCGGGGGGCAGTCGAGCAGGATGCGCTCGCCCCGGCCGGGGACGACGGCGCGGATGCGTTCCCAGCCGCCGCAGATCCGGCTGCCGCAGTGGCGTTCGAGTTCGTCGTAGAGCGCGGTGCGGGTGAAGTCGACGGCGAGGAGCGGGTGGGCCACGTCCGCGGGGAGCCAGGTCCGGTCGACGGCGAGGGGTTCCTCGTCGGCCAGGCGGATGCGCTCCAGGTAGATCAGCGGCGTGGACTCCTCCAGCCCCAGTCGGGCGGCGACCACGCCGTCGGCGCGCCGGTCGAGCGCGCGCACCACGCTGCGCTGCACGGCGCCGACCTCCTCCACGGAGCGGAACAGGCTGTACGCCTCGCCGACGTCCTGCTCCAGCGGGCGGTTGGCGGTGAACCGGGAGGCCTTGCCGCGCTGGGCGCTGACGAGGCCCTCCTCGCGGAGCTGCCGCAGGGCCTCGCGGACGGTGTGCCGGCTGACCTGGTACTCGGCGACCAGGTCGTGTTCGCCGGGGAAGACGTCGCGGAACTCGCCCTCGTCGAGTCGACGCAGCAGGTCGGCGCGCAGTTGCGCCCAGAGCGGGTTCCCCGGGGTGCGGACGAGGGGCCGGGGGCCGGGGGCGGTGGTCACGGCGCCGTCCTGGGGTCGAGGGTGGGGTGGGTGGTACGGGGCACGGAGTAAATGTTCGTACCTTTACCGTGGCAGCGCCAAATCGACGCCCGCCGGGTCGGCGGGCGTCGATCGGGCGGCGCGGCGACCGCTGCCCGGGCGGGCCGTCCGGGCAGCGGTCGGGCGGGGGCGGTCAGACGAGGACGCCGATCAGCATGGCGGCGGCCACCGCGAGCAGCACGACCGCGAAGGTCCGCTGCAGGGCGGTGCCGGACAGTTTGGCCGCCAGCCGCTTGCCGTCCCAGGCGCCGAGGACGGCGGCTCCGACGAACGGTCCGAAGACCGCCGGGTCGAGGTTCGGGCCGGAGACCGTCAGGCGGGTGGCGAGGGAGACGGCCGAGTTGACCAGGATGACCACCAGGCTGGTGCCCACCGCCTTGCGCATCGGCAGCCGGAGCACGGACACCAGGGCGGGCACCGCGAGGAAGCCGCCGCCGACTCCCAGCAGCCCGGTCACCGCCCCGAGTCCGGCCCCGGCCGCGAACGTCCCCGCGCGCCCGCCCCGGCCGGCGGGCTCCGCGGTCGGCGCGCACCGCGCGGTGCGGGCGCTGCGCAGCATCGCCGCGGCGGCCAGCGCGGCCAGGACGGCGAACGCGGCGGTCAGCACCGGCTGCGGGATGCGGTGGGCGAACGCGGACGCCCCGACGGCGGGGAGCACCCCGGCCGCGGCGAACAGGAAGCCGGTCCGCCAGTCGACGGAGCCGGCGCCGCTGTGGCGGGCGAGCGCGGTGACCGAGGTGGCGATGACGATGACCAGGCTGGTGGTCCCGGCCTCGGCGGGCGCGACGCCCAGCAGGTACACCAGGGCCGGGACGGCCAGCACTCCCCCGCCGCCGCCCAGCGCGCCGAGCGCCACGCCGACCACGGCTCCGCAGAGCAGAGCGGTGATCAGCACGCTCACGCCGTGACGCCGTCCGCGTCCTGGCCCGCGGCGGAGGCGGTCCGGCCGGCGGGGTGGGCGACCTCGCCGTGCCAGGCGGCGAAGCCGCCGCGCAGGTCGACGGTGTCGAAGCCGCGGGCGCGCAGCACGGACGCGGCCACCGAGGAGCGGTTGCCGCTCGCGCAGATCACGGTCAGCGGCCGACCGGTCGGCAGTTCGCCCAGGCGGGCCAGCAGTTCGGGCAGCGGGATCAGGCGGGCGCCGGGAACGGTGCCGCTGTCCTGCACCTCGCCCGGGCCGCGCACGTCCAGCACCTCGAACTCGGCGGTACCGCCGGCGAGTTGCTCGGCGAGGGCGTCGGCCTCCACCCGTATCGCGCGGGTCAGGTGCGCGGCGCCGACGGTGTCCACCGGGGTGGCCAGGGCTCCCAGCACCCGGTCGAAGCCGATCCGGGCCAGGCGGGTGCGGGCCTCGACGGCGGTGTCCCGGTCGCCGCACAGGACGATGGCGTCCTGCGCGTCGAGCACCTGGCCGGCGAGTTCGGCGAACCGGCCGCCGAGCGGGATGTTGACCGCGCCGTGCAGGTGCGCGGCGGCGAACGCCTCCGGGTCCCGGGTGTCCAGCACGATTGCGCCGCCCGCCCGCGCCTGCAGCACCGCCTCGGGGGTGAGCGACGGGACGAGGGTGTCCTCGTCCAGGACGGGACGGGCCTGCCGGTTGCGCACCGAGGTGAACGCGAAGTAGGCGGGCACGGCGGGCTGACCGGCTGTCACCACGGCGACGAACTCGTCCTCGGTCAGGTCGGCCAGCGCGTAGTTGCCGACGCGCTGGTTGCCGATCGTGCAGCTCAGCTCGGTCGACAGGTTCTTGCCGCAGGCCGAGCCGGCCCCGTGCGCCGGGTAGACCCGCGTCCCGTCGGGGAGGGCGAGCAGCGCGCGGGTGGAGCGGTACAGCAGCCGGCCCATCTCCTCGGCCGAGCGGCCGCGCGAGCTGAGCAGGTCGGGGCGGCCGACGTCGCCGATGAACAGCGTGTCGCCGGTGAGCACGCCGTACGGGACGGCGTCGCCCGCGTGCTCGCGCACCACCACGCAGATCGACTCCGGGGTGTGGCCCGGCGTGTGCAGGATCTCCAGCTCGACCTCGCCGAGGTCGAGGCGCTCGCCGTCGGCCAGCGGGTCGGTGTCGAAGTCGAGCGCGGCGACGGAGCCGTAGGAGATCCGGGCGCCGGTGCGCTCGGCCAGCTCCAGGTGGCCGGAGAGGAAGTCCGCGTGGATGTGGGTCTCGATGACCCGCTCGATCGTCAGACCGTGGCGCTCGGCGGTTTCGAGGTAGTCGTTGACGTCGCGCTGGGGGTCGACCACGACGGCCCGGCCGGTGGTGCGGTCGCCGACCAGGTAGGAGGCGTGGGAGAGGCAGTCGAGGTAGAACTGCACGAGGACCAGGGGTCCGGCGTTCTCGGGCATGTCGAGCTCCTGAGGGTGGGCAGGGAGAGCTGGGCCGCGGCGCACGGGGACGGCGCCGCGGCACTGGTGGACTCGGGGGGTTCGGCGTCCGGGTCGAGGTCGGACGGCTCAGGCGAGGCCGCGGAGCATCAGGTTCCAGTAGAGGAACGGCAGTCCGTGGCGCTTGAGGTACCACATGTCGGCGCGCTCGCGGACGGTGTCGATCACCGGGATCGACGGGGTGGGCCGCCCGCTGTAGTCGAACTCGGCGAGCAGCATCCGGTTGCGGGCGGTGGTCAGCGGGCAGGACGAGTAGCCCTGGTAACCGGCCGTGGGTTCCCGGCCGTCGAGCACGGCGAGCAGGTTCTCCACCACCACGGGCGCCTGCTTGCGCACCGCGGCGCCGGTCTTGGAGTTCGGGGACGATCCGGCGTCGCCGAGGGCCCAGACGTTCGGGTACCGGACGTGCCGCATGGTGTGCTTGTCGATCTCGACGTAGCCGGCCGGGTCGTCGGCGCCGGCGAGCGGACTGCGCTTGATCCAGTCCGGGGCGCTCTGCGGCGGCACCAGGTGGGCCATGTCGTACGGCAGCGTCGTGGTGCCGCTGCCGTCCACCGCGGTGACGACCAACTCGCGGGCGTCGGGCCGCACTTCGGTGACCTCGCTGCCGTAGTGGACCTTGATGCCGTAGCGGCGCACCACGCCGTCCAGCACCCGGGCGAACTCCGGCACGCCGAAGATGGCGGCGCCGGGGATCACCAGGTGGACGTCGATCTTGTCGAGGACGCCCTGCTCGCGCCAGTAGTCGGCGGCCAGGTAGGCGATCTTCTGCGGCGCGCCGCCGCACTTGATGGCGCCCGTCGGCATGCTGAACACCGCGCTGCCGGAACGGGTTTCGCGGATGAAGCGCCAGGTCGCGGGGGCGTGCTGGAACGAGTAGTTGCTGGACAGGCCGTTCTTGCCGAGCCCGGCCTCCAGGCCCGGTATGCGGTCCCAGTCCAGCTGGATGCCGGGGCAGACCACCAGCTGGTCGTACGAGACGGTGCCGCCGCCGTCCAGCGCCACCTCCTGCGCCTCGGGGTCGACGGCGAGCGCCGCGCGGCGGATCCATCGGACGCCCTTCGGCATGACGGACGCCTGCGAGCGGACACTCTGCGCCAGCGGCGCCCGCCCACCGCCGACCAGCGTCCACAGCGGCTGGTAGTAGTGCCGCTCGCTCGGATCGAGCACCGCGACGTCCCGTTCGCCCGCCCGGCGGAGCCGGGCCGCGACCGTGATCCCGGCGGTTCCGCCGCCGATGATCACGATCCGGTGATGCTGCGTGGCCATGAAGACCCCCCTCATCCGAATGTACGGACATTAAGTTAGGACCGCACCGCCCAAGCACGCAAGCCACCTGCGTCGATTCGACCCGACTTGTCCGTACATTTAAGTGTTGGGACCATCGAACCCTCCGACACCCGCACGCGCAAGCCCCCTACGACCACCGGCGATCGGCAGCACCGGGCGCAGCGGCGCAGAGGCGCTGGTCACAGACGTGGAGCCGTCCCGACGGCGCCCGCCGTCGCGGATCATCGGCGCGGCGCGACGCGGGACCGCGGCGCTCACCGCACGGCGTCCGATCGGCGCCGCCGCGCGTTCGGCATCGACAACCGGACGTGAAGAGAGACTTGCCGTGGGGTGGACACCGGCGGTCGGGAAATCACCTCGCGGCGCGATCGGCGATGCCACTCGACCGACGAGGGAGTCCGCACGGGCGTCGGCCGGGGCGCGCTTGTCGCGCACGCGGGAGCGGATCGCGCGGGGCGGCCGAGTCGCGTTTCGGCAGCGACCGTTCGCAGTCGATCTGCAGCGAAAACAGTCCGGTGCGCGGGGGCGCCGTTTCCGGCCCCGCGAGGGGGGATTGCGCGGGGCTTTCCAGGGTTCCCGGCAGGCGGACGGCGTGATACTCGCCGGTATCAACGCCCTTGCCCGGCAGCAGGGTTGCCCCGCCCGCCGCAGGCACGACCGACCGGTTTTCGGACGGGCGGTTCCGCCCGGGGTTTTTCGCCCACGCCGGCGCTGCTTCGCGGCGGCACGGCGGCTCGGCCGGCAGCGGCCCGGGGAAAGCAGGACGTCGGCCCGGACCACGGGGGTGAGGTCCGGGCCGACGTCGGTCGGGATGCGAGGAGTTCGGCTACTTGGGCTCGGCCGTCATCGACTCGCCGTTGATGGTGATCTTGAGTTCGGGCAGCGGATCCTTGGCCGGTCCGTGCGTCACCGAACCGTCCTTGATGTCGAACTTGGCACCGTGGCACGGGCATTGGATCGTCCCGCTCTTCACCTTGGTCACCAGGCAGCCGTGGTGCGTGCAGACGGCGGTGAAGGCGCGGTACTCACCCTGCGTGGGCTGGGTGACGACGACCTTCTGGTCGGCGTAGATCTTGCCGCCGCCGACCGGCACGTCACTGGGCTTGCCGAGCGAGACCGGCGCCGTGGGCACGGCGCCGGGGGTGTAGTGCGTGGTGGGCGCGCAGGACGTGGCGGTGACACCGACGATCGCGGTGACGCCCGTCGCGGTGGCGCCCTGCAGCACAGTGCGGCGGGAGGGAGACTTCGATTCCGAGGCGTTGTCAGTCACATGACCATGTTGGGAAAGGCGACTTGAGCGGCACTGGAGCCCCCGGCGACGCCGGCGACGCCTCGTCGGACGAGCCCGACGGCGGTGGCCTGCAACGCCGGACGCACCCGGCGGGGCCGGCCGGCCCGCGGGCCCGCACGCGGGGCGCGCCCACCAGGAGTCCCGCGGGCACTTCGAGCGCAGGACCGGCTCGGGGCCGCGCCGAAGAACCGGCGCACTGCCAGGACGAAATACGCCGCCACGCGCGCAGGCAGGAGGCGGTCCGGCTTCTCGCCACCCCCGGTTTCGGTGATCGGTCGACCGGCCGGACCCGGCCGAAACACCCGGGCCGGCGCCCCGATCACACTCCGGTCCGACCGCCGCTCACCGGCCGCCGACGCGCCCCGCCGGACCGCAACCAACCTGGTCATGCAGAGACTTGCAGATACTTGCAGACCCCCGTGACGGGATGATTCCATTGCGGGCAAAGGCTACGTGGCATATCCGTACGGGGGTTCACATGGAGCGTTCAAGTCGGCGTACAAGAGAATTCGGCGGAGAAATAAGAATTCTCCTCCTTGCCGAAGACTCACTGATTCGTGTCGGAATTACTGCACTTCTCCAAATGGCCGACGACCTGTCGCTCGTCGCCGAAACGCAGGACGAGGAAATAGCGCACACCCTCGCCCTGGAACTGGCGCCGGACATCACGGTGCTCAGCGCCTCCGCGGAGACGCCGTTCCGGGGCGCGGTGGTCGAGCGGCTCTCCGCGGTCAGTCGGCTGGTCTACGTCGGCGCCTGCCAGCCCGACGTCGCCCACCAGGTGATCACCTGCGGGGCTGCCGCGGTCTTCGACCCACGCGGGCGGCCCCAGGCGCTGCCGGACATCATCCGGGTGGCCGCCGCGAACGACACGCTGATCATGCCGACCTGCGGTCCGCTGAAGATGACCCGGATCCCGACGGCGACGAGGGCTTCCGAGGAACGCGACCTGCCGCTGGCGCCGGACGCGCTGACCAACCGGGAGGCCGAGGTGCTGCTCCTGCTGGCGCAGGGCTACGCCAACCAGGAGATCGCCAACAAGCTCTCGGTCTCCTCGGCCACCATCCGCTCACACGTCCACCACCTGCTGACCAAGCTCAGCGTCCGCAGCCGGGCCCACGCGGTGGCGCTCGCCTACGAGTCCGGACTGATCAGAGCGGTCGAACAGGGACTGCGGCAGACTGCCTGACGGATCGACGGGTCCGCACCGGGCAGCCCGCCGGGTCGGCGGGGCCCGCAGTGGGCGGCCCGCCGACCCGGTGCCCCACTAGACCTCGCCGGCGTCGAGGGCCCCGGCGACGGCGCCGAGGATCTCGACCACCGAGGCGTGCAGGAAGAAGTGGTCCCCGGGCAGCATCTCCAGCCGGGCCCTGGCACTGGTCTGGGCCCGCCAGCCGTGCAGCGCCTGGGGTCGCACGGACGGATCCGCGGTACCCCCGAAGACGGTCATCGGCACCGCCAGCGGGGGCTCCGGACGGTAGTGGTAGGTCTCCAGCACCGAGAAGTCGGCCCGCAGGGTGGGCAGCATCAGCTCCATCAGCTCCCGGTTGTCCAGCAGCTCCGGCGGGGTGCCGCCGAGGAAGCGCAGCTCCTGCTTGACCTCCTCGTCGGTGGCCGCGTGGAGCACCGGACGGGTGCGCGGCGCGTCCGGCGCCGAGGCCCCGGAGACGAACAGGTGCTCGGGCTCGGCCGCACCGCGCCGCCGCAGCTCCCGGCAGAGCTCGAACGCCAGCAGCGCGCCCATGCTGTGGCCGAAGAACGCGAACGGCTGGTCCAGCACCGGCTCCAGCTCGGTCGCCAGCAGGGCGACCAGCGGCCGCAGCCGGGAGACCGGACTCTCCGCCAGCCGGCGCCCGTGGCCCGGCAGCTCCACCGGGCAGACCTCGACCCGATCGTCGGCCAGCGCGCCCCATCCCCGGTAGAGCGAGGCGGCTCCGCCCGCGTACGGCAGGCAGAGCAGCCGGACCCGGCCGGGCGGCAGCCGCCGCGGGGCGTCGGCGAGGGCCGCGGATCGGGCAGGGGCGGGGGCGGGGTACATCAATCACCTCCGGTCCGTCCCGGCGGGCGGACCCGCCGGGACGAATGGTAAAAGAATAGTAAACGAATCATCGATCGTGGATCAGTCCTGGCGAATTACCTCGACCAGCTCGGCCAGCCGCCGGTCCGGATCGACCGTCAATTCACTGAGCAGAACATGCCATTGGCGCATCATGGCCGCCATCGTCCGCGGGTCGACCACGTCCAGGCCGTACAGCCACATGCCGCGCAGCGACCCGTCGTCGAAGCGGCGGAGGATCAGCGCCAGGTCGACGGCCGACGCCTCCATGTCGATGATGACCTCCGGGAACACATAGTCGTCACCGATCCGGAGGTCCAGTGGAGCGGCGGTCAAACCGGTCAACTCCAGTGCCGGGACAGTGGCGTTGAGCAGGTTGAACGAGATCGCGAAGGGGTCGCGGCCACGCTCCCGGATGCCCTCCTGGTGCCAGAGCGGCACCCCCTGGTTGGCGTAGGCGTCGAGGGTCTCCTCCCGGACCCGGCCGACAAGTTGGCGGAAAGTCAGCGATTTGGCCAGATCTGTTCGGACCAGCAGGTGGCTGACGAAGAATCCGATCATGTTCTCGGTCTCCGGCTGCTCCCGGCCGGCCACGGGGAAGGAGACGGTGATGTCCTCCCGACCGGCGTAGCCGGACAGCAGCAGCTGGAAGGCCGCCATCACCACCATGAAGAGGGTCGCGCCCTCCTCGCGGGCCAGTTCGGCCAGCGCCGTGCCCTCCGCGGCCGGCACCGCGAACCCGCGGGTGGCGCCGGTGGCCGGTTCCAACCGCTGGTGCTCCGGGGCCCGGAAGACCGGTGACGGGGGCAGCGCGGCCAGCCGCCGCTCCCAGTGCCCGGACCGCTCGCGCAGCGCCCCGGCCGCCCGGCGGCGCTGCTGCCAGTCGGCGAAGTCCGGGTACTGGACCGGCAGTTCGGGCAGCGCGGGCGGCTCGGCGCCGTCCAGCCGGGCCGCGTACTGCGCGCGCAGCTCCTGGAACAGCACGCCGTACGACCAGTTGTCGGTGACCAGGTGGTGCATCACCAGGGCCAGCACGTGCTCGTCGGGGCGCAGCGCGATCAACGCGCCGCGCACCAGCGGCTCGTCGGCCACCCGGAACGAGCCGAGCTCCTGCTCGGTGAGCAGCCGCCGCAGCTCCTTCTCGCGGGTCTCGTCGTCCAGGTCGGTCAGGTCGACGACGTCCAGCGGCCAGCTGCCGACCTCGTCCACCAGCTGGCACGGCACGCCGTCGACGCTGCCGATCCGGGTGCGCAGCGCCTCGTGGCGCTGGGCGATGGCGTCCAGGCTGTCGCGCAGCGCCGCCGCGTCCAGCGCGCCGCGCAGCACCAGGGCGGTGAGCACGTTGTGGAAGTGGTGCTCGACCGGCACCGGGTGGTAGCTGACCAGGTCCTCCTGGGAGAAGGAGAGCGGGATGCCCGCGGTGCGGTCGGCGAGCGGGATCCGCTCCCGCTCCGCGTCGTCCCGGTGGTCGTCGAGCCAGCCCGCCTGGCCGGCCACCGTGGGCCGGTCGAAGAGCATCCGGATCGGCACCGGAACCCCGTGCTCGGCGCCGAGCCGGGCGGCCAGCTGGGTGGCCAGCAGGGAGTGCCCGCCGAGGTCGAAGAAGTCGTCGTGCACCCCCACCTCGGACACGCCCAGCACCGCCGACCAGGCGGCGGCGACCGTGCGCTCCAGAGCGGTGCGGGGGGCGATCCGCTCGGCCCAGGCCGCCGCGCCGGCCTCGGGGGCGGGCAGGGCCGCCCGGTCCACCTTGCCGTTGGGGGTCAGCGGCAGCTCGGTCAGCAGCACGCAGGCGGCCGGGACCAGGTGGCCGGGCAGCTGTCCGGCCAGGTGGCCGCGCAGGGCCGCCGGGTCCGGGGCGGTGCCGGCGACGGGCACCACGTACCCGACCAGCTGCTGCACGCCGGGCCGGTCCTCGCGGACCACCACCACGGCCTGTGCGATCTCCGGGTGGGCCAGCAGCGCCGAGGCGATCTCGCCGGGCTCGATCCGGAAGCCGCGCAGCTTCACCTGGTCGTCGATCCGGCCGAGGAAGTCCAGCTGCCCGTCGGGCAGCCGGCGCACCAGGTCGCCGGTGCGGTACAGCCGCTCCCCGTCGGGGCCGTCGACGAAGCGCTCGGCGGTCAGCTCCGGGCGGCCCAGGTAGCCGAGGGCCACGCCGCTGCCGCCCACCAGGAGCTCGCCCGGCACGCCGACCGGCACCGGCCGGCGGCGCTCGTCCAGCACGTGGGCGCGGGCGTTGACGATCGGACGGCCGATCGGGGGCCTGGCCGCGCCGCCGGTGAGCGGGTCGCTCATGGTGGCGCAGACGGTGGTCTCGGTCGGGCCGTAGGCGTTGATCATCCGGCGGCCGGCCGACCAGGCGGCGACCGTCTCCGGCGGGCAGGCCTCGCCGGCCGTGACCAGCGTGGTGACGGTCGGCAGGCTCGCCGGGTCGAGCACGGCCAGCACGCTCGGCGGCAGCGTGACATGGCTGACCCGGTGGTCGGCGCAGGTGCGCACCAGCGGGTCGCCGGGCAGCATCCGGTCGGCGGGCGCCACCACCAGCGCGGCCCCGGAGAGCAGCGTGACCAGCATCTCCGCCACCGCGGCGTCGAAGCTCGGCGAGGCGAACTGCAGCATCCGGCTGTCCGGGGCGACCGCGAACCGCTCGCGCTGCCCGGCGACCAGGCTGCCGATGCCGGTGTGCGGCACCAGCACGCCCTTGGGACGCCCGGTGGAACCGGAGGTGTAGATCACGTACGCCGGGTGCTGCGCGGTCGGCCGCTCGGCGCCCGGGGCGCCCGGGTCCGCCGCGGCCAGCTGCGCCACGGTCGCCGGCGCGTCCAGCAGCAGGCACGGAACCGGGCCGTCGGGCAGGTCGTCGGCGTCCGCGCCGAGGGTCACCAGCAGCGCCGGGGCGGCGTCCCGCAGCATGTAGTCGATCCGCTCGACCGGGTAGCCCGGGTCGACGGGAAGGTAGGCCGCGCCGGTCTTGGCGACCGCCAGCAGCGCGGTCACCAGCCGGGTGGAGCGGCGCAGCGACACCGCCACGATCCGGCCGGGGCCGGCGCCGCGGGCGAGCAGCAGCCGGGCCAGTCGGTCGGCCTCGGCGTCCAGCTCCCGGTAGGTCAGCTCGCCGGGCTGTTCCGGGTCGGCGGAGACGACGGCGACGGCGTCGGGGGTGCGGGCCGCCTGGGCCTCGAACAGCTCCGCCAGGGTGCCCTGCGGCACCGGGCGGGCGGTGTCGTTCCAGCCGGGCAGGGCGCGGCGCTCCGCGTCGGTGAGCACCTCCACGTCGTCCACCGGGGCGTCCGGGTCGGCGAGGACGGCCCGCAGCACCAGGCCCAGCCGCTCGGCGAGCGCCTCGACCGTGCTCCGGTCGAAGATGTCGGTGTTGAACTCCACCACACCGTCCACGCCGGCGGGGGAACCGTCGGCGGCCGGGCGGCGCTCGGTGAGCGCGAAGTGGAGGTCCACCCGGGTGGAGTCGGTGTCCACGGTGAGGCGCTGCACCGCCACGCCCGGCATCGTGGCGTCCGCGTCGGGGGTGTTCTGCCAGGCCAGCGCGGTCTGGTAGAGCGGGTGGTGGGCCAGCGAGCGGGACGGCTTGAGCAGGTCCACCAGGTACTCGAACGGGATGTCCTGGTGGGCCAGGGCGTCCAGGCTGCGCTCGCGCACCTGGGCCAGCAGCTCGCGGAAGCTCGGGCGGCCGCCCAGATCGGTGCGGAGCACCAGGGTGTTGACGAAGAAGCCGATCAGCTCGGCGGCCGCCTCGTCGAGGCGCCCGGCCACCGCGATGCCGAGCGGGATGTCGGTGCCGGCGCCCATCCGGTGCAGCAGCGTGGCCAGCGCCGCGTGCACCACCATGAAGGCGCTGGACCCGTTCTCCCGTGCCACCCGGGCGACTTCGGCGTGCAGGTCGGCGTCCCAGGAGAACTCCAGCGTGCTGCCGCGGCGGGACGTGCGGGTCGGGTGGGGGCGGTCGGTGGGCAGGGCGATCCGCTCCGGCAGACCGTCCAGGGCCCGGCTCCAGTAGGCGCACTGCTGGGCCAGCAGGCTCTCCGGGTCCTCGGCGTCGCCCAGCAGCCGGCGCTGCCACAGCGCGAAGTCGGCGTACTGGACGGGCAGCGGGCTCCACTGCGGGGCGGCGCCGTCGCAGCGGGCCGTGTAGGCGTTCGCGAGGTCGCGGCCGAGCAGGGCCAGCGACCAGCCGTCGGCGGCGATGTGATGGATCGTCAGCACCAGCACCCGGTCGCGCTCGCCGAGGACCAGCAGCTCCGCGCGGAGCGGCCGTTCGGTGGTGAGCTCGAAGGCGTGCCGTGCGGCCCGGGACATCGCCCCGGGCAGCGCCTGCTCGGTCAGCTCGGTGATGTGCAGCTCGGGCGCCGCCTCGGCGGCGGGCAGCACCAGCTGGCGGGGCACGCCGTCGGTGTCGGGGAAGACGGTGCGCAGCGCCTCGTGCCGGGCCACCAGGTCGCCCAGCGCCGCGTGCAGCGCCTGCGGGTGCAGTTCGCCGCGCAGGCGCAGCACCACCGGGATGTTGTAGGTGGGCGACGGGCCCTCCAGGCGGTGCAGGAACCAGAGCCGCTGCTGGGCGAAGGAGAGCGGCAGCACCTCGGGGCGGTCGGCGGGCAGCAGCGCCGGGCGGACCGGGCCCGCGGCGGCGCGCAGCTGCTCGGCCAGCTTGGCCGGGGTGGGCGCCTGGAAGAGCGCGCGGACCGGCAGTTCGACCTCGAAGGCGGAGCGGATCTGCGACATCAGCCGGGTGGCCAGCAGCGAGTGGCCGCCGAGCTCGAAGAAGCTGTCGTCGATGCCGACCTCGGTGGCCTCCTCGTCGCGGTCCAGCACCCGGGCGAAGAGCCGGCACAGCAGCTCCTCGTCCGGGTTGCGCGGGGCGGCGTACGGGGCCCGCAGCTCGCCGCGGCCGCCCTCGGGGGCGGGCAGCGCCCGGCGGTCGATCTTGCCGTTCGGGGTCAGCGGCAGGGCGTCCAGGACGAGGAAGGCGGACGGCAGCATGTAGTCCGGCAGGGTGCCGGCCAGCGCCGCACGCAGCTCGCGGGCCAGGGTCGGCCCGTCCGGGGCCGGGTCCGCGTCCTCCAGCACCAGGTAGGCGACCAGGCGCTGGTCGCCGGGGGTGTCCTCGCGGACCAGCGCCACGGCCTGGGCGACGACCGGCTGCTCGGCCAGCACCGACTCGATCTCGCCGAGCTCGATCCGGTAGCCGCGCAGCTTGACCTGGTGGTCGAGCCGGCCGAGGAAGTCGATCCGGCCGTCGGGGCGGCGGCGCACCAGGTCGCCGGTGCGGTACAGGCGCTCGCCCTCGGCGCTGTCGGCGAACTTCTCGGCGGTCAGCTCCGGGCGGCCCAGGTAGCCGCGGGCCAGGCCGTCGCCGCCGATGCACAGCTCGCCGGGCACGCCCACCGGGACCGGGCCGCCGGCCGCGTCCAGCACCTGGAGCGTGGTGTTGGCGATCGGCTCGCCGATCGAGATCGGGCCGCCGTCGACGTGGGAGACCGAGGACCAGATGGTGGTCTCGGTGGGGCCGTACATGTTCCACACGGTGGCGCCGGTGGCCAGCAGCCGGGCGGCCAGCTCGGCGGGCAGCGCCTCGCCGCCGACCAGGGCGGTCAGGCCGGGCCCGGCGGTCCATCCGGCGTCCAGCAGCATCCGCCAGGTCGCCGGGGTCGCCTGCATCACGGTGGCGCCGCAGTCGGCCAGTTCGGCGGCCAGCCGGCCGCCGTCGGCCGCGCTCCCGCGGCGGGCCAGCACCACCCGGGCGCCGGTGACCAGCGGCAGCAGCAGCTCCAGCATGGCGATGTCGAAGGCGGCAGTGGTCACCGCGAGCAGCACGTCGTCGGCGGCCAGGCCCGGGCGCTCGCCCATCGAGTGGAGGAAGTTGCCGAGCGCCCGGTGCGGGATCTGCACGCCCTTGGGGCGGCCGGTGGAGCCGGAGGTGTAGATGACGTAGGCCAGGTCGTCCGGGTCGGTCCCGACGCCGGGGTCGTGCGCGGCCCCGGTGGTGAGCTCGGCGGTGAGCTCGTCCAGGCAGAGCACCTCGACGCCGGTCTCCGGGCCGCGGCCGCCGAACAGCTCGTCGTGGACGCTCCGCTGGGTGAGCAGCACCCGCAGGCCGGAGTCCTCCAGGGTGTAGGCGATCCGGTCGGCGGGGAAGCCCGGGTCCAGCGGCACGTAGGCGCCGCCCGCCTTGAGCACCGCGAGCATCGCCACCAGCAGCTCCGGCGAGCGCTCCAGGCAGATCCCGACCAGCACGTCGCGGCCCACCCCGAGGCCGATCAGGCGGTGCGCCAGCCGGTTGGCCCGCTCGTTCAGTTCGCGGTAGCTCAGCGGGGCGCCGTCGGACTCCAGGCGGAGCGCCTCGCGGTCCGGGGTGCGGGCGGCCAGGTCCTCGAACCGCCGGTGCGCGGCGAGCGGCAGCGGCCAGTCGCGCGCGGTGTCGTTCCAGCGCTCGCGCAGCTGCCGGCTCTCGTCGTCGGACAGCATCGGCAGCCGGCCGACCGGGCGGTCCGGCTCCGCCAGCAGCGTCCCGACCAGCCGCTCCAGGTGGCGGGCGAAGCCGTCCACGGTCTGCGGCTCGAACAGGTCGCGGTTGTACTCCAGGCTGCCGCCCAGCCCGTCGGGCCGCTCGAAGACCTCCAGCACCAGGTCGAAGCGGGAGGTGGCGCTCTCCACCTCCATCGTCTCCATCCGCAGGCCGACGCCGTCGAACCGGGGCAGCTCGATGTTCTGGTAGATGAAGGAGACCTGGAAGACGGGCGAGCGGGAGAGGTCGCGCTCCGGCTGGAGCTCCTCCACCAGCCGTTCGAACGGCAGCTCCTGGTGGGCGAAGGCGCCGAGCGCCGTCTCCCGCACCCGGGCGACCAGTTCGCGGAAGGTCGGCGCCCCGGAGAGGTCGGTGCGCAGCGCCAGCATGTTGACGAACAGGCCGATCAGCGGCTCGACCTCGCGCCGGCCGCGGTTGGCGACCGGCACGCCGACGACGATGTCGTCCTCCCGGCTGTACCGGTGCAGCAGCACCAGGTAGGCCGCGAGCATGGTCATGAACGGGGTGGCGCCCTCGCCGCGGCTGAACTCCCGCATGGCGTCGGCGGTTTCGGCCGACAACCGGAACGGGCGGGAGCCGCCCCGGCTGCCCAGCACCGCCGGGCGCGGGCGGTCGGTGGGCAGTTCGAGCATCGGCGGCGCGCCGTGCAGGGTGGTGCGCCAGTACTCCAGCTGCGGGCCGAGGGCGTCCCCGGCCAGCCGGTCGCGCTGCCAGAGCGCGTAGTCCGGGTACTGGATCTTCAGCGGCGGCAGTCCGGCGTCCTCGCCGGTGCTGAACTCGCGGTAGAACGCCACCAGTTCGCGGAACGCCACCGAGGTGGACCAGAGGTCGCCGGCGATGTGGTGCATGGTCAGGAGCAGCACGTGCTCCTCGGCGGCCAGGCGCAGCAGGGTGATCCGCAGCAGCGGGCCGTGCCGCAGGTCGAACGGGCGGGCGAACTCGGCGCGGGCCAGCTCCTTGATGCCCTCCTCACCGTCCGGCCCGTGCAGGTGCTCGCAGGCGACGACGGTGAACTCCGGCTCGCCGGACTCCGCGACCACCTGCACCGGCTCGCCGTCCACCTCCTCGAAGACGGTGCGCAGCGCCTCGTGCCGCTGCACCAGCGCCGCGCAACTGCGCCGCCAGGCCTCGGTGTCGAGGGCGCCGTGGACGCGCAGCGCGCCCGGGATGTTGTACGCCGCGCTGCCCGGGGCGAGCTGCTCCATGAACCAGAGGCGCTTCTGGGCGAAGGACGCCGGGACCCGCTTGGGGCCGGCCTTGCGGCGCAGCTTGCGGGCGAGCAGCGCGCGCTTCTGCTCCGCCGTGAGCCGGCTCAGGTCGACGTTGTCGGTCATGCCAGGTTCTCCAGGTCATCGGTCTCGGCGGCGAGCATCTCGGCGAGCATCGCTTCCACTTGTTCGTCGGACAGTTCGTCCAGGTCGGCCGACTCGTCGCCGGAGCGGGCCGTGATGGCGTCCTCGGGGTCCTCCTCGGACCCGCCGGCGGCCAGCAGGGCGACGGTGTGCGCCACGGTGGGGTCCTCGAAGAAGCCGCGCAGGTCGAGCGGGACGCCCAGCCGGCTGCGGATCTTGGTGCCGATCTGCACGGCGGCCAGCGAGTGCCCGCCGAGGGCGAAGAAGTCGTCGGCGGTGCCCACCTGTTCGACGCCCAGCACCTCCTGCCAGATCTCCGCGACGGCGCGTTCCTCGTCGGTCGCCGGCTCCTGGTAGGGGGTCGGCAGGTCGGGGCGCGGGTGGCGGCCGAGCGCCGGGGCGGCCTGGTCGTCCGCGCCGGCCAGCAGGGCCGGGGTGATGCTCCGGGCCACGGCCCGCATCTGCGACAACTCGCGGTGGGAGAGCACCAGTTGGGCCGGGGCTTCGGGGTTGGCCAGCACCCGGGCGAGCGCCTCCTGCCCCTCCTGCTCGGTGATGCCCTCGGCCAGCAGCCGCAGCGCCTCGGGGAGTTGCGGCGCGGCCGGGGCGGGGGCGGTGCCGGCGGCCACGGCCTCGGCGACCTGGTCGCGCATGCCGTCCAGGTCGTTGATCCGCTTCAGGGTGAAGTCGGTGATCCGGACCAGCACCCGGCCGTCCTCGGCCAGCATGTCGATGTCGCAGGTCAGGCTCTCGCCGCCGTCGGGCGAGCCCTTGAGCGCGACGTCGCAGGTGATCTCGGCGGTGAGCGGGGCCAGCGCCTTCAGCGAGCGGTAGGTGAACGGCAGGTAGTAGCCCTTGTCCGGCATCTGGATCCGGGCCGACACGCCGGCCACGTCCAGCAGCGCCGGGTGCAGCAGGTAGGCGTCCAGGTCGCCGGCGTGCTCCTCGGGCAGCCGGAGCGAGACCAGCAGCCGCTCGGGGGTGACCCGGGCGCCGCGCAGGCAGTGCCAGCGCGGGCCGAGGGTGAACTCGATGCCGTTGCCCTGCACCAGCAGGTCGAGCTTGAAGCGCCGCTTCAGCTCGTCCTCGTCGTCGACCGGCGCCACCTCGGCGAACTCGGCGCGCAGCGCGGCCAGGTCGCGCACCGGCGGCGCCTCGTCGAGGGCGACGGCGGTGCCCATGGCGTGGATCGGCCCGGTGGCGGGGTGGTTGCTGCGCACGGTGAACCGCAGCTCCTCGCCGTCCGCGGCGAGCGCCGTCCACAGCGAGCGGGACTGGCCGTCCGGCACGATCACCGGCTGGGCGAAGAGCACGTCGCGCAGCTCCACGCCGGCCGCCCCGGTCAGGTCGGCGACGGCCGCCCGGACCAGCTCCAGGTAGGCGGTGCCCGGCACCAGGCCGTGGCCCATGATCCGGTGGTCGGCGATGATCCAGCTGTCGGCGGTGCTGATCGAGCCGGTGTAGCCGCGGCTGTTCCCGTCTCCGCCGGGCAGCCGGCGCAGCAGCGGGTGCGCGGTCGGGGTGCCGGGGGCGGCGGCCGAATCGTCGAGTCCGGCCGCCATGCCGACGCCGCGCCAGGTGTCCCAGGCCACCGCCGTCACCGGGGCGCCGGAGCGGCGCCGCCACTGCGCGTAGGCGTCCAGGAAGGCGTTGGCCGCCGCATAGTCGCTCTGGCCGGGGCCGCCGAGCAGGCCGGTCAGCGAGGAGCAGAGCAGCAGGAAGTCCAGGTCGTCGTCCGCGCACACCCGGTCGAGCACCAGGGTGCCGAGGGTCTTGGCGGCCAGGACGGCGGCGGCGTCCTCGGGGGTCTTGCCCATCAGCAGGCCGCGGGACGGCAGGCCGGCCGCGTGCACCACGCCGTGCACCGCCCCGGCGCGGGCCCGCAGCAGGGCCACCGCCTCGGCGGTCCGCGCGGCGTCGGTGACGTCCGCGCGCAGCGGCAGCACCTCGGCGCCCAGCTCGGTCAGCCGGTGCAGCGCCGGGTCGTCGGCGGCCAGCGGCGACCGGCCGAGCAGGCCGAGCACCGGTCGCCGCACGGTCCGGGCGATCTGCTCGGCGATCGCCAGGCCGACGCCGCCGAACCCGCCGGTGATCAGGTAGCCGCCGCCGTCGCGCAGACCGCCGGGGCCGGCTTCGGGGGCGGGCAGCTCGACGGCGTCGAAGGTGCGGCTCCACCAGTGCCGGCCGCGCAGCGCCAGCTGCGGCTCCCGGCGGGCGGCGGCGTCCAGCAGGCCGGCCGCGACCGCGGCGGGTTCGCCCGCGCCGACGTCCAGCAGCCGGCACTCGACCCCGGCGACCTCCTGCGGGATGACGGTGCACGGGCCGAGCAGCAGGGCGCCCTCCGGGTGCAGCGGCTCGTCGCCGGTGACCTCGAAGACGCCGCTCGCCAGCACGTCGAGCAGCACCGGACGGGCGGGGGCCGCGTCCAGCAGGCCCTGGGCCAGGGTGGCCAGGGTGTCGAAGCCGGTCCGCTGTGCGGCGGCCAGCCGGTCGGCGTCGAGTCCGTCCCCGGCGGCGGGGTCGGTGAGCGCGCCCAGGTGGACCAGCCGGATCGAGGCGGCCTCGCCGGTGGTGTCCAGCGAGCGGATCAAGGTGGCGCAGGCGTCCCGGTCCAGGCCGTCGGCCCGGCCGATCCGCCGCACCGTGGCGCCCCGGGCCTCCAGCTGCCGGGCCAGTTCGGCGCCGAGCGGCTGCTCGGTGCCGAGCACCGCCCAGACCGCGTCGCGGGCGTCGCCGGCGCGGGGGCCGGCGGGCAGGCGGCGCCAGCCGGGGGTGGTGAACCAGTCGTCGAGCGGCAGGGCCGCGCTCCGCGGCTTCGGCGCGGTGCGCGGGCCCGCCTCGATCCAGTACCGCCGGCGCTGGAAGGCGTAGCCGGGCAGCGCGGTCAGCGCGCCGCCGCCGCACACTGCCGCGCGGTCCACCGGGGCGCCCGCGCTCCACAGCGCGCCCAGGCCGGCCAGCAGGTGGGTGCGGTCGTCGGTGCTGTCCTTGGGGTGCGGCAGCGAGTCGACCGCGGTCCGCTCCGGGCTCCAGGAGTCGTGCTGCTGGGCGAAGTTGGTGAGCGAGCGGCCCGGGCCGACCTCCAGCAGGAGCAGCTCCGGGTCGTCGAGCAGCAGGCCCAGCACGTCGCGGAACCGGACCGCGCCGCGCAGGTGCTCACCCCAGTAGGCGGGGCTGGTGGCCTGCTCGTCGGTGATCCACTGTCCGGTGAGGCCGGAGCAGAACGGGATCCGCGGCGCCCGCAGTTCGACGCCGCGCACCACGTCGGTGAACGGCTGCACGGCGGCATCCATGCTCGCCGAGTGGAAGGCGTGCGAGGTGTGCAGCCGGCGGCAGGCGGTGCCGTCGGCCACCAGCCGCTTGCGCAGCCGCTCCACCGCCTCGGCCGGACCGGCCGCCACGCACAGCGTGGTGGAGTTGACGGCGGCCAGGTCGAGCTCGGGCGACTCGTCCAGCAGCGGCGCGAGTTCGGCTTCGGGCAGGAAGACGGCGAGCATCTCGCCGGCCGGCATCGACTGCACCAGCCGGCCGCGGGCGGCGACCAGCCGGACCGCGTCGGGCAGCGAGAACACGCCGGCCAGGCAGGCCGCGACGTACTCGCCGATGCTGTGGCCGGCCATCGCCCGCGGGTGCACGCCCTGGGCCATCCAGAACTTGGCGAGCGCGTACTCGACGAGGAACAGCACCGGCTGGGTGATCTCGGTGCGGGCCAGCGCGGCGGCGGCCTGCTGCGGGTCGGCGTCGGGGCCGGGGAACAGCAGGGTGCGCGGGTCGGCGCCCAGCTCGGCGGTGAACAGCTCGGCGCAGGCGTCGAGTTCGGCCGCGAAGGCGGGCTCCTCGCGGTACAGGCCGTGGGCCATCGCGACGTACTGGGCGCCCTGGCCGGGGAACAGGAAGGCGACCGGGGCGTCCTCGGCGGCGGCCGTGCCGGTGAGCCGGCGCAGCGCGGCGACGGCCGCCGAACGGCCTTCCGGGCCGGCCGGGGCGGCCACGGCCGCCCGGTGCTCGAAGCCGCGCCGGCGGGCCAGCGTGTGGGCCGCGTCGCGAAGCGGCAGCTCCGGGTCGGCGTCCAGCCGTTCGGCGAGCCGCTCGGCGTTGGCGGCGAGCGCCTCGGGGGTGCGGCCGGAGAGCGTCAGCAGCTCGGCGCGCCCGGCCGTCGCGGGAGCGGCGGCGCGCGGCTCGGCCGCCTCCTGGAGCACCACGTGCACGTTGGTGCCGCCGATGCCGAAGGCGCTCACCCCGGCCCGGCGCGGGTGCTCGGCGCCCGGCCAGTCCCGCAGCTCGGTGGGGACGTAGAACGGGCTGGTCTCCAGCTTCAGGCCCGGGTTGGGCTCGCTGAAGTTGACGATCGGCGGGATCGCCCGGTGACGCAGCGCCAGCACCGCCTTGATGAACGCGGTGACGCCGGCGGCGGCGTCCAGGTGGCCGACGTTGCCCTTCACCGCGCCGAGCGCGCAGTAGCCGGTCTCGTCGGTGGCCTCGGGGTGCAGCTGGTACGCCTGGGTCAGCGCGGCGACCTCGATCGGGTCGCCGAGCGCGGTGCCGGTGCCGTGCGCCTCGACGTAGCCGATGGTGCGCGGCGCGACCCCGGCGACGGCCAGTGCCTCGGCGATCACCTCGGCCTGCCCGTCGACGCTGGGCGCGGTGTAACCGGCCTTCAGCGCACCGTCGTTGTTGATCGCGCTGCCCAGCACCACGGCCTGGACGGCGTCCCGTGCGTCACGGGCGTCGGCCAGCCGGCGCAGCACCACCACACCGGCGCCGTTGCCCGCCACCGTGCCGCCGGCCGCCGCGTCGAACGGCCGGCAGTGGCCGTCGGCGGAGAGGATGCCGCCCTGCTCGTACAGGTGGCCGCCGGCCGGCGGGCTGCTCACCGAGACGCCGCCGGCCAGCGCGATGTCGCACTCCCCCGACAGCAGGCTCTGGCAGGCCAGGTGAACGGCCGTCAGCGAGGTCGAGCAGGCGGTCTGCACGGTGATGCCGGGGCCGCGCAGGCCCAGCTTGTAGGAGACCCGGGTGGCCAGGAAGTCCTTGTCGGAGGCGAGCAGGGTGCGGTAGATGCCGCTCTCCTCCAGCGCCTCCGGGTCGCCCGGCAGGTTGCGCAGCAGGTAGGAGTTGAGGCTGGCGCCGGCGAAGACGCCGATCCGGCCCTCGAAGGTGCGCGGGTCGCAGCCGGCCGCCTCCAGCGCCTCGAAGGCGCACTCCAGGAAGACCCGCTGCTGCGGGTCGAGCAGCTCCGCCTCGCGGGGGCTGAAGCCGAAGAAGCCGGCGTCGAAGCGGTCGGCGTCGGCCAGCACCCCCTTGGCCTTGACGTAGTCGGGGTGCCGCAGCAGCTCCGGGTCGACGCCGGAGGCCAGCAGCTCCTCGTCGGTGAGCGCGGAGACGGTCTCCCGGCCCGCGGCGAGCTGCTGCCACAGCGACTCGACGTCGGGGGCGCCGGGGAACCGTCCGGCCATGCCGATGACGGCGACGTGCTCGTCCTGCTCGTCGTGCGTGAAGTCGGTCTCGTACACGTCCATCACCTGTCACTTGCGTCAGTTGCGGGGGTGCTGCGGCCGCGGCGCACGGCGGCGCGCCTGCGGCGGTTCGCGGCGCGGTCCCGGGCCGCGTTCAGCAGGGCGTCGTCCGGTCGGCCGGACCGCTCCAGGTGGCCGGCCAGCGAGCCGACGGTGGGGTGCTGGAACAGCTCCACCATGGACAGCTCGTGGCCCAGCCGGGCGGCCAGTCGGGCGCGCAGTTCGACCATCAGCAGCGAGTGGCCGCCGAGCTCGAAGAAGTTGTCGTCCCGGCCGACCCGCCGGGCGCCGAGCAGCTCGCGCCACAGCTCGGCCAGACTCTCCTCCAGTCCGGCCCCGGGAGCGGTGTAGCTGCTCGCCAGCTCCGGGCGGTCGGCGGGCGGTTCGGGCAGCGCCCTGCGGTCGGTCTTGCCGCTGCTGGTCAGCGGGAAGGCGTCCAGCACCATGAAGGCGGACGGCACCATGTACTCGGGCAGCCGCTCCTTGAGGAAGGGGATCAGCTCGCCGGTCGCCGGGGCGTCGCCCTCGGCGGTCAGGTGCGCGACCAGCCGGACGTCCCCGGCCGGCTGCTGACGGGCCGTCACCACGGCCTCGCGGACCCGCGGGTGGCCGGTCAGCGCGGACTCGATCTCGCCGAGCTCGATCCGCAGCCCGCGCAGCTTGACCTGGTGGTCGAGCCGGCCCAGGTACTCGATGGCGCCGTCGGAGCGGAACCGGGCCAGGTCGCCGGTCCGGTAGAGCCGGGCGCCCGGCGCGGGGTCGAACGGGTCGGCGACGAACCGCTCGGCGGTGCGCTCCGGGTCGCCGAGGTAGCCGCGGGACAGGTTGGCGCCCGCGATGTGCAGCTCCCCGGCGACGCCCGGCGGGACCGGCCGCAGCGCCCGGTCCAGCACGTACATCCGGGTGTTGGCGATCGGCCGGCCGATCGGCACCGCCCGCGGGTCGTCGTCCCGGCGGCAGGCCCAGGCGGTGACGTCCACGGCGGCCTCGGTCGGCCCGTACAGGTTGTGCAGTTCGGCCCCGGAGCGGGCGAAGAACCGGTCCTGCAGGCTGCGCGGCAGCGCCTCGCCGCTGCACACCACCCGGCGCAGCGCGGTGCACTCCTCGACGCCCGGCTCCTGGACGAACGCCTGCAGCATGGACGGCACGAAGTGCGCCGTGGTGACGGACTCCTCGCGCAGGGTCCGCACCAGGTACGCCGGGTCGCGGTGCCCGTCCGGGCGGGCCACCACCAGGGTGGCGCCGGCCATCAGCGGCCAGAAGAACTCCCAGACCGAGACGTCGAAGGAGAACGGCGTCTTCTGCAGCACCCGGTCGGTGCCGTCCAGCCGGTAGGCGTCCTGCATCCACAGCAGGCGGTTGCGGATCCCGGCGTGCACGTTGACCACGCCCTTGGGGCGGCCGGTGGAGCCGGAGGTGAAGATGACGTAGGCGGCGTGCTCGCCGGACAGCTCGACGTTCGGGTCGGTGTCGGCGCCGCCGGCGGCGTGCTCCTCGACCAGCAGCACGGTCGCCGAGCCGGTGTCCGGCAGCCGGTCGCGGACGTGGCGCTGGGTGAGCAGCACCGGCGCCGGGGCGTCCTCCAGCATGCCGGCCAGCCGCTGGGCGGGCAGGCCCGGGTCCAGCGCGACGTAGGCGCCGCCCGCCTTGAGCACCGCCAGCAGCGCGACCACCAGCTCGACCGAGCGTTCCATGGCCACCCCGACCAGCGAGTCGGGGCCGGTGCCGAGCCGGATCAGGGTGTGCGCCAGCCGGTTGGCGCGCCGGTTGAGCTCGGCGTAACTCAGGCTCTCGCCCTCGAAGCGGAGCGCCTCGGCGTCCGGGGTGCGGTGCGCCTGCTGCTGGAAGACCTCGTGGATCCAGCCGGCGCCCGGCCACTCGCGGGCCGCGCCCTCGCCCGCCGCCAGCGCCTGCCGGCGCTCGTCGGCGTCCAGCAGCTCCAGCTCGGCCACCGGGGTGTCGGGGGCGGCGACCACCAGTTCGGCCAGCCGCCGGAAGTGCCCGGCCATCCGGGCCATGGTGTCCGGCTCGAACAGGTCGCGGTCGTACTCGAACCAGCCGCTCAGCGCGCCGTCCCGGGTGAACGACTGGAACTCCAGGTCGAACCGGGCGCCCTGGGCGGGCAGTTCCAGGCGCTCCAGCCGCAGCCCGCCGATCGGGCGGGCCGCCACCGGGTCGTCCTGGTAGGAGAAGCAGCTCTGGAAGATCGGCGGGCGGCTGAGGTCGCGCTCCGGGCGCAGCTCCTCCACCAGCCGCTCGAACGGCACGTCCTGGTGCGCGTACAGCCCGAGGCAGGCCTCCCGCACCCGGCCCAGCACGGTGGCGAACGACGGGTCGCCGTCCAGGCCGACCCGCACCGGCAGGGTGTTGACGAAGAAGCCGATCAGCGGCTCCAGTTCGGCCCGCTCCCGGCCGGCCGTGGGCACTCCCACGACCACGTCCTGCTGGCCGCTCCAGCGGTGCAGCAGCACGTGGAAGAGCGCCAGCAGCACCATGTAGGCGGTGGCGCCGTTCGCCCGGCCGAGCGCGGCGAGTTCGGCCATCAGCGGCTGCTCCAGCTCCACCGGGCAGGAGGCGCCGTTGAAGCCCTGCACCGACGGGCGCGGCCGGTCGGTGGGCAGCGTCAACTGCGCCGGGGCGCCCGCCAGGTGCTCGCGCCAGTAGGCCAGGTGCACGGCCTGGTCGGCGGTCTCGGCCTGCTTCTGCTGCCAGGCCGCGAAGTCGCCGTACTGGATCGGCAGGCCCGGCAGCGGGGACGGCCGGTCGGCGCCGAACGCCTCGTAGAGGGTGCCCAGTTCGGTGATCAGCAGGCCCATCGACCAGCCGTCCGAGACCAGGTGGTGCATGGCCACGGCCAGCACCTGGTCCTGCGGGCCCAGGTGCAGCAGCCGCAGCCGCAGCAGCGGGCCGGCCGCCAGGTCGAACGGGCCGGCGACGGCCGCGGCGATCGCGGCCTCCAGCGGCTGCCCGTCGGCGGCGGGCGACTCGGCGAAGTCCAGCGGCAGTTCGGGGCGGACGACCTGCACCGGGCGGCCGTCGCGCAGCTCGAAGACGGTGCGCAGCGACTCGTGCCGGCGCACCACCTCGGCCGCCGCCTTCCGCAGCACCGCGGTGTCCAGGGCGCCGCGCAGCCGCACCGCGCCCAGGATGGTGTAGGCCGGGTTGCTCGGGCGCAGCTGCTCGAAGAACCAGATGCCCTGCTGCGTCACGGAGAGCGGGAAGACGGTGCCCGCCTCGGCCTGCTCCTTCAGCAGCCGCTCGTACTTGGCCCGCTGCTCGGGCGGCAGCGCCGCCAACTTGCGTTCCAGCGCGGCGAGTTTGGTGTCCAGGGTGTCGGTCATCGGGACTCTCCTCGGCCCGGCGCCTCGACGGGGAGCTCGGGCAGGCTGTCGATCTCGGCGAGCAACTGGTCGGCCAGGTCCTCCAGTCGGGCGGCGCGGCCGATCGCCGGGGCGGCGGGGGCCGGCTCGTCGTCGGCCGACACCTCGGCGACCAGGCGCTCCGCCAGCGAGCGGACGGTGGCGCCCTTGAGGAAGTCGGAGATCGGCACGTTGACGCCGAGCGCCTGGTCGATGGCGTTGCGCAGTTCCACGGCCATCAGCGAGTCGAGGCCGAGGCTGATCAGCGGGGCCTGCGGCTCCAGCGCCTCGGGGCTGGCGCCGAGCACCGCGGCCACCGCGGTCAGCAGTTGCGCGGCCAGCGCGCCGGACCGCTCCGCCGCGGGCAGCGCGGCCAGCTCCTCGCGGCCGGGCAGCACCGGGCCGCCGCGGCGGGCGGGCCGGGAGCCCGTCGAGCCGTCGCCGGCGCCGACCAGCTCGGTCAGCAGGTGCGAGCCGGAGAGCGCCCGGTAGCCGCGGCCCCACTCGTCCCAGTCCACCGGGACGACGGCCAGCTGGGCGGCGTCGCGGCCGAGCAGCCGGTGCAGCACCCGCAGTGCCTGGGCCGGGCGCAGGGTGCCCATGCCGCGGCTCACGCCCGGGGTCTCCTCGGCCTTGCGGGCCGCCATGCCGGTGTTCTCCCAGATGCCCCAGTCGATCGTCAGGGCGGGTCGGCCGGCGGCCCGGCGCAGCTCGGCGAGCGCGCCGAGGAAGGCGTTCGCGGCGGCGTAGGCGGCCACGTACGGGGAGCTGAGCACCGCGCTGGTCGAGGAGCAGAGCACGAAGAAGTCCAACTCCCGCTCGGCGAAGGCCTGGTGCAGCACCCAGGCGCCGAGCGCCTTGGGGCGCAGCTGGCGGTCCAGCTCGGCGGCGTCCAGCTCGGCCAGCGGCACCATCGCGCCGATGCCGGCGGCGTGCAGCACGCCGCGGATCGGCGGGCGGCCCTCGCGCTCCTCCTGGGTCAGGAAGGCCTGCACGGCCGCCTCGTCGGCGATGTCCAGCGAGACCAGCCGGACGCCCGCGCCGAGCGCCTCCAGCTCGCGCACCGCGGCCGCCCGGTCGGCGAACGGGTGCCCGGCCGGCAGCTCGGACCACTCGGCGCGCGGCGGCACGGCGGAGCGGCCGACCAGCACCAGGTGCCGGGCGCCGGCCCGGGCCAGCGAGCGCGCGGTGGCCAGGCCGACGCCGCCCAGACCGCCGGTGATCAGGTAGGAGGCGTCCCGGCGCCAGCGGACCGGGCGGGCCGGGCCGGACTCGGCCGGCTCCCGGACCAGGCGGGCCGCGTGCCGCACCCCGTCGCGCAGCGCGACCTGGTCCTCGCCGTCGGCGTCGCGGCGGGTGACGGCGTCCAGCAGCTGCTCGGCGCCGTCGGCCGGCTGCTGCCGCGGGTCGAGGTCGACCAGGCCGCCCCAGCCGGCGGTCTGCTCGGCCTGGAGCGAGCGGCCCAGGCCCCACAGGGCGGCGGCCAGCGGGGCGGGGCCGGTCGGCTCGCCGCCGACCCGGACGCCGCCGCGGGTGACCAGCCAGAGGCGGGCGGCCCGGCCGTCCAGCGCCTGCGCGGTGCGGACGGCGTCCAGCACGCCGGTCCACCGGCCGTCGGCCGGGTCCTGCGCGTCGAGGCCGGCCAGCTGGACCACCTCGACGCGGCCGCCCTGCGGCACCGTCAGCTCGTCCAGCAGCCGGGCCAGGTCGGCCGGCCGGTCGGCGCGGACCTCGGCGCTGCCGGACCCGGCGACGTGCCGGTAGTCGGCGCCGGAGCGGACCAGCACGCACGGCTCGCCGCGCCGGGCGGCGGCTTCGGCGAGCTGCTCGCCGAAGCCGGAGCCGTCGGCCAGCAGCACCCAGCCGCGGGCCCCGGCGGCCGGGGCGTCGGCGGGGGCGTCGGCGACGGGTCGCCAGGCCAGCCGGTACAGCAGGCTGTCGTCGTCGGCCTCGTCCTGCTCGGCGGCCGGCTCCTCGGCGCCTTCCAGGGCGTCGGCGTCCGCCGCGTCCGCGGGGCGGCGCTCCCGCCAGCACGGCGTGGGCTCGAACGGGTAGCCGGGCAGCGCCACCCGGGCGCGCCGGTAGTCGCGGTCGAAGCCCTGCCAGTCCAGGTCGGTGCCGCGGGTGTACAGCTCGGCGACGCCGGCCAGCAGCACCTCCCAGTCGTCGTGCTTGGGCCGCAGGCTGGGCAGCAGCAGGGTGTCGTCGCCGGCCGGCAGGCTGTCGCTGATCAGGCCGAGCAGGGTCGGCGCCGGGCCCATCTCGATGAAGGTGCGGTAGCCGAGCTTGCGCAGGGTGCCGACGCCGGCGGCGAAGCGCACCGCGCGGCGGGCGTGCCGCACCCAGTACTCGGCGTCCGGGGCCTCCGCCCAGTCCCACAGCTCCCCGGTGACGTTGGAGATCAGCGGGATCTGCGGCGGCTGGAAGTCGACCCGCAGCGCGGCCTGCCGCAGCGGCTCCAGGATCGGCTCCATCAGCGGGGAGTGCGAGGCGGTGGTGATGTGCAGCCGCTTGGCCTGCACGCCGAGCGCGGTGAAGTGCGCGCAGACCAGGTCGACCAGCCCGGCGTCGCCGGAGATCGTGGTGTTGGCGGGGCCGTTGACGGCGCCGACGGCGATCCGGTCGGGGTCGTCGGCGATCTCCATCAGCGCCTCGGCGACCTCCATCTCGGAGGCGAAGACGGTGGCCATCGCGCCGGTGCCGGACAGCGACTCCATCCGCTTGGAGCGCTCGACGGCCAGCATCAGGCCGTCCTCCAGGCTCATCACGCCGGCCACGCAGGCGGCGACGTACTCGCCGAGGCTGTGCCCGAGCACCGCGCCCGGCTCCACGCCCCACGAGCGCCACATCTCGGACATGGCGAACTCGACGGCGAACAGCGCGGGTTGGGCGTATCCGGTGCGCTGGATCAGCTCGCGGTCCTGCTCCTCGGGGTAGAGGTAGGAGAGCAGCGGGCGGTCCAGCAGCGGGCGCAGGATCTCGTCGCAGCGGTCGACGGCCCTGCGGAAGGTCGGCTGCTGCTGGTAGAGCGCCCGGGCCATCCCGGGGCGCTGCGGGCCCTGGCCGGTGAAGAGGAAGACCACCTCGGAGGGCTCGGTCGCACCGGTCGCCGGCAGCCCCTCCTGCACCAGCTCGGCCAGCCGGTCGGCGGCCTGGGCGCGGTCGGCGCCGACCACGGCGAGCCGGTGGCGGAAGTGCGAGCGGCCGGTGGCGGCCGAGTGGCACAGGTCGGCCAGCGGCGTGGCGTCGGGCGCGGTGAGCCGCTCCCGGTAGCGCTCGGCCAGGCGCAGCAGCGCGGCGTCGCTCTTGGCGGACAGCGGCAGCACGGACAGCGGGCGGTCCGCCCCGTCCTGCCCGGCCTCCGGGGTCTGCGGACGGACCGGGGCCTGCTCGACGATCAGGTGCGCGTTGGTGCCGCTGAAGCCGAAGGCGCTGATGCCCGCGGTCCGGGGGCCGCCGGTGGCGGGCCAGGCGGTGCGGCCGGTGGGCACCTCGAAGGTGGTGCCGTCGAACGAGACGTTCGGGTTGAGCTTCTTGAAGTGGACGGTGCCGGGGATCTCGTCGTTGCGCAGCGCCAGGATCACCTTGATCAGGCCCGCGATGCCGGCCGCCGCCTCCGGGTGGCCGATGTTGGTCTTGCACGAGCCCAGGTAGACCGGGTTGCCCTCGGGGCGGCCGTAGACGTCGGCCAGCGCCTCCACCTCGATCGGATCGCCGAGCAGGGTGCCGGTGCCGTGCGCCTCGATCAGCGAGACCTGCTCCGGCCGGACGTCCGCGGCGGCCAGCGCCGCCCGCACCACGTCGCGCTGGGCGGAGCCGTTGGGGGCGGTGAGGCCGGCGCTGCGCCCGTCCTGGTTGACGGCGCCGCCGCGGATCACGGCCAGCACGGTGTCGCCGTCGCGCTCGGCGTCGGACAGCCGCTTGAGCACCACCACGCCGCAACCCTCGCTGCGGACGTAGCCGTTGGCGTCGGCGTCGAAGGCCTTGCAGCGGCCGTCCGGCGAGACCATCCGGCCGAACTGGGTGAACGAGACGCTGGGCAGCGGCGACAGCACCGCGTTGACGCCGCCGCTGAGGGCGGTGTCGCACTCGCGGTTGCGCAGGCTCTGGCAGGCCTGGTGGACGGCGACCAGCGAGGAGGAGCAGGCGGTGTCCACCGCGACGCTCGGGCCGCGCAGGTCGAGCACGTAGGAGAGCCGGCCGGTGAGCACGCTGTGCGCCGAGCCGGTGCTGGCGTAGGCGCTGAAGTCCAGCGGGCCGCGCAGGTGTTCGGTGGCGAAGTCCCAGCTGGAGACGCCCATGAAGACGCCGGTCCGGGTGCCCGCCAGCGCGCTGGGCGCGATGCCCGCGTTCTCCAGCGCCTCCCAGGTCACCTCCAGGCTCATCCGCTGCTGCGGGTCCATGAGCAGGGCCTCGCGGCGGGAGATGCCGAAGAAGTCGTGGTCGAAGCGGTCGACCTGGTCGAGGAAGCCGCCCCAGCGGGTGGCCATCCGGCCCGGGCGCGGCTCGCCCTCGTGGTGGAAGGCGTCGGCGTCCCAGCGGTCCGCGGGGATCTCGCTGACCGCGTCGATGCCCTCCCGGAGGATCTCCCAGTAGCTGTCCGCGTCCACGGCGCCGCCGGGGAGGCGCAGGCCCAGGCCGACCACGGCGATGGGTTCGGTGCGGGCGCCGGAGAGCTCGTCGATGCGGCGCTGCATCTTCTCCATGGTCAGATAGGCGCGCTTGAGGGTGTCGTTCGTCGCGGTCATGGTCAACGCCCTTCGTGAATCTGCTCGAACTGTGCGGACTTGGCGGCGAGGAGGGCTTCGAGGTCCTCGATGGACAGCTCGTCGAGCTCGGCCTCGGCGACCGACTCGGCGGCGGCCTGCACCGGTTGCTCGACGGCGGCCTCCAACGCGATCTCCATCTGCTCCGCGAGGAACGGCACCATCACCTCGATCGAGGGGAAGCGCCAGGTGAGAGTGGCCGGCAGGTTGGTGCCGGTGGATGCCTCCAGGCGCTTGCGCAGCTCCAGGGACATCAGCGAGTCGAATCCGAGGCCGACCAGCGGCGCCGCCGGGTCGACCAGCGACGGCTCCAGGCCCAGCACCTTGGCGGCCTGGTCGACACAGTGCCGCACCAGCAGGGTCCGGCGGCGCCGGCCCGGCTCCACGGCCAGCAGCCGGCCGCGCAGTTCGCCGGACGCCTGCCGGGAGCCGGCCCCGGCGGCCGCGCCCGTCCGGTCGGCGACCAGGTCGAGCAGCAGCGCGGGCAGCAGGCCGCCGGCCGCGGCCTCGGCGAGGCGCTCCCGGTCCAGCGGCAGCACACAGGCCAGCGGGTCGGTGGTGCGCATCAGCCGGTCGAACGCGGCGATGCCGTCGGCCGGGCTCAGGCTGAGCACACCGCGGGTGGACAGCGCGCCCCCGCGGTCGGGCCGGGCGGCCAGGCCCACCTCGGACCACGGGCCCCAGGCGATGCTCAGCGCGGGCAGGCCCTGGGAGCGGCGGTGCAGCGCCAGTCCGTCCAGGAACGCGTTGGCGGCGGCGTAGTTGGCCTGGCTGGCGGAGCCGAGCAGCGCGGCGGCCGAGGAGTAGAGGACGAAGAAGTCCAGCTCCCGCTCCCGGGTGGCCTCGTGCAGGTGCCAGGCGCCGGCCGCCTTCGGCCGGGCGACCGCCTGGAAGCGCTGCTGGTCCAGCTGGAGCAGCAGGCCGTCGTCCAGCACACCGGCGGTGTGCACCACACCGCCCAGCGGCGGCAGTTCGGCGTCCATCTCGGCGAGCAGCGCGTCCACCTCGGCGCGCTGCGAGACGTCCACCGGGCGCACCAGGACGGACACCCCGCGCTCCCGCAGCTCCGCGATCGCGGCCTCGGCCTCGGCGGACGGGGCGGAGCGGCCGACCAGCACCAGGTGGCGGGCGCCCTGGTCGGCCAGGTAGCGCGCGGTGGCCAGACCCAGGCCGCCGAGACCGCCGGTGACCAGGTAGCCGGCGCCGGGGCCGACCGGCGGCAGGTCCGCGCGGACCGCGACCTGCGTCTGCGCCTCGGGCCGCAGCACGATCTTGCCGGTGTGCCTGGCCTTGGCCATGAAGGAGAAGGCCCTGGCCGCCTCGCCGTAGCCGAAGGCGGTCACCGGCAGCGCGCCGAACTCGCCGCGGGCGAAGCCCTCGGCCACCTCGGCGAACAAGTGCCGCACCAGGGCGGGCTGTTCGGCGAACGAGTACTCCAGGTCGACGGCGAAGAACGACCGGTTGTCCCTGAGCAGACGCATCCTGAGCGGGGTGTCGCCGTACACGTCGCGCTTGCCGATCTCCACGAACCGTCCGCCCGGGGCGAGCAGTTCCATGCTGCGGGCGAGCGCCTCGCCGGCCAGCGAGTTGAGCACCACGTCGACGCCGCGCCCGCCGGTGACGGCCGCGATCCGGTCGGCGAACTCCAGCGAACGGGAGTCCAGCACGTGCGCCACGCCGAGCGAGCGCAGCAGTTCGCGCTTCTCCTCGGTGCCGGCGGTGGCGAACACCTCGGCGCCGCAGCGCTTGGCCACCTGGATCGCGGCCAGCCCGACGCCGCCCGCGGCGGAGTGGATCAGCACCTTCTCGCCCGGGGCCAGCCGGCCCAGGTACTCCAGGCCGTACACGGCGGTGAGGAAGGCGATCGGCACCCCGGCCGCCTGCTCGTCGGTCAGTCCCTCGGGGCGGGGCACCACCAGGTGGCGGCCGGTGGTGGTGAACTCGGCCATGGTGGAGCCGGCCACCGCCATCACCGGGTCGCCGACCCGCAGGTCGTCCACGCCCTCGCCGACCGCTGCCACCCGGCCGGCGCACTCGCCGCCCAGCGGCACCACGCCGCTCGGCACGCCCGGGCAGTCGCCCATCGCCTTCAGCAGGTCGTTGAAGTTCAGGCCGGCGGCGGCCACCTCGATCTCCACCTGGCCGGGGCCCGGCGCGGTGCGCCGCCACACGGTCGGCACCAGGCTCTCCAGGATGCCCGGCCGCTCGGCCAGCACCCGCAGGTTGGTGTCCCGGGCCCGGTCGTAGCGACGGCGGTGCCAGGCGCCGCCGTCCACCGCGCGGCGCGGCTCCAGACGGGGCGTCAGGCAGGCCCCGCCGCGCACCGCCAGCTGGGCGGGGCCGGACTCGGCGAGCAGCCGGTCGGCCAGCAGCGCCGCCTCGACGGCCGAGCCCGGGGCGGTCGCCGGGTCCAGGTCCACGACGAGCGGCCGCAGCTCGGCGTGCTCCAGGACGGCCACCCGGGCCAGTCCCCACAGCGGGGCCTGGGCGAGCGCGACGGCCGGCCCGTCGCCCGGGACGTGCTGGGCGCCGCGGGTGAGCAGCGCCAGCCGGGGCGGGGCCGCGAAGCCGGCGCCGGCCAGCGCCTGCACGGTGTGCAGGGCGGCGGCGGTGGCCGCGTCCTGCCCGGTCCACAGCAGGTGCTCGCCGCCGTCCGCCTCCGGCTCGGGCGCGTCCAGCGCCCAGGCGCTCAGCACGCCGAGGCAGCTGCCGGGGCGGGAGTCGCGCAGCTCGGCGAGCAGCCCGGACAGGGCGCCGGGGGCCAGCGGCGGCAGCCGGTGGGCGTCCGGGCCGAGCTGTTCGGCCCGCTCGCCGGCGGTGGCGGTGACCACCTGGGCGCCGCGGGAGCGCAGTTCGGCGGCGAGCGCGTCGGCGGTGCCGCTCCGGTCGGCGAGCAGCAGCCACCAGCCGCCCGGCTCGACGCCCTCGGCGGGCGCGGGGGCGTCGGCCGGCTGCCAGGCGAGGTCGAGCAGGGCCTCCGCTCCCGGCTCGGTGTCCGCGGCGCCGCCGAGGCGCTGCAGGGTGATGCCGTCCAGGGTGCCGAGGACGGTGCCGTCGGCGGCCAGCAGCTCCACCCGGCAGCCGGCGAAGCCGTCCGGCTCGGCGGTGCCGCGCACCGCGTGCGCCCAGGCCGGCACGGCGCGGGCGGTGTGCAGGGTGAACGAGCCGACGCCGACCGGGAGATGGGTGGCGGTGCCGTCACCCAGGGCGCCGTCCAGCGCGGCGGCCAGCGCCTGCAGGCAGCTGTCCAGGACGGCGGGGTGGACCAGGTGGGCGGCGCTCTCGCCGGTGAGCTCCACCGCGTCGCGCAGCTCGGCGAGCGCCTCACCGGTGCCGCGCCGCAGCGTGCGCACGCCCTGGAAGGCGGGGCCGTAGCCGATCCCGGCGCGCTCCATCGCCCGGTAGAAGCCCTCGGCCTCGACCGGCTCGGCGCAGCGGGCCCGCAGTTCGGCCAGGTCGACGGAGGCCGGCGCGGCCTCGTCGGCGGCCCGGTAGCGGCCCGTGGCGGCCTCGGTCCAGCCGCCGTCCGCCGCGGCCCCGCCGGTCGGCCCGGACAGCTGGCGGAAGGAGCCGGTGTTCCCGGCGCCGGGCTGCAGCACCAACTGCCAGGTGGCGTCGGCCGCCTCGTCGGGCAGCACGTTCATGGCAGTGAGCGCGACGTTCTCCAGCGTCACCCGCTGCTCGCCCAGCGCCTCCCGGGCGGCGGCCAGCGCGGCGTCCAGCAGCAGCGCGGCGGGCAGCACGGCGGTGCCGCCGACCTGGTGGTCCGCCAGCCAGCCGAAGCCGGCCCGGTCCACGGTGGCGCTCCAGTGCAGGGTGCGGGGCTCGACGGCGGAACGCAGCGCGGTCTCGCGCAGCGGGTGGCCGCCGGCGGTGCGGCGGCGGACCGCCGGGCCGTCGGTGAGCCGGCTCTGCTGGTGCTGCCAGGGGTAGGACGGCAGCGTCAGGTTGGGGCCGCCCACGGGGAGCAGCCGGCTCCAGTCCACCGGGTGGCCGGCGCAGTGCAGTCGGGACAGCGCGGCGAGTAGCGCGGGGCGGCCGGGCTCGTCGCGGCGCAGCGAGCCGACCGCCACGCCGTCGGCGCCGTCCGCGCCGAGCCGGTCCGCGATCGGGCCGAGCAGCGTCGGGTGCGGGCCGACCTCGACGAACGCGCCGTGGCCGGACTCCACCAGCGCGGACACCGCCTGGTCGAACAGCACGGGGCTGCGCAGGTTGGCGCCCCAGTAGGCGGCGTCCAGCTCGGCGCCGTCCAGCAGCCGGCCGTGCACGGTGGACAGGAACGGCACCTTGGTCGGGCGCGGCGCCAGGCCCTCCAGCAGGCGGCGCAGGTCGTCGGCGGGCTGGTCCATCAGCGGGCAGTGCGAGGGGAACTCGACCGACTCCAGCACCCGGCAGAACAGCCCGTCCGCGGTCAGGCGGGCGGCCAGCTCCTCGATCTCGGCGCCGTCGCCGGACAGCACCGCCGACTGCGGGCCGTTCGCCCCGGCGACCCAGACCCGGGCCAGGCCGGAGCCGGCCACCAGCCGCTCGGCCTCGTCGAAGCCGACGCCGACCACGGCCATCCGGCCCCGGCCGACCGCCGAGTGCAGCACCCGGCCGCGGTGCAGCGCCACCAGCAGCGCCTCCTGCAGGGTGAGCGCCCCGGCGACATGCGCGGCGGCGATCTCGCCGACGCTGTGGCCGACCACGGTGTCCGGCCGCACGCCCCAGGCCTGCCACTGGGTGGCCAGCGCGATCTGCACGGCGCACAGCGCGGGCTGGCCGACGGCGGTGTCGGTGAGCCTGGACTCCTGCTGCCCGGCGGCGAGTTGGGCCAGCAGCGACCAGTTGGTGTGCGGGCGCAGCAGTTCGTCGCAGCGCTCCAGGACGGCACGGAACACCGGCTCGTCCATCAGGTCGGCGGCCACCGGCCACCAGCGCGGCCCCTGGCCGCAGAACACGAACGCGGTGCGCGAGGTGCGGCCGAGCACCCGGCTGCCGTGCAGCAGCGCGGGGTGCTCCTCGCCGGCCAGGAACGCGGCCAGCCCGGCCTGCCACTCCTCGACGGTGCTGCCCAGCACGGCGAGGCGGTGCTCGGGGTGCTGGGTGCGGCGCAGCGCGGCGGTCGCGGCGGTGGCGGTCAGCGGCGCGCCGTCCGCGCGGTCCAGCAGCTCGCGGTAGCGCTCGGCGAGCGCGGCCAGCGCCTGCGGGTCGCGGGCCGACAGCAGCAGCGGCCGGACGGCGGCCGCGTCGCCGGCGGCCGGCGCGGCCGGACGGGTGCGCGGCCCCTCCTCCAGCACCAGGTGCGCGTTGGTGCCGCCGAAGCCGAAGGAGCTGACGCCGGCCAGCGCCGGGCCGGCGGTGACGGGCCAGGGCTGCGCCCGGTCGACCACCCGCAGTGCCAGCTCCCGGAACGGGATGTGCGGGTTGGGGGTCTCGAAGTGCAGGCTGGCCGGGATCGAGCGGTGGCTGAGCGCCAGCGCGGCCTTGATCAGGCCGCCGATGCCGGCCGCCGCCTCCATGTGGCCGAGGTTGGACTTGACCGAGCCGATCAGCATCGGCTGCTCCGGGGCGCGGTCCGCGCAGAGCACGGCGGACAACGCCTGGGCCTCGATCGGGTCGCCGAGCAGGGTGCCGGTGCCGTGCGCCTCGACGTACTGCACCTGCTCGGGGCGGACCCGGGCCGCGTCGTAGGCGGCGCGCAGCACTGCCTCCTGGGCGAGCGGGTTCGGGGCCATGATGCCGTTGCTGCGCCCGTCCTGGTTGACGGCGCTGCCGCGCACCACGGCGTAGATCCGGTCCTTGTCGGCGAGCGCCCGGCCGAGCGGCTTGAGCACCACCACGCCGCAGCCCTCGGCCCGGACGTAGCCGTCGGCGCGGGCGTCGAAGGCCTTGCAGCGACCGTCCGAGGCCATCGCCCCGGCCTTGGAGAAGTTGACGGCCAGCGCCGGGGAGAGGATCAGGTTGACGCCCGCGGCCAGCGCCAGCGTGCACTCGCCGGAGGCCAGCGCGGCGGCGGCCTGGTGGACGGCGACCAGCGAGGACGAGCAGGCGGTGTCCACGGCCATGCTGGGACCGCGCAGGTCGAACAGGTAGGAGAGCCGGTTGGCGGCGATGCTCAGCGCGCTGCCGGTGCCGGTGTAAGCGTCGATCTTCTCGATCTCGTGGAAGTTCTGCACACCGTGGTCGAAGCTGGAGATGCCGACGAAGACCCCGGTGGCGGTGCCGGCCAGCTGCTCGGCGGGCAGGCCGGCGTCCTCCAGCGCCTCCCAGGCGACCTCGGCCAGCAGCCGCTGCTGCGGGTCCATCCGGGCGGCCTCGGCCGAGGAGATGCCGAAGAACTGCGCGTCGAAGCCGTGCACGTCGTCCAGGAAGCCGCCCCAGCGGCTGGTGGTGCGGCCCGGCTCGGCGGGGTCGTCGGTGGCGTAGTCGGCGAGCTTCCAGCGGTCCTCGGGCACCTCGGTGACGGCGTCACGGCCCTCGGTGAGCAGCTGCCAGAAGCCCTCGGGGCCGTTGGCGCCGCCGGGGAAGCGGCAGCCGATGCCGACCACGGCCATCGGCTCGGCGGCGTACTCGGCGGTCGCGGCGGGGGTCAGGAACGCCGGGACGGACGCGGGCTCGGCGGGCTCTGCGGGCTCGGAGTCCTGCGGGGCCCCGACCGCCGCGGGCTCGGCGCCGGCCAGGTGCGCGGCGAGCGCCTCGACGGTCGGGTAGGCCCAGGCGAGGGTGGCCGAGAGGGTGCGGCCCAGGTGGCGCTCCAGCTCGCCGATCAGCGAGACCAGGTCGACCGAGCGCATGCCCAGCCCGGCGATCGGCGCCGTGCGGTCGATGCCGGCCGGGTCGCAGTCCAGGGTGCGGGCCAGCC
This sequence comes from Kitasatospora sp. CB02891, assembly GCF_002803145.1. Taxonomy (NCBI): domain Bacteria; kingdom Bacillati; phylum Actinomycetota; class Actinomycetes; order Kitasatosporales; family Streptomycetaceae; genus Kitasatospora; species Kitasatospora sp. CB02891. The sequence continues at coordinate 169,487 of NZ_NNBO01000004.1, read as the reverse complement.
GCTCGGTCAGCCAGGCCTCGATCTCCTGGGCGCCGGGGGCCTGCGGCGCGTCCTCGACGACGGGCTCGGCGGCGGTGACGGGCTCGACGACGGGCTCGGCAGCGGGCTCGGCGGCCGTGGGCACGTTGCCGTCCGCGGTCCAGACGGCGAGCGGGCGCATGTTGCCGGCCAGGTAGGTGTCCAGGCAGAGCGAGCGCTGCAGCTTGCCGCTGGAGGTCTTGGGCACCCCGCCGCGCCGCACCAGGGCGATGGTGTGCACGGGGATGCCGTGCACCTCGGCGACCCGGGCCCGGATCGCGGCGAAGACGGCCTCGGCGTCCAGGTCCTGCGGCCTGCCGCCCACCTCGTGCACGATGATCAGCCGCTCGGCGCCGTCGATCTCGCGGGTTCCGGCGATGCCGCAGCCCTGGCGCAGCCCCGGGTCCACCGACTCGATGGAGCGCTCGATGTCCTGCGGGTAGTGGTTGAGGCCGTCGATGATGATCAGGTCCTTGGCGCGGCCGGCCACGTAGAGCTCAGTGCCGTCCAGGAAGCCCAGGTCGCCGGTGCGCAGGAACGGACCCTCGCCGGTGTCGTCGATGGTGGCCCGGAAGATGTTCTCGGTCTCCTGCGGGCGCGCCCAGTAGCCGTGCGCCATGCTCGGACCGGCCAGCCAGATCTCGCCGACCTTGCCGTCCGGCAGCCGGCGCCGGGTCACCGGGTCGACGATGGCCAGCTGCTGGTCCTCCAGCGACGGGCCGCAGCCGACGACGGTGCGGAACTCCTCGCCGTCCACCGCGTCCACCGCGGTGGCCTGCTCGGCGAGCGCGGTGGCCTGCAACCTGCGCACCGCCCGCCGCTCGCCGAGGTGCCCGCCGGTGACGGCGAGGGTGGCCTCGGCCAGGCCGTAGCCGGGCATGAAGGCCCGGCGGCGGAACCCGGACGTCGCGAAGGCCCGGGCGAACCGGTCCATGCTCTCCAGCCGGACCGGCTCGGCGCCGTTCAGGGTGACGCGCCAGTTGCTGAGGTCGAGCGCGGCCCGCTCCTCCTCGGTGCTCTTGGCCACGCACAGGTCGTAGGCGAAGTTGGGGGCGCCGCTGAGCGTGCCGCCGGCCGTCGAGATCGCCTCCAGCCAGCGCAGCGGGCGCTTCAGGAAGGCGAACGGCGGCATGAAGGTGACCGGGTAGTTGCCGAAGGCGGGCGCCAGCAGACCGGCGATCAGGCCCATGTCGTGGTACGGCGGCAGCCAGATGACCATGTGGTCGTCCGGGGTGGCGTCGAAGAAACGGCGGTTGAGCGCCGCCAGGTTGTGCACCAGGTTGGCGTGACCGACCATCACGCCCTTGGGGCTGCTGGTGGAGCCGGAGGTGTACTGCAGGAAGGCGAGGGAGTCGCCGGTGATGTCGGGCCGCTGCCAGGAGTCGGCCGCGGTCAGGTCGATCTCGTCCACGCTGACCCAGAGCAGCTCGGCGAACGACGGGACGTACGCCGCGAACTGGTCCGCCGTCGCGGTCACCGCGGCCGGGGCCAGCACCGCCTTCGGCCTGGCGTCCTCCACCACCCCGACCAGCCGGGGCAGGGTGCGCTTGAGCAGGGTCGGATCCGGCGGGTAGACCGGTACCGCGATCACCCCCGCGTACAGGCAGGCGTAGTACGACACGACGTAGTCCAGCCCGGGCGGGCAGACGATCAACGCCCGCTCGCCGGCCCCCACCCGCTCGCGCAGCAGCACGGCGAGCGCGCGGGCCCGCTGGTCGAGCTCGGCGTTGGTCAGGCAGAACGGGGCGCCCTCCCCGTCCGGCAGGAACCGGTACGTCCGGTCCTGAGGGTGCTCGAGGAAAACCGCCCGGTAGTGGTCGACGAGTGTTGTGTACTCGCTGCGGTGCCCGGCCTTCGCCATCTTTCGCTCCAGGAATTCGGGTTGCCGACTTGCCGCCTACGGAGGGTTGTCAGAAAAATTCCCGCTCCTCGGCGCCCGCAGCTTATGGGCGGACTTTGTCGGGTGTCTTCGGCATAACGGTCGAACCTTTTTGCGTCGTCCGTTTGATTCAGTCGGGCCGAAAACTCAACCAAAAGGTTGAGACGCGGTCGGGGTGATCAACATCTGGTGGGACGAGGACGGCCGGAGCGGCTCAGCACTCCGGCGGATCCGCCTCCACCTGCGGAAACGACGAGGCCCCGGGTGGCAGTCGCCCGGGGCCTCGCGTGGGGGGATGGGATTGGTGCAGGTGTTGCGGGTGGTGCAGGGGGTGCAGGGGGTGCAGGGGGTCAGCAGGCCGTCTCGACCAGCTCCACCAGCACGCCGCCGGCGTCCTTGGGGAAGACGAAGTTGACCCGGGAGCCCGCGGTGCCGCGCTGCGGAGTGTCGTAGAGGAGCCGCACGCCACGGATCCGCAGCTCGTCGCAGGCCGCGTCCAGGTCGGTCACGGTGTAGGCCAGCTGCTGCAGCCCGGGGCCCGACTTGCCGATGAAGCGCCCGATGACGGAGTCCGGGGAGAGCGGGGCGAGCAGCTGGATGCGGCTGCCCTCGGCGTCCAGCGGGTCGACCGCGAGCATGGCCTCGCGCACGCCCTGCTCGACATTCTCCTCCACGTGCACACACTGCATTCCGAAGACGCGCTGGTACCGGTCGATGGCCTCGTCGAGGTCGGGGACCGCGATACCGACGTGGTCGATACGGCGCAGGCCGATTGACGTTCCCGCCATTGCTAGAGTGTCCGTCATGCGTCGAGAGTAAGTCAGAGAATGCCCGGGTGAACAGGCCCACCGGGGAATTCACCAGGAATTGTCAAGGCATTCTCCAGGCCGACTCAAGCGGCGCTCAAGCGGTTCTGCGGCGACCCGGACTCCGGACGGCCCGAGATCTCGTACCCTGAGGGCGAGGTCGGTAAGGTCGCCCGCTCAGGGCCGGGGAGGACGCGCGTGATCCGGATTCTGCTCGCCGAGGACATGTCCATGCTCCGCGGCGCGCTCGTCGCCCTGCTCAACCTGGAGGACGACCTGGAGGTGGTCGCCGAGCTCGCCAGGGGCGACCAGATCGTGTCCGAGGCGCTGCGGGTGCGACCCGACGTGGCGGTCATCGACGTCGACCTGCCCGGCCTGGACGGCCTGAGCGCCGCCGCGCAGCTGCACGACCAGCTCCCCGAGTGCCGCGCGCTCATCCTGACCAGCCTCGGCCGGCCCGGCACCCTGCGCCGCGCCCTGGAGTGCAAGGTCTCCGGCTTCATCCTCAAGGACGTGCCGCCGCGTCAACTCAGCGAGGCGATCCGGGCGGTGGCGGCCGGCGAACGGGTGGTCGACCCGCAGCTCGCGCTCTCCGCCTTCGACGCCGGGGCCGAGAACCCGCTGACCCAGCGCGAGACCGAGGTGCTGCGACAGGCCGGACACGGCGCGGAGGCCGACGAGATCGCCGACCGGCTCTTCCTCTCGGTCCGCACGGTCCGCAACTACCTCACAGCAGCGGTGATGAAGCTCAACGCACGCAACCGGGTGGACGCCGTCCGGATCGCCCGCGAGGCCGGCTGGCTCGACCACCACGGTCACTGATCGCCGAAGGCCGGCCCGGCAGGATCTGCCGGACCGGCCAGGGCCGAGAACATCCCGGCCGACCAGGCCGGTTGCCGGGGTGACCGGCGATCAGGCGGGGAAGTTGCCGCCCAGGCTCCACATCACGGACCAGGGCTGGCCCGGGATGACGGACTTCTCGAAGACGTTGCCGTTGGTGGCGCCCGAGTAGACCCGGACCTTGCCGTCCGTGTCGGTCACCGTCGACGGCGAACCGTCGAGGATGTCACCGCCGAGGTTCATGCCGACGTTCCAACTCTGGTTCGGCCGAAGGTCGTTCTCGTACAGCTTGCGGTCGGCGCCGTGCGCGACCACGATCACCGTGTTGTCCTGACCGACCGCCGCCGAGGGCGAACCGACCAGGTTGTTGCCACCGCCCATGTCCCACGTCACCGACCACGGCTGACCCGGCACAACGGTCTTCTCGTACAGGTGGCCGTTCGTGCCGTGCGCGTAGATCCGGACCATGCCGTTGTTGTCGGTGACCGCGGCCGGGTTGTTGTCCAGGTTGCTTCCGCCCAGATCCATGCCGACGCTCCAACTCTGGTTCGGCCGCAGGTCGTTCTCGTAGAGCTTGTGGTCGGAGCCGATCGCGACCACGATCACCGTGTTGTCCTTCGCGACAGTCGCCGCGGGCGAACCCACCAGGTTGTAGCTGCCACCCATGTCCCACGTCACCGACCACGACTGACCCGGCACAACGGTCTTCTCGTACAGGTGGCCGTTCGTGCCGTGCGCATACACCCGGACCATGCCGTTGTTGTCCGTGATCGCAGCCGGGTTGTTGTCCAGGTTGCTGCCACCCAGATCCATCCACTTGTTCCAACCCTGGAACGGACGCAGATCAGCCTCGTACAGGACGTGGTCAGGACCGATGCCAACCACGATGATCGTCCCGTCCTTCGCCACCGTCGCCGCCGGCTGACCCGCCACGTTGCCGCCCATGCCCCACCAGCCCGACCACGAACCACCCTTGTCCAAGTGGTTCTCGTAGACGTGACTGTCCGCACCACGGCGGTAGACCCGCACCGTCCCGTTCTGGTCCACCACCGTCGACGACGAGTGCGACAGGGGGGCCGGGGCGCTGTCCACGATGTTGTTGTAGCGCTGTCCTGCAGGAACAGCGGTCGCATCCGCTTGCCGGCGCCGGGAGTTCGACCGGCGGCCGGTGTTCAGGGGGTCGACCCCTCGGGCTCAGCCCCAGCCGAGGCTGCCGTCCGCCACGGTGACGGTGTCGGCGGAGGAGGCGGAGTCGAACGCGGCGGGGGCGGCGAGCAGGGCGGCGAAGGCGAGAGCAGCGACCGCGGTGATCTTGGCGAGACGAGCGAGCATGTCGGTGACTTCCTCAGCAGTGGTTCCAGCAAGGGGAGTTCCGGTCCAGCGCCCCGCGGTTGGCACTCTCTCCGGTTCGCCGCCCGGTCGGTTTCCCTGGCGGCGATCACTAGCTTCGCCCGTCCGCCAGCGCCCCGGAAGGGCCTTCGACTGTCTCCCATCGGACTGTCCGGGACCAGACGCGCAGCCATGTACGCGTCAATTATTCGGGCATGCAGCAGCGCACAGACGGCCCCCTGCGGTCCACCCTGGAAGCCGTTCCGGCGAAGGTCGAAGGGTGCGGTCGGAGGCGAAGCGGCTGGTCGCGCAGGGGCGGCCGGCGAAGGATAAGCCGGGCATGTTCAGTGCGGCCGTCAGGTGAGTCGGCGGCTCATGACCACGCTCATCGACCACCGGATCATCGCCTCCGAGGTGTCGGCGCGGCCCTCGTGGTCGCGAGCGAGGCGACGTGAGCGCATCAGCCACGCGAACGTCCGCTCCACCAGCCGCCTTTTGGGTAGCACGACGGAGTCCGTGGTGTCGTCGGTGCGTTTGACCACGGTCAGCGCGAGGCGCGCAAGCACTCGGCCATCCCGCCACGGATCGTCCGGGTGGGGACCAGAACCGCCATCCGCTCGCGCCCGGTCGGGACACGCAGCACCAGCGGGCCCCAGTCCTTGACCGCGCCGCCCCGCTCGCACCGCGGGCACTCCGGATCCGGGCCGGCCTGCTCCGCCGGCTCCAGCAACGAACCCTCCCCCCTCCGATCGAGCCCGGCACGTCCAGCACGGACGCGGCTCGGCGCCGGCTGCCCGGGTCCGCTCCAGTCGCTTGAGCGCGGCGGCCCCTGGCTCCTCCTCGGCCCGGCCCACCGTCCGGCCGGCGCCCTCTTCGGCCTCCGCGCGGTGGTGGACGCGCCGGTGCCCGCCGCCTTGGTGCGGACGACCTGGGACTTGCGCGATCGGGAGAAGTGGAGCCTGCCCCGACCTCGCCGAGCGCACCCGCACCACCGCGCCGACCAGCCGGGTTTTTCATGACGCCAATTTATTCACGATAATTTCCAAGATATTCCCATAAGGGTGATCAACCGGGACAATTGGAATCTCCTCCGATCGATCCAATCGAATCGACACGAACCGGAATCTGCAATTACCGAAAAGTCCTACTCTCCAAAGTCGTCTTCATGTACAGTTCAAAAGTCACGCCCCAATGGACGTGACATCAAGGCTGGAAGTAAATGGAGGGGTCAATGCTTCAGGTCGTGAAGAAAGCACTTCGGGCCGGGGGGTCCGCAGCACTGGGGGCCACTCTCATCTCCGCCGCTCTGATCGGGCCGGCCAGTTCGGCCTCGGCCGAGAGCGCACAGGCGCAGATCACCTCCCGGAGCAGCAGCGCGCAGCTCACCGGGCTCACCGCAGGCACCGAGCACTTCCAGAACACGAACAGCTGGAAGTGCCTGGTCGTACAGGGCGCCGCCAACAACAGCGGCGCCTTCCAGTACGACTGCGCCAACCTCGCCGACCAGCAGTGGTTCGAGCGCTGGAATTCAAGCGGAACGGCGTTCCAGCTCGTCAACAGCAACAGCGGGAAGTGCTTGGTCGTACAGGGCACCGCCAACAACAGCGGCGCCTTCCAGTACGACTGCGCCAACCTCCCCGACCAGTTCTGGTACCCCTTGCCCGACGGCGGATACCGGTATCACCTCCAGAACATGAACAGCGGGAAGTGTTTGGTCGTACAGGGCACCGCCAACAACAGCGGCGCCTTCCAGTACGACTGCGCCAACTTCGCCGACCAGATCTGGTACGTGTACTAACCTCGACCTTTCGGGCCGGCGGCTGCGGCGCTCCGGGGTCGCCGGTGGGCGGCGGGGATGGCGTCCTTGGCCCAGGCGTCCTGATTCCCGACCGTCTCGGCGCCGACCTCCATCCGGATGCGACAACATCCGCATCGCTTCGGTCGACCGCGACATGGCCGTCCTGGAGATCTGGCACACCGGTCGTGCATGTGGGCGACGGCCTGCACCGCATGGTGCAGGCCGTCGTTCTTCTGTCGGCAGTCGCGGCGGATCCTGTAGTTCTTCATGCGGGCGAAGGCGTGCTCGACGCGGGCGCGAATGCGTCGGTGCTCGGTGGTGTCCTCCTCCCGCCGCGCACCGGCACCAGCGTGCCGTCCACGATCCACAACCGCTCGACACCCGTGGCCGGCGGCCGGACGGGCTCCACTGCCAGCAGCGGGCCGAGGCACTGCACGACGCCGCACACCGTCGCCGTGCAGACGCCGAGCAGACGCCGAGCAGCCCAGCTGCCGCATCGTCAGGTTCGTCCGGTAGTAAAACCGCTACCAGTAGCACCCGCTCCGCCGGCGGCAGGCATCAAGGACGACCGCCGGCGGGTCCGTTGCCGCCCCGCTCCTGCATCACCTTCACCAGGCCCTCGAACTGCCGCATCCGCAGACCCGTGAACGTCGCCGCCCACAGCTGCCCGATCCTCAGCACCCCACCCGTACAGGAGAAATGCCACGGCCTCGGCCTCACCGGACAACCTTCAGTACTGCGCGGGCACCTGGACGGCAAGCCGGAACCAGTCGGTGCCCTCGATCGTGCCGACCTCCAGCAGGCCGCCCACGCCGGCGATCCGGTCGGCCAGGTTGGCCAGGCCGGTGCCGGGTTCCCGGGTGCCGATGCGCTCGGTGTGCACCCCGTCGTTGGCCACCAGCAGGCGGAGGTTGGGGCCCTCGGTGGTGAACTCGATCCGGCAGACCTCGGCCTTGCTGTGTCGCAGCAGGTTGGTGACGCTCTCCCGCAGCACGGTGGCCAGCACGGTGTTCGCCTCGCCCGACGGCGCCGGCGCCGAGACGTCCACCTGTGCCCGGATGCCGCCCGCCGCCAGCACCCCGCGGGCCGACTCGATCTCGGTGAGCAGTGACATCTCCCGGTAGCCGCGGGCGACCGTGCGCACGTCGGCCAGCGCCTGGCGGGAGATCGCCAGCACGTCGGTGAGCTCGGAGAGCGCCTGCTCGGGCCGGACCCGGACCAGCGCGGAGGTCAGCTCGCACTTCACCGTGATGGTGGAGAGGCTGTAGCCGAGCAGGTCGTGCAGGTCGCGGGCGAACCGCTGGCGCTCCCGTTCGACCGCCATGGCGGCCATCGCGGAGCGCGCCTCGTACAGCCGGTCGACCAGCTCCACCAGCCTGGTGATGCCGTAGAGCACCAGCGAGGAGAGCAGGTTGGCCACCACCAGGTAGACCGACCCGGCCGCGGGCATGCCGAGCACCGGCCCGGTCGGCGCCAGCACCAGCAGGAAGACGCCGTACCCGATCCAGGCGTCCCGCCCCGCCAGTACGAGCAGCACCGACGCCCCGGCGAAGCCCATCATCGCGCCGGTGTTCCAGTGCGCCAGGTAGAGCGGCGCGAAGGCGAGCGCCGCCTGTAACGCCAGCGTCCAGTGGCCGAACCGTCGGCGCAGGCCGGCCGCGCACGGCAGGCAGTGCACCACCTGGAGGCCGGCGATCAGCAGGAAGTCGACCATCAGGCCGGTCAGCCGGAGCGATCCGGAGATGCCGATGCAGATGTCCACCATGCTCTGCGCGACGAAGCCGGCCATGATGACGGCGAGCAGCGCCGGCGCCAGTCGGCGCGGCGGGACCCCGCCCATCAGTCGGGCCAGCAGCGCGGACGGTCCGGCCGTCCCGTCCAAATCGTCGGGCAGCTGCCGTCCGCCGGAGGCCCGCTCGCCCTCGTGGTGGCGGCCGGTCGGCCCGGTGTGTCGAGTGCGTCCGGTCAACGGTCCCCCATGTGTCCCGCAGCAGCCTGACGTCCCATTCGATCTTGAGACTCTCCGGACGAAGCATAGGCCCGCTTACCTGGCAGTCCACCCCCCTCGGCGATCACCGCGTTCATCCTTCGTCGGCGGTCGCCGGTCACCGGTGGTCGACGGGCTCCGACGGGAATCCAGTCGGGTTCGAGGTTTCGTGCGCACCATGGCGGAGCCGTCGCGGCGCGAGGTGAGAGCCCGTCCGACGGATCGTTCCGGCCGCGGGTCGTCGGGCACCCCGACGGTCTGCCCGACGACCACGACGCACGACCACCACGACGCATGACCACCACGGCGCGTGACGACCGCGACGGGTGACCACCACGACGCACGACCACCACGACGCGTGACGACCGCGACGGGTGACGACCGCACTGCTCAAGAACGGGGGAGGTCTGGGCGTGAGATACCCGGAGATCTTCATCGCGGGAGGCGCGACCGAGCTGCCGCCCGCGCAGGACGTCCGGGCCGCCGTCGCGGCCGGGCGGCTGGACGGGCGGATCGCCGACCGCACCGAGGCCCTGGCGGTGACCGTGTCCGACGGCCCGTCAGGCCCCGAACTGGCGGCCCGGGCCGCGCGCCGGGCGTTCGCCGAGGCCGGTTCGCCCGGGCTCGACCTGCTGCTGCACGCCACCGTCTACTACCAGGGCCACGACCTGTGGGCGCCCGCCTCCTACGTCCAGCGCGAGGTGCTGGCCGACGCGCCGGGCTGCGTGCCGTGCCCTGCCGTCGAGATCCGCCAGCTCTCCAACGGCGGGATGGCCGCGCTGGAGCTGGCGGCCGGCTACCTGGCCGCCGCGCCCGGGCGGAGGCACGCGCTGCTCACCGCCGGCGACCGGTTCGAGGCGCCCGGGTTCGACCGCTGGAACGGCGACCCGGGCACCCACTACGCCGACGGCGGCTCCGCGCTGCTGCTGTCCAACCGCGACGGCTTCGCCCGGCTGCGCTCGCTGGCCACGGTCTCCGCCCCGGAGCTGGAGGGCATGCACCGCGGTGACGACCCGTTCGGCGCCGCCCCCTTCGCGCACCGCCCGGTGGTCGACATGGAGACCACCAAGCGCGCCTTCGTCTCCCGCACCGGGGTCGGCCGGTGCACCGCGCTGGTCTCGGCCGGGCAGCGCCGGGCCCTGGAGACGGCGCTGGACGAGGCGGGCAACAAGCTCGCCGACATCGACTGGTTCGTTCTGCCGCACCTGGGCCGGCGACGGCTGGAGGCGGCCTTCTTCACACCGTTCGGCATCGACCCGGAACGGTCCACCTGGCCGTGGAGCCGCGCCGTCGGCCACCTGGGCGCCGGGGACCAGTTCGCGGGCCTGGACCACCTGCGGCGCAGTGGTGCGCTGCGGCCCGGCCAACTGGTGCTGCTGGTCGGCATCGGCGCCGGCTTCACCTGGTCGTGCGCGGTCATCGAGGTGCTCGGGCCGCCGCGCCCGAGCGGAAAGGGCACGGGAGCAGCGTGACGAGACACCGAGAGAGCAGGCCGGACCGGCGGGTGGTGATCACCGGCCTGGGGGCGGTGGCCCCCGGGGGAATCGGGATCAAGGCGTACTGGGAGCTGCTCACCGCCGGCCGCTCCGCCACCCGCACCATCACCCACTACGACCCCTCGCCGTTCCGCTCCCGGGTCGCCGCCGAGGTCGACTTCGACCCGGTTCGCGAGGGCCTGAGCCCGCAGGAGATCCGCCGGCTGGACCGGGCCGCACAGTTCGCGGTGGTCGCGGCGCGCGAGGCGCTGGCCGACAGCGGACTGGCCGTGGCGGCGCTCGACCCCGGCCGGATCGGCACCACGCTGGGCTGCGCGGTCGGCTGCACCACCAGCCTGGAGCAGGAGTACGTGGTGGTCAGCGACGGCGGCCGGCACTGGGAGGTCGACCACGGTTACGCGGTCCGCGACCTGTACCGCCACTTCGTGCCCAGCTCGATGGCGGTGGAGGTGGCCCGGCTGGCCGGCGCCGAGGGCCCGGCCGCAGTGGTCTCCACCGGCTGCACCTCCGGCCTGGACGCGCTCGGCCACGCGGCCGAGCTGATCCGGGAGGGCTCCGTCGACGTGATGGTGGCCGGCGCCACCGAGGCGCCGATCTCGCCGATCACCTCGGCCTGCTTCGACGCGATCCACGCCACCACGCCCCGCAACGACGACCCGGAGCACGCCTCCCGGCCGTTCGACCGGACCCGCAACGGCCTGGTGCTGGGCGAGGGTTCGGCGGTGCTGATGCTGGAGGAGCTGGAGCACGCCCGGCGCCGCGGCGCCCGGATCTACGCCGAGATCGCCGGCTTCGCCTCGCGCTGCAACGCCTACCACATGACCGGTCTGAAGGCGGACGGCGTCGAGATGGCCGCGGCGATCACCGCCGCCCTGGACGAGGCCCGGCTCGGCCCCGACAGCCTGGACTACATCAACGCGCACGGCTCCAGCACCAAGATGAACGACCGTCACGAGACCGCGGCGTTCAAGGTCAGCCTGGGCGAGCACGCCTACCGCACCCCCGTCAGCTCGATCAAGTCGATGATCGGCCACTCGCTGGGCGCCATCGGCGCGTTGGAGATCGCCGCCTGCGCGCTGGCGATGGAGCACAGCACGGTGCCGCCCACCGCCAACCTGCACGAGCCGGACCCGGACTGCGACCTGGACTACGTGCCGCTCCAGGCCCGGGTGCAGCGCACCGACGCGGTGCTCAGCGTCGGCAGTGGTTTCGGCGGCTTCCAGAGCGCCATGGTGCTGGCCCGCCCGGATCGGAGAATGCCATGACCGCCGTCGTCACCGGTATCGGGGTGGCCGCCCCCAACGGCCTCGGGACCGACGCCTACTGGCGGGCCACGCTGGCCGGCCGCGGCGGACTGCGCCCGCTCACCCGGTTCGACGCGTCCTCCTACCCGTCCCGGGTGGCGGGCGAGATACCGGACTTCGAGGCCGCGGAGCACCTGCCCAGCCGACTGCTGCCGCAGACCGACCGGATGACCCGGCTGGCGCTGTTCGCCGCGGAGGGCGCCATCGCCGACGCCGAGCTGCGCCCCGAGGAACTGCCGCGCTACGGCGCCGGAGTGGTGACCGCGGCCTCCGGCGGCGGCGTCGAGTTCGGCCAGCGCGAGCTGCAGGCGCTCTGGTCGCAGGGCAAGGAGCACGTCAGCGCCTACCAGTCGTTCGCCTGGTTCTACGCCGTCAACTCCGGCCAGATCTCCATCCGGCACGGCCTGCGCGGGCCGAGCGGGGTGCTGGTCACCGAGCAGGCCGGCGGCATCGACGCGCTGGGCCACGCCCGGCGGCACATCCGCCGCGGCACGCCCGTGGTGGTCTCCGGCGGGGTCGACGGGGCGCTCTGCCCGTGGGGCTGGGCGCCGCAGATCGCCACCGGGCTGCTCTCCACCGCGGCCGACCCGGACCGCGCCTACCTGCCGTTCGCCTCCGACGCCGGCGGCTACGTGCCCGGCGAGGGCGGCGCCATCCTGGTCCTGGAGGACGACGAGCAGGCCCGCGCCCGCGGCGCCCGCCGGTACGGCGAGGTCGCCGGGTACGCGGCCACCCTGGACCCGGCGCCGGACAGCGGACGCCCGCCCGGGCTGCTGCGGACCGCCCGGCTCGCCCTCGACGACGCCGGGATCGGCCCGGACGAGGTGGACGTGGTGTTCGCCGACGGCGCGGCCGTGCCCGAGCTGGACCGCATCGAGTCCGACGCCCTGACCGAGCTGTTCGGCCCGTACGGGGTGCCGGTCACGGTGCCCAAGAGCATGACCGGGCGGCTCTTCGGCGGCGCCGCGCTGGACGTCGCCACCGCGCTGCTGGCGATCCGCGACGGGCTGATCCCGCCGACCGCGCCGGTCGACGCGCCGGCCGCCGAGCACCGCATCGACCTGGTCACCGGGGCGCCGCGCCCGGCTCGGCTGCGCACCGCACTGGTGCTGGCCCGTGGCTACGGCGGCTTCAACTCCGCGCTGGTCCTGCGCGGCTGCAACGACACCACCGATTCCGAGGAGACCGCCCGATGAGCGTCCTTGACCTGCCCACCCTGACCCGGATCCTGCGCGAGAACGCCGGCGCCGACGAGTCCGTCGACCTGTCCGGCGACATCCTCGACGTCCCGTTCCCGGAGCTCGGCTACGACTCGCTGGCGCTGCTCCAGGCCATCGGCGTGATCCAGCGCGACTTCGGCGTCGAGCTGGACGACGACGCCGCCTCGGCGGAGACGCCCCGGGAGTTCCTCACCGTGGTCAACGGCGGGGAGCAGCCGTCGGCCGAGGGCGTCTGACCTGGTGGACGCCGACACCGGACTGCGGCCGCCGCGCCCGGTCGCCCTGCTGCTGCCCGGCCAGGGCTCGCAGTACCCGAACATGGCGCGCGGCCTGTACGGGCGGGTGCCCGCGTTCACCGAGCCCTTCGAGGAGGTGCTGGGGCTGCTCGGCCCGCTGGGCGAGCAGGCGCTCGCCGACTGGCTGGCCGAGCGGCCCGCGGTGGACCTCGACCACGTGTCCCGGGCCCAGCCGCTGATCTTCGCGGTGGACTACGCGCTCGCCCGGATGCTGACCGCCTGGGGGCTGCGGCCCGCCGCGTTCGTCGGGCACAGCGCCGGCGAGGCGGTGGCCGCGGTGCTGGCCGGCGTGATGTCGCTGCCGGACGCCGTCCGGCTGCTCGCCGAGCGGGTCGAGCTGATCGCCGACGCGCCGCCCGGCGGGATGCTCGCGGTCGCCGCCAACCCCGCGCAGTTGGCGCCGTACCTCACCGCCGAGGTGGTGGTCGGCGCGGTCAACGGGCCGCAGCAGGTGCTGCTGGCCGGCCCGGACCCGCAGTTGGAGCAGGTCGCGCGGCGGCTGCGGGCGGCCGGCCACACCTGCATGCGGGCCAGGGCGACCAGCGGGTTCCACAGCCCGTCGCTGGCCGACCGCTGCCGCCGCGCGCTGCCCGGGTTCGCCGGGGTGCGCCTCGCCCCGCCCGGGATACCGGTCTACTCCGGCCGGACGGGCGGGGAGCTCGACCCGGGCTCCGCCTGCGACCCGGTGTTCTGGGCGATGCAGCCCGCCGAGCCGGTGCTGTTCGCCCCGGCCCTGGACGCGCTGCTGAGCCGCGGCCCGCACCTGCTGGTCGAGGCCGGGCCCGGGCAGGGCCTGACCGCACTGGCCCGCCGGCACCGCGAGGTGGCGAGCGGGCGCAGCGCGGTGGCGCCGCTGCTCGGCACCCGGGCCCGGCAGCCCGAGGCGGACCGCCTCGACGTGCTGCGGGCGGTGCGCACCCTGGTCGAGGAGGGCCACCCGGTGCGGCCGCTCGGCCTCGACGACCTCGCCCCGGCCGCCGCCCGGGCCTGAACCCCCTTTCCACCGAGGGCTTTCGACGACAGCCCGACCCCAACCTCAGGGAGCCCCACCATGGTCGAGAAGACCACCCCCCAACGCCGGCCCGCCCTGGTCACCGGCGGCACCAGCGGCATCGGCCTGGCCGTCGTCGAGCACCTCGCCGAGGCCGGGCACCCGGTGTACTTCTGCGCCCGGGACGCCGAGCTGGTGGCGACTGTCGTGGAGAAGCTCCGCGGTCGCGGCCTGGAGGTCCGGGGCAGCGCCGCCGACGTGCGCGACGGCGCCGCGGTGCGCGCCCTGGTGCAGGCCGCGGTCGCCGCGTACGGCCCGCTGGACATCCTGGTCAACAACGCCGGCCGGGGCGGCGGCGGCATCACCGCCGAACTCCCGGACGAGCTCTGGGACGACGTGATCGCCACCAACCTCACCGCGGTCTTCCGGGTCACCCGCGAGGTGCTGACCACCGGCGGCATGCGGGAGTCCGGGCACGGACGCGTCATCAGCATCGCCTCCACCGGCGGCAAGCAGGGCGTGATGCTGGCCGCACCGTACTCCGCCTCCAAGCACGGAGTGGTCGGCTTCGCCAAGGCCCTCGGCCTGGAGCTGGCCGGCAGCGGGATCACCGTGAACGCGGTCTGCCCCGGCTACGTGGAGACCCCGATGGCGGAGCGGGTCCGGCAGGGCTACGCCGCGCACTGGGGGATCACCGAGGAGCAGGTGCTGGAGAAGTTCCACGCGAAGATCCCGCTCGGCCGCTACTCCACCCCCGAGGAGGTGGCCGGCCTGGTCGGCTACCTGACGACCCGCACGGCCGCCTCGATCACCGCGCAGGCGCTCAACGTCTGCGGCGGCCTGGGCAACTACTGACCGACCCTTCCCCAAGGAGCTTCGCCGTGGCTGAACCACGCATCCGCACCACCCGGCACCGCACCACGGTGCCGGCCGATCCCGACCGGGTCTACGCGCTGCTCGCCGACGCCGGCCAGTGGCCGCAGGTCTTCACCCCGACCGTGCACGCCGAGGTCACCGAAGTACCGGACGGTGAGCAGCAGTTGATCCACCTGTGGGCGCTGGCCAACGGCGAGGTCCGGGACTGGACCTCGCGCCGCACGCTGGATCCGGCGGCCCGCCGGATCACCTTCCGGCAGGTGGTCTCCTCGCCGCCGGTCGCCTCGATGGGCGGCGAGTGGCAGGTCGACGCGGCGCCGGACGGCGGCTCCGAGGTCACCCTGCTGCACGACTGGACCACCGTGGACGACGACGCGGCGGCGGCGGACTGGATCGGGCAGGCGGTGGAGCGCAACAGCACCGCCGAACTGGAGGCGCTGAGCCGCGCCGTGACCCCCGCACCGGACGGCGAGCCGCTGCGGTTCGCCTTCGCCGACTCGGTGGACGCCGAGGGGCCGGCCGAGGCGGTCTACGAGTTCCTGGCCCGGGCCGAGCTGTGGCCGGAGCGGCTCCCGCACGTCGACCGGCTCGACCTGACCGAGCAGGGCGACGTCCAGCGGATGGAGATGGTCACCCGGGCCCCCGACGGCTCCGAGCACACCACGGTCTCGCTGCGGGTGCTCCGCCCCGAGCAGCACACCCTGGTCTACAAGCAGACCGTGCTGCCTGCCGCACTGGCCTCGCACACCGGGCGCTGGACGGTCGAGCCGCACGGCGCCGGGGTGCGGATCACCTCCTGGCACGGCGTCACCCTGGACGTGGACGGGGTGGCCCGGCTGCTCGGCCCGGGCACCAGCCTGGCCGACGCCCGGGCCCGGGTCCGGCACAACCTGGGCGCCAACAGCACCACCACGCTGCGGCACGCCAAGGAGTTCGCCGAGCAGATCGCCCAGCAGGCCGCTCAGCAGGCCGCCGAGCAGCAGGGGGCGGCGTGGACGCGTTGAGCCTGACCGGCCGCACCGCCGTGGTCACCGGCGCCAACCGGGGCCTCGGCGAGTCGATCGCCGAGGCGCTGCTGGCCCGCGGCGCCCGGGTGGTCTGCGCCGCCCGGGACGAGGCCGCCGCCGAACCGCTGCTGGCGCTGGGCGGCGACCGGGTGCACTTCCACAAGACCGACGTGCGGGACCCGGACTCGGTGGAGCGGGCGATGGCGTCCGCCGTCGACCGGTTCGGCGCCCTGGACATCGTGGTCGCCAACGCCGCCGTCAACGCGCCGGGGCCGGTGGCCGCGATGTCGCCCGAGGCCTGGGCGGAGGCGGTGACGATCAACCTGAGCGGCACCTTCCACTGCCTGCGGGCCGCCGTGCCGCTGATGCGGGAGCGCGGCTGGGGCCGGATCATCACGCTCTCCTCGGCGCTCTCCACCCGGCCGATGCCCGGCGCCGGCGCGTACTGCGCGACCAAGGCGGCGGTGGAGGCGCTCACCCGGGTCACCGCCCTGGAGGTGGCCGCCGACGGCATCACCGTCAACTGCCTCGCCCCGGGCGTCGTCGACCGGGGCATGGGCAGGGCGCTGGCGGCGAACGAGCGGCTGTGGGGGCAGTTCCTGCCGAAGCTCGCCTCCGGTCGCGCGGGCCGCGGCGAGGAGATCGGCGCGGTGGCGGCGTTCCTGGCCGGCGAGGAGAGCTCCTACGTGAACGGCGCGGTGATCGAGGTGGACGGCGGCATGGGGCACTGACCCGCCGGCCATGCGGAAGGGGGCGCGGACCACAGGTCCGCGCCCCCTTCCGTCATGCGGTCACACCGTCGGTCGCTCGTCGACGATCGCCAGGTACCCGACCGGGTGGCCCTCCGGCTCGGCCTCCGCCGCCGCCGTCGCCTCCGGTTCCGCCGGCGCCTTCGACCGGGCGGCGTCGCGGTCGACGAACAGCGCCGCCACGGCGCCCGCGGCGACCACCGCCGCGCCGATCCAGACCGCCGGACGCATCCCGTCGACGTACGCGGCGGCACTGCCGTAGCCGCCGTGCGCGGTGAAGACCGAGGAGAGCACCGCGACGCCGAAGACCCCGCCGAGCTCGCGGACCGTGTTGTTGGTGCCCGAGGCGATGCCCTCCTCGGAGCGCTCCACCGCGCCGAGCGCCACGTCCGCGCTGGGCCCGAAGAACAGGCCCATGCCGAAGCCGTTGAGCGCGAAGCCGGGCACCAGGGCCGGGTAGCCGGTGTCGGTGCCGACCACCAGCGCCAGGTACACCAGCCCGGCCGCCTGCAGCGCCAGGCCGACGGTGAGCAGCGCCCGCCCACCGTACCGGCCCGCCAGCACCGCGCCCAGCGGGGCGCCGATCATGGTCAGGCCGGTCCAGGAGAGCAGCCGCACGCCCGCGCCGAGCGGCCCGGCGTGCTGCACGTCCTGGAGGTACTGGGTGATCAGGAAGATCGAGCCGAACATGCCGAAGTACATCAGCAGCGACACCGCGTTGACGGCGGCGAAGGTGCGGTTGCGGAAGTGCCGCAGCGGCAGCATCGGGTGGGGGGTGCGCTGCTGCCACCAGAGGAAGGCGACGAGCAGCAGCAGGCCGGCGGCCAGCGGCAGCACCACGCCGGCGGCCGTCCAGCCCGCCTGCGGGCCGCGGATCAGGCCGTACACCACGCCGAGCAGGCCGGCGCTGGCCAGCACCGTGCCGGGCAGGTCCAGCGGGCGCGGCTCGCCGCGCTGCTCGCTCAGCCAGAGCGGGGTGAGCACCAGCATGGCCACGCCGATCGGCACGTTGATCCAGAAGATCCACTGCCAGGAGGCCCATTTGACGATCATTCCGCCGACCAGCGGGCCGAGCGCCACCGCCAGCCCGCCGACGGCGCCCCAGATGCCCAGCGCGGCGGCCCGCTTCTCGGGCGGGTAGGCCGCCGCCACCAGGGTCAGGGTGAGCGGCAGCAGGACCGCCGCCCCCAGCCCCTGGACGGCCCGGCCGGCCACCAGCAGCGCGACGTCGGAGGAGAGCGCCGCCAGCAGCGAGCCGAGGGTGAACAGGCCGATGCCGATCATGAAGAAGCGCCGCCGGCCGAACCGCTCGGCGACCGCCGAGGCGGTCAGCAGCAGCACGGCGTAGGTCAGGGTGTAGGCGTTGACGGTCCATTCCAGGCCGTCGATGCCGATGTGCAGATGCTCGCGGATCTGCGGCAGTGCGGTCGTCACCACCAGGTTGTCGAGCGAGATCATGAAGACCACGACACCTGTGACCAGCGAGGTGCGCGCGGTACTGCTCATGCTCATGAGGTTGCCATCCTTTCGGTCGTCGCCGATTCGCGGGCCGTCCCGCGCAGCGTGGAGCGGTCGAGCTTTCCGTTGGGCAGCCGGGGCAGCGCGTCCACCAGCCGGACGCGGAGCAGCTGCTGGTGCTCCGTCAGATCGGAGTTGGCGCGGCGGAGCAGGTCGGCGGCGTCGGCCGGCCCGCGGGTCACCAGGTAGGCGACGGGCCGCACCCGGTCGCCCGCCGGGGCGTCGACCACGGCGCTCTCGGCCACCTCGGGCAGCTCGTCCAGCAGCGCCTCGATCTGCCCGGGGGAGACCAGGGCGCCGTCGGCGGCCTCGAAGACGTCGCGCACCCGGTCCAGGAAGAACACGTTGCCCGCCGCGTCGAGTCGGCCGATGTCGCTGGTGGAGAGCCAGCCCTCGGCGTCCACCGCCGACGGGGTGGCCAGGTAGCCCTGCATCACGTTCGGGCCCTGGACCTGGATCTCGCCCAACTCGCCCGCGGGCAGCGGGACTCCGGTGCGCGGGTCGACCACGCGCAGCCGGCTGCCGGGCAGCGGGCGGCCCACCGAGCCGGGGCAGCGGGTGTCCAGCCGGTCCGAGGTGGCCAGCGAGGAGGTCTCGGACAGGCCGTAGCCCTGGAGCACCGGCGCGCCGATCCGCTCCTCCAGCCTGCGCAGCACGGCGGGGCGCAGCGGGGCGCCGCCGGTGGAGAGCATCCGCAGCGCGCGCGGCGCCGGGCCGGGCGGCTCGGGCGCGTTGGCGGCCGCGACCAGCCGGAACGGCAGGGTGTAGAAGTGCGTGGCCCGGTGGTCGTCGGCGTGCCGCAGCGCGTCGCCGATGTCGTGGCCGGAGAGCACATGGGTCGCGCCCGCGTGCAGCGAGGCGTTGAGGTGCATCGGGTGGTAGATCGGCAGGCCGTTGAGCACAAGCGAGTCCGGTCCCTGGCCGTGCGCGGCGGCCAGCTGGGCGGCGCCGGTCAGCAGGTTGCGGTGGCTCAGCCGGACGGCCTTGGGGCTGCCGGTGGAGCCGCTGGTGAAGAGCAGGCAGGCAGTCCCGGTGCCGTCGCCGGCCGGCGCGCCGTCCTGGCGCAGCAGCGCCCGGGCGCCCTCGCCGATGGTGAACAGGTGCTCCAGCTGCGGCAGTTCGCCGCCGAACGCGGCCAACCGGTCGCGCGCCTCGGGGGTGACGATGGCGGCCCGGGCGCCGGAGAGCGCCGCGACGTGCTTCAGCAGGTGCGGCGGATAGAACGGGTTGACCGGGGCGACGGTGTTACCGCTGCGGATGATGCCGTGGTACAGCGCACCGAAGTCGGGCGCCATCGCGGCGGACAGCAGCACCACCGCGCCGGAGTCGCCCAGCAGCCGGCGCAGGCCCCGGGCGTAGGCGTCGGCGCGCTCGTCCAGCTGCGCGAAGGTCAACTCCTCGCCGCCGGGCACGATCACGGCGGGCGCGTCCGGGCGGGCGGCGGCGGCCAGGGAGAGCAACCGGTCGGCGGTGCCGGTCGGGACGTCGGGCAGCGGACCACCGCTGCTGACCGCCGCGGCGGTCTCGGACGGGGCAGTGACTTCGGCCATGTTCGCCTCCTGCGGCACACGGGGACAGACCTCCGCGTCATCGTCGGGCGGTCCACTCGACAGCCGCTCGACCGACGCCGGAGCCGCCCCGGCTCCGCTGCGGCTCCAGAACCGGCTGGCACCCTCGCCCTGCATCCGCACACCCATCCGGCGAGGAGCCCCCATGACCGACCTGTTCAGCCCCGTCGCGCCGTTGAGCAGCAGCGCCGACGCCCAGCTGTACATCGCGATCCAGCAGTTCTACGCCCGCCACATGCAGGCCGTGGACGGCGGCGACGCCCGCACCTGGGCGCTCGGCTTCACCGAGGACGGCGAGTTCGACAGCAACGCCCTCCCGGCGCCGGTCCGCGGGCGGGAGACGATCGAGACGGCCACCCTGGCCGCCGAGGAGGCCCGCAGGCCCACCGGCGTCACCCGCCGGCACGTGATGACCATGCTCGCCGTCGAGCCCGAGGACGAGGCGGCGACGGTGGTGCGCACCCGCTCCTACGTCGCGGTCTTCACCACGCTGCCCGGACAGCCCACCGGCATCTACTGCATGACGTCCTGCCAGGACGTGCTGGTGCGCCAGCCGGACGGCGGCTGGCGGATCCGCAGCCGGCACGTGCTGCGCGACGACCTGCCGCCGCGCGACTGACGACCGCCTGCGCACGCACGTGTGCCCGGTACGGCTCGCCGCCGTACCGGGCACACGTGCGCGGGGAGTCACCAGGTCGCCGCCGGCGTCGGCCGCCGGGTCACTCCGGGTCGGCGACCCGGGCCACCGCGCGGGTCCAACCGGCGCCGCCGCCCCGGATCTTGACGGGGAAGCAGGTCACCGAGAAGCCGTGCGGCGCGGGCAGCGCCTCCAGGTTGGAGAGCCGCTCGATCTGGCAGTACTCGCGCTCCCGGCCGGCGAAGTGCGCCGGCCAGAGCACGCCGGGGTCGCCGGTGGCCCGGTACTTCTCGATGATGGCGCCGAACGGGGCGTCCAGGCTGAACGCGTCGGTGCCGATCACCCGCACCCCCAGGTCCATCAGGTACCGCACGGCCGAGCCGTCCAGGCCGATGAAGTCGGTGAAGTAGCGCTGGCTGCCGGCCCATTCGGCGGCGCCGGTGCGGAACAGCGCGATGTCCATCGGCTGCGGCCGGTAGTCGATGGCCTTCAGGGCCAGCTCCACGGCGGCCGCGTCCACGGTGCGGCCCGCGGTGTCCCGGACGTCCAGCACGAACGCGGGCCGGTCGAACCAGTCCAGCGGCATCTCGTCGATGGTGCGGGCCACCTGCCCGTCGGCGCGGGTGCCGTAGTGCGCGGGGGCGTCCACGTGGGTGCCGGTGTGCGAGGAGAGGTAGAGCATGTCGTTGGTGAGGAACTCGCCGCCCGGCAGCTCCTCGGGGCGCAGGTCGATGCCGAAGTTCTCGCGCATGCCGTCGGTCATGTGCCGGGCGCCCTCGGCGGCCGACATCACCGTGTGCTTGACCGGCTCGGGTTCCCAGCCGGAGGCGTCCACCGGTGCGGAGAGGTCGATAAGTCGCATGGCCGCTCGGCCCTTTCGGATTGACGGGGCGTCGTTCACTTGCTTCGGACGGGTGCGGTGCTGGGCGCCGCGGGCTGGGCGCTGCCGGCCCGGTCCGGGGTCAGGCAGGCGCCGACCAGGAGCACCGTCGAGAGCACCGCGCAGACGGTGCGCACCACGTGCCAGTTGTTCCAGGAGTGCTCGATGGCCGCCCGGGCCTGGTGGAACTGGTCCGCGGTGGTGGTGACCGCGTCGGCCAGCTGGGTGTTCATCGGCACCTCCACGGCCAGCGAGACCACGAAGGCGGTGAGGGAGAGCAGTGCGGCCGCCCCGATCAGCCAGACCCGGGTGTCGGCGCCGCGCCACGGCGTGCGGACCAGGAACGCGGCCAGCGGCCAGACCACCGAACCCACGATCACCAGGAAGAACAGCACGCCCGGCACCGCCTCGTTGAGTCGGCGCATCGTCGTCACGTACGCCTCGTCGTCCAGCCGCTCCAGGGCGGGCGTGACGACGACCGCGTAGCAGAAGCAGAAGCCGGCGAAGAGCCCGGCCGACAGGGCGGCCAGGTGGAGGAAGACGCGGAACGGCACGGTGCCGCCTCCTTCGTGAATAGTCGTGGAGGAAGGGTCGGTGCTGGTGCTAGAGACCTGCTCAAGACCGGCGGCCCGGCCCGTGACGGCCCGTCGGGGTCGTGACCGGCGACCGGGTGCACCTGTGACGGAGTCACGGTTTTTCCGTGACCCTGACACTGTCCGGAAGGCTTCCCCGCCTTCGAGAATGAGATCCCAAGATCGTGGGAACACAGGGGGTACCGCCATCATGAAGGTCCGCGTCTTGGGCGAGTTCGAGGCCACCGAGGACGGCAGATCGGTCGCGCCGAGCGCCGCCAAGCCCCGTCAGATCCTGGCCCTGCTGGCACTCTCGGCGGGTCAGGTCGTCCCGGTGACCTCGCTGATGGAGGAGCTCTGGGACCACTCGATGCCCCGGAGCGCGGCCACCACCCTGCAGACCTACATCCTGCAGCTGCGGCGCCAGGTGCAGCGGGCGCTCGCCGCCCAGGACCACGCCGACCCGGCGGCCGGCGCCAAGACCGTGCTGGCCACCCGCTACAACGGCTACCTGCTGGACCTGCGCGGCGAGGAGACCGACGTCCAGCAGTTCGAGCGGCTGGCGGCGGCCGGCAGCCGGGCCCAGGAGGCCAACGACCCGGAGGCCGCCTCCCGGCTGCTCGGCTCCGCGCTGGCGCTCTGGCGCGGCCCCGTGCTGGCCGACGTGCAGACCGGGCCGCGGCTGGCGATCGAGGTGATGCGGCTGGAGGAGACCCGGCTGGGCATCCTGGAACGCCGCATCGAGGCGGACCTGCGCCTCGGCCGCCACCACACGCTCCTCGGCGAGCTGGCCGTGCTGGCCGCCGAGCACCCCTGGCACGAGAACCTGCACGCGCTGCACATGATCGCGCTGTACCGGTGCGGCCGGCAGTGGCGCGCCCTGGACATCTACCAGCGGCTGCGCGCCACCCTGATCGAGGAGTTCGGGCTGGAGCCGTCGGCCCGGTTGCAGCACCTCCAGCGGGCGATCCTGGAGTCCTCGCCCGAACTGGACGGCGTCGGACGCTGGGCGCCGGCCCACGAACTGACCGGTTGACCGAAGGCGGGGGGCAGGGTCATGCAGATCGTCCGCGGCGGCGGCCTCAGCGGCCCCGCACCCGTGGCGGCGGACCGGGGCGCCGCCCGGCGTCCCCGGCTGATGGTCTGGTCGGCGGCCGACCCGCGGGGCGAGCAGGACGTCCGGCGCTCGCTGCGGCGCTGGCTGCGGGCCCGCGGCGAGTCCGGGTTCGCGCAGGTGGCGCAGGCCTGGGGGCAGGCCGAACCGGGGCCGGTGCGCGGGGCGGTGGTGGCCGCCGACTGCACCGAGGCGCTGGCGCTGCTGGGCGAGCCGGGCCCGTCGACGAGGGCCGCGCAGGTCCGGCAGGTCGGCGCCGCGCCGCCGCCGGTGGTGCTGCTGCTGCCCGGCCAGGGCGCCCAGCGGCCCCGGATGGCCCGCGGCCTGTACGCGTGGGACCCGGTCTTCACCCGGGCCGCCGACGAGGTGCTCGGCCTGGCCGGCCGCGGCGCCCGCGAGGACTGGCTGGCCGAACCCGCCGCCCGCACCCGCCGGGACGCGTTCGGTGCGGAGCGCGCCGCCCGGATCCACCACTCCCTGGTCCAACTGTTCGCCGTGGACTACGCGTTGGCCCGGCTGCTGGTCGGCTGGGGGGTGCGCCCGGCCGCGCTGCTCGGCCAGGGGATCGGCGAACTGGTCGCCGCCGTGCTGGCCGACGTGATGGCGCTGGAGGACGCGGTGCGGCTGCTGGCGCTGCTGGCCGAGGAGGCCGCCGCGCTGGCCCCCGGCGGGATGCTGGTGGTGGCCGCCGGCGTCGAGGAGGTGCGTGGGCAACTGACCGACGGGGTCGCGGTGTCCGCTCTGAACGGCCCCGCCCAGACGGTGCTGGCCAGCCCCGGGCACGCCCTGGCCGACACCGCCGACCGGCTGACCGGCGCCGGGTACGAGTGCCTGCCGGTGCGCACCGAGGCGGCCTACCACACCCCGCACCTGGCCGGGGCCTGCGCCAGGGTGGCCGAGCGGCTGCCCGTCACCGCCCTGCGACCGCCCCGACTGCCGCT
Organism: Kitasatospora sp. CB02891; assembly: GCF_002803145.1. NCBI lineage: Bacteria > Bacillati > Actinomycetota > Actinomycetes > Kitasatosporales > Streptomycetaceae > Kitasatospora > Kitasatospora sp. CB02891. The sequence goes on along the minus strand of NZ_NNBO01000004.1, from coordinate 145,661 downwards.
CTACTCCCCGTCGGTGGGCGCCAGGCTGCCCGTCGACGCGGCCCAGGACCGGCTCCACTGGACCGGCCTGGCGGCCACCCCGGTACGGCTGCGCGACGCGCTGGACGCGCTGTTCGCGGACGGCGACTGGGCGTGCGTGGAGACCGGCCCCGGGCCGGGGCTCGGCGCCCTGGTCCGCCGCCATCCGGCGGCCGCGCGGACCTTCAGCGCGCTGCGGGCCCGGCCCGGCAGCGGCGCGGACGACCAGCGGGCCGCGCTGTCCGCCGCCGCCGGCCTCTGGCTGAGCGGCCATCGCCTCGACTTCGAGGCGATCCGAAGCACCGGCTGACCGGGGCGGCCGATTCCGAGCATCGGCGGCCCCGGACGGGCGGACATCCGCTCCGCGCCGCGGGCGGGGAGCCACCGGGAGAGAGGGAGCACCGATGGCCGACGAACTGATCGACGTGGCGGCGCTGTCCCGCCTGCTGCGCGAGTGCGGCGGTGCGGAGCCGGGCGGCCCGATCGGGCCGGACGACCTGGACGTACCGCTGTACGAACTGGGCCACGACTCGCTGACGGTGGCCCAGTTGCTGACCAGGATCGGGCGGGAGTTCGGGCTGACGGTGCCCCGCGACCTGCTGGAGGACGCCGACACCCCCCGGTCGCTGCTGGACATGCTGGCGACGCTGCCGCGGGTGCCCCGGGCGCCGCGCCCCGAGCACCTCGACGCCCGCGGTCGACGCGGTGCCTGACGGGGCCGGCGCCCGTGAGCGGCGGGTCCCCGCGCCGGGGTGGTCGGGGCCGCTCAGCGCGGCAGCAGCTGCATCGGCGCCGTGAAGCGGTCCAGGGCCGGGACGGAGTCGATGACGGCGCGGTGGAGTTCCTGGAGCTCGGGGCCGGGTTCGACGGAGAGTTCGGCGACCATGTCGGCGCGCAGCCGCTGGAAGGTGCTCAGGGCGTCGAGGCGGCGGCCCGAGCGGTAGAGCGCGATCATCTGCTGGGCGCAGAGGCGTTCGTTCATCCGGTCCTGGACGGTCAGCGCGGCCAGTTCGCCGAGGAGTTCGGCGTGCCGGCCGATCGCGAGTTCCGCGTCGATGCGGCGCCCGGTCAGCGCCGAGCGGCTCAACTCCAGCTGCTGGGCCTCCGGTTCGAGCGCCGGGCCGCGTTCCACGTCGAGCAGGGCGCCGGGGCCTCGCCACAGCCGCAGGGCCTCGCGGAGCAGCCGGGCCGCGTCCTCGTGCGCGCCCAGGGCGGCGGCGCGGTCGCCGAGCGCGGCCAGCGAGTGGTACTCGTGGACGTCGAAGGCCTCCGGCCGCAGCTCCAGGCGGTAGCCGCCGCGCACGGTGCTGATCAGGCGGCTGGACAGGCCGGCGCCGCGCAGCCTCCGGCGCAGTTGGAAGACGTAGGTCTGCAGGGTGGCGGCGGCGCTGGCCGGCGGGCGGCCGGACCAGAGCTCGCGGATCAGCGTCGACGCCGGCACCACCTGGCCGGGCCGGACGCTCAGCAGCGCCAGCACGGTGCGCGGTTTGCTGGCGGTGGGCACCACTGAGCGGCCGTCGACGCCGATCGCGAACGGGCCGAGGACCTCGACGCGGATGCGGCTGGGTACTGCGCTGGTCATGACGGTTGTTCTCCCCCGTTGCTGGTCGTGCGCGAGTGTTCGTCAGTCGCCGCCGGGCGGCTGGTGGGCTGCCGACTGCCGCTCCCAGAGCACCTGGACGGTGCGGCGGTCGAGGGCGGTGGCGAGTCCGGTGTCGAGGTTGCGGCCGCGGCCGTCGTCGCGGACGGCGGCCCCGGCGAGGAAGCCGTCGGCGAACCGCTGGGTGTGGAAGGTCCACCAGTGCTCGTCCACTGGGTCGCCCTCCGGGCGCAGCAGCCGGGCCCGGCCGCAGGAGTCCGGCAGGTCGAAGCCGAAGTGCGAGAACCGGAACGCCAGGCCCTGGCCGAGCGCCTTGGTGTAGGCCTCCTTGAGCGTCCAGCGGCGCAGCAGTTGGAGGTTGCGCTCCGACTCGGGGGCGGCGGCGAGGCGGCGCAGCTCGTCGGGGGTGCACATGACCGGCTCGATGCCGCTGCCGTGCACCCGGCGCCCCTCGTGCTCCAGGTCGACGCCGATCAGGCCGAGCGAGGTGATGCCCACCAGCGCGACGTCCTTGGTGTGGCTGAGGTTGAGGTCGATCTGGTCGCAGCCTCGCACGTAGAGCCGCCCGGTGAGGCCGTAGGCGAGCTCCAGTTCGTGCGGGTGGGCGCCCACCGCGGTGGCGGCGACGTGCTTGAGCAGCAGGCGGGTCGCGCGGAACCGGTCGGCGTTCGGGCGCCCGGCGAGCTCCCGGTAGCGGGCCCAGTCGCGGCCGAGCAGCCGCCGCAGTTCGTCCTCGCCGCCCGGCGGGGCGGGCCAGTCGGCCAGCCGGCTGTAGACCAGGGCGACGCCGTGCCGGTCGAGGTCGGCGCGGACGGGCTCCCAGGGGCCGTCGGCTCCGGTGACCAGCCGCGGTGGTAAGACCAGGTCGGCGCCGCCGCTCATCCGGCCAGCTCCAGTGCGTACAGGTCGTAGCCGACCGCGCCGCGGGCGCGCCGCAGCGCCTCGGCCGCGAGCTCGGCCGTGACGGCGTCCGGCACCCGGGGCCCGGCGTGGCCGAGCCGCCGCAGCAGCCGGTCCAGCGCGGCCACCAGCCAGCCGGGGCCGGCCAGGAAGGAGCCGGGGTCGGCGCACCGCCAGACGCCCAGGCAGGCGCAGGCGACCAGCAGCAGGGCGTAGCGGTCGGTGAGCGGGAACGCCGAGGTGTCGGTGACGAACCGCCCGTCGGGGCCGTCCAGCGCCGGGCAGCCCTCCCGGATCGCGGACAACTCGGCTTCCAGCAGCGCCAGTTGGTCGGAGAGCAGGCGCAGCAGCGGGGCGTCGGGGTCGCCCGGCGGAGCCGCCCGCCGCTCCTGGCGGCAGCGGGCGATCCAGCCGATCAGTCCGTCCCGGCCGCCGAACGCGGCGAGCCGCTCGGAGGCCAGCGGCGGCAGCGTGCCGTCGGTGCGGAACAGCTCGGCGGGGGCGGCGAGTTCGGCCGGCCAGTCGTGGGCGAGCAGGCTGGGCAGGAAGGGCGCGATGGTGGCCTGGCAGACCGCGCTGCTGACGTGGCCGAAGCTCACCATGGTCAGGTCCCGGACGTGCTTCTGGAAGATGGCGTGCTCGCCGCTGCGGGTGTGGAAGGCGTCGCCCATCAGCGCCGAGAGCCGGTAGAAGGTCTCCCCCACGATCTTGGGGACCAGGTACTTGGCGGCGGCGGCCAGCACGTTGCACTCCTCGGGGAGCACGTGCAGCGCGCGGGTCGCGGCGAGCGCGATGCTGTCGCAGGCCAGCAGGTCGACCAAGGCTCCGGCGATCGCCCCGCGGGCCGAACCGGACAGCTTGGCAGGGCTGTTGTGGACCGAACCGCCGACGGCGAACCGGATGGCGGTGCGCAGCCCGGTGTCCGCCATGCCGAGGATCATCGACGGCACGGCGGCGGAGTTCACCTGGAGGGCCCGCAGGCCGAGCGTGATGCCGTCGCCCCACTCCCCGACCAGCGCGCCGGCCGGCGCCGGGCAGTCCTGGAACCGCAGTCCGGAGACCTGGAGGCCCTGGGTGCCCTCGGTGCGGTAGCGCGGCAGCCGCTCGCAGGACGCGGCGGGCATCGCACCGGGCTCCAGCAGCAGCAGCGAGTAGCCGTCCTCCGGGTCCTGCGGGCCGACCGTGCGGGCGTAGCTGAGCATCAGCCCGGCGCGGTCGGCGTTGTTGACGGCGGCCTTGCGCCCGCCGAGCAGCAGGGTGCCGTCGGCGGCGCGCCGGACCCGGAACTCGTCGGCGACGAAGTCGTTGCCGTGCTTGAACTCCTGGTAGGCGACGGTGGCCTGGCCGCCGTCGAGCAGCATCCGGGCGGTGCGCCGCTGCTGCCCGGCGTCGCCCAGCAGCCACACCACCATCGCCCCCATCAGCGAGGTCAGCGCCTCGCCGACGGCGAGCGTGGCGTCGCGGCGGAACAGCGGGCGCAGCATCAGCCCGAGGGTGTCGATCTGCTCCAGGCTGCCGCCCAGCGGGGCCGGCACGTACTCCGCGTTCATGCCGAGACGGTGGTACAACTCGACGGCGGCCCGCGGAAGTTCGGCGCGCTCGTCGGCGTCGAGCAGGGCCGCGAAGCCGGTCGGGTTGGCTCTGTCCCACGGATCCCCGTACGCCGTCTCGACCGCCGCATGACGCGCTGCGGCGGTGGTGGTGTCCATGATGCGATCCGTCATTGCCGCTCCCAAGGACGCATGACCGGGCGGGCGTTCCATGCTTCCGCCGCCCGGTGGAGCGATGATGGAGCGCCACTAGACCGGAATCCCGTCACCGGCCGGAGGCCGCGCGGGGACGGCGGGAACGACAGCCGCGCCCGGCCTCGCCGACCGCGTCACCTCGGGAAATACCCTGCCGCCCGTCCACCTTGTTGTCGGATCGACCGATAGATCACTCGATCGCGTGATCAGCCTGGCATCCGACATTTCGCCGGGGCAGGATCTCGACCGGTGCGCAACGGCGGCCGTCCTTCCCCCCGCACGAACAGCGCGCACCAACAGCTCGCACGAGCAGCTCGCACAAACACCTCGCACCAGCAGAGAGTCCAGGGTCACCATGACAATGCCGCGGCAACGGCGGGTGCGACGTATCGGCCCGGTGGACCAGGTGTTCCTCGGCCTGTCCCCCGGCCTGATCGCCGGATTCGTCCTGGAGTTCACCGGACGCCTCCCCGAAGCGGCCGCTCTGCGCGAGCACCTTCGCGAGCGCGCGGCGGAACTCCCCGCTCTCGGCCTCACCTTCCCGGATTCCGCGAAATCGAGAAGGTGGAGCGCCACCGCGCAGGCCGCGTCGGTCGATTTCTCCCACCGGCCGGACCTCGCCGACGAGGACGCCGTGCGGGTCGCGGTCACCGAGCTCTTCGACCGCCCGTTCCCGGCCGAACCGGCCCCGCAGTGGGACCTGCTGTTCCTCTCCGGGTACGACGCGCAGCGGTTCACGGTGATCTACCGCGCGAATCACGCCCTCCAGGACGGGGTCGGCATGATCCAGAACCTCCAGGCCCTGCTGGGCGATCCGCGGGACGAACCCCTGGAGCTCCGTCCCCGCCGCCGACCGACCGCGCGGGCGGTGGTCAACATCGCCAGGGACGTCCGCGCCACCCGGGAGGGCCCGGCGGCGGACGCGGCCGGGGACTCCCCGGCGCCGCTGCGGTGGCACTTCAGGGACCTCGACCGGTCGCACCTCGCGGCGGCCGCGGAGCGCCGCGGCGTCACGGTGAACGACCTGTGCCTGGCCACCCTCGCCCGCGCCGTCCGGGCCGTCGGCATGCGCCACCCGACGCTGCTCGTCCCGATGTCGACCCGGCGCCCTTCCGAGCGGTACACGCCCGGGAATTTCACGGCCGGATATCTGCTCAGGATTCCGACCGGGAATCCGCTGTCGCCGGACGACGCGCTCCGGAGCGTCCGCAGACAGGCGGGCAATGCCCGCCGGACGAACGAACGGGACACCCGACGGGCCGTTCTCGCCGGCCTGCCGAATGCCCTCGCCAGGAGAGCGGCCCGGCCGGTCATCGTGAACGTCGGGCTGACCGCGAGTTCCGCGACCCTCCCGCACCTGGAAATCGGGGACGCCCGCCTGATCGGCGCCGCCATGGCGCACTCCGCCCCCTCCTCGCTCGCGCTCGACGCCTACGTGTCGTTCGCCACCACCGGGACGACCGTCCGGTGTTCGGTCTTCCACCGGAAGAACCTGCCGGGCGAACTCCTGGTCGAGACGGCCCGGAACCTTTTCGTCGACCTGCACCAGCACGAACCGAGCCGCGCCTTACGCCTCGGCATGTGACGGCGTCGAGCCGTGACAACGAAAGACAACGAAAGAAGTGGAGCACCCTTCATGCGACCCGTCGCCCTGGTCACCGGGATCTCAGGAGTCCTCGGCTCGGCCGTGGTTCCGGCCATGGCCAAGTCGTTCGACATCGTGGCCCTGACCGGACGCCGCCCGATCGATCTGCCGTACCGACAGGTCGGCATCGACCTGCGGGCTCCACAGCTGGGCCTGGACAGCCCAGATTTCAAGGAACTCGCCCAACAGGCCGACGTGATCGTCCACTTGGCCGGCAACGTCCGCTACACGGCCTCCGCCGACGACCTGCACGCGGTCAACGAGGGCGGCGCGGCGGAGATGGTCGCACTCGCCGAGACGGCCGGCTGCCCGCTGATCTACGCCTCGACGGCCTTCGCGGGGCGTCACGCGCAGGCCGCCAGGGAGGACTCGGTCGGCGCGGTGTGCTCGTCACGGCCGTCCGCCTACCACCGGTCGAAGGCCGCCGCCGACGAGCGGATCCGGTCCTGCACGCAGCCCTGGTCGATCGTCCGCCCGTCGATCATCATGGGCGACTCGCCGGACGGGGCGATGCCCGAGCTGCAGAACATGCACCGGATCATGATGTTCGTCGCCTCCGGGCTGCCGGCGGTCTTCGGCCGGCCCGAGCAGCGGGTGGACATGGTCCCCCGCGACCACGTCGCGGCGGCCGTCGCCGCGCTGGCCCGCCTGGCCGTGGAGGGCTCGCCGCTGCCCCGCGAGCACTGGGCCACCGCCGGCCCGTCCGCGCTGACCGTGGCCGAGTGGGTCGACGTCCTCGGCGCGTCGGCGACCGCCGCCGGGCTGCCGTTCCGACGTCCTGCGCTGCTGGACCCGTTCACCACCGAGCTGACGGCCTACCCGCAGTGGGAGACCGTGCGGCGGTCCGTGCGACGGGCGCTCGGCAACCTCTACGTGAGCGCGCTCGCGCTCGGCGACGGCGAGAGCTTCCCGGCCTCCGCGCTGCCCGAGAGCCACCGGGTGCCGGAGATCGACCGGGGCGCCGCCCGGTCCCTGTTCGCGAACGACATGGCGTGGCTGCTGCGCAAGCACGTCGTCCCCGGCCCCCGGAAGCACGAGCACGCCACCGGTCCGAGCCCGGTGGCGTAGGGAACGCCGGCGAGTTCGGCCGCCCGGGGGTTCCTGCTGGTGCGGCCGGGCGACCCGCTCGCCGTGTGGCGGCCCGCCGCGGCCGACCGGCCACTTGCCTGGTCGGGGGCCCGCCCGGGTTCCCCGGCTGCGAGGAGGCTCCACGATGCGCCTGCGGGCCCTGACGACGGCTGCCGCACTGTTCACGGCCCTCGCGGCGTGCGGCGCCCCGCCGTCGCCGCAGGCCCGCCCGCAGCCCGCCCGCAGCACGGCGGCCGCCTCCCCCGCCGGACCGCGGCCGTTCACGCTGCTCGCCTCGGGCGACGTCCTGCCGCACGCCGAGATCATCCGGCAGGCCGCGGACGACGCCGGCGGCCACGGCTACGACTTCGCCCCGATGCTCGCGGACGTCGAGCCGGTGGTGAGCGCCGCGGATCTGGCCGTCTGTCACCTGGAGACCGTGTCCGGGGCCGACGGCGGGCCGTTCACCGGCTGGCCGACCTTCAAGTCTCCCCCGCAGCTCGCCCGCGCCCTCAAGGACACCGGCTACACCTCGTGCGACACGGCGTCCAACCACACCCTCGACGACGGCCCCGACGGCATCCGCCGGACCCTCGACGCCATGGACGCGGCGGGCCTGGCGCACACCGGCTCGGCCCGCACCGCCGACGAGGCCGGCGCCCCGGCCCTGCTGCGGGTGCACGGCGCCACCGTCGCCCAACTCGCCTACACCTACGGCACCAACGGCATCCCGCTGCCGCCGGGACAGCCCTGGGCGGTCAACCTCATCGACCGGGACCGGATCCTCGCCGACGCGCGGGCCGCCCGCCGGGCCGGCGCGGACATCGTCGTGGTCAGCATGCACTGGGGCACCGAGTGGCAGGACGAGCCGAACGACCAACAGCTCACCCTCACCCGCGAGTTGACCGCCGAACAGCAGCCCGACGCACCCGACGTCGACCTGATCCTCGGCACCCACGCGCACATCCCCCAGGCGTACGAGAAGGTCAACGGCACCTGGACCGTCTACGGCATGGGCGACCAGATCGCCGGACGGATGTACGACTACACGGGCGCCGAGGACCCGCGCGGCAACTGGAGCTCGATCGCCAGGTTCACCTTCTCGCCGCCCGCCGGGCCCGGCCGCCGCTGGACGGTCACCAGGGCCGAGTTCCTCCCCCAGCTCATGGACGGCCCGCCCTACCGGGTCCTCGACCTCGCCGCGGCGGCCCGCCGCCACCCGGACCGCACCGACCTCGCCCGGGCCCTGGACCACATCCGCACCATCGTCCTGAGCCGCGGCGCCGCCGCCGACGGACTCACCATGGCGCCGTCCTGAGACCGCGCGGGCCCACCGGGGGCGGCGGCGAAACGGATTCGAATCAGGCTCGAAGGGGGTAGGACAGGCTGGGCCCGCTCCGAACGCCGGGCGAGTCGGCCCGGGCGGAGTGCCGCCGCCATGACCGAACCCATGACCGTCAGGAGCACACATCGTGACCGGTGCACCGGAGGAGAGCGCGACGTTCCCGTTCGCCCGGCCCTGTCCGTTCGCCGTCCCGGAGGAGTACGCGCGACTGCGCGCCGACGGGAGCGTCCCGCGGCTGCCGCTGGCGGCCGGCGGGGACGCCTGGGTGGTGACCCGGTACGAGGACGTGAAGAACGCGCTGAACGACGACCGGCTGAGCAACGACCGGACCCACCCGGGGTACCCGTCCCCGATCGCCATCCCCCCGGCGATGCGGACCAACGGCTCGCTGCTGGGCATGGACCCGCCCGAGCACACCGCGTACCGGCGGATGGTGAAGGCCGAGTTCACCCTGCAGCGGGTGCGCGCGATGCACCCGCGGGTGCAGCAGCTGGTGACCGAGCACCTGGACCGGTTCGTCGCCAAGGGCGCCCCCGGCGACCTGGCCGCCGACTTCGCGCAGCCGCTGACGCTCGCCGTCATCGGCGAACTGCTGGCGATACCGCCGCAGGACCTGGACGGCCTGCACGACGCCACCCGCGGCATGTTCGACGCGGCCCGCACCCCCGAGCAGCGGCACGCCGCGATCTCCTTCCTCGACCGCTACTTCGAGCAGTACGTCGCCGACCGCCTGGAGAAGCCCGGCGACGACATGATCGGGCGGATCATCCAGCGCAACCCGCAGCTGGGCCTGACCGAGACCGTCCACCTGACCCGGCTGCTGCTCAACGGCGGGCACGACAGCACGGCCTCGATGATCTCGCTGGGCGTCCTGACGCTGCTCCGGCACCCGGAGCACTTCCGGGCGCTGGCCACCGACGAGGCGTTCGCCGAGGACGTCGTCGAGGAGCTGCTGCGCTACCTGACCGTCACCGATCTGACCACCGCCCGGGTCGCCGCCGCCGACCTGGAGATCGGGGGCAGCGCGATCCCGGCCGGCGACGGCGTGTACCCGGCCACCGCCGCGGCCAACCGGGACCCGGAGGTGTTCGAGGACCCGGAGACGTTCGACCCGACCCGCGCCGGGCGCAACCGGCACCTCGCGTTCGGCTTCGGCCGGCACCTGTGCCTGGGCGCCGACCTGGCCCGGCTGGAACTGCGGCTGGTGTTCGCCGAACTCGCCCGCCGGCTCCCCGACCTGCGCATCGCCGTCCCGGAGGAGCAGGTCACGGTCCGCGACGGCGGTTTCGTCTACCGGCTGGCCGCCCTCCCCGTGACCTGGTGAGAACAGCGGCCCCTCCCGTCCCCGCGGTCGACGCCGTCGCCCGCCCGCTCCCCGAACAGAGGTGACCACCAGATGGCGCGCGCGCTGATCATCGGCGCCGGCATCGCCGGCCCCGTCGTGGCGATGGCCCTGCAGAAGGCCGGCTTCGAGAGCACCGTGTACGAGGCGTACGAACGCACCGCGGACGGCGTCGGGGCGTTCATGAACATCGCCCCCAACGGCCTGGACGCGGCGGACTGCCTCGGCCTGGCCGACCTGGTCCGCAAGGTCGGCTTCGACACCCCGGGCATGGCGTTCTACCGGCACGACGGCCGCCGGCTGTCCGGCGACATCCCCTTCGACCAGGTCCGGGGCACCGGCAACACCACCGTGGAACGCTCCGACCTGTACATCGCGCTGCGCACCGAGGCAGAGCGGCGCGGCATACCGATCGAGTACGGCAGGCGGATCGTCGACGCCCGCCGCGACGGCGGCACGGTGCGCGCCGAGTTCGCCGACGGCACCCGCGCCGAGGGCGACCTGCTGATCGGCGCGGACGGCCTGCACTCCCGGGTCCGGGAGATCATCGACCCGGCCGCGCCCCGGCCGCGCTACGTCGGGGTGCTGAACGCCTGGGGCTTCGTGCCCGACTACCCGTCCGGCGAGGCGCCCGGGATCATCCGGATGTTCTTCGGCAGGCACTGCTTCTTCATGTACACCCAGGCCCCGGGCGGCGAACTGCGCTGGTACGCCAACCCGCCGCAGGCGGTCCGGCCCGACCCGGCGGCGCTGCGCGGCGGCGAGGCCTGGCGGAGCGAACTGCTGGAGCTGGTGCGGGCCGACCGGATGCCGGTCGCCGACATCATCCGGGCCACCCCGGAACTGCCCGCCCCGTTCCTGAACTGCGACCTGCCCTCGCTGACCCGCTGGCACCGGGACGGCATGGTGGTGATCGGCGACGCGGCGCACGCGGCGTCCCCGACCTCGGGGTCCGGCGCGTCCATCACCATGGAGGACGCGGTGGTGCTCGCCAAGTGCCTGCGCGACCAACCCGGGACCGACCAGGCCTTCCGCGCCTTCGAACGGGCCCGGCGGGCCCGGGTGGAGGCGGTCGTCGCGCAGGGCAAGCGCAACATCGAGGGCAACCTGAGCGGCGGCGTGCGGGCCGCGCTGCGCAACTACTTCATCGCCCGGACCTTCCGGAAGCCGCAGGTGGACGGCAAGCGGACGCTGTGGATGCACGACCACCACATCGACTGGGACGGCCCGGTGACGGTCGGCGCGGCCGGCTGACCCGAGCACGGGTGGAGCGGCACGGGGACCTCGCCCGCGAGGTCCCCGTCGCTTCACCCGTTCGAGGCAATCTGCCCGGGGCCGGGCGAAGGCGGACAGCCGGGGTCACCCATTCCGGACATGCTGCCCAGGTGACCGCAATTCACCCCTACCGGATCGATGTCCCGCAGTCCGCGCTGGACGACCTCGACGACCGCCTCGCCCGGACCCGCTGGCCCGAGGCGCTGCCCGGCGTCGGCTGGTCGTACGGCGTCGACCGGGACTACCTGGCCGACCTGGCCGAGTACTGGCGCACCGGGTACGACTGGCGCCGGCACGAGGCCCGGCTCAACGCGGTGCCGCAGTTCACCACCACGATCGACGGCCAGAACGTCCACTTCCTGCACGCCCGTTCGGCCGAACCCGACGCGGTGCCGCTGCTGGTGACGCACGGCTGGCCGAGCACCGTGTACGACTTCCTGGACGTCCTCGGACCGCTGACCGACCCGGTCGCGCACGGCGGCGACCGGGCCGACGCCTTCCACGTGGTCGCCCCGTCCGTCCCGGGCTTCGCCTTCTCCGGCCCGACCCGGGAACCCGGGTGGGGCGTCAGGCGCACCGCCCGGGCCTGGGTCGAGCTGATGGAACGGCTCGGCTACCCGCGCTACGGCGCCCAGGGCGGCGACTTCGGCAGCCTGGTCGCCCCCGAGGTCGGCCGGCTCGCCCCCGACCGGCTGCTCGGCGTCCACGTCAACGCCCTGGTCGGGGCCGCCACCCTGACCGGACCCGACGACCGGGCGGCGCTGTCCGGCCCCGAGCTGGCGCAGGCCGAGCGCAACGGCCGCTGGTGGCAGGGGCGCTCCGGCTACGCCACCCAGATGAGCACCCGGCCGCAGACCCTGGCCTACGCGCTGAACGACTCACCGGTCGGCCAACTCGCCTGGAACCTCGAATGGTTCGTCGACTGGGACCCGACCGGCACCAAGCAGGGCCCGATCCGCCGGGACGACGTGCTGAGCGACGTGTCGATCTTCTGGCTGACCGGCACCGCCGGCTCCGCCGCCCGCCTCTACCGGGAGATGCTGCCCGACGCCTGGGGCCCCCGCCCCGCCCCCGGCCCGGTGCCCACCGGCGTCGCGGTCTTCCAGGGCGACCGGGTGCTGCGGCCCCTGGCCGAGCTCTCCCACACCATCACCCGGTGGACCAGGTACGAGACCGGCGGCCACTTCGCCTCCCTCCAGTCCCCCGACCAACTGGTCGGCGACATCCGGGAGTTCTTCCGCCCGTTGCGCCGCGCCTGAGGCCGGACGCAGCACGGCGGCCCGGCCGGTGCCTGCGCACCGCCGGGCCGCCGCGCTCCGCGGAGCCGGGGGATTACTCCGCGTCGCCGCCGACGCTGCTCGCGGCGGGCTTCTTGGGCTGCGACCAGTTCTTCGCCGCGGCCAGTGCCTCCGGCGAGACGCCGGGGACGGCCAGGCCGGCCAGCAGACCGGCCAGCGGGAAGACCGCCGCGATCAGGAAGGCACGGGCGTAGCCGTCCGCCGAGGCGCCCGGCACCAGGCTGTTCGCGTAGCCGGCCACCACCGCGGCCAGCACGCTCAGCCAGAGCGCGCCGCCGATCTGGCGGCTCGCGTTCAGCAGGCCGGAGACCAGACCGGCCTGGGTGTAGGGGACCTTGGCGGTGCCCGCCATGGTGACGGTGGAGGACACCATGCCCTGGCCGGCGCCGAACACCAGCGAGGGGCCGAGCAGGTCGCTGACGAAGCCGCCCCCGCCGACCGAGAAGGACAGCCACAGCAACGAGACCAGCGAGAGCGCGGTGCCCGCGACCAGGACCGGCTTGGGGCCGAGCTTGGTGATCAGCGACGGGGCGACGCCGCGCGCCGTGGTGACGATCGCCAGCGACAGCGGCAGGTAGGCCAGGCCGGTCTGCAGCGAGTCGTAGCCGTAGACGAACTGCATCAGCAGGGTGAACAGGAACAGCACGCCGACCAGCGCCGCGTTGGTGGTGAAGGAGACCACGTTGGCGGCGGACACCGAGCGGTTGCGGAAGATGCTGAGCGGCACCAGCGGCTGCTTGGCGAACTTGGCCTCGTTGAGCACGAAGAAGGCCAGCAGCGCGACCCCGACGACCAGCGAGACCAGGGTGGTCGCGGAGCCCCAGCCCTTGTCGTGCGCCTCGACGATGCCGTACACCCCGGCCATCAGGCCGGCCGTGACGGCGATCGCACCGGTGGTGTCGATCCGGCGGTCGGCCTGCTCGTTGCGGGACTCCGGGACGGCCACCAGCAGCAGCGCCATCAGCGCCACGCCGATCGGCACGTTCACCAGGAAGATCCAGCGCCAGGACAGCCACTGGGTGACCACGCCGCCGACCAGCGCGCCGATCGCGCCGCCGCCGGCCGCGACCGCGCTCCAGGTGCCGAACGCCTTGGCCTTGCCGCCCGGGTCGGTGAACGAGGTGAACAGCACGGTCAGGGTGGCGGGCGCGAGCACCGCGCCGCCCAGGCCCTGGAGGCCGCGCGAGATCAGCAGGGTGGTCTCGTCGACCGCCAGGCCGGCGACCAGGCTGGCCACGGTGAACAGCGCCAGGCCGATCGCGAACACCCGCCGGCGGCCGAACAGGTCGGCGAGCCGGCCGCCGAGCAGCAGGAAGCCCGCGAAGACGATCGTGTAGGCGTTGATCACCCACTGCAGGCTGTTCGACGCCAGGTGCAGGGAGTCCTGGATGGGCCGCAGCGCGACGTTCACGATCGACGCGTCCAGCACCACCATGAACTGCCCGACACAGCACGCCAGCAGGATCAGGCCCAACCGCGGTGCGGCGGTACTCGTCGTTTTCTCCATCGTCGCCATCTGCTCTCGATCCAGTTCCGGTGATTCGTCGCCCCGCCGCTGCTGCGGCCGGGCCCGCGGATCCCGCCCGACGGGTCCGCCACTGCGCTTCCGGGGGAGACCGTAGGAGAGATGTAGGACGCGGACGGTCCCCCATTGGCCGGATCCGGGTACCAATCGGCGAACCCCGCACCGCAGTTCGCCCGCGGCGGCTCCCGCCGCAATGTAGGACCGTTCCTGTCCTGAATCGACGTTAGGGTGGCGCAATGCGGGAGACCTCGTCACGACTGCTACGACTGCTGTCCCTGCTCCAGACCCGTCGGGAGTGGACCGGGGCGGAACTGGCGGAGCGGCTCGACGTCACCACCCGGACACTGCGCCGGGACGTCGACCGGCTGCGCGTCCTGGGCTACCCGGTCAACGCCCGGATCGGCGTCGGCGGCGGCTACCAGCTGGGCGCGGGCGCCGAGATGCCCCCGCTGCTGCTCGACGACGAGGAGGTGCTGGCCGTGGCGCTCGGACTGCAGTCCGGGGCGACCGGTCCGGTGATCGGGATCGCCGAGCCGGCCCTGCGGGCCCTCACCAAGCTCCGCCAGGTGATGCCGTCCCGGCTCCAACGCCGCCTGGACGCCCTGCAGGTCGACGTGCTGGACCGGCCGCAGGCCGCGGCCGTCGACGCGGCGGTGCTCTCCGAGCTCGCCACGGCCTGCCACCACCGCGAACGGGTCAGGTTCGACTACCGGTCCCGGGGCGGCGCCGAGAGCCGGCGCGAGGTCGACCCGTACCGCCTGGTGCGGGTCGACGCCCGCTGGTACCTGGTCGCCTGGGACCCGGACCGGGCGGACTGGCGCTCCTTCCGGATCGACCGGATGGAACTGAAGAGCCCCACCGGGCCCCGCTTCGACCCCCGCCCGCTGCCCGAGGGCGGGGCGCGGGCCTTCGTGTCCTCCGGGCTGCGCCAGGCGTTCACCCAGGCCAGCGCCAGGGTACGGCTGCACGCCCCGCTCGAACGGATGGCCGAGCGGATCCCGGCCGGCTGGGGCCGGCTGACCGCGGACGGGCCGGACGCCTGCGTCGCCCGGCTGTACGGCGAGTCCCCGGCCGCCATCGCCGAGTGGCTGGGGTCCTTCGGGGCCCCGTTCACCGTCCTCGAACCCCCCGAACTGCGGGACGCCTGCCGCGAGTTCGCCGAAAAGCACGCCCGGCTGGCGGCCTGCTACCAGCAGGCCTGAGCCGACCGACCACCACCCGAACGGGGAACCTGTATGGCCGTCATGTCCGACCGCGCGCTGGGCCGCGCCACCCTGCACCGCCAACACCTGCTCGAACCGGCCGGGCTGACGGCCCTGGAGATGATCGAGCACCTGGTGGGCATGCAGGCCCAGGCGCCCTGGCCGCCCTACGTCGGCCTGTGGACCAGGCTGCGCGCCTTCGACCACAAGGACCTGGCCCGGCTGCTGGAGGACCGCTCGGTGGTCCGGCTGCTGATGTTCCGCGGCACCGTGCACCTGGTCAGCAGCGCGGACTGCCTGGCCCTGCGGCCGCTGGTGCAGCGGGTGATCGACCGGATGTACGTCACCGCCAAGCTGACCGCCGCGGTCGGCGACCCGGACGCGGTCGCCGACCGCGGCCGCCGGCTGCTCGCCGAGAAGGCGCTGACGCCCAAGGAGATCGGCGACGCGCTGGCCGAGCACCTGCCCGGAGTGCTCCCCCGGCAGCTCGGCGACGTCGTCCGGGCCCGGCTGCCGCTGGTCCAGGTGCCGCCGCGCGCGGTGTGGGGCGTGGGCGGCGCGACCCGCTACGCCACCGCGGAGTCCTGGCTCGGCGCGCCGCTGCAGGCCGCCGAACTGCCCGCCGTGATCCGCCGCTACCTGGCCGCGTTCGGGCCCGCCACCGTCGCCGACGTGCAGGCCTGGAGCGGACTGACCAGGCTGCGCGAGATCACCGACGCGATGCCGGGCCTGCTGCGGCTGCGCGACGAGCACGGCGGCGAGCTGCTCGACCTGCCGGACGCGCCCCGGCCGGACCCGGACGTGCCGGCCCCGGTCCGGTTCCTGCCGGACTTCGACAACGTGGTGCTCTCGCACGCCCGGCGGGCCCGCATCATCCGCGACGAGCACCGCCCGCACCTGTTCCTGCGCAACGGCATCGTGCCCGGCTCGTTCCTCGTCGACGGCCTGGTCGAGGGCACCTGGCGCGCCGACGACGGCACCGTCACGGTCCGGCCGTTCAACCCGCCGAGCGACCGGGTGCGCGAGCAACTGGCGGAGGCCGGCGAGCAGTTGGCCCGCTTCCTGGCCCCGCCGGGGGCGGCCGTGGCGGTCCGGTTCGCCGACCACGGCCAGGGCGTGAGCTAGATGCGCCGACGATGCGTGAGGTCGGCCGACCGGATCAGGCCGGCCGGTCCTGGCGCACCGTGCGGGCCCGGATCAGCCAGGAGTCGCCCGCGCGGACCAGCTCGTCCTCGCACGTGGTGCTGGAGCGCACGGCGGCGCCCTCGGCCTCGGTGATCTGGAACACCAGCGCGTAGCTGCGCACCCGGACCGTGGTGTCGTCGGCCGGGGTGATGTCGACCATGCCGAGCCAGTGCCGGCGGGCGATGCCCTGGCCGCGGAGCTGCTCCACGGTCCGGGTGGCGCCGGCCGTGATCTGGCCGCGGCCGCGGGCCGGCTCCGGGTGCGAGTCGACCGCGAAGGTGCCGTCCTCGGTGAAGAACGACGCCCACTCGGGGATCCGTCCGGCGTCCAGCAGCTGCATGTGGTGCGCGTAGAACTGCTCGACCGACGCCCGCAGTTCGGCGTCGACCTCGATGGTGCTCGAATCGGTGGTCATGCGGTTGCTCCTCCTGTCGGTGCCGGGCCCGCCCGGCCTGGGTGCCGAGGCTGCCTCACGCGCTTCGAGACTCGATCGAAGGCGCGATCGGCTGCGGCGGTTCGATCTCGTGGTCGTGCAGCACCGCCTGCTGGATCCGCCGCAACTCGTGCGACGGGGCCAGCCCCAGCTCCTCGGACAGCACCCGGCGGGTGCGGGCGTACGCCTGCAGCGCGTCGTGCCGGCGGCCGATCCGGGCCAGCGTGAACACCAGCAGGCTGTGGTACCACTCGTTGTACGGGTGCTCGACGATCAGGGCGCGCAGTTCGGCGACCATCTGGTGGTGCCGGCCGAGCCGCAGGTCGGCCTCGATCCGCAGGTTCAGCGTCTGCATGCGCTGCTCCTCCAGGGCGGCCACGTAGCCCTCCAGGACCGGCCCAGCGTCCACGTTGGCGAGCGGCGGGCCGGACCACAGGTCCAGCGCCCGGCGGAGTTTCGGCCCGGCCTGGTCGGGGCGGCCCGCCTCCAGCAGGGTGTGCGCCTCGGCGGTGAGGCGCTGGAACTGGAAGAGGTCGACCTGCTGGGGGTCGACGGACAGCAGGTAGCCCGGGGCTCTGGTGACCAGCACCTGCTTGGCGTCGCCGCCGGTCTCCTCGTCGATGAGGCGGCGTAACTGGTAGATGTACGTCTGGGCGGTGGTCGCGCCGCTGCGCGGCGGCTGGTCGTTCCAGAGCTCCTTGATGATCGTCTCCAGCGGCACCACGTGATTGGCACGCAGGAGCAGCAGGGCGAGCGTGGCAAGGGTCCTGGGTGCCGTGGGGGCGCAGGAGCGGTGGTCGTTCATGACTTCCAAGGGCCCGAGAATGCGGAAACTCAGCACAGGAACCTCATTACTTCCCGACGGTGGGGCGCGGCGGTACCGAATATAGAAAGGCGCCGTTTCGGACCGATTGCCGGACACCGAACGGCCTTCCGAATGGACCGCCGGATACCCGTCCGGACCCGACCGGGCCCGGACGGGCATCTTTCGGACCTCCCCGGCGGACCGATCGATCCGCGAAACGAGGTTTGAGAGGCGGACGGACGGTGCAGCGGGCCCCGGCGGGCGGGCCGGTCAGCCCGGCCCGGGGTTCGGAGCCGTCCGGGACCCCGGTGCTCCGTCCGCGTTCACGTCCTCTTCACCGCCCGCGCCCCGGCCCGTCCGCCCCGCCGCCCGCGGCCGCCGCCCGCAGCCGCGTTCGCGCCCTCGCCGCCGTGCCCTCGCCCGCCGCCGACCTCGCGCTCGTTCTCGCCCTCGTCCTCGTTCTCGCGCTCGTTCTCGTTCTCGTTCTCGTTCTGGCCCGAGTCGAGCATCAGCCAGGCGGCCAGCTCCAGCCCCCGGCCGTGGACGAGCAGGGCGGCGACCGCCTCGGTGATCTGCTCCCGGGCGCCCCGGACGCTGTCGGGGGGCAGGCCGCCGGCCGGTCCCGCGCCCGTGGTCACGGGCCGTCCCCGAACCAGCGGTCCTCCGTCAACTGCCGCCACAGCAGCCGTTCCTGGCGGTCGGGCGGCCGGTCGGCGCAGAGCCGTTCGGGGTGCCCGGGGGGCGGCCCGCCGCCGTCGGGGCCGGGGTCGAGCGGCGGCGGCGGGACGTGCAGCGCGCCGTAGACGACCAGGGCCCGCCAGCCGGGTCGCATCAGGTACCTGACGACCAGTCCGAGGAGGTACCGCATGTCCGGCTAGCCGGCCCGGAAGCGGTCGATGGCCCCGGCGTGCCGCTCCCGCAGCCCCGGATCGGTGACGCCGAGGCCCTCCCGGGGCGCCAGCGCCAGCACGCCGACCTTGCCGCGGTGCACGTTGCGGTGCACGTCGTGGACGGCCTGCGCGGCCTCGGCCAGCGGGTAGGCGCGGCTCAGCGTCGGGTGCACCACCCCGCGCCGGACCAGCTCGTTGGCCTCCCAGGCCTCCCGGTAGTTCGCGAAGTGCGAGCCGACCACCCGCTTCAGGTGCATCCACAGGTACCGGTTGTCGTACTCGTGGAGGTAGCCGGAGGTGGCCGCGCAGGTCACCACGGTGCCGCCGCGCCGGGCCACGTAGACGCTCGCCCCGAAGGTCTCCCGGCCCGGGTGCTCGAACACGATGTCGGGGTCGCGGCCGCCCGTCAGTTCGCGGATCCGCGCGCCCAGGCGCTTCCACTCGCGCGGGTCCTGGGTCCGCTCGTCCTTCCAGAACCGGTAGCCCTCCGCGGCCCGGTCGATCACCAGCTCGGCGCCCATGGCCCGGCACGCCTCCGCCTTCCCCGGGTCGGACACCACGCACACCGGGGTCGCCCCGGACGCCAGCGCGAGCTGCGTCGCGTACGAGCCGAGGCCGCCGCCCGCGCCCCACACCAGGACCACGTCGCCGAGCTTCATGCCCGCGCCGTTGCGGGACACCAGCTGCCGGTAGGCGGTGCTGTGCACCAGCCCGGGCGCGGCGGCCTCCTCCCAGGTCAGGTGGGCGGCCTTCGGCATCAGCTGGTTGGCCTTCACCAGGGCCAGTTCGGCCAGGCCGCCGAAGTTGGTCTCGTACCCCCAGATCCGCTGCGCCGGGTCGAGCATGGTGTCGTCGTGGCCGTCGGGGTGCTCCAGCTCCACCGACAGGCAGTGCGCGACCACCTCGTCGCCCGGGTGCCAGGCGTGCACCCCGGGCCCGGTGCGCAGCACCACCCCGGCCAGGTCCGAGCCGAGCACGTGGTACGGCAGGTCGTGCCGACGGGCGAGCGGGGAGGTGCGGCCGTAGCGCTCCAGGAAGCCGAAGGTGGGGACCGGCTCGAAGATCGAGCTCCACACGGTGTTGTAGTTGACGGAGCTGGCCATCACCGCCACCAGGGCCTCGCCGGGGCCGAGTTCGGGCACCGGCACGTCCTCGACGTGCAGGCTCTTGCGCGGGTCCTTGTCGCGGCCGGCCAGCCCTTCGAACATGGCGGCCTGGTCGCGGTGCACGGTCACCGCCCGGTAGTGCTCCGGCAGCGGCAGCGCGGCCAGCGCCGCCCGGTCGCGCTCGCCGGACAGCAGGGCGTCACGGATCCGGTCCATGGTCAGACTCCTCGCGGGGACGGGCGGTGCGGGAACGGGGCGCCGGCCGGGTCGCCGACGATCTGGAGCACGGCGACGGACCAGGCGAACGAGGCGCCCGCGCTGATCAGCACGCAGGTCTGTCCGACGGCCAGCGCGCCGGTGGACGCCAGCCGGTCCAGGCCGGCGATCTGGTCGCCCGCGCCGAGGTGGCCGACCCCGCTGCCCCACGGCCAGGTGGTGCGCTCCGGGTCGATCCCCAGCGGCTCGAAGAACTGGAAGTCCATCTTGGGGCGGCCCAGGTTCGGCAGCACGAACCGGTCGATGTCGGCGGCCGCCAGCCCGGCCTCCTTCAGCGCCCGCTCATAGGCCTCCCGCTGCCCGGCCTGCAGCCGCTCCAGCACCGCACCGGCGCCGAACTCCCGCAGCAGGTGGGCCCGGTGGGCCTCGATGCTGATCGGCGCGCGGGCCGTCAGCGGGGCGTCGCCGAACGGGTCGTCGCCGCGGCCCATGCTCTCCAGCTCCGGCGCCGACACCGTCACCAGGCTCAGCAGCCGGGCGAAGCCGCCCCGCGCGGACAGCACCAGCGCCGTCCCGCCGTCGCCGCACACCGTTCCCGGGTCGGTCCGCCACCGGTCGAAGCCCGGCAGGCAGAACCGGTCGCCGGTGGTGATCAGCACGGAATCCCGCTCCGGGTCGGCGAGCAGGTACGCCGCGCCCAGCTCCAGCGCCGCCATCCCGCCGTTCGAGAGCTGCCGCACCTCGACCGCCAGGCAGGCGTTGCCGACCGCGCCGCGCTGCACGTACGAGGCGGGCGCCCACAGGTCGTGGCCCTGGTGGTAGGTGTCCGCGTGCAGCACCAGCTCGATCCGGTCGGGTCCGGCCCCGGCCGCCGCCAGCGCCCGCCGGGCCGCCCGCACCGCCAGTTCCGGCCCCGGCTCCTCGGACACGCACACCGAGCGGATCCGGGTGCGCCGCACCGTCCAGTCGTCGCACAGCCCGGCGTCCCGCGCCGCCTCCGCGGCCATCGGCACCGGCAGTTCCACCCCGGTCCCCGACACGTACAGCCCGTCGACCCTCACTGCGGCCCTCCTCCCAGGCAATGGCGGGCCCGCCCGGCCGCCGTACTGCGGCCGACGGCGCCTCCCGCCGGTCGGGGCCGAGTGTGCAGGCCGCCCGTCCAAGGGAGTTCGAGGATCGCCCGAGGTCAGCGCCTGGATCGATCCTCGTACCAGCTTGGATGCCGGCCCGTTGCAATGCCTTCGACGCGCGACGAGAGGCATGCGATGGAGACACCGACCGACCAGGGCCGCCTGCGGGTCGCCCTGCTGTTCCCCGGGCAAGGCGCCCAGCACCCCCGGATGGCCGCCGGCCTGTACGGCCAGTCGCCGGTCTTCACCGCGGCGATGGACCGGGCCTTCGAGCTGCTCGGCCCCGACGGGCCCCGGCTGCGCGCCGAGTGGCTGGCGGCCGAGCCCTCCGCCGCCTTCGACGACGTGACGGTGGCCCAGCCCCTGCTGTACGCGGTGAACCTGGCGCTCGGCCGGACCGTGCTCGGCTGGGGCGTCGAACCGGTCGCGATGCTCGGCCACAGCGTCGGCGAACTCGCCGCCGCGACGCTGGCCGGCGTCCTGGACGCCGAGGACGGCTTCCGGCTGATGCGCAACCGGATCCGGGTGTTCGCCGACACCCCGCCCGGCGGGATGCTCGCCGTCGCCGCCTCCCTCGCCGAGGTCTCCGACCTGCTCGGCGAACACGTCCACCTGGCCGCGCTGAACGCCACCCGGCAGCTGCTGCTGGCCGGCGAACGCCACCACCTCGACCGGGCCGCCGACGCGCTCCGGGAGCGCGGCGTGGCCTGCCGGGACGCCCTCGCCCGGCAGGCCTTTCACAGCCCGCTGGTCGACGGCGCCGTCGAGGAGTCGATGCCGGACTGGACGGCGACCCCGCTGCGCCCGCCCGGCCGGACCCTCTACTCCGCCTACACCCGGGGCGTCCTGACGGCCGGTCAGGCCGTCGACCCGGTGTTCTGGGCCCGGCAGGCCGCCGAGCCCGTGCTGTTCGCCCCCACCCTGGACCGGCTGCTCGCCGACCACGACTGCCTGCTGGTGGAGGCCGGCCCCGGCAACAGCCTGAGCGCCCTGGCCCGCCGGCACCCCGGGGTGCTGCGCGGCCGCAGCCGGATCCTGCCGCTGCTGCCGGACCGCCCGTCCGGGGACCGCGCCGACCTGGACGCGGTCGCCGCCGTCCACCGCACCGTCCTCGGCCCGCTCGCCCCGGCCCCGACCGCCTGAGACCCGCCCCGACCGCCCGGGACCCGGCCCCGACCGCTTCGGGCCCGCCCGAGACCCGCGTCGCCCAGAACCCGCCTGCCGGGACCGGTCCCCGCCCGGCCCCGGCGGTCCGCCGAACGGAGGAGACAGATGTCCGCACCACCGCAGCAACCACCGGCCCCGGACGGGCCGGTGGCGATCGTCGGCCTCGCCTGCCGGTTCCCCGGCGCCCCCGACCGGCGGGCGTTCTGGCGGCTGCTCGCCGAGGGCCGCGACGCGGTCGCCCCCGGCACCGGCCCGCGGGCCGGCCGCCGGCCGGGCGGCTACCTGGAGGACACCGAGCTGTTCGACGCCGAGCTGTTCGGGATGTCGGCCCGCGAGGCCGCCGCCACCGACCCGCAGCAGCGGCTGCTGCTGGAACTCGCCTGGCTGGCCCTGGAGGACGCCCGGATCGCCCCCGACGCCCTGCACGGCACCGACACCGGCGTGTTCGTCGGCGCCTGCGCGGACGAACACGCCTTCCTCGCCCGGGCGGCCGGGCCGGCCGCGCTGTCCGCGTACACCCTCACCGGCACCGGCCGGGCGTTCCTGGCCAACCGCCTGTCGTACGCGTTCGGCCTGCACGGACCGTGCCTGGTGACCGACACCGGCCAGTCGTCCTCGCTGGTCGCCGTCCACCAGGCCGTGCGCAGCATCCGCGCGGGCGAGAGCACGCTGGCGCTGGCCGCCGGGGTCCAGCTGAACCCCACCGCGGAGGGCGACGCGGTGGTCGAGGCGCTCGGCGCGCTCTCCCCGACCGGGCGCTGCCGCACCTTCGACGCCCGCGCCGACGGCATCGTGCGCGGCGAGGGCGCCGCGGTGCTGGTGCTCAAGCCGCTGGCGCGGGCCCTCGCCGACGGCGACCGGATCTACTGCACGGTGCTGGGCGGCGCCGTCAACAACGACGGCCGGGGCGCGGGCCTGACCGCCCCCGGGCAGCACGCCCAGCAGCGGGTACTGGCCGCCGCGTACGCGGACGCCGGCGTCGACCCGCGGCAGGTCGGCCACGTCGAACTGCACGGCACCGGCACCCGCAGCGGCGACCCGGTCGAGGCGGCCGCGCTGGGCGCGGTGCTCGGCGCGGGCCGGCCCGCGGACCGCCCGCTGCTGGTCGGCTCGGTGAAGACCAACATCGGCCACCTGGAGGGCGCGGCCGGCCTGGCCGGGCTGGTCAAGACCGCGCTCGGCCTGCACCACGGCGAACTGCCGCCGAGCCTGCACTACACCGAGCCCAACCCGGCGATCGACCCGGCGGCACTCGGCCTGGCGGTGTGCCGCACCCGCACCGCGTGGCCCGGATCGGTCGCCGGCGTCTCCTCGTTCGGCCTGGGCGGCACCAACTGCCACGTGGTGCTGGGCGCCGCGCCCGACCCTGCGCCCGCAGCCGCAGCCGCGCCCGCGCCCGACCCTGCACCTGCACCCGACCGTCCTGACCGGGCCGACCGGCCGGCCGGCCCGGTGCCGCTGGTGCTGTCCGGGCACACCCCGGCGGCGCTGCGCGGCCAGGCGCTGCGGCTGGCCGCGCACCTGTCGGGCCCCCGGGCCGCGGACCCGGCGGCGCTCGGCCTGTCGCTGGCCGTCACCCGGGCCGGGCTGCGGCACCGCGCCGCGGTGGTCGGCGCCGGCCCGGAGGAGCTCGCCGAGGGCCTGCGGGCGCTGGCCCGCGGCGCGCACCCGGACGGGGTGCGCACCGGGCTGCGCGGCACCGGCGGCACGGTGTTCCTGCTGCCCGGCCAGGGCATGCAGCGCACCGGCATGGGCCGTGAACTGCACGGCTCGCACCCGGAGTTCGCGGCGGCCTTCGACCGGGTCGCGGAGGTCGTCGGGCCGCTGCTGGGCACCGGCCTGCACGAGGTGGCGTGGCACCGCGAGGACCTGCTGGACCGGCTGGAGTACGCGCAGCCCGTGCTGTTCGCGCTGGAGGTGGCGCTGTACCGGCTGCTGGAGTCCCGCGGCATCGCGGCGGACCTGCTGGTCGGGCACTCGCAGGGCGAGATCACCGCCGCCCATCTGGCCGGGGTGCTGTCGCTGGAGGACGCGGCGGCGTTCGTGGTCGAGCGCGGCCGGCTGATCGCGAGCCTGCCGCCGGGCGGGGCGATGGTCGCGGTGCAGGCCGCCGAGGACGAGGTGCGCGAGGCGATCGCCGAGCAGTCCGGCCTGGTCGGGGTGGCGGCCGTGAACAGCGACCGCTCACTGGTGGTGTCGGGCGCCGAGGAACCGGTGCTGGCGCTGGCCGCCCGGTTCGCGGCGCTCGGCCGCCGCACCCGGCCGCTGCGGATCAGCCGGGCCGGGCACTCCCCGCTGATGGCCCCAATCCAGGACGAGCTGCGGGCCTTCGCGGAGAAGCTGACCTTCCACCGGGCGTCCGGCCCGGTGGTGGTGTCGGCCGTCACGGGCGCCCCCGCCGGACCGGAGGAGCTGGGCAGCGCCGCGTACTGGGCGCACCACCTGTGCGCGACCGTCCGGTTCGGCGACGCGGTGCGCGCCGCCCACGCCCTCGGCGGGCGGTTCTTCGTCGAGGTCGGTCCCGGGCACGGGCTGAGCACCATGGCCGAGGAGGTCGCCGGGGGCGGCGCGGAGGTCTTCGCCGCGCCGCTGGCGACCGCCGAGGAGCGCCGGGGGCTGGCCGAACTGGCCGCCGCCGCCCACGTGTTCGGTCGGCCGGTGGACTGGCGGGCGTACTTCGGCCCGACGGTGGTGCCCGTCGACCTGCCCGGCTACGCGTTCCAGCGCCTGCCGTACCGGCTGGCGGACGCCGCCGCCCCGGCCGCCGAGCCGGCGGCGCAGGAGCCTGCGGAGCCGGCCGGCGGCGGCGACCCGGCCGAACTGGTGCCCCGGCACACCCTGGAGATCCTCGGCCGGCCGGCCGGCGCCCCGCTCGACTTCGACGCCTCGTTCAACGACCTGGGCCTGGACTCGCGCGCCGCGCTCGCCCTGTGCACCCGGCTCTCCCGCGACCTCGGCCGGAAGGTCCCCGCCACCGTGCTGTTCGACCACCCCACCCCGGCCCGGCTGATCGAAGCCCTGCGGGCCGCGGCACCCAGCCAGAGCCCCCGGGCATCCCACCGATGAAGGACACCGCTGCAGCGATGACTGACGCCGACACCGCACCCCGCTCCCCCGACGAACCGATCGCGATCGTCGCGATGGCCTGCCGCTACCCGGGGGGCGTGCGCTCCCCCGAGGACCTGTGGCAGCTCGCCGACGAGGGCCGCGACGCCATCGGGCCGTTCCCGACCGACCGCGGCTGGGACCTCGACGCGCTCTACGACCCCACCCCCGGCACCCCCGGCCGCTCGATCACCCGGCACGGCGGCTTCCTCGCCGACGCCGACCGGTTCGACGCCCGGTTCTTCGGCATCTCCCCCCGGGAGGCCGCCGGCATCGACCCGCAGCAGCGGATCCTGCTGGAACTCGCCTGGGAGCTCTTCGAACGGGCCGGACTCGAACAGCGCGCGCTGCGCGGCAGCAGCACCGGCGTGTTCGTCGGCGCGATGGCCCAGGACTACGGCCCGCGGCTGGCCGACGACAGCGCGGACGCCGGCGGCTACCGGATCACCGGCAGCAGCACCAGCGTCGCCTCCGGCCGGCTCTCCTACTTCTTCGGCCTCCGGGGCCCGGCCGTCACCGTCGACACCGCCTGCTCCTCCTCGCTGGTCGGCATCCACCTGGCCGCGCAGGCGCTGCGGCAGGGCGAGTGCGACCTGGCGCTGGCCGGCGGCGTCGCCGTGATGCCCACCCCCGGTCTGTTCATCGACTTCAGCCGCCAGCACGGGCTGTCCCCCGACGGCCGCTGCAAGGCCTTCTCGGACGCCGCCGACGGCACCGCCTGGGCGGAGGGCGCGGGCCTGCTGCTGCTGGAGCGGGCCTCCGACGCGGCCGCCCGCGGCCACCGGGTGCTGGCGCTGCTGCGCGGCAGCGCGCTCGGCCAGGACGGCGCCAGCAACGGCCTGACCGCACCCAGCGGCCCCGCCCAGGAGCAGGTCGTCCGCGACGCGCTGCGGCGGGCCGGCCTGACCCCGGACCAGGTCGACGCGGTCGAGGCGCACGGCACCGGCACCCCGCTCGGCGACCCGATCGAGGCGCGCGCCCTGGCCGCCGTGTACGGGGCCGGCCGGAGCGGCGCGGAGCCGCTGTGGCTCGGCTCGCTGAAGTCGAACATCGGGCACGCCCAGGCCGCCGCCGGAGTCGGCGGCGTGATCAAGATGGTGCAGGCGATGCGGGCCGGCCGACTGCCCGCGACGCTGCACGTGGGAACCCCCAGCCGGCACGTCGAGTGGGACGGCAGCGGCCTGGGGCTGCTCACCGCGGCCCGGCCCTGGCCGGAGACCGGGCGGCCGCGGCGCGCCGCGGTGTCCTCGTTCGGCATCAGCGGCACCAACGCCCACCTGCTGCTGGAGCAGCCGCCCGCCGAGGCCGAGCCGGAGCCCTCGCCGGAGGCCGCCGGCCCGTACGCGTGGACGGTCTCCGCGCCGACCCCCGACGCGCTGCGCACCCAGGCCGCGGCCCTCGTCGAGCACCTGCACCGCCGGCCCGGGCTGCGGGCCGCGGACGTCGCGCACACGCTGGCGCTGCGCACCCGGTTCGCGCACCGCGGCACCGTGGTCGCCGACGACCGCGCGCAGCTGCTGGCCGGCCTGGAGTCGCTGGCCGAGGGTCGGCCGGCGCCGGCCGCGCCGGGCCGCTACCGGTCTCCGGCCGTCGGCCGGGGCGAGGCGGCGGCCGGGCCGGTGCGGCCGGTGTTCGTCTTCCCGGGGCAGGGCTCGCAGTGGCAGGGCATGGCGGTCGGGCTGATCGACTCCCACCCGGTGTTCCGGGCCTCGATGGAGGCCTGCGCGGAGGCCCTCGCCCCGTACTGCGACTGGGAGTTGACGGACGCCCTGACCGGCGCCCTGCCGGACCGGGTGGACGTGGTGCAGCCCGCGCTGTTCGCGGTGATGGTGTCGCTGGCCCGGCTGTGGCGCTCGGTCGGCGTCGAGCCGGCCGCCGTGGTCGGCCACTCGCAGGGCGAGATCGCCGCGGCGCACGTCGCCGGGGTGCTGTCACTGGCGGACGCGGCGCGGATCGTCGCGCTGCGCAGCCGGGCTTTGCGCGCGGTGGCGGGCACCGGCGGCATGGTGTCGCTGCCGCTCCCCGCCGATCGGGCCCGGGAGCTGCTGGCTGGCTTCGGCGGCGCGGTGTCGGTGGCGGCCGTGAACGGCCCGGCGATCACCGTGGTGGCGGGCGAGAGCGCCGCCCTGGAGCGGCTGCTGACGGCCTGTGAGCGGGACGGCGTGGACGCCCGCCGGATCGACGTCGACTACGCCTCGCACACCGCCGACATGGACGTGCTGCGCGAGGCCCTCGCCGAGGACCTGGCGGGCGTGACGGCCGGTCCCGCCGAGGTCGCACTGGCCTCCACGCTGACCGGGCGGCTGCTCGACGGCGCCCCGATGGACGCCGGGTACTGGTTCGACAACCTGCGCAACCCGGTGCTGTTCGACCCGGCGGTGCGCGAACTCGCCCGGGCCGGGCACCGGGTGTTCCTGGAGATGAGCCCCCACCCGGTGCTGACCCTGGGCGTCCAGGAGATCCTCGACGACCTGCACGCGGACGGCACGGTGCTGGGCACGCTGCGCCGGGGCAGCGGCGGCGCGGGCCAGTTCCTGGCGGCCGCGGCCGCCGCGCACGGCGCCGGCGTGTCGGTCGACTGGACGGCCGCGCAGCCCGCGGGGCGGCCGGTCGCGCTGCCCGGGTACCGCTTCGAACGGACCCGGCACTGGCTGGAGCCGTCCGGTCCGGCCCGGCCGTCCGGCCCGGCGCTGCTGCCGGACGCACTGGACCTGCCGGACGGCTCCACGGTGCTGGCCGGGGCGCTGTCCGCGGCCCGGCAGCCGTGGCTGGCCGACCACCGGGTCGGCGACGCGGTGCTGCTGCCCGCCACCGGGTTCCTGGAGCTGCTGGCCGAGGCCGGCGACCGGCTCGGCCTGCCCGCCGTCGAGGAGCTGACGGTGACCGCGCCGCTGCCGGTGACCGCCGCGGCGGAGGCGGACCTGCGGGTGGTCGTGCGGCCCGCGGACCCGGCGGGCCGCCGGACGGTCTCGATCAGTGCCCGCACCGCGCCGGACGGGTCCTGGCAGGAGCACGCGGGCGGCGTGCTCACGGCCCGGGCCGGGTCGCCGCGGCCGGCCCCGGCGGTGTGGCCGCCGATCGGCGCGACCCCGGTCGACCTGCGGGACGCCTACCCGGCGCTGGCGGCCCGCGGCTACCGGTACGGCCCGTCGTTCACCGGGCTGCGCGCGATGTGGGTGCGCGGCTCCGAGCTGTTCGCGGAGGTCGAGGCCGGTCCGGGCGTGCGGGACGGACGGCAGTGGGCGGGCCCGCACCCGGCGCTGCTGGACGCGGCGCTGCACCCGGCCGTGCTGCGCTCCACCGGGCTGCGGCTGCCGTTCTCCTGGCGGGACGTGACGCTCCGTCCGACCCGGTCGGCGGTGCTGCGGGTGGCGCTGACGGTCGAGGAGGGGCGCTGCGCGCTGGTGGCCACCGACGAGCGGGGCGACCTGGTGGCGTCGGTGGGTTCGCTGTCGCTGCGGCCGGTCGCGGACGAGCGCGGGGAGCTGCTGGAGGTGGTGTGGCGGCCGGTGCAGGACGGGCCGGCGCCGGAGCCCCTGCGGTGGGCGGCGGTCGGGCGGGGGCTGGGCCCCGGCCCGGCGTACCCGGACCTGGACGCGCTGCCGGATCCGGTGCCGCCGGTGGTGGCGGTGTCCTTCGAGTCGGCGGGCGCGCTGCCGGGCGAGGGCGCGGCGGCGGCGCTGGAGGCGCTGCAGCGCTGGGTGGCGGACCCCCGGTTCGCCGGGTCCGTGCTGGCGGTGGTGACGCGGGGCGCGCAGGCCGTGGTCGGCCGCGAGCCGGTGTCGGGGGTCGCCCAGGCGGCGGTCACCGGGCTGCTGCGGGTCGCGCTGGCCGAGCACCCGGGCCGGGTGCTGCTGGTCGACCTGGACGCGGACCCGGCGTCGGCGGCGGCGCTGCCCGCGGCGCTCTCCTGCGGCGAGCCGGAGGTCGCCGTCCGGGCCGGTCGGCTGTACGCCCGGCGGCTGGCCGAGCCGGCCCCGGCGGACCTCAACGATCCTCCGCGGGATGGGAGTTGGCGACTGGACGTGACGACGAAGGGCACGCTGGACAATCTGGCGCTGCTGCCGCACCCGGAGGCCGACGCGCCGCTGGGCGCGGGCGAGGTGCGGATCGCGGTGCGGGCCGCCGGGCTGAACTTCCGCGACATCGCGGTCGGCCTGGGCCTGGTCGCCAGCGAGAAGACCATGGGCAGCGAGGGCGCGGGCGTGGTGACCGAGGTCGGCTCCGCCGTCACCGGTCTGGTGGTCGGTCAGCGGGTGTTCGGCGTGTTCGAGCGCTCGCTCGGGCCGGTCGCGGTCGCCGACGCGCGGATGGTCCGCCCGGTCCCGGCCGACTGGTCGTTCGCGCAGGCCGCGGGCGTGCCGATCACCTACATCACCGCCTACCAGTGCCTGGTGGAGATCGCCGGGGTGAAGCCCGGCGAGTCGGTCCTGGTGCACACCGCGACCGGCGGCGTCGGCTTCGCCGCGATCCAGCTCTGCCGTCACCTGGGGGCGGAGCTGTACGCCACGGCGGGCCCCGACAAGCACGACCTGCTGCGCGGACTCGGCCTGGACGACGCGCACATCGCGTCCTCCCGCACCCTCGACTTCGAGTCGCACTTCCGCCGCACCAGCGGCGGCCGGGGCGTCGACGTGGTGCTCAACTCGCTGGCGGGCGAGGCGATCGACGCCTCGCTGCGGCTGCTCGCCGACGGCGGCCGGTTCGCCGAGATGGGCAAGACCGACATCCGGGACGCGGCGGCGACCGCGGCCGCCCACCCCGGCGTCCACTACGAGGCGTACAACATCCTGGGGGTGGCGCCGGACCGGATCGGCGAGGTGCTGGACGAGCTGATCGCCCTGTTCGAACGGGGAGCGCTCTGGCATCCGCCGCTGACCACCTGGGACGTCCACGACGGCGCGAAGGCGCTGCGGCACCTCAGCCGGGCCCGGCACCGCGGAAAGATGGTGCTGACCCTGCCGCGCCGGCTCGACCCGGACGGCCTGGTGCTGGTGACCGGCGGGACGGGCGGGCTGGGCGGCACGCTGGCCCGGCACCTGGTGGACCGGCACGGGGTGCGGCGGCTGCTGCTGGTGAGCCGCCGCGGCCCGAACGCCGAGAACGCCGGGGAGCTGGCCGCGGACCTCGCGGCGCGCGGCGCCGAGGTGGTCGTCGAGGCCTGCGACCTGACCGACCGGGACGCGCTGGGCGCGCTGCTGGCGCAGTACCCGCCCGCCGCCGTGGTGCATGCCGCGGGCGTCCTGGACGACGGCCTGCTGACCGGCCTGACGGCGGCCCGGCTGGCCCGGGTGCTGCGGCCTAAGGCGGACGCGGCGTGGGCGCTGCACGAGCTGACGGCGCACCTCGACCTGTCGGCGTTCGTCCTGTTCTCCTCCGCGGCGGGCGTGCTCGGCGACCCCGGGCAGGGCAGCTACGCGGCGGCCAACACCTTCCTGGACGCGCTGGCCCAGCACCGCCGGGCGCTCGGCCTGGAGGCCACCAGCCTGGCCTGGGGCTTCTGGGAGCAGCGCAGCGGGATGACCGCGCACCTGTCGGAGCAGGACGTGGCCCGACTGGGCCGCTCCGGGATCCTGCCGATGCCGACCGGCCGGGCGCTGGAGCTGTTCGACCGGGCGCTGGCGGGCGGCGGGGCGCTGGCCGTGCCGATCGCGCTGGACGCGGCGGCGGCGCGCGGCGGCCGGCTGGGCGGGCTGCTCGGCGACCTGCGGCCGGCGGCGGCCGCGCCCGTAGTGGCGGCCGCCCGGCCCGAGCCGGCGCAGCACAGCGGCGCCGGGCCCGACGGCGCGGACCTGCTGGAGCTGGTGCGGGGCCAGGCGGCCGAGGTGCTGGGCTACGGCGGCGCCGAGGACATCCAGCCGGGGACGCCGTTCAAGGAGCTCGGCTTCGACTCGCTGCTGGGGGTGGACCTGCGCAACCGGCTGAACGCGGTGACCGGCCTGCGGCTGCCCGCCGAGGTGGTGATCGAGAACCCGACCCCGGACCTGCTGGTCGCGTTCATCCGGGCCCGGCTCGCCGAGGGCTGACCGGCCCGGCCGGCCCCGCGGCGCCGCCGCGGGGCCGGCCCGCCGGAGCGCGAGAAGCGCTCTGGATCCGTTCTCCAAACGCCCCTGCCAGGCTCGGGCGCGACCGACGACATCGTGAATGAGAGGCGTCCGATGGAACTTCGAGAAGGCGGTACGGCCCTGGTCACCGGCGCGACCAGCGGCATCGGACTGGCCGTCGCCCGGGAGCTCGGCGGGCGCGGCGCCGCGGTCTTCCTGTGCGCGCGGGACGGCGACGCGGTCGCCGGGACGGTGGCGAAGCTGCGCGCCGAGGGCGTGCGCGCGGCAGGGACCGCCTGCGACGTCCGCGACGTCGCCGACATCCGCCGCACCGTCGCCGAGGCCAACGCGTTCGGCCCGCTGGACGTGCTGGTCAACAACGCCGGCCGCAGCGGCGGCGGGATCACCGCGGAGGTCCCGGACGAGCTGTGGCAGGACGTCCTGGACACCAACCTGACCAGCGTCTTCCGGATGACCCGGGAGGTGCTCGGCGCGGGCCTGGGCGGCCGCGGCTGGGGCCGGGTGGTGAACATCGCCTCGACCGCCGGCAAGCAGGGCGTGGTGTACGGGGCGCCGTACTCGGCGTCCAAGCACGGCGTGGTCGGGTTCACCAAGGCCCTCGGCCTGGAGCTGGCCGGCAGCGGGATCACCGTGAACGCGGTCTGCCCGGGCTACGTGGAGACGCCGATGGCCCAGCGGATCCGGGCCGGGTACGCGCAGCACTGGGAGGTCACCGAGGACGAGGTGCTGGCGAAGTTCACCGCCAAGATCCCGCTCGGCCGGTACAGCACCCCGGAGGAGGTGGCCGGCCTGGTCGGCTACCTGGTGACCCCGACCGCCGACGCGATCACCGCGCAGGCCCTGAACGTCTGCGGCGGCCTCGGCAACTTCTGACCCGCCCGCACACCCCGTCCTTCGGACCCTCGCAACAGGAAGGCACCCGCAATCGTGACCACCATCCGGACGACCCACCGGATCGAGGTGTCGGCCCCCGCCGCGGCCGTGTACCGCGTCGTCGCCGACGTCACCTCCTGGCCGCTGTACTTCCCGCCGACCGTCCGCGCCGAACTGGTGTCGGGCGACGACCGCACACAGGTGATCCGGATCTGGGCGCTCGCCAACGGCGAGCTCCGGACCTGGACCTCCGCCCGCACGCTGGACGAGGCCGCCCTGACCGTCGAGTTCGAGCAGACCACCCCGCGCGACCCGGTGGCGGCGATGGGCGGCGCGTGGCGGATCACCGGCCGCCCGGACGGGACCTGCACGGTGGAGCTGGACCACCACTACCGGGCGGTCGGCGACACCCCGGAGAACCGGGCCCGGATCGCCTCCGCCGTGGACGCCAACAGCACCTCCGAACTGGCCGCCCTGAAGGCCGCCGTGGAGCGCACCGCCGAGGAGCCGGAGCTGCTGGTCGCGTTCGAGGACTCCGACACCTTCGCCGGCTCCGTCGAGGACGCCTACGAGTTCGTCCGCGACCTGGCGAAGTGGCCGGAGCGGATCCCGCACGTGCTGCGGATGGAGGTCCGCGAGGAGGTGCCGGGCCTGCAGTCGATGGAGATGGACACCAGGTCCCCGGACGGCTCGGTGCACACCACCCGCTCCGGCCGGGTCTGCCTCGCGCCGACGCTGATCGCCTACAAGCAGACCCGGCTGCCCGGCGTGCTGGCCGCGCACACCGGCGAGTGGGCCTTCGAGGCGGCCGGCGACGGCCTGGTCACCGTGACCTCCCGCCACCGGGTGGTGATCGACCCCGGCAAGCTCGCCTCGCTGCCGCAGCCGCCCGGCACCCTCGCCGACGCCCGGGCCGCGGTCCGCGCCGCGCTCGGCGCGAACAGCCGGGCCACCATCGCGGTGGCCCGCCAGTACACCGAGAACCTGCACCGTGACCCGACCACCCATGAGAGCGAAGGCGGTACTGCCGTGTCCGAGTTGACGTTCGACCAGCTGAGGGGCTTCCTGCTGCGCGCGGTGGGCGAGGAGGACTCGACGGACCTGTCCGCCGACGACCTGGACGCCGAGCTGTCCGCCCTCGGCTTCGACTCCCTGGCGGTGATCGACGTGACCAGCAAGCTGGAGCAGCACTTCGGCATCAAGCTGCCGGAGGAGAGCACCGCCGAGGCGACCACCCCGCGCGGCCTGCTCGACCTGGTCAACGGCGTCCTCGCGACCTCGGCGTGACGCCCGGCCGGAGAGCGGAGGGGACGGTGCTCGCCGAGCAGTGCGACGCCGTCGCCGAGGCGCTGGTGCTCGGCCACCTCAACCGGGCGGTGGCGCTGCACGACGAGGGCGCCGCCTCCCGGGCCGACCTGGACACCGCGATGCGGCTGGGCTGCGGCCTGCCGGAGGGGCCGTTCGGCGCCGTCGACCGGCTCGGCCCCGACCGGGTGCACCGGAGGCTGGTCGCCCTGCTGGCCCGCACCGGCGACCCGGCGTTCGCGCCGGCCGCCGGCCTGCTCGCCGCCCGGCCGGACGCCGGGCCGGCCTCCGCCGCAGACCCGGTCGGCGCCGCGGCGCCGGCCCGGCTGGGCGTGCTGGGCTCGGGCACGATGGCCGGCGGCATCGCCGAGGCCGCCGCCCGGGCGGGCGTCCCGGTGGTGCTGGTGGCGCGCGCGCCGGAGTCCGCGCAGCGGGCCCGGACCGGCGTGGACGGCTCGCTGGACCGGGCGGTGCGGCGCGGCCGGGCCACCCGGCAGGACGCGGCCGACGCGCTGGCCCGGATCCGCTTCGGCGCGGACCCGGCGCCGCTCGCCGACTGCGACCTGGTGGTGGAGGCGGTCGCCGAGGACGAGCGGGTGAAGCGGGAGGTGTTCGCCCGGCTCGGCGCGCTCTGCGCGCCGGACGCCGTGCTGGCCACCTCCACCTCCAGCCTGTCGGTGGCGCGCTGCACCGAGCCGGCCGGGCGGCCCGAGCGGCTGGTCGGCCTGCACTTCTTCAACCCCGCGCCGGTGATGCGGCTGGTGGAACTGGTCCGCGGCCCCGCCACCGGTGGGCCGGCGCTGGCCGCCGCCCGCGCGCTGTGCGGGCGGCTCGGCAAGACCGTGGTGGAGTCGCCGGACCGCACCGGCTTCCTGGTCAACTACCTGCTGTTCGCCTACCTGGCCCGCGCGGTCCGCGCGGTCGAGCGCGGCGAGGCCGACCCGGCCGGCACGGACGCCGCGGTGGAGTCCGGGTTCGGCTTCCCGCTGGGGCCGTTCGCGCTGCTGGACACCATCGGTCTGGACGTCTCGCTGGCGATCCTGGAGCAGCTGCACGAGGCGTACCGCGAGCCCGACTTCGAGCCGCCGCGGCTGCTGCGCGAAGCGGTCGCCCAGGGCCTGCTGGGCCGCAAGAACGGACGCGGCTTCCGCACCGGGTGAGCACCGGCGGCCGGGCACCGGGCCCGCTCCCTCGGATCCTGCCGGGCGCCCGACGCGGCGCGCCGGTCCGAGGGAGCGGCCCGGGCACCGGCCGCCGACCCCATCGATCACCGACCGCCGGGTCGGGAAGAGCCAATTCGAGGAGCACCGATGAATGCCGAACTGATCGACCGGGCCCGCGGTTTCGCCGAGCGGGAGCTGCTGGGCCGGGAGCGCTGGTTCGATTCCAAGCCCCCCGCCCCGACCGCCGCGTCGGCGGCCCTGCACGCGGCCGGGCTCGCTAACTGGTGGCTGCCCGCCGAATACGGCACGGCCGGCGCCTCACTGACCGACAGCGTCGACATCGTGTCCGAACTCTCTTACGCCGACGCGGGATTCGCCTTCTCCTCGTTCCTCTCGGTACTCGGCACCACGATGCTCCGGCTGTACGGCGCCCCGGCGCTGGCCGAGCAGTACCTCGGCCGGATGGCGGCCGGCGGCGGCTTCTGCGGGATCCTGGTCAGCGAGGAGGACGCCGGGAGCGAACTCGGCCGCACCGCCGCGCTGTTCACCGCCAAGGGCGACCGGCTGGTGCTGGACGGCGACAAGTACTTCGCCACGAACACCGACGCCGCGGACTTCCTGCTGGTGGCCGCCAGGTCGGCGGAGGACGACGCGGTGTTCGGGGTGGTGCTGGTGCCCCGCGACACCCCCGGCGTCGAGATCGTCAAGCGCTGGGACATGATCGGCATGCGCGGCTCGGCCACCTACCGGGTGCGGCTGTCGGGCTGCGAGGTCCCGGCGGCCAACCTGCTGCGCGGGCACGGGCTGCGGCTGCTGGAGGCCGGCCTGAACGCCAGCCGGATCCTGATCGCCTCCACCGCGATCGGCGTCTGCCGGCGGATCCGGGACCTCGCCATGGAGTACGCGGCGGCCAAGCAGGTCAAGGGCGCGCCGCTGCTGGGCAACGCGGTGTTCGCGGGCAAGCTCGGCCAGGTGGAGATGCTGATCGACGTGATGCGCAACCAGTGCCGGTCCGCCGCGGCCGAGTTCGACCGGGCGATGGCCTCGGCGGACCCGGCGGCGGCGCTGTACCGGGCCGGCACGCTGCGCTCGGCGCTCGCCGCGAAGATGTACTGCGGCCAGGCCGGCTGGGAGGTGGCGACGATCGGCTCGGAGCTGTTCGGCGGGCTCGGCTACACGCACGACCACCTGATCGGCAAGCTGGTCCGGGACCTGCGCTACGTCGGCCTGGTGGAGGGCGGCGACGACGTGATCCGCGACCTGCTGTACACCCGCTACGTGATCCCCACCGCAAAACGGCGCTGAGCACTTCACCGCAGCCCGGCGACTGCGGACAATGGCGGACAGTCGGGCGGTAATCACGGAAATATCTTGATTTCCCCGTGGTCAATCACCAAAGCAATTGCGTTATTGACAGACGTGCGACAGACTTGGCCGCTGAGCGTCAGCCTCGATTCGAATCATGAGGGGGAAGTGTGTCGCACAGTTCGCATTCCATTCCGGTGGAACCGCCCTTTCCAGGGGTCGGCCGACCGGGTCCCACCCCCCTGATCACCGTGCTACTCGCCGGTAAGCACACCCTGCTGCTGGACGGCCTGTGCCGCCTCCTCGACGAGGAGGACGACATTCGGGTCGTCGCCACCCTGGACCCCTCCGACCAGGCTCCCCCGGTCTCTCCGGAAAGCGTCGACGTGGTCGTGCTGAGCGGAGAGTTCGACCACCTCGCCGAGGCCGCGGCGACCAGCCTGCGCTGCCCCGACTGCCGGGCCAGGACGGTCTTCGCCGACA
Source organism: Kitasatospora sp. CB02891 (assembly GCF_002803145.1). NCBI lineage: Bacteria > Bacillati > Actinomycetota > Actinomycetes > Kitasatosporales > Streptomycetaceae > Kitasatospora > Kitasatospora sp. CB02891. The sequence goes on along the minus strand of NZ_NNBO01000004.1, from coordinate 109,467 downwards.
CCTCGGACGCCTCGCACCGCGCCCTGGAGGCGCTCGGCCTCGGAATCGCCGCCTATCTTCCCAGACGGGCCACGCCACTGGAACTCAAATCCGCCGTACGGGCGATCGCCACCCATTCCGACCGGGTCATCATATCGATTCCCCGGGACGGACTCCGGCGCATCGACAATCAGCGGAACAATATTCAGATCCCGCAATTGGAAATAGAAATACTCTCCATGGTGGCGGCCGCCCTGACGAACGGCCAGATCGCCAATCGGCTGTCGGTCAGCGAGGCCGTGGTCAAACGCCACCTGCGCAACGTCTTCCGCCGGCTCGGCGCGGTCTCCCGGCTGGACGCCGTGAACAAGGCGCACGAGGCGCGGATCCTGCCCGCCCAGCGGTCCGAGCCGGCCCCGCTCCGCCACGCCCCGAAGCGGCCCTCCCGGCGCACCCACGGTCCGCTGGTGCTGACCGAGCGGTAGCCCGGCTCGGTGCGGCGGCCGGGCCGGGGAGCCCACGACTCCCCGGCCCGGCCGCCGTACCGCGTTCAGGACCCGGTCAGCACCAGCGCGGAGGCGAAGCCGCCGCGGCCGCGGGCCAGCACCAGCGCGGTGCCGATCTCCAGCGACCGGGGGGCGCCCGCCACCAGGTCGAGCCGCGGATCCACCCGGCCGGGCGGCACCGCGGCCACCGCGGGGACCAGCCCGTCGCGGATCGCCAGCAGCGCCGTGGCGACGTCCAGCGGGCCGCCGCCGGACAGCAGCCGCCCGGTCAGCGCCTTCGGGGCGGCCACCGGCACGCCGCGCTCGCCGAACAGCGTGCACAGCGCGTCCGCCTCGGCCCGGTCGAGCGCCGAGGTGCCCGCCGCGTCGGCGAACACCACGTCCACGTCCCGCGCGCTGCGCCCGGCGTCGGCGAGCGCCTGCCGGGCCGCCCGCACCAGCCCGTCGCCGCCCGGCCCCGCCGGGTCGGGGTCGAAGGCCGCGCCGTACCCGGCGAGCGTGCCGTACAGCCGCGGCGCCCCGCGGCGCTCGGCGTCCTCCCGGCTCTCCAGCACCAGCACCGCGCCGCCCTCGCCGATCGCATGGCCGGCGCTGTCCAGGTGGAACGGCAGGTAGGCGCGCTCCGGGTCGGTGCCGGTGCCGACCTCGCCGGTGGACGACTGGATCGCCACCCCGTACGGGCAGATCAGCCCGTCCAGGCCGCCCGCGGTCATCACCGCGGTGCCCTTGCGGACCCGGCGCCGGGCGTAGCCGAGCGCGTCCAGGCCGCCGGCCTGCTCGGAGACCACCACCCCGCTGGGGCCCTGCATGCCGTACCGGATGGAGATCTGGCCGGTGTGCACGGCGTAGTACCAGGCGAAGGACATGTAGGCGCTGACCGACTCCCAGCCGGTGCCCCACAGCGCCTGCAGTTCGCGCTGGCCGAACTCCAGGCCGCCGGTGGAGCTGGAGACCGCGACGCCCATCGAGTAGGACGGCAGTTCCTCGGGGACGATCTCGGCGTCCTCCAGGGCGAACTCGGCGGCGAACAGGGCCAGCCGGGTCAGCCGGTCGGTCTGCGGCATCAGCCGCCGGGTGAAGTCCTGCTCGGCGTCGAACTCCGGCACCTCGCCCGCGAGTTTGATCGGGTAGCGGGCGGTGTCGAACCGGCTGATCGGGCGGATGCCCGACTCCCCGGCCACGACGGCCTTCCAGTACTCCTCGGCGCCGACCCCGTTGGGGGCGGCCACGCCGATCCCGGTCACCACGACCTCGCTCATGCCGCACGCCCCGTTCCGGTCAGCACCATCGCGCTCTGGAAACCGCCGAACCCGCTGCCGACCGTCAGCACCGTGTCCAGCCGGCGCTCCCGGGCCACCAACGGCACGTAGTCCAGGTCGCACGCCGGATCCGGCTCGTGCAGGTTGGCGGTCGGCGGGACCAGCCCGTGCTGCATGGCGAGCGCGCAGGCCGCGATCTCGATCGAACCGATCGCGCCCAGCGAGTGCCCGACCATCGCCTTGATGCCGCTCATCGGCGTGCGGTAGGCGTGCTCGCCGAGGCTGCGCTTGACCGCCGCGGTCTCGTGGACGTCGTTCTGCCTGGTGCCCGAGCCGTGCGCGTTGACGTAGTCGACGGCGTCCGGGGCGACCCTGGCCTCGACCAGCGCCGCGTCGATGGCGTCGGCCATCTCCCGGCCGTCCGGCTTCAGCCCGGTCATGTGGAAGGCGTTGCAGCGGCTGGCGTAGCCGGCCACCTCGGCGTAGATCCGGGCGCCGCGCCGCCGGGCGTGCTCGTACTCCTCCAGCACCAGGACGGCCGCGCCCTCGCCGAGGATCAGGCCGTTGCGGGTGCGGTCGAAGGGGCGGCAGGCGGTCGCCGGGTCGTCGTTGCGGGTCGAGGTCGCCTTGATGACGTCGAAGCAGGTCAGGGTGATCGGCGAGATCGGCGCGTCGGTGGCCCCGGTGATCACCACGTCGGCGTCGCCGTCGCGGATCAGCTCGGCGGCGTAGCCCACCGAGTCGATGCCGGAGGTGCAGCCGGTGGAGACCACGGACGCCGGGCCGAGCGCGCCGGTGGTCAGCGCCACCTCGGCGGCGATCGAACTGGGCAGGAAGTAGTCGTACAGGTGCGGCACCGCGAAGGCCGGGTCGACCAGCCAGTCCGCACCGGAGTTGCTGAGCACCGCGTACTCCGACTCCATGGTGGTGGTGCCGCCGACGGCGCTGCCGATCGCGACGCCGGTGCGCTCCGCGAGCCGGCCGTCGATCTCCAGGCCGGAGTCGAGGACCGCCTCCAGCGCCGAGACCATGGCCAGCTGCGACACCCGGTCGGTGCGGCGCACCTGCTGACGGGTCAGGCCGAGCGCGAGCGGGTCGAAGTCGCACTCGGCGGCGACCCGGCAGCGGTGCCCGGAGGCGTCGAACCGGGTGATCTCCCGGGTCGCGGTGGTGCCGCTGCTGATCAGCTCCCAGAACGGCTGCCGTCCTACGCCGCCCGGCGCCGTGACGCCGATGCCGGTGATGACTGCCCTGCGGGTCATGCGTTCTCCTTCACTGCGGCAGCGAGCAGGTCCAGCTGCCGGACGTCGGTGGAGCACGGGATGAGGACGAGTTCGTCGCAGCCGGCCTGCCGGAAGCGGGCCACCTCCTGCCGGACGGCGTCCTCGGAGGTCAGCGCGGTACGGGCGATCAGGTCGGCCGCCGGACCGGCGAAGGCGTAGTAGGAGCGCAGGTGGTCCAGCGCCTCGTCCGGGCCCTGCGGGCCGAGCGCGTAGTAGGTCTGGGCGACCAGCCGGGGGCGGCCCGGGCGGCCGTGCGCCGTCCAGCACTCCCTGGCCTCGACGGCCCGCTCGGCGAACATCGCCGCGGAGGCGACCAGCACCGCGCCCTCGCCGTGCCGGGCCATCCGGTCCAGGGCGGCCCGGCTGCGGCCGCCGACCAGCACCGGGGGCGGGCCGGACGCGGGCCGCGGGCCGATCGCGCCGTCGTCCCAGAACGCGGCGAGGTCGGTCAGCAGCCGGTCGAGCGCGCGGCCCCGGCGGCGGAAGTCGGTGCCGCCGGCCTCGAAGTCGTCGGGACGGATCCCGGCCGCCACGCCGAGCACCAGCCGCCCGCCGGACAGCTGCTGCAGGGTGGCGAGCTGCTTGGCGAGCAGCGCCGTGTTGCCCCGGTAGCCGGGGACCAGCACCTGGGTGGCCAGCCGGATCCGGCGGGTGACCGCGGCGGCCGCGCCGAGCGCGAGCAGCGGCTCCCAGCCGTCGCAGACCAGCCGGTCGAGCACGGCCAGCGTCGAGAAGCCGCACTCCTCGGCCCGGCGGGCCCATTCGGCCAGTTCGGGCCCGGTCAGTTCGCCCGCCATGGTGGGCAGGCCGATTCCGATCTCCATCTCCCGCCCCCGCTCAGCGGGCCGCGAGCACGGCGTCGGTGTACGCGGTGGCGATCCGGTCGAAGCGCAGCGCGGCGTGCGTGGCGGCGACCGTGATGTCCCGCCAGTGGCGCTGCAGCGGGTGCGCGGCGTCCTGCGCGGCGGTGCCCGCGGTGCGGACCAGTTCGTGCGCGGTGTCGACCAGGACCCGGGCCGCGTGCGCCGTGTCGCGGGCGTTGCGGGCCGCGAACGGGCGGGCCCGGCCCTGGTCGAGCAGCAGCGCGGCCCGTTCGGCGAGCAGGGTGGCGGCGTCGACCTCGGCGGCGGCCCGGGCGAGGACCTGGTCGTTCAGCGGGGTCGGGCCGGCGCCGGGGGCGGACCGCCGGGCGGCGACCAGCGCCGTGTAGGCGTCGACCATGCCGGCCGCCGCGCCGAGCACCGGCGCCAGGCAGGTGAGCCCGCCCAGGGACATCAGCGGGACGGCGTGCTGCGGGCGGTCCGAGGTCCGGTTGACCCCGCCCACCACCTCGGCCAGCGGCACGGTCCGGTGCTCGGGCACCCACACGTCGGACAGCACCACGGTGTGGCTGCCGGTGGCCCGCATGCCGACGGTGTCCCAGCTCTCCTCGACCGCGAAGTCGGCGCGCGGCACGGCGAAGAACCGCGGCGGCGGCGCGCCCGGCCCGGGGGTCGGCCCGGCCAGCAGCGCCCAGTCGGCGAACAGCGCGCCGCTCACGTACGACCAGCGGCCGTCCAGCCGGAAGCCGCCGTCGACGGCCTCCGCCCGGCCGCTGGGGACCAGCCCGGACACCCAGAGCACGTCCGGGCTGTCGCCCCAGGCCTCCTCCTGCCCGGCGAGCGGGAGGTGCGCGGAGAACCGGGCGCTGTAGGCGAACATCGAGCCGCACCAGGCGGCGGAGGCGCAGGCCCGGCCGACCCGGGTCATCGCCGCGGTCAGCTCCGCGAAGGTGCCCTCGGCGCCGCCCCACCGGGCCGGCACGAAGTGCCGCGGGTAGCCGGCCGCGGTCAGCGCCTTGACGGTCTCCGGGTCGAGCGCGCCGCCGCGGTCCGCCTCCCGGGCGTACCGCCCGGCCGACTCCGCCGCGAGGGCGGCACGGGCCGCCTGGTCGTCGGTCAGGATCTCTGTCACGTCATCGGTTCCTCACCCCGCGCTGCGCCGGGCAGCCGCGGACGGTCCATCCGGCTCCGGCCGGCACCGGAAGGGTGGCCGGAGCGCTTCGACGTCCGATCCAGCCGTGTTGGAAGGCCCCGCCCCGGCGGCGCCCGTCCCGGCCGCCTCGAACCGGCCTGTACCGGACGTCGAACGGCCCGCGCCAGGGTGGCCGACGGCCCCGCGGTCCAGGGGCCCCGACCCGCGAAGGAGGGCCCGTGCCCGAACAGCAGCAGATCCCGGACGTCCGGAAGTCGGTGACGGTGAACGCCACCCCCGAGGAGTGCTTCCGGGCGTTCACCGAACGCCTCGCCGAGTGGTGGCCGCCGTCGCACGTCCTGCTGGAGAAGGAGCGGGCCGGCCTGGCCTTCGAGCCGGGCGTCGGCGGCCGCTACTACGAGTGGGACGTCGACGGCAACGAGATCGACTGGGGCGTGGTCCTGGTCTGGGAGCCGCCGCACCGGCTGGCGATGACCTGGCGGGTGGACGGCCGCTTCCGGTCGATCCCCGACGACGAGCGGGCCAGCGAGATCGAGGTGGAGTTCACCCCGACCGACGACGGCACCCTGGTCTCCCTCGCGCACGTCCGCCTGCACAAGCACGGCCCCGACGCCGAGCGGATCTTCTCCGCCCTCGACGGGCCCAGCCCGGGCGAGACCCTGGCGCGCTTCGCCCAGGTGCTCTGATGCGGACCGGCTCCCCGCAGCGGGCCGGCCGGGCGCCCCACCCGGGTGAGCCGGACGCCGCCGGGCTGCGCCAGGCCATGGGCCGCTTCCCGACCGGGGTGACCTTGCTGACCTGCGGATACGGCGGCGAGACCACCGCGATGACGCTGAACAGCCTGGTGTCGGTGTCGCTGGACCCGCTGCTGGTGCTGGTGTCGGTCAACCGCGAAGGCCGGATGCGGCCCCTGGTGTCCAAGGCCGGGACGTTCGCGGTGAACCTGCTCACCGACCGGCAGCGCGAGCTCGCGCTGGCCTTCGCCCGGCCGGACCGGCCCGAGGGCGAGGCCGCGGTCCGGCGCACCGCCGCCGTCGAGGGCGCCACCGGGAACGCGGTGCTGCCCTCGGCGCTGGCCGGCCTCGAATGCGAACTGCACGCCGAGGTCGAGGCCGGCGACCACGTCCTGCTGATCGGCCGGGTGGTGACGATCCACCTCGGCGACCGGGGCACGCCGCCGCTGGTCTTCCACCGCGGCTCGTTCACCGGCCTGGCCGCCCCCGCCGACGGGGACGACCCCGGGCCCGCCCACCGCCCCCGGCAGTCCGGGGCCGACCGACCCCTTACGGAGGAACCATGACCGTGCCGCCCGGACCCCCGACCCTGCGGGAGATCGCCGCCGGCGTGTACGCCTTCGAGCAGCTGCCGGGCGGCTGGTGCCTGAACAACGCCGGGCTGATCGTCGACGACGGCCGCTCGGTGCTGATCGACACCGCCGCCACCGAAGCCCGCGCGCGGCAGCTGCGCGCCGAGGTCGAACGGATCGCCCCCGACGGCCCCGACCTGGTGGTGAACACCCACTTCCACGGCGACCACGTGTTCGGCAACGCGGTGTTCCCGTCACGGGCCACCGTGATAGCCCACGAGGGCACCCGCGCGGACATCGCCGAGGCCGGACTCGGCCTGCGCGGCATCTGGCCGGACGTCGACTGGGGCGACACCGGCCTGCGGCTGCCCGACCTGACCTTCCGCGACCGGCTGGTGCTGCGGACCGGCCGACTGACCGTCGAACTGCTGCAGGTCGGCCCCGCCCACACCCCCGACGACGTGGTGGCCTGGGTCCCCGAACGCGGCGTGCTGTTCACCGGCGACGTCGCCTGGTCCGGCGTCACCCCGTACGTGCTGATGGGCTCGATCGAGGGCTCGCTGCGCGCCCTGGACCGGCTGCTCGCGCTGGAGCCGCAGGTCGTCGTCCCCGGCCACGGACCGGTCGGCGGGACCGAGGTGCTGCACGCCACCGCCGCGTACCTGCGCTGGCTCCGGGACCTCGCCGGGGCCGGGCGCAAAGCCGGCCGGTCCGCCCTGGAGACCGCCCGCGCCGCCGACCTCGGCCCCTACGCGGCCCTGGTCGACGCCGAGCGGCTGGTCGGCAACCTGCACCGGGCGTACGCCGAGCTCGACGGCCTCGCCCCGGGCGAACGGCTCGACGTGGCAGCCTCGTTCCGCGAGATGGCCGCCTACCACGGGGGGCTCCCGCAGTGCCACGCCTGACCGCACCCCCGCAGGCCCCGGCCGGCGGGTACGGGATCCTCGGCACCGGCTCGTACCTGCCGCCGGTGGTGGTGCCGAACGGGCCGGTCGCCGCCGCCGCCGGGGTCACCGACGAGTGGATCGTCCGCAAGACCGGCATCCGGGAACGCCGGCACGCCCGCCCCGACCAGGCCGCCTCCGACCTCGCGGCGCACGCCGCGACCGCCGCACTGGCCACGGCCGGGATCGACCCCGGCGCGGTCGGCCTCGTGCTGGTCGCCACCTCCACCCCCGACCATCCGCAGCCCGCCACCGCCAACCTGGTCCAGCACCTGATCGGCGCGGACCGCGCCGCCGCGTTCGACCTGAACGCGGTGTGCAGCGGATTCGTCTACGCCCTGGAGGTCGCCCGCACCCTGCTCCCCGGACTCGGCCCCACCCCGTACGCGCTCGTCATCGGCGTCGACGTGTACTCACGGATCCTCGACCCCACCGACCGCCGCACCGCCGTCCTGTTCGGCGACGGCGCCGGCGCCGTCCTGCTCGGCCCCACCCCGGACGGGCCCGGCCTGCACCCGGCGATCCTGCGCGGCGTCGGCGCCGAGCACCGCCTGATCGGCGTGCAGGCCGGCGGCAGCCGCCTCCCCGCCTCGGCCCGCACCGTCGCCGACGGCTCCCACCACTTCCGGATGGACGGCCGCGCCGTCCGCGCCTTCGTCGCCGAGGAACTGCCCGCCCTCGTCCACGACACCCTCGCCGCCCACCGCCTCCCCGCCCCCGACCTCGACCACTTCATCCCCCACCAGGCCAACGGCGTCATGCTCGACGAACTCGCCCCCCGACTCGGCCTGCGCCCCGACACCCTCCGCCGCACCGTCACCCACTACGGCAACACCGGCGCCGCCTCCATCCCCCTCACCCTCGACGCCACCTTCCGCGCTGGCCTCCTCGCCCCCGGCCACCACCTCCTCCTCGCCGCCTTCGGCGGCGGCATGAACCTCGCCGCCACCCTCTGCACCTGGACCGGCCCCCGCCACGGACCGGCGATCGACCGACCGGCCGCCAACGGTCGCCCGGAGGAACGGAATTGTCAGAACAGCGCACCCGCCACCGGAGAGCCCCGCCCCTCGACCGCCTCGGCCTCGACACCTTGACCGGACGCCCGACCGGCAGCCCGACCCCGCGGCGCCGGTTCCGGCGTCGTCGTCGCCTTAGGATGCGGACCATGGACAGCACCACGCCAGCACCCGGGGATCCCCTACCTTCGACGACGCGGCGAACCCGCTGGCAGGAGGCGGGAAACAGCGGGGGCTTCGGCAAGCGGTTCGCCGAACTCGTCTCCTCCGGTGAGGACATCGACGGCGAAGCCCGACTCGCCGACACACTCCTGCCACGCGGCGCCCGGGTCCTCGACGCCGGCGCCGGCATGGGCCGGGTCACCGCGGCACTCCTGCGGCGAGGACACGACGTGGTCGCGATCGAGCCCGACGAGGCACTGGTCCGGCAGGCCCGGGAAACCTACCCCGGGCTCCCCATCGAGGAACGCGACATCCTCGACCTCGGCCCCGACGACGGCCCCTTCGACCTGGTCGTCTGCGTCGGCAACGTCATGCTCTACCTGGCCGAGAACACCGAACGCGACGCCCTGCGCGCCATGCGCACCGTCCTCACCGACACCGGCCGACTCCTGATCGGCTTCCACCTCCAGGACGCACCCCCGCACGCCCGCGCCTACACCCCCGCAGACTTCGAGGCAGACCTGACAGCCGCCGGCCTCCACGTCGACCTCCGGGCAGGCACCTACCAACTGCACCCCGCCAACGACACCTACAGCGTCTGGATCCTGAGCCGCGCCCAGGATTGATCCCTCTCCCGAGGTAGCCCTCCAGATGTGAATTCGCAAGCATGATTCCCTTCAGCCGGGCCGCGACGGATCGCCACGGCCCGGGGATATGAGCGGGTGTCAGGATCAGCTCGGCAGGAAGCGGCCGCGCTCCCGGTGCCAGGAGACGGTCAGGGCGTCAACCGGTCCTCAACGTCAGGGGTGAACGGGTCCGCCGTAAAGGTTCCCGGCCCCTTCGATCCTGTCCGCGCGATCAGCGCCCGCCGTACGGCGACGGGGGTGACGCCGAGGGCAGTCATCAGCTCCGTGGACCACCCTGAGCCCTTCGGTCACCAGAGCGGCGAGGCTCACCGTGTGCACCGCCGGAAGGGGCCCTTCGTCGTCCACGGCATCGAGGAGAGTGCGACCTGCCACGCACTCCATCGCCGTCCACGGCCGGTCGGCGTACGGATCCGCGCCCAGGAAGCATGCGGCCCTGGCGGCTCTGTCCCCGTTCCCTGTCGGTTGCCACGCCTTCATCGAGCTGGACGAGGTCGAGCACGACGCGTTCGAACCGGAGTCCGGCCCGGACGAAGCGGACGGCGGCGCTCTCGTCATCACCGACGAGCGGCAGGTCGCGTACTGGACTGACGGGCTGCGCCTGCTGATGCCGCGCTGGGACAGGCTCCAGGAGTTGACGGTCGGCTACGCCCGAGGGATCCGCCCCGACCCGATTCTCCCGTTCATCGGCCACTGGACACCTTGGCTGCCCGGCAGCCGTGCGGCGCTGGCGAGCGTGACACAGGAAAAGTCGTTCGACGTCACGCTGCGCGCCGAAGGCGACGCACTCACGGCCTCCTACGGGGATCTGCCGCTGTCCGACCTGAACGCCACCCCCCGGGACTACTTCGATCGCACGACACTGCAGGTGCGGAACACGGGCGGACGGGCCACGGCCCGCGCGGAGGAGCAGCAAGGGTCGCTGAAGGTGCTCGTGGAGGACAGCCGGCCGCTGCCCGAACGCAGCACAGGTCGTTGACGGCCGAGGTGCTGCGAGTACCCCGGTCGGCGAGAACAACAGCTCACCGACCGGAGGGCCGCGAGGACTGCTGACGGCGCGGGGCCGGCTGCCGCGTGTCGGCAGCCGGTCAGCGGGCGAGGACGTGGCCGTCGTCGGGGCGGTGGTCGCGGGAGCGGCGCAGGTCGGTGGTGACGTAGGTGCGCTGGAGCCAGCGGTCCGCTCCGTCGTAGCGGGGCCGGAAGGCGGTGCGGCCGTGGACGGTGACGCGGTTGTCGAGGACGACCAGGTCACCGGGGGTCAGGCGCAGGGTGCGGGCGGTCGCCTCGCAGGCGCGGCCGAACTCGACGAGTGCGGCGGCGGCCCGAGGGGTGAGCGGCGTGGTGACGAGTTGGGCCATGCAGATGTCCGGGTCGTCGGCCGCACCGAACAGCACCGGCACGGGCTCGGGTGCGTCCCCGCTCGCGTCGGGGGCGAACGAGGGCGGTGGTGCGGTGATGAACTCCGGTGCGAACAGGGCCTCGCGGCCGGCCGGGGTGAGCAGCGGCAGCGCTCGGCGGATGCCGGCGACGCGCATGCCGGCCGTCCCGTCGTGGTCGGCGCGCAGGCACAGGAAGACCACGTAGTCGGGCGGGTGGGGGTGGAAGCCGTTCTCGCTGTGGAAGGACAGCGGCGCCGATCCGGCGTTGCCGTGGAAGGACTCCTGTCCGGGCACCGGGACGACGTCCTGCACGAGGGCCCCGGACTTCTCGGCCCGGTAGGCGAGCGGCTCGCCGAGACCGCAGGCCACCATGGCGAGCAGCGCGGCCGGGACGGTCGCCCGGCGCTGCACCGAGCCGGGTACGGCCGGTGTCGGGGGCAGCGTCGCCCGGCCGACGGGCAGGCCGCCGATCACCAGGGTGCCGTGCGGGCCGGAGTGCCTGCGGAACCGTCGCAGTGCACGGCGCAGCGGCAGCGGGAGTTCGTCCCAGGCGTCTCTGGCCCGGTCCACCCATGCGGGGTTGTCGACCTGGTCGGGTCCGTCGGTGCACAGGGTGCGGGCCAATTGCTCGCAGGCGTGGGCGTCGGCGGGATCGAGTTGCCGGTCGGCGGCGGTGGCGGTGCGCCGTTCGGCGCCTGGCGTCGTCTCGGTCATCGGTCTCCTGCCGAAGAGGGCTGCGGGGCGCGGGTTTCAGGGGTGGCGCAGGCCGGCCACGGCGTCGGCGATGTAGTGGTCGCCGAAGCGGATCAGTGGGGCGTACTGGGCGGCGCGGCGGTGGCGCATGAGCCGCAGTTCGGCGACGGCGTTGTCGGGGCCCTCCGGCCGTTGGGCGATGGAGCGGCGCAGGTGGACCATCGAGTAGGCGAGGGTGACGTGCCGTTCGGCGTCCACGATGTCGGCTTCCAGCAGGGCGCCGCAGGCGTCGGCCAACTCCGGCGATCGGGCGGCCAGTTGATCGTAGGAGTCGGGCAGTGCCGTCAGCAGGTCCTTCATCGCGGCGCGGAACAGCTTGTAGCCCCGGTGCTGGCGCCCGCTGAGCGGGACGTCCGTGGACGGGGGCGCCATGGTCCGGCGGATCTCCGCCATGTAGTGGTCGGCGGGGATCGTACTGGCGTGATTCATCGCCGCCGGGAAGCCGCGCACGTACACCGTCGCGTCCGCCAACCGGGTCAGTGCGGCATCGGCATCGCCGTGGCGCAGGCGGCGAGTGGCGTCGGCCACGGCGACGGCGGCGCAGACGTTGAACAGGACATGGACCTGGTGCCCGATGAGCCAGCGGGCGCTCCACACGCTCTCCAGCGACGGGCCCGGGCCGGATTCGGGCGCGGCCGCCGGCGGGACGGGCTCGGGGCCTGCGCCGGGCGCCGTGCCGGTGAGGTCGAGCACGGCCTGCCGCATCCCGGCCGTCTCCAGCGCCAGGTCGGCACCCGACAGCGGCGCTTCGCGCAGGTCCTCCAGGCCGCGGTGGACGACCAGGGCGCCGTGCAGGGCAGCCTGTTGGTCCGACAACTCCACCTCGCGGACCCGGAAGTACGACTGACTGGTCGACTCCGCCGGCACGTCCTCACCGGCCACGGCCGGAGCCAGCGCCGACAGCGCGCCCACCAACTCCCCCGCCGTCGCCGCGGCCTGCCGCAGCGCGGCGGCCCGCTCGGCGGGCCTGCCATGGGTCGCCACCTCGGCCAGCACACGGGCGGTCCGCCGCGCCTCGGCCTCGACCGCAAGGCCCAGTGCCGGAGAGGGCCGCCCGCCCCGGGGTTCACGGAAGACAGCGACGGCAGGGTGATCAGCAAGCGGAGGTAAGCCCATGGTGGACATGGTTCGCCAGAAACCCGCCGCCCGAAACCTGGACGACAGGGAACTTCCTTACCTGCCAACGTAATTGACCGACCGGGCCGGCGGCCGCCGCCGGCGCGGGGATCGCCGGGCGCATGGGCGCGCGGGCGGTGGCGGGCCCGACCATGGACCGGGAGCGACCTCGGAAGGCGCCGCCGCTCCCCGCCCGGCGAATCCACGCGGCGCCGCGCCCAAGCCCCGGTGGAACGGCGGCCGCCACGGATCCGCCACGGCGGTTGGGAGCTCAGGGGTTCAGCCGAGCCCGAAGTGGATTCCCTCCCCGGGCTCCCGGACGGAGATCTGGTCGGGCACGTCGTCGAACAGGACGAGCAGCACGTCAGGGCCGGCGTGCGGGGGTCGGGGCGACTGCGCCGGGGCGGGTGCCGGGTCGGGCGTGTGGAGCTGCGCCACGCCGTTCGACCAGGCGAATCGGGCCGCGCGCGCCGCGCCGGAACTGTCCACGACGGGCAGTTCGGCCGGAACGTACCTCCCACCGCTCACGACGACCACGGGTCGGCCGTCCCGGTACTCGATCGACAGGGCCGCGATGTCCTCGGGTTCGACCTGGCTCGCCGGAACCAACGCCGGCTCGGGCGCCGTTGCCCCGAGGGGCGCAGAGATCCCGAGGTTGGCCATCTGCTCGGGTGACATCTGCATCTTGGCGGGGCCCTTGGCGTTGGGCTCGGTCTCGGACACGGCGTCTCCTCACTGAACGGCCCGCTGCCGTTGCGCCGACATCCTTCCATGACGGAGCGTCAGGACACCGTCACCGTCACCCACGCCCCATGTCGGAGTTGGGGCCGGACGGCTCGGAGGACCTGCCGATCCGCGCCCTCATCGTCATCGCCACCGACTCCGACGACCGCCGCTCCGTGGCCGGCTTCTGCGGCGCCATGATGCTCGTCGCCGCCGTCCAGCACAGCTCCCTGCGCTCCACCACCGGCTCGACCGGCGTCGTCCACGCCGAGTACTTCTACTTCATCCGCTGCCTCGCCATCGCCCTGGCCGCCCGCCCGCTCACCGCCGGTCAGTCCTGCGGGCGATCCTGCGATCGGGACTCGGGGGCGGTCTCGTCGGTCGTGCCGGTGAACGCGGCGCGGTGGTGGGACTCGTTCTCCTGGGCGAGGCGTCGCAGGACCGCCAGGACCGGTTCGAGCAGCAGGACGACGATGGCGGCGTACTCGGCGAGCCGGAGGCGGTCGTCGATGTGTTCGAGCCGGTCGAGGTCGAGCCTGGCGACGGCGGCGGCCGGTTCGGCGTAGGGCAGCAGGTCCTCGGTGCTGTACTCCAGACCGAGGCGGCTGAGGTCCATCAGGCTCGCGGCGAGCGCGCGGCGGTGCGGCGAGTCCGCGGAGACGTCCCAGCCCAGCGCCGTGAGCAGCTGGTCGACCCGCGGCATGTGCTCGTCCACCGCGTCCGTCTCCGCGGCGTCGACGGGAGTGGGCAGCGAGTAGTGCACGACCTTGAGCGTGTCGAGCGGTTCGAGCGGCTGGTCCATCGCGGTGACGATGTCGCGGGTGGCCGCGATCGACAGGCCGCCCCGGGAGGTCAGGGCGCGGATCAGCCGCAGGCGCTGGACGTGCTCGTCGCCGTACAGGGTCAGCGTGGCCCCGAGGGGCCGGCCGGGCGGCAACAGGCCCTCACGCAGGTAGTACTTGATCGTCCCGACCGGTGTCCCGGACAGGCGGCTCAGGTCAGAGATCCTCATGCGCTCACTCACTCGAACGGTTCCGCGGGCGTCCGCGCGTGACCAGTCTCCCAGGTCCCCAGCTGGACGCACCTGTTCGATAGTGCAACTATCTACCTAGAAAGTGAAAGTTTCCAGAAGGTGCGCTGACCAGCAGCGCCGCCGGAAGCCACCGTCCTCGCACCCCGGCGCCGCTGCGGGCGCGACACCGCGACTGGAGCACCATGTCCGAGCCGACCCACGCCCTCACGACGAGCGCCCGCGGGCTGCTGCGCCGCCGGAGCCTGTGGATACCCTCCGCAGTGATCCTCGGCCTGCTGTCGTTCGTCCTGTCGCTGCTCTACCTGGGCGCCAACAACGACCCGGTCGGCTCGATGAAGAACCTGCCGATCGCCATCGTCAACGAGGACCGGGGCACGCAGGCGGCCGGCCGGCCGATCGACCTGGGCACCCAGCTCACCGCCCAGATCACCGGCGCCGCCGACCTGCGGGGGAAGGTCGACTGGAAGCAGGTCGACCGCCACACCGCCGACGACCTCATGGGCAACGGCAAGGTGTTCGGCGCACTCGTCATCCCGGACGACTTCTCCGCCTCCGTGGCCGCGCTGGCCGGCCCGCTCCAGCAGGGCGCACACCCGCCGACCATGACGGTGCTCACCAACCCGGCCGCCGGAAGCTTCGGTTCCAACATGGCCTCCGAGATCAACCGCCAGGTCATCCAGTCCGCCTCCACCCAGCTCGGCGACCGGCTCACCCAGCAGCTGGCCCAGCAGGCCGCACAGCACCCCGCACAGCAGGCGGGCGCGCCGGGCACCGCCGCCGAGCTGATGATCACCGACCCGATCAGGACCACCGTCCAGGCCGGCCACCCGCTCGGCGACCACAGCGGCCTCGGGATGAGCGCCTTCTTCTACACCCTCGTCCTCGTCCTCGGCGGCATGCTCGGCGCCAACGTGATCCACGCCCAGCTGGACACGGCCCTCGGCTGGCTCGCCAACGAGAAGGGCCCGTTCCGCAGCATCAGGCCCGTCCAGCACCTCAGCCGCGTCGGCCACTTCACGGTCGCCTCCGTCCTCATGGTCGCCCTGTCGATGCTCACCTCCGCACTCGCCATGGCCGCGGCGGTCGGCGTCATCGGCATCGACGCCTCCCACCTGCCGATGCTGTGGCTCTTCGGAACCTGCGCCACGGCCGCGATGGGCATCACCGCGCTGGCCCTGCTCGCCGCATTCGGCACGCCGGGCCCCATCGTGTCCATGCTGATCCTGATCGGCCTCGCCGTTCCGTCCGCCGGCGGCACCGTCCCGCTGCAGGCCCTGCCCTCCTTCTACCGGTTCCTCGCCGAGTTCGAGCCCTTCCGCCAGGTGGTCGACGGCGTCCGCGCCATCCTCTACTTCGACGCCCGGACCGGTGCCGGACTCGGCCGCGCCTGGACCATGGTCGGCATCGGGTTCGCCCTCACCCTCGCCCTCGGCCTCGTCGTCACCCGCCTCTACGACCGCAAGGGCCACCACCGGTCCGCAGCTCAGCTGCCGACCCCGCAGCCGGCCCCGATCGGCTGACCCGTACCTGCGGACCCGACGCCGGCCTCGCGCCGACGTCGGGCCGACGGCTGCGCGACCGCTCCGCCCCGACAGCCGGGCCGTCTGCGGCCGTTCACCCCGACCCGGCGAAGAACAACGAACGCTGTGGACTCCTCCCTGCCCAAAGCCTCATCAGGACACGAACCTCGGGACCGGCCCACCATGTCTCGGAACACTCTCGAAGGGACGCCCGCCTCACCCGGCGACCCCTCCCGCGGCACACCGGAAGCCCCCGCCACCGCCAGTGGCCCCCTGCGGCCGCTCGGCGTCCTCCATCACGTCGCCTCGACGTTGACGGCGCAACTGGCGGCCGACCTCAAGGCACACGGACTCACCGCGCCCACCTTCCACATCCTCGCCGTCCTGCGAAAGGCCGGCCCCGCCGACCGGCTGACCACCGGTCAACTGGCCGCCATCGACATGGTCACCTGCTCCGGAATGACCGTGCGCGCCGACAAGCTGGAGCGGACCGGGCTGATCGTCCGCGAACGCGACGAACACGACCGCCGCGTCATCCACCTCCGCCTCACCGAGCGCGGCCTCGACCTCACCGACCGGATCCTGGCCGGCCAACACGCCCGCGAAGCCCGGCTGATGGCAGCACTCGACACCGACGAACTCCAGGCCCTGGCCAAACTCGCCGACGCCCTGGAACGGGCCCTGCAACACGCCGCCGACGGGCCCCCGCCCGCGCCACCGCACTGACGAAACACCCGCACGCCGGACGCGGCCCGCCCACCGCGCCACGACCCGTCGCCTTCCGTCGCCGCAAGCCGACCGACCGCTGCCAGCAGACGTCTCGTCAGAACGACGAGCGACTCCCGCAGACGTCGCGCCATCCCGGGCCGTGGGGCGCAGGAAGACCACCGAGCCACCCTGCCACCCTCCAGGTGGAACAGGGCGGTGAGCCCCGTGGCGGTACAGGCGCGCTCCAGGCCCGGGCCGACCCGGGCCGCGGAGCAGCCGACGCCGAAGAGGCCGGCGAGTTCGCCCCCGGGCTGGACGACCGGGGTCGGGGCGAGCCCGGGGATGTTCTCGGCGCGGGCGGCGTCGATGACCTCGCGGAGTTCCACGGCGAGCCGGCCCTGGCGCGCGGGGTCCCGAGCCCTGTTCGTGGTTGCCGACCCGAGAACGGGCCGCATGTCCGCACGGCCACCGGTGTCCTCCGACGCGAGCTGGACCAGGTGGGCCTGTCCTGTGCGGAAGGCGCAGGGACGCTGGCGAACAGCTTCGCGCGGGCTTGTCGGTCACGGCGGCCGAAATCCGGGCAGGAGGCCGCAGCCTGACGCGCCCGGGCCGCAAACGTTCGCCCGCCCGATCCGTCTTGATCACTTCCGGACAATCCCGAAGCGCATGCTCATGCCGTGCTTCGGCCTGCCGCTACTGAACCCGGTCCGGGCTCCGCGCCGTGCTTCCGCGGCTTCGCTTCGTGGTTCCACGGTGCGGGCGATCCCGGTATTCGACGATCACGGGGCGGTAGGAACACGGCATCGGAAGGTCTGCGTCCGTCGCCCACCTCTTCGACACCGCCCCCGACGGAAACGCCTCCATCATCACCCACGCCCCCTTCACCGTCCGGGGCACGGCCCCGGGAGAGCCGGTCGCCGCGGACGTCGCGCTCCAGGCCGCCGCCTACGACGTGCCGGCGGGGCACCGCCTGGTGCTCGTCCTCGACACCAAGGACCCGTTCTACGGCGACGTCAACGAGGCCGGCGGCAAGCTCACCTTCTCCTCCCCCGGCAGCGACCCGTCGTACCTGGACCTGCCCCTCGCCTGACGGCCCGGCACCACCGCACCCGCACGGGGCGGCGGCACAGGACGCCCTGTGCCGCCGCCCCGCGTATGAACGCCTCCTCAGCAGCACCACGGCGTCCCTCCGCTTTCCCTGCCCGGACGACGCCGCTCACACCACGAGCCCTCGGCTCATCGCTGCCGCAACCCGGTGAACCGGTACCGCCCCCGCCCGCGATCAGCCGACGCGCGACTGCTCGGGCCGGCGGATCCGCCCATCCGACTCCCTGCCGAGGGAGCGGACGCGTCGCCGTTCAAGCCTTCGCGTCACGTGCCTGGTGGAGGCGTTCCAGGACCAGTTCGACCAGTTCGGGCGCGTCGCCCAGCGGCTGGGAGACACCGACCACGCCGGCCGCGGTCGAGGCCTCGACGGTCTCGCGGTACAGCACGCCGGATGCGAGGCAGTAGGACGCGACCGCGATCCGGCGGGCCCCGGCACGGCGCAGCTCTTCCGCCGCCTCGCCGGGGGTCGGCGTGGTGGTCGCCGCGAAAGCGGCCCGGCACGGCAGGCCGAGGTCCGTACCCAGCGCGGACGCCATGGCGGTCACCTCGGCATACGCGCCGACGTCGGTGCTGCCCGTGGCCACCAGCACCACCGCGTCGAACTCGACGTCCAGCTCGGCGAGGCGGCGGCGCAGCGCCGCGACCAGCCGTTTGTCGGGCTCGCCGGTCGTACCGCCCATCACCGGCGTCACGAGCGGCGCCCGGCCCAGCGGGTTGGACAGCGCCTTGGGCAGGTCCACCCGGGAGTGGAAGGCCGAGCTCAGCAGCAGCAGCGGTACCACGGCCACCTGCTCGTGCCCTGCTTCGGCGAGCATGCTCAGTGCTTGACGGGCCGTGGGGCGGGTGTGCCGGAGGTACGCGACTTCGACCCGGCCCGCCCAGGCGGACCCGACCGCGCGGGCGAGCGCGCGGGTGTACTCCTTTGCCTCGGGGACGCGGCTGCCGTGCGCCAGCAGAAGCAGCGCACTCGGAGCCGCCGGCCGGGCGACTGGTCGGGGCGTCCCGATCGCGTCGGTCACTGTCGTACCACCCTCGTCATCCGGCGCGAGCGCCATGAAAGTGATGGAAAGGTTACCGTCCGTGATGGGTGTGTCGATGGGGCCGCGCCGGTGACTCCCGGCCGGACTCGCGGCCCGCGACCGCTCGCCAGTTCCGGCGGTCATCGGCGGCCGCGCTACGGCCCCGCCGCCAGTCCGGGTATGACAGCCTCGCCTCCCCCCGAAGCGCCGCTCCCCACCGGGGCGCGCCACGCGACGGTCGCACGAGGAAGGGGGGCGGCTTCCGAGCCGGGTCCGGAGCGTTCGGATCCCTCCCGCGCCTGGACCGACATCACGTGCGCCTACGGCCTCAGCAGCACCGAGACCACGAAGGCCGCGCCGTACCCGGATGCTCGACAACTGCCCGCAGCCGCGCACCGGACTGCCGTCCCCTGCCGTCCTGCCGTCGCCGGTGCGGCACGTCCCCGACGGCGACGGGCCGGCCGTTCGTCAGGGCCGTCCAGGCCTGCCTCCTGCACTCCTTCGGAGGACCCCGGTGGCAGCTTCCCCCTCCTGCACCCGCCCGGACACGCAAGATCGTGCACTGACTGCACGAAGCTCCATCGGATCCAGGAGGACGCCATGAGCCCCCTCGCCATCAACAGCGCGGGTGACGACGACAACAGCGACGACGACAACGCCGGCACGACGGCGGAACTGCGGGACCTGGCCCGCGATGTCGCCCAGCGGGACGACGTCCCCCAAGACCTGCGGCAGCGCGCCCAGGCGCTCACCGAGAAGTAGCAGACCGGCCGGGCCCGGCCCGGTGCCCTCCGCCGGCGTCACGCGCGGTCCTGGCACCCCACGGGCCCAGGACCGCCCCCTTCGGCAGATCCCGCTCCCCGGTGCTCGCGGCACGGGGCTCCGGCGGACGTCACCCCGCGCGCCGCCGCGCCCGCGCGCACGCGCCCCGCTTCCCCGGCCCCGCTCGTTCGCCCTCCGGGCCCCTCCGCCCGCCGTCGGTTCCCCTTCTTGCGATGGAGCACGCATGCGCGTCACTGCCCGCCGGACAGCCGCCGTCCTCCTGCTGACCGTGCCGTTGACCGGCGGCGGCGTCGACCATGCGGGCGCCGCCGGCGGGCCCGACCGGCCCCCGGTCACGGTGATGCGCTCCCCGGCGGCGGTGCCGGGCGAGTACATCGTCAGGGTGAGGCCCGCGTTCTCCCCCGAGACGGTCCTGCAGCAACTCGGCGTCCGGCCCCTGTTCACCTACGGCACCGCGCTGCGCGGCTTCGCCGCCCCGCTCACCCCGCTCCAGCTGTGGACGGCGCAGGGCCTGCCCGCCGTCGAGGCGATCGAGGAGAACGCCCGGATCAGCGTCGGCCCCCCTCCCGCACCGGACCGGCCCGCGCCGTCCACCACAGGAAACGCCGCGCCCCGGGTGACCGTCGAGGCGGCGAGCTGGGGCCTGGACCGGATCGACCAGCGCACGCTCCCGCTCGACGGGCTCTTCACGGTCGAGGGAACCGGCAAGGGCGTCACGGCGTACATCCTCGACACCGGCATCGAGACCGGGCACGAGGAGTTCGAAGGCCGCGCCACCGCAGAGTTCGACGCCGTCGGCGACGGCCGCAACGGCCAGGACTGCCACTCGCACGGGACCTATGTGGCCGGGACCGTCGGCGGCCGGACCTACGGCGTGGCCCGTGCGGTGTCCCTGGTCGCCGTCCGGGTGCTCGACTGCGAGGGGGAGGGCTCCACGGCCGCCTCCCTCGCGGGCCTGGACTGGATCGCCGCCAACGCCCGGCGACCGGCAGTGCTGAACGCCTCCCTCGGCGGACCGCCCTCCGACGCGCTCGACGCGGCCGTGGACGCGGTGGCCGACCGGGGCGTGCTGCCCGTGGTCTCGGCCGGCAACGACGCCCAGGACGCCTGCGGCTCCTCCCCCGCCCGCACGCCCAAGGCCCTCGCCGTCGGCGCGGTCAACAGACAGGACCGGCAGGCGAGCTTCAGCAACTACGGCCCCTGCCTGGCCCTGTACGCGCCGGGCGTCGCCATCGTCTCCGCCAGACTCGGCGGCGGATCCAGCACCCTCAACGGCACCTCCATGGCCGCGCCCCACGTCACCGGAGCCGCCGCCCTGATCGAGCAGCAGACCCCCCAGGCCGCCCCCCAGGACATCCGCGCCCGACTCGTCACCGACTCCACCACCGACGTCCTCACCCGACTCGACCCCGACTCACCCAACCGCCTCCTCTACACCGGCGGCCTCTGAACCGCCCCGACGCCCGGCGAAACACCCCTCCCGACCTGGCCACGCCCCCGACACGATCCCGTGGCCCTGAGCGCCGGTCCCCACCCGGACCCCTGACCCACACCCTCCTCCCGGGCCGCCTCTGCACTCGTGCCCTGCCGTCGGCACCCCATGCCCTGGCGAGGACGGAGACAAGTGCTTCCACATCGCCATGGGTGTCCCCGCCCTCGGATCGCGGGGGTGTGACCCCCACTCCGCCCCGGGACGCGGTGCCTCACCCGCCTGCACGACCAGGGGTGCGGGGCGGTTCGGCAACGGGCGCGGCGACGTGGCGGACGCCGCCAGGGCGTTGAGTGGGTGGTGCTGCGGCCCGAGCACGCCGGGGAGAGGTTCACGACGCAGCTCTTCGCGGTCGGCATCAGCGAGGTGCCCTACCTGGCCGAGAAGCCCACCGACCGCCGCCAGCCCCTGCTGCTGCGCCTCGGCCCCGATGGCGCGGACCTGGCCGGCTGTTGGAGCGGTGGCGGGCCCTGGCCGAGGAGCACGAGGTACTGCACCAGCACCTGGTCACCGTGGCACGGCAGGCGCAGAGCACGACGGCCCGCTTCATGAGCGTGGTGCCGGCGTCATGAGCGTGGGACCAGCGTTGGAGGCGCACCACGGGCGGACGCACGGGAAGCTGCCGCGGGCGGTGTTCGAGCAGCAGCGCCGGAAGATGCTGGAGCGGCTCGGCACCGCCGGGGTCGAACCGGAGGCCCCGAGTGGGTTGACACCTGACTGCCCGGGACGGGGGACCGGGCTCTGCACGAGCGCCTCCGGCAGTTGACCGAAGGCCTGCCGGACGGTATCCGGGCCCGGACCGAGGCGGCCACCGAACCGTTGCCGGACGTGCTTCACGGGATCCAGCAGACTCGCTCGGCATCCGGCACGTGCTGGCCAAGGTGCGGAACAACCTCGTGCACGGCGTCCACCGTCCTCAGCCAGAATCTCAGTGTGTCCGAGGATCTGCTGGTGCAGGCGGTCGACAACTCCCGTTGGAGGGTGAGTTGAGCGCCCCGCCTCTCACCTCGGGCGCACACCGGCCGGACCACCGCCATCACCCGGTACGGCAAGCCGGTCGCTGCGGTCGTCCCGGCCGCGCTGCTGCACCTGCTGCTGTCCGGAGCGCGCATCGGGCCACGCCCGATCGAGGCCTCAAAGTGGAGCGGCTGGCCGCCCGGTCCCGGGCCGTCGGCCAGCGGCCCTCGCCGGGACTTGCGGCACGTGTCATGCCGGCCGCGGCCGATCCCGCGCTGGAGGACCTGACCGAGAACCCGACGCCCCGTCCGGTTCCCGCCGGAACCCCGACGGGGGTCAGCGGGTGCGCTCGTAGTGGCGGCGCGCCTTCTCGCGGTTGCCGCAGACGGCCATCGAGCACCAGCGGGCGCGGTTGGCGCGGCTGCGGTCGAGCAGGAACAGCCGGCACTCGCTGTTCGCGCAGGGGCGCAGGCGGCCGGGCGCCTGCTCCTCGGTGGCGGCCCAGGCGAGGATCGTCTCGACGGCGAGCCGGGCGTGCGGGGGGGTTCTGACGGTCCACCGGAGGCCGTCCGAGGTGATGTCCGGGGTCTGGTGGACCCCTTCGAGCAGCGGGCCCAGCGCGGTGGGCGGGCGCTGTCCGCGCACGACGTCCTGCAGGACGTCCCGCGTCTCGCGCAGCAGCGCGAGTTCCGCGAGGCTGCCGTCGCCGCCGTGCGCCTGCGCCCAGCGCCTGCCGGCGGCCGGGTCCGCGAGGGTGTCCTGTTCCTCGCCGTCGACCAGCGGTCTGCTGTTGAGCAGGTCCAGCAGTGCGTCCATCGGATGCCACTCCCCTTCTAACCGTATTGGGATGATTGACAGGTTAGATCAAGTCGTGCTTGCGTGGCGAACACCTAACCAGATCAAACACACAAAGGGGTTAGTCATGCATTCGGTGCACCACCGGACCGCCGTCGTCGACGGACACGAGATCTTCTACCGCGAGGCCGGCCCCGTCGACGGCCCCGCGATCGTCCTGCTGCACGGCTACCCGACCAGCTCCTTCATGTTCCGCGAGCTCATTCCGCTGCTGGCCGACCGCTACCACGTCATCGCCCCGGACCACCTCGGCTTCGGCCACTCGGACGCCCCGTCCGTCGAGGAGTTCACCTACACCTTCGACGCCCTCGCCGCGCTCACCTCCGGGCTGCTCGACCAGCTGGGCGTGGACCGCTACGCCCTCTACGTCCAGGACTACGGCGCCCCCATCGGCTGGCGCCTCGCACTCGCGCATCCCGAACGGATCACCGCCGTCGTCACCCAGAACGGCAACGGCTACGAGGACGGCTTCGTCGACTCGTTCTGGAACGACCTCTGGCTCTACGGGGCGAACCCCGGCCCCGACACCGAACCCGCCGTCCGCGCCGCGCTCGGCATCGACGCCATCCGCTGGCAGTACGTGCACGGCGTGCCCGACCCGAGCCTGGTCAGCCCGGACACCTGGGAGCACGACGCCGCCCTCGTCTCACGCAAGGGCAACGACGAGATACAGCTGGCACTGTTCCGCGACTACCGGAACAACCGGCCCCTCTACCCACTGCTGCACGAGTTCCTGCGCACCAGCGGCGTCCCGGTGCTCGCCGTGTGGGGTCGCAACGACGAGATCTTCGGCCCGGACGGCGCACAAGCTTTCGCCCGCGACGCCGCGGACGCGGAGGTGCACCTGATCGACGGCGGCCACTTCCTCCTGGAGAGCCACCTGGACGTCGTCGCCGGCTACCTGCGCGGCTTCCTCGGGCGCGTACTGGGATAATCGACGGCGTCGAGCTTGCGGGGATCGGTCAGGTGCCCGGGCACCCAGTGCATGCGGGCGTTGCTGCGCGGGGCCTCGTCCTTGCGGTGGCGACCGGTGAGCAGGCCCATGGCCAGCGGGCTCCACACGAGCACGCCCATGCCGAAACGGCGGGCGACGGGGAGGATCTCGCGCTCGATCACCCGGTTGAGGATCGAGTAGGTGGGCTGCTCGGTGCGCAGCCGGTGCAGGCCCCGGCGTTCACTGACCCAGTGAGCCTGCACGATGTCGCTCGCGGGGAGGTTGGAGGAGCCGATTGCACGGACCTTGCCGGATCGGACCAGATCGGTGAGGGCGGACAGCGTCTCCTCGATGTCGGTGTGCGGGTCGGGGTGGTGGATCTGGTAGAGGTCGAGGTAGTCGGTGTTCAGGCGGCGCAGCGAGCCCTCGACCGCTTTCATGATCCAGCGGCGTGAGCTGCCGCGGTGAAGGGGGCTCTCCCCCATGGGGCCGTTGAACTTGGTCGCCAGCACCACGTCCTCACGGCGGCCGCTGAGGGCGCGGCCGAGGATTCGCTCGGTCTCGCTGTATCCGTAGACGTCGGCCGTATCGATGAAGTTGATGCCGGCGTCCAGGGCCCGGTGCACGATGCGGGTGCATGCGTCGTGGTCCGGGTTGCCGTTCGGGCCGAACATCATGGTGCCCAGGCAGTAGGCGCTGACGTCGATGCCGGTCCGGCCGAGCTGACGCATCCGCATGACAGGGTCCGTTTCCAGGTGGGCCGACTGCCGTCGGCGGGCTGATGGCGAGGACGAGCGGGGCGGGCGCCACGGCGGGTGCCCGCCCCGGAGTGGGTCAGCCGTTGTAGGGGGCGGTGACGTCCAGGACCCAGGTCACGCCGAAGCGGTCGGTCAGCATGCCGTACAGCGGGGCCCAGGCCGCGGGCTCCAGCGGGCGCAGCACGTTCGAGCCGTCGGCCAGCCGCTGCCACAGGGCGCTGATCTCGTCGGCGTCCTCGCCGCGCACGGACACGAAGAACGGGTTGGCGCCCTGCTCGTACGGCATCGCCGAGGGCACGTCGTAGGCCATGACGTGGAAGCCGTTGTCGGCGATGACCTGGCCCCACATCACCCAGTCCGCCTCGTTCTCGTTCTGAACGCTGCCGGCGTCCTTGTAGGTCACCGCGACGGTGTGCCCGCCGAAGACGGACTGGTAGAAGTCCAGCGCCTCACGGGCCGAGCCGCGGAAGTTCAGATGCGTGGTGGTGGTGACGGACATGGTCTGCTCCTACCTTGAAATGCGCCGGACGGGGCGCATGCGAGTGACGGGCGAAATGCCCCGCTCTGGAATCTGCGATGGAGCATGGCACCCGTAAAGGACAGGTTGTGTCCTGTACTTGCCGCATCATGGAGGCATGCAGAAGACGTCCTCGCGGCTCCTGACCCTGCTCTCCCTGCTCCAGGCACGACCGGAGTGGAGCGGCGACGACCTGGCCGAGCGCCTGGAGGTCACCGTGCGCACGGTGCGCCGTGACATCGACCGCCTTCGCACGCTGGGCTACCCGGTCGCCACGGACAAGGGCCCGGGCGGCGGATACCGGCTGCGTCCCGGATCGCAGATGCCACCGCTGCTCTTCGACGACGAGCAGGTCATCGCGCTGGCCGTCGCGCTGCAGAGCACCGCCCATCCCGCGATCGCGGAGGACGCCGACCGGGCGCTCGCGACGATCCGGAACGTCCTCCCGCCACGCCTGCGGCAGCGCATCGACGCGCTCCACGTCACCACCGTGCGCCCACCCGACCCGAGCACCCCACCGGCCCAGGACCTGGACCTGCTCACCGCCGTGAGCACCGCGATCCGGCGCCGCGAAGTACTGCGCCTGGACTACGCCCCGCACCAGGAGGCCGCACCGCAGCGACGCTGCGTGGAGCCCCACCACCTCGTGGCCTGGCGCACCCGCTGGTACCTGGTGGCCTGGGACCTCGACCGCGACGACTGGCGCATCTTCCGCACCGACCGCATGACCCCGCGCACGCCGACCGGCCCGCGCTTCACCGCACGTCAACTGCCCGGCGGGGACGTCTCCACGTTCGTCACCAGCCGGTTCCGGGGCTCCGACGGAACCGAAGCCGCCTGGCCCTGCCAGGGCGAGGCCATCCTGGACCTCCCCGCCGCAGAAGTCGCGCCCCACACCGCCGACGGCATCGTGGAACCACTCGGACCCACCCGATGCCGCATCATCACCGGCTCCTGGTCCTGGACCGCCCTCGCCGCCGGCCTCGGCCGATTCGACGCAAACCTGCACGTCATCGACCCCCCGGCCCTCCACGAAGCCTGCGCCGCACTCGCCCGCCGCTACGGCGCCGCCACGACCCCCGAGCCCGGCCGACTGAACGCACCCGCCAGCTGACGGGACGGACCGTCTCACGTTCCGAATGCGCCCTCCGGCGCCTTCCAACCTCAGCACGCACGTCGAGGTGCTCCGCTCCGAAGGGCCGGCCCTTCGGCGCCTTCGATCGAGGCGCGGGCGAGCATCCCACTGCCCACCGAACTCGCCCTCCGCACCACCCAACGCACCGCCCGGCCACGGAACCTGATCGACCAGTTCCGCAACCACCTCACCGACCACCGGTGCCGTAGGACCCGCCGTGAACGCCCAGCTCACGCCCCGTCCCGCTGTGACCGGCGCGACCACCAGCTGACAGAACGCCAAAAAGGCTGCTCCCAACATCCGGTGCAAACGGCCTACGACCTGCGGTTAAGCAAGTCGGACGACAGGATTTGAACCTGAGGCCCCTTGACCCCAGTCAAGGACGCCTACTGCCACGAAGATTGGTCGCCCGCCAGACAAATCCCAAGTGGGTGGTCAACCCTCTTCCTACAACGTGGAGTTGGGAACAGAGGGGTGCGTGCTGGCGCGGTTCGTGTGGGCTGACGGAGGCCCAGGTGTTACCTCGGCCAGGAATGTCCAACTCCGTCCACACGCGTCCACCGGCGGCCAAAACGGCCGGTCCCAAAGCGGTCCCAAGGCCCAGGAACAACCGTGGACACGCCGAGTAGCAGGGCTCCGGCCACCACTGCCGCAGACCAATGACACGGCTCGAAACAGCAGCCTGCAGGGTCGCCTACTGCGGGGTGTCCGGGGGCTGATCAGAGCCGCCTACTCGTCGATTACTTACCGTCATCTAGCGAGCGGCGCGTCGTCCTGCGCGTGCTGCCACAGCGCAGCCGCGGCGTGCTTCGCACCCTTCTGCGCACGCTCTGCCGACAAGGAGGGGTTCGTGGGACAGCGTCCACAGCGAGAAAGGGTCTACCGACGGTACGGGTGCCGCGATGGGAACGGCAAGCAACTGGGCCGTGGTGCCCGCAGTTGGCCGCCGAAGTGAAGCACGGGAAGTGGACGTACTGCGTCGACCTCGCCCCCGACGAGGGACAGCGCCGCACCCGCCGGCGGGACGGGTTCGCAGCGGGGCCTGCGACCGCCCGCTCGGCCGACTTCCGGTCCTCGTCCACCCGCCCCAACCCCACTACGGGCAGAGCGCAGTTGCCTTGCCGAGCCTGGGGTCGAGCGCGCCTCCGGCCCGGGCCCCGGCGTGGCGCGTTCGTGAGCACCACGGCCCGCCCGACTCGCCCTCGCACCGGCCGATCTCGGGGGTAGGAGCAGACAGCCAGCGGCAGAGAAGCAGGTACGTCCAGACGTCCTTGACCGTCGGTCAGCGGGCCGAGCCCTTCATCCGCCCGATGGCCCCGACGCCGGACCAGGCGCTGCCGAGCATCACGAGTCCCCCGATGATGAACGCCACGGTTGAGCCGGTCGAATTGCTGGACTTCTGCTCCTCCAGGTCCTTGCTCCCGGTCTGGTGGCCACCAGACCGGCTGACGCAAGTGTCCCCTTCCGACATCTTCGCGCCGCCGCAGTCGGTGGGCCTGATCTGGAATCCGACGAAGATGATCGCCGCGCCGATGGCCAAGAAAAACGAGACTGGCTACGAGGTCCTGCCTGGGAGCGTTCTGCCTGGATGGTGGGGCCATGACACTCAGTGTTCTACGGACGCCACATGACGAACATGCCGGCGTGTTGTTCGGACGGGCGGTTGTTGGAGAGAGCGGATCACGGCTCGCGAACGGGGGCCGGCATGGTCCCGACAATCGGGGTCGGTGGCCATTCGAACCGGCCGGCGGACAAGCCTGAGGACCCGTTTGCCTTCGCCATGGCGGTGGCGAGCAGCCCTGCGAGGCGCCGACGCAGCTGGTGGGCCGGGATGGCCGGTCGACCGCCGACGGTGCCCGCCAGTCGCTACGGGAGTTGGCCGGAGTGAGAATGCTTCCATCCTCGTGACCTCGCAGGTACGCAGGTTTCTGCCGGCCCTGCCGGATGCCTGCGAACGGAGGGGCGTTTTCCTGCGCCTCGAGCGCCTTTCCACAGCAGGTGTACTACTAGGCATGGAGCGGACGCCGACAAGCCGTTCCTCGGCCCGTCGGCGTCCCACTCCGATACCCCGGCATCTCGAGGCCGCCTGGGGCGCACGTGCGACGGAGGATCGCGAAACGCACGCGACAGCCGCACGCAGCGACCCGAGCAAGGAAAGAGCCCGGCCATGGCGACGATGGAGGAGCGCGTCAAGAAACCGCTGGCACACACCGCCGCAAGGACCGGGCGTCACCGGTACGGGCCAATGGCAGCACAGTGCCCGGTGAGGTGCACTCGATCCGCGCCGACCACCGGCGCCAGGTCCGGATCCCGGTCGTCGCCGACCTCTTCGTCGTCGGGTGGTGCGAGGAGGGAGACCTGTCACTGTTCGAGGGTGTCCTCGTCGTCGTACGGGTCCGCCGGATGCGCATGGTGGTAGACGAAGCGCAAGTAACCTGGATCGCCCCGAAGTTCAGTTGATCGAACGGCGCGTGATCAGGGTCATCAGGCACGGCTAATGGGGGTGTATGACCGCGTCGACACCTCGCCGGTTCTTACACCGCAGACAGAAAGTTCCGGGCCCCCCATCTGCCGCTGTCCCCGGCGAGCCTGCTGCCATGCCGGCGAACCGCTCTTCGGCCCGACGGGCCGTCATCAACCCTGCCCAGAAGGACGCTTGGGAGCAGAGACAGACGCAGGTCGACACCGGGCACCTGCCGCTCGCCATCCTTGACGCCTCCGACGACCAGGTCGCCGCAGAACTGGCCGCGCAGGGTGTCACCGCAGAACAGGTGCGCAACGCGATCGAGGAAGCCTGGGATGCCGGCACGACGGACGGCAAGCCGTGGAGATTCCCGACCCCGGATGGACTCCCCCCGATCACCCTCAACGCCTCGCTAGTGATCGACCAGGTCATTCAAACCTCCGAGACAGGGTTCGCCATCAACCCCGCAGCTCTGCTGGTCGCCCTCACGAACAGCCGCTGCCTCGCCGGAACCGTCCTCTACAGACTCCGCACCCTCAGCACCACGCCAGACAACATCGCACGCTGCCCCTGCCAGGACACCTGACACACCTGTTGCCGGCCCTGCCATTCACGCCGGTCCGGCCCAGACACCCCGCACGCCGCTGAACGCAGTGGCTCCGTCTCGCGCCTGGCGCGCAGCACCCGCTCACACTCCGAACAGCGCACGGCGGCGAACTCGGGCGGGTACCACCGCCGTCCCGGGCGGGTGCGCTGGTACTCGAGGTGTTCCATCTTCACGGCGTGGAGGCCGCACAGCGTCACCGTGAGCGGATCCAGCGGCACGTCCGGGCCGGACCCCGAGGCGTGCACCGCCACGACCGCCGGTTCGACGCCGCTCGGGCCTGTCTCACGGTCTGTGTCCCGCTCGACCAGCACGATGATCGACATGCCTCCGAGCCTCGCCCCGCCCACCCCCCGGTGACACCCCGCAGGCCCGGGGCGTCACTTCCTGAACTGTTGAAGCGTGCGGTTCAGGCTGGAAAGTTCCTTCGAGACCACGAGATTCGGGATCCGCAGAACATCCGAGACAAGTTCGAGGTTCTTCTCGATACATCCAGGGGCAGGGCTGGCGGGGAACACCCACTGATCGCCGTCCGGGTGGAAGGTCGAGATGCTGCCAGTGTCGACGACGGCGATCGGCCCGATCTTCAACTGCTTCCCGCCGTCGTGTTCGAGGACTACCTCCATGACCGCAACCCAGGGCGCGGCACCCTCGGGACGGCTTCTCGATCCCACAGTGAGCTCGAAGCGATCGTACTTGTCGGCGACCACCTCGTGGGTGAACTCCTTCGACAGGGTGAACGGCCTCGCCAGCGGCACCTCCAATTGGCCGTCCGGGACGGCGAACTGGTAGTCCGCGGTGAAGACGCGCCGACCGCCTTCCGCACTGCACGGTTCGAGGCTCTGAAACCGGGTGAAGGTGATGCTGGCCTTGGTGATGAGAGAGGCACCGTGGACAACGTTGCCCAACTTCAGATCGACATGCGGGCTACGCACGTCAGTGACCTTCTCCGGGGGAGAATCACCATCGAGCACCTCGCCCGAGCTGCCTCCGGCAATGTAGGCCGACACCTTGGCGGCTTCGAGATTGGGCATCAGCGCCAGCCCTTCCCGCACCATGTCAGCCATCTGCGCGTCTTGGTCGCGCTCGGCGGCGATCCACCCGGCCACCGCTGCGACGACCAGGACCGCAGCAAGTCCGAATCCGATGAACCGGCTGTGCTTCGCTCGGGGTCTCGACTCCTCGCGCGACTCCATCACGATGTCGCCGGCCTGGGTGATGATCTGCACGCCCCCGCCAGTGGCGTTGTTCGACTGGGCGGCCCGCGGATCGTCGGCGTTCATCACTGGTTCCGGGGATTGCCGCCGACCACGATGTCACCGGTCTGGGTGATGTTCTGCACGCCCCCGCCAGTGGCGTTGTTGTTCTGGACGAAGGTCTGCTGTGTGGCCGGAATTCCGGCGCGAACAGCTTCGACCAGCGACCGGAGTTCACCCTCCAGCTCCGGGTTGTCCTCCAGGAGCTCGGCCAGCTTCTCCGTCCACCGGTTCTGGAGCGCCGTTCGGACGCGGTCCTGCTGGGGCCCGGAGGCTTGCTCGAGTTCAAGCGGGATACG
Organism: Kitasatospora sp. CB02891; assembly: GCF_002803145.1. Lineage (NCBI taxonomy): Bacteria > Bacillati > Actinomycetota > Actinomycetes > Kitasatosporales > Streptomycetaceae > Kitasatospora > Kitasatospora sp. CB02891. The sequence goes on along the minus strand of NZ_NNBO01000004.1, from coordinate 78,985 downwards.
TTCGAGCTGCACCGACGTACGCTGCTCAACCCGGTCGTCACCACGCCCGAGGATCCGGACGACCGCGCCCTTGGTGCCCTGCCACATGTCCGTGGCGGCAGCACCGACGATCGCGGTTCCGCCCATCGCCGCCAGTTCCATCAAGGCTTCCGCCAACATCCGCAATCTCCCCCTCGATTGACGCCACGCAGGCGCAACAGCCCACCAGAGCACACAAGGTAATGCATAGTCAGATCGGCGAGGACTCGGACAGGCCAAGTTGCAAAGGGTGTAGGCGCGTAGGACTAGGGGCGTATTCGGTCGTGATCAAGTGACAGCTCTGGTGAGGTCTTTGATCCAGATCATTGCGCCGCGAAGGTGGAGGCCGGGGAGGTAGCTCGCGGGGTTCTTGTCGTAGCGGGCGGCGATGCCTCGCCGGGCCTTCAGCTTGTTGATCAGGCGCTCGACGGTGTTCCGGTCCTTGGGCCGGGGGATCAGGCGGTGGTGCGGTTTCCCTTTTCGTCGCACGGGAGTTGGCCGTTGGGAACGTCGGTGAGGAAGTCGCGGTGGGCCTGGCGCTCGAGCTCGGCGATGGCGTCCGGTTTGACGTCGATGATGCCGCCGAAAGGGCGGTCGAGGTCGCGGATCAGGACGAGGGTGGCGGATCTGCTGCCGCGACTGTTCCGGCTGACCGTCGGCAACTTCTACCTGCAACTCGCCAGTGAGTCCGACCCCAAGCGGGTGCTGCAGCTCATCGCGGGCCAACTGCGGCCCGGCATCCGCGTGTTCGTCGGTGTCACCGACCCGAACGACCCGCAGGTGGAGACCGCCGAACAGGTCCGCGACCGCGTCCTGCGCGCGGCCCGCTTCATCCCCGTCGACCAGCTGGGCACCTGCGACGACACCGGCTTCGCCCCGGACGCGGACGACCGGTCCACCTCGCACGAAAGCGCCCTCGCCAAGATCCGCGCCCGCATCCACGGCACCGAACTGGCAGCACAGCAACTCGCCGCTAGCTACTACCGACAGCGCCTCGACTGGCACAGCTGCGTCCTGTGCCCGGACGACCACGACGGCGCCGTACTCGACGAGGCCGGCGCGCGGTGCGCGGAGGTCACGGTGCCGCTGGACTACGGCGACCCCCGGGGGCCGGACCGTCACGCCGGCGCTCTCCCGGATCGCGGCCACCGACACCGGTCACCGCATCGGGGTGCTGCTGCTCAACGACGGCGGCCCCGGCGCCCCGGCGCTCGGCGCCCCGCCCCGGGTGCACGCCGCGCTCAAGGAGACCGCCGGGCGCTTCGACATCGTCGGGCTGGACCAGCGCTTCGCCGGCCGCAGCACTCCCCTCGACTGCGGCCGGCCCGTCGGCGGCCTGTTCTCCGCAGGGAACGGCCGCGCCTCCTTCGAACGCCAGGTCGCCCTCCACCGGGGCCTCGCCGCCGGGTGCCGTACGACGGCCGGTGCCTGGCTGCCGTACGCGAGCACCCGCGAGGAGGTCGTCGAGGTGCGCCGCGACGCCCAGGTGCTGATCCTCTCCGCCACCGGCGACCCGCGCACCCCCCACCGCGGCGGCGCCGCCCTGCACCGGTCGCTGCCCTCCTCCCCGCTGCTGACCCTGCGCGGCGCCGACCGGCACAGGCTGTACGGCACCTACGGCAACGCGTGCGTGGACGACACGGTCAACGCCTACCTGGCCCACGGACGACTGTCCCGCACCGACCCGGTCTGCACCCGCCAGTAGCCGACCGGGACGAGTCGTGGAGCCGGCCCGTCGGCCACCGCACCATCCGCCGCGCCGGCTTCCCCGACGAACTCGACGCCCGCATCGCACTGCGGTGCTTCGACGGGGGCCTGGCCCTGCGCGTCATCACCGACCCCGGGCACCGCACCGCCGAGTACCTGAGGGACTGGCTCGCCGAGCGGGAGCTCCACCTCAAACCCACGACCATGGCCCGCTACCGCACCTACGTCGAACAGGACCTCATCCCCGCCCTCGACCTCACCCGCCAGCGCCTTCGGGCCTTCGTCGTCGAACAGCCGCGACAAGGCCGCGGCAAGGTGACCGTCCACCGGATCATGGCCGCCCTCTCCAGTGCCCTCGGCAGCGCCGCCACCGACGGCCGCCTGGCCCAACAACCCGCCAAGCCACCGATCCTGCCCCGCCCCGCCTCCGCCCCACGGCATCTGCGGACGGAGGAGCAGACCGCCCGCTTCCTGCGCTTCACCCACGTCACGGACCCGCTCTACGCCGACCTCGCCGAACTCATGATCGGCTCCGGCATCCGCAAGGGCGAGGCACTCGCCCTTCATTGGGACGACGTCCACCTGCCCGAACGCGTCTTCTTCGTCCGCGCGACGCTCTCCGCCGTCGACGACAACCAACTCGTCCTCACCAAACCCCCGAAGACCAAGGGCAGCAGGATGTGGGTCGCCCCCTCCGACCGCACCGCCTCAGCCCTGGACGAACGCGCCGACACCCGCGCCTTCGGCACACCACCGGCTACGTCTTCCACCGCCACAGCCGCCCGCTCCACCCGAAGGGCGTCCTCGACCACTTCCACCTGCTCTGCGACAAAGTCGGCGTCCCCCACATCGCCCTCCACGACCTGCGCCACCTCATGGCCGGCTTCGCCATGGCGGCCGGCGTCCCCATGCCCGTCGTCTCCAAGACCCTGCGCCACCGCACCCTGTCCACCAGCGCGAACATCTAACACCGACCTGACGTTTCGCGCCGCGCGCGCGGCCGTCGACGCCGTCGCCTGGATCTTCGACAACGCCGACCGCGCCACCCTCGGCCGCGCCGCCTGCCGCGGCCGCCGCCCCTGGCACCAGAACCCGCGCCCGCACCGGCAACTGCCCGCACACCAGCGGACACGAACAGCGGAGTCGGCCACGTCCCGGCCGATGTGGCCGGGCGACCACCATGCGACCACCAGCTGACACCACAACAGAAAGAGCCGGCACTCGGTTTCCCAAGTACCGGCTCCCACAACCGACTTCACAGTCGGGACGACAGGATTTGAACCTGCGACCCCTTGACCCCCAGTCAAGTGCGCTACCAAGCTGCGCCACGTCCCGTGGTCGACTGCCGAGTTGCCCTTGCGGGCCGCTTGGCTTTCTGACCTTGTCTCCGGCGTTCCCCGGCGACGTGGAAAACAATACAGCACGTCGGGGGGTGCTCGCTGCCAGGTATCGGGGGTGCGGCGGGGCGTGGGTCAGGGGGTGGGGTGGCGGGCGTCGTAGCGGAGGAAGGCGGGGCGGCGGGCGGCGAGGAGGAGGACGGCGGCGATGCAGGCGAGGCCGCCGGTGAGGATGGAGAGGGTGGGGGTGGTGAGGGTGGCGACGGTGCCGGATTCGAAGTCGCCGAGGCGGGGGCCGCCGGCCACCACGACGATGAAGATGCCTTGGAGGCGGCCGCGCATGTCGTCGGGTGCCGCGACCTGCATCATCGTGTTGCGGAAGATCATCGAGACGGTGTCGGCACAGCCGGCCGCGGCGAGCAGCAGCAGGCCGAGCGGCAGGTTGCGGACGAGTCCGAACGCGGCGATGGCCAGGCCCCATGCGGCGACGGAAGCGAGGACGGCGACGCCGTGGCGGTGGATGCGGCCGATCCAGCCGGAGAAGAGCCCGCCGGCCAGGGCGCCGACGGCGGGGGCGGCGACCAGCAGGCCGACGGTGCCGGGTCCGCCGCCGTAGAAGGCGACGGCGATGGCGGGGAAGAGGGCGCGCGGGAGGCCGAAGATCATCGCGGCGAGGTCGGCGAGGAAGGAGGTCCGCAGGTTGGGTTGGTCGCGCAGGAAGCGCAGGCCGTCGAGGACGGTGGCGCGTTTGCCGTTCGCGGTCTGCGGTCGCATCGCGGGCAGCCGCCACATCGCGTAGAGGGTGGCGGTGAAGGCGACGGTGTCGACCAGGTACGCGGCCTGGGCCCCGTACGCGGCGATGGCGACGCCGCCGAGCATGGGGCCGACGGTCTGGCCGAGGTTCATGCCGATGGTGTTGAGGGCATTGGCGGCGGTCAGCTGCTCGCGCGGGACGAGTCGCGGGATCATCGAGGACCGGGCGGGCGAGCTGACCGCGAAGAAGCCGGCCTGGAGGGCGACGGCCGCGTAGAGCAGGGCGACGGCGCCGAGGTGGAGCAGGGCCTGGACGGCGAGCAGCGCGGAGACGACGGCGAGTCCGCCGGAGCCGATCAGGCCGAGGCGGCGGCGGTCGACCCGGTCGGCGATGGCGCCGCCGTACATGCCGAAGGCGATCAGCGGGAGCAGCGAGCAGAGTCCGACCAGGCCGGTGGCGAAGGTGGAGTGGGTGAGGTCGTAGACCTGGACGGAGACGGCGACGGCGGTCATCTGCTGGCCGATGGCGGAGACCGACTGCCCGAACCACAGGCGGCGGTAGTCGGGGCTGTGGCGCAGCGGCGTCAGGTCGGCGAACGCGCCGCGGGTGAGGCGGCGCAGCCGGGATGCGGGCGTGGCGGCGGGTATCGGCGGGCGGGAGGGCGAGTCGGTGGGCACCCCGCCATGCTCGGCCAGCAGTCCGACGGCCCTGCGCCCGGGGTCGCCCGGAGCCACCCGGACCGCAGGACCGCAGGACCGCACCGACACCCGCCCTGGTCAGCGCAGCAGCGTCCGGGTCAGGAGTTCGACGAGTTCGTCGTCCAGGGGCCGGCCGGTGGCGAGCAGGCGGTACCAGAGGGCGCCGAAGGCGAGGTCGACGGCGGTGTCGGTGGTGAGGTGGGAGGCGAGCAGGCCGGCCTCGCGGGCGCGGTCCACGACGGCGCCGAGGGCCTCGCGGCGCGGGTGCAGCAGGGTTTCGCGGAAGCGCTCGCCGAAGGCGGGGTCGATCTGCGCCTCGGCCATCAGCGCCCGCAGCGCGTCGGTGGTGCGCGGGGTGGCGGCGGCGAACGTGGCGGCGAGGAAGGCGCGCAGGTCGGCGGCGCGGTCGGCGGTCTCGGGCAGCGGGATGCGCTCGCGGGCGTACGCGGTGACGGCTTCGAGCAGGACGTCCGCCTTGCCGGGCCACCAGCGGTAGACGGTCTGCTTGCCGGTTCCGGCGCGGGCGGCGATGCCCTCGACGGTGAGGCGGGCGTAGCCGACCTCGCCGAGCAGGTCGAACGCGGCGCCCAGGATGGCCTGCCGGCTCTCCTCACTGCGACGACGGCCGGGCCGTACGCCGCTGCCCGACACGGAAGTTGACGAATCATCAGTCGCCCCGCCGGGGGCGGATTTCGCTTGCTCGATCACGGGCAGCACGCTACCGTAATTCGAGACGAGACGTCACGGTTCGAATTAGCGGACCGGCGACCGGCGGCTCGCCAGGAGCGGCCGGGCTCGGCCCGCTCCCGTCGATCGGTACAGGGGAGATGGCACGGATGAGTGAGCGCACTGCACTGGTGGTCGGCGGCACCTCGGGCATCGGGCTGGCCACCGCGCGCCGGCTGCACGCGCAGGGCGCGACGGTGCACGTGGTGGGCCGCAGCAAGGAGCGCCTGGAGGCGCTCGCGGTCAGCGACCCGGAGCTGGTCGGGCACCGGGCGGACGGCGGCGACCGCGAGCAGATCGCCGAAGTCCTGCGCACCGTCGGGTCGTTGGACTGGCTGGTGGTCGCCCTCAGCGGCGCCGAGGGGGCGGGTCCGTTCGCGGAGTTGGACCTGGCCGCGCTGCGCAGCGCGTTCGAGGCCAAGTTCTGGGGGCAGTTGACGACCGTCCAGGCCGCGCTGCCGCATCTGACCGAGGACGGGTCGATCACCCTGGTCACCGCGATCTCGGCCCGGACGGCCCTGCCGGGCACCGCCGGACTGGCAGCGGTGAACGGGGCGTTGGAGTCGATGATCCGGCCGCTCGCGGTCGAGCTCGCCCCGCGCCGGGTCAATGCGGTCTCCCCCGGCCTGGTCGCCACCCCCTGGTGGAACGGCATGCCACAGGAGGCCCGGGAGGCCTACTTCGCCCACGCGGCAGCCCAGTTGCCGGTCCGCCGGGTCGCCGACGCGGACGACGTCGCGGAGACGGTCGCCCTGGCCGCGACCAACCGCAACCTCACCGGCACCGTCCTGGAGTCGGACGGCGGGCTGCACCTGGTCTCGATGAACTGACCTTCGCCTGACGCAAGTTCACTCGGAGCCCAGCCTACAGACAGACAACTCGCCTGCGGGCCGGGCCCCTTGTACGCGGCGACTATCGCGCAGCCACTCCCGTGGTCTGCCCGTACGCCAGCACGTGCCCGCCCAGGGTGAACGCGACGACGGTCGGCGGCGTCGCGGCCGGCAACGCCAGGCTGGGCGTGTCCAGCGCGTAGACCGTGATCCGGTAGCGGTGCGGGCGGTCGCCGACCGGCGGGCAGGGGCCCAAGTAGCCCGGCAGACCGGCGTCTTCGGTTCCGGACACCGCACCGGGCGGCAGGGCGTCGCCCAGCGCGGTCGCGGTGGCGGGCAGGTCCCAGCTCAGCCAGTGCCAGAAGCCGGAACCGGTCGGAGCGTCCTGGTCGAACATGGTGACGGCGAAACTGCGCGTGCCGGCGGGTGCACCGTGCCACGCCAGGCGCAGCGGGCGGTTGCCGCCGTCACAGCCGAACGAGTTCGCCCAATTGGCTTGTGGGAACGAGCCGTTCACCAGGTCGGGGCTGGTGACGGTGAACCGCGCAGCGTCGACGGGAATCCCCGAGCGCACCGAGACCCGGCCGAAGTCCCGGAATTCCTCGCGGACTTGGGCACTCGAACCGGCGGCTCCGAGCAGCGTCAGGGCGGCGGCGGAGCTCAGCAGCAGAGCAGTGGCGCGGGACAGGCGTGGCACGAGGCATCTCCTCAGGTCGGTTTCGGTGCTCCAACCCTCGTCCGTGTCCCGACACTTGGGGAGCCACGCCGCATGGTGGCATCCGGCGTACCAGGATCGGCGCTGGACGCCCCGGGCCGCCCGTACGCATCATCGACACCATGACCACCACGCCCCGGCCCGCACCCCAGCGGGCCGAACTGGCCGCCTTCCTGCGGGCCAAGCGCGCCCGCCTGCAGCCCGAGGACGTCGGCCTGCCGCGTGGGCCGCGCCGTCGCACCCCGGGGCTGCGCCGCCAGGAAGTCGCCCAGCTGGCCGCCGTCAGCGTCGAGTGGTACGTCCGACTGGAACAGGGGCGGGTCGGCACCCCGGGTGCGGCTGTCCTGGACGCACTCGCCGACGCCCTGCGCCTGACGCCGGACGAGGCCCGGCACCTGCGCCTGCTCGCCCGCAGCGAGAGCCGCCGCGCGGCGCCCGCCGCCGGACCGGACCGGCAGGTCCGCGCCTCGCTCCGCCAACTCCTGGACGGCATACCGCTGTTCCCCGCCTACCTCACCGATCACCGGCTCGACGTGCTGGCCCACAATGCGGCGGCCCGCGCCCTGTTCGGGGCCGGATTCGGCACCGGCCGGGCCGACAACACCGCGCGGACGCTCTTCCTCGACCCGGCCGCACGCGCCGGCCAGCTCGACTGGCAGCGGATCGCCCGGGAGACCGTCGGCCACCTCCGGGCCGGCCACGCCCGCCACCCGGGCGACCCCCGAATGGCCGCACTGGTCGCCGAACTGCGCTCCCACAGCAGCGAGTTCGACACCTGGTGGACCGACCACACCGTCCTCGAACGCTCCACCGGCAGCAAACGCGTCCACCACCCCGAGGCCGGCGAGCTCCGACTGCACTACGACATCCTCTCCACCGGCCCCACCACCGACCACCTGCTCTTCACCGTCACCCCGGCCGACGCCACCACCGACCGCGCCCTCCGCCGCCTGGTCACCGCCCACACCACCAGAACCGCAGGCACCACCGTCCACCCGATCAACGCCGCCTGACCCGTCCACCCCCGGCCTGTCGGCAGGCCGGCGGATACTGGCGACATGCCGCCCACCGCGTCCTCGCCGTCCGTCGCCGCCCGGATGAGCCGCCAGTCCTCCCGGGACACCGCCCAGGAGCTCGCGGTCCGGCGCCTGCTGTACGCCTCGGGCCTGCGCTACCGGGTCAACGCCAAGGTCCCCGGCCTGCCGCGCCGCACCGTGGACATCCTCTTCCTCGGCCCACGCGTCGCGGTCTTCCTGGACGGCTGCTTCTGGCACGGCTGCCCCGATCACGCCACCAGCCCCAAGGCCAACGCCGAGTGGTGGCGCACCAAGCTCGACCGCAACATCTCCCGCGACCACGAAACCACCGCCCACCTCACCGCCGAGGGCTGGACCGTCCTCCGCTTCTGGGAGCACGAATCCCCCGAAGAGGTGGCTCGCACCGTCCACGACCTGGTCGTCGCCCGCCGGAGTCTTCGGCATCGGTCCCCGCCGCAAACGTGACCCCTTCTCCACCGGAGCGATCTAGTCTGGCGGCGAACGGTTGCGAACGCGCACGAGGCAACGGTGTCCGAGCCAGGCCACGGAGGTGGAAATTTGAGTCCCCGGCGCTTCACATCCCTGGAGATCTGTTCCGGCGCGGGCGCACAGGCCCTCGGGCTGGAACGCGCCGGCTTCGACCCGGTGATGTTGATCGACAACAAGGCGCATGCGTGCGAGACGATCCGCCGTAATCGGCCGGACTGGCAGGTGCGCTGCGAGAATGTGATCGATTTCGATCCGGTCGATCATCCAATGGTCTACGACGTGGACCTGCTCACCGGCGGCCTGCCTCGGATCAAGTCGATGGCAGCGGTCCGCCGGACCGAGGACGAGAGCGAGCGCAGGTTGCTGAAGGCCGCCGTCCTGCTGCTGACTGCCGTCCGGCCACAGGCACTGCTGCTGGAGAACCTTCCCGACCTGGTCGAAAAGGACGAGTTCGCCGACGACCGGTCGTGGATCGAGGACGAGTTGGCACACGCCGGCTACCGACCCCACTGGCAGGTCCTGAACGCGGCGGACCACGGCGTTCCGCAGAACCGTCGGAGCGGCTTCCTGGTCGCCCTGGCCGACAGCTGTCGCGGCGACTTCGTCTGGCCCGAGCCGGGAACCGGGTCCGCCGTCACCGTCGGCGAGGCCCTCGGCGATTCGATGGCGACCCACGGATGGCCCGGTGCGCGGCGGTGGGCCGAACAGGCCGACCGCCCGGCGCCCGCGCTGGTCGGCGGATCCGACCGCCACGGTGGGCCGGACCTCGGCCCGACGGGCAGCAAGCGCGCCTGGGCTGCCCTCGGGATCGACGGCAGGGGCATCGCCGACGACTATCCTGCCGCCGACTTCCCACTCGACGGGGTCCCCAGACTCAACGTTCGCCAGGCGGCGACGATTCAAGGAATCCCCGAGGACTGGGTCATCCACGGTCGGAAGACAGCCGCCTATCGACAGGTCGGGCACGCGATGCCGCCTCCGCTGGCCACGGCCGTGGGCCGCGCCATCGCGACTTCGCTGGGCGGTTAGGATCTCCCTCATGCACTCCGTCGCCGAAGCCCCCCTCGACACTCTCGCTCCCGGGGCAGCCGACGACCCGGTGGCCGAGATGGAACCGGACCAGGACCGCTCCGAGATTGTCGACCTGTTCGCAGGACCGGGCGGGCTCGACATGGCCGCGCAGGCACTTGGCCTCACGGTGACCGGCGTCGAGTGGGACGAGGATGCGTGCCTTACCCGGGTGGCCAATGGTCTGGAGACCAGGAAGGGCGACGTCCGGAAGTTCGGCCCCGGCAACTTCCCGAACGCCAGGATCCTGGCCGGCGGCCCGCCATGCCAGACCTTCACCGTTGCGGGCAGCGGTGCCGGGCGCCGAGCTCTGGACCAGGTGATCGCCTACGCGCGCCGGATGGCCCGCGGCGAGAACGTCCGGGCGGAGCTCGACTCCCACAAGGATCCGCGCACCGGCCTGGTGCTCGAACCGCTGCGCTGGATCCTGGAGGCCCTGAAGGCCGGCCGGCCGTACGAGGTGATCGTGCTGGAGCAGGTCCCGGCGGTCCTGCCGGTGTGGCAGGAGTACCGGCGCATCCTCGGGGAGCGTGGCTACTCGGCGGAGTGCGAGGTACTGCACACCGAGGAGTTCGGTGTGCCGCAGACCCGCCGTCGCGCCATCCTCATCGCCCGGCTCACGACAGCGAACACCGCCCTGCATCCACAGGTCGAGATGCCCGTCCCGACCCACCAGCGTTTCCACAAGGGTGAGCGGCCGGTTGCGAACGGCAAGCTTCTTCCCTGGGTGACGATGGGCGAGGCGCTCGGCCGGAAGGACAAGTTCAGGGTCGTCTCCAACTACGGCACGGGCGGCGATCCCAAGGCCCGCGGCCAACGCACCTCGGACGAACCCGCGTTCACCGTCACCGGCAAGGTCTCGCGCAATCGCGTGGTGCCTGCCGGCCAGGAACCGGACCCGAAGACCGACGCACGGATCGGCGAGGAGGAAGCCGGCCGGCTGCAGACCTTTCCCGCCGCCTATCGGTGGTCCGGCCGAGCGGTGGCACAGCAGATCGGCAATGCGATCCCGCCCCGGCTCGGGGTGCACGTGCTCGCGGCGGCGTTGGAGCTCGGGACCGAAGATGTCGCAGCGGCCCTGAAGTGGCTGGAGAACTGGCAGCCTTCCGAGCCGGCCAGGACCGAGGACGCCGAAAGCTGAGCCGCGGAGACCCGACCGATCGGGTCTCCGCGGCGAGGTCAGGCGGAATCCGCCGCGTGCTTGCGGCTGCGATCGCGCAGCGGTGCGCCGTCGGCGAGCTCCTGGAACATCAGGGTGAGCCGATCCACCGAGGCACGCCGTGCGGTGCCGTCCTCCGGCCCGTCCGGCAACCGGTCCCAGGGCACCGGAGGCGCGCCTTCCGCGTCGTCGATCCACGCGAACAGCGCTTCCTGGTCCGGCAGCTCGTCCGGGGCGAGGACGTCGTACAGCAACGTGCTGCCGGCGGAGTTCACCGCCGTGCACAGGGCATTGACCCGGTCGCCCAGCCGGGTCGCGCCGGACCTGACCATGCCTTCCAGGACCCTCACCATGGCCAGGGCGGTCGGCTTGTGGTCGATCGTGTCGAGACGCAGCACAGTGTTGAGCATGTCCTGGTTTCCGCATGCCACCTCGACAGGCCGGTAGTCGGGCCCGTCCCGGAACATCTCGGCGGCCCACCAGAGCCGGGCGAAGGCCTGGCTGTCCTGCGGACCCGCGAAGCGCGGTGTGTTGACCTTCTTCGCCGTACCGTCCTTGGCCTCCCCTGTGGCGAGGTGACGCCACAGGACGTAGTCCGGGGCGACCGCGAGCGCGAGGAAGTTCCACAGTTCCGGTCTGGCGGCCTCGGCCCGGGTCATCCGGAGGGTCGCGTGCAGACGCGGCGCCAACCAGGCGTCGGCTTCGGTCCGGGCGTCGGCGAACCGGGACATCGCCTCGTCGAGGATCTCCTTCAGCGGCCCGGTGTTCCACCTGGCCGATCCGTCCTCGATCGGGCCGGCAGCCCGCAGGATCGCCACCTGCGGAAGTCGCTCGTGTCCCGAACGCACGGCGTTGGTCAGATACTTGGACGCCACTGCCGAGGGGAGCAGTGCGAGCCGATCGGGAACATCGGCACTGGACCGGTTCAACGGGCTGCACCTTCCTGGGGTCGGGACACCGCGCGGAGAGCGGTGGTCAGGTTCTTCGGGGCCTGGGCCCGACGAGAAGCCGCGAACTGGATCCTGGACTGCAGTTCGGCCCAACCGTGCCCCTCGGTTCGCCGGCTGTGGATCTCCGCAAGGGCGTCCGCGAGGGGAAGCCCGGGGAAGACGTCCGGAAGCATGGCGCGCAGGACGGGTTCCTTCCAGCCGTCCGGCACCTGCGGGGCGCCGTCGTCGTCGACCTCCAGGTCACCGACGGCAGAATGGAACATCGCTGTCCAGGCATCGCCGGCGATCTGGGTGGCAACGAGTCCGGCAGCCGCTTTCTCCAACGGTCCGCGAGCTCCGTTGAGCAGCGTCCCCAGCCCTTCGAACGAGGTGTTGAGGAGCACGGTGGGCAGTTCACCGGAGGTCTCGACCAGCCAGGGGGCTTCCTTGAACGGCCTCAGCCATTCCTGCGGCCCGTCCCGGAAGTCCTCCTCCACGATCTCGATGTCGCGCTGCCGAACCGCAGTCCTCGCGAGAAGGTCGACCACCCACGGCACGTCACCGGTTCCGATGACCCGCCCGTCGATGCCGTCGTACGAGCCGACCACGCTGACCTGAAGGACAGCACGGGCGACATACATGGAGCGGCGAAGACGTACCTCGCCTCGCCACCGAGTGTCGTCGCGGCGACGTTCCAGTCGTGCGACCGTGCGGGAGTTGGTGGCGCCCTCCGTCAGAACGGCCACGCAAACGACCGAGGCCCAGGGGCCGTCGGCCAGTTCGTCGTTGGGCAGCCCGACCTCGAGTTCGAGGGTGGCCTCCTCCCAGTCGTCGCGTCCGGCCAGGTGCAACGCGACAACCTGTTCACGTGGGGAGATCAGCGAGAACGGCAGGGCCTTCCCGTCGATGCCGGCCTGACGCACGGTGATGTCGACACGTCCGGCGAGAGTCGGGTACGGGTACACGGTGCTCATGCCGGAACCTCCTGGGCCTGACGGATGTCCACAACCACGCCCGCCAACGAGGCCGGGACGGGATGGCTGTCGACGGCGGTGGTCCCGGAGAACCTTGCGGACCGCACCTCGGGGTCCACGACGATCCTGCCGTCGAGCACCCGACAGTTCTCGTTCGCGGTGAGTTCGGCCCATCTGAGAGCGGGCCTGCTCCCGGAGCGGACGTCGAACTTGGCGACGGGCACGAGCTGCCAGGAATCGTCCCGCTGCGGGACCTTCAGCGTCACGTCGAGGGTCCACGATCCGGAGGCATCGACCCTGCCGCTCACCCGGTCCACCACCGGGTAGCCCTCGACCCGTCGACCGCCGGCGGACGGAAGGTCCAGCCGCAGCAGGCCCCGCAGAATCTCGGGTCCGTCACCGGTCGGCCGGGTCGAGCGGCGCCCGACCACCGCGCGCAGGGCCGCGTCGACGGCCGCGTTGAACTCGGTGAGCCGGCGCGGTGCGTTGAGGTACGTCGCCGTGAGCTCGTCGGTGGTGCCCCACCGGTCGTGCTCCGGTGGCTCGGCGGCGCGCAGGAACGCCTCGGCCGCCCGGACCGACTCGTCGTCGTTCCCGGTCGCGAACCCGGCGAGCAGCACCGCCTGGAACGGATCGACGCCGAGGCCGAGGTTGCGCGGGCGCCTGGTCGTCACCGTCATGCGGGTACCGCGCATGCACACGATGCGGCTGTGCTCGGTGTCCGCGTCGTCCGCAGGCGTCACCAGCAGCACCGCCCGGTGCTCGCGCACCCCGCTCCCGCGCCCGGCCGCCCGCAGCGCGGGAACGTCGAGCACCACATCGGCCGCCACCACCTGGTCCGCGGCGGTGAGTTCGGCAACGGTCTCGCCGTCCAGGTGGGACCGCAGGGCACGGGTGAGCGCAGGGTGGCGTTCCGTCGGGTCGACCCGACGCTCCTCGACGACCGTGACCCCGTCCTTCATCGCCCGTACCGATGCCTCCAGCACCGCGGGAGTGGAACGGCCGGCCGTCATGGCCGCCCAGAAGTTGTCGGCGAGCGCCTCGACGAGCGCGTCGTACGTCTCCTTCAACGTGCTGCTGTGCCCGGCGGCGTCGTGCGCGCCGACGATCAGGAACGAGGTACCCGGGTCGTCGCTGTCGCGCTCCAGCCACAGATCGGCGGTCGTCCGTTCGTCGGCCCACCAGGAGCGCGAAACGCCCTCGTGCTCCTTCTCCGTGTCCGGTTCGCCCAGCCACGCCGGGCCGGCGTACGCCACCCCGTCGACCGTCCGCCATGGCAGGTCGAGACGGCCCACCACCCGGCGGGCCGTACGCCCTTCGTGACTCTCCGAAAGGGTGCTGTTGATCAGCACCAGGCCGAGCCGGCTGGCCGCCCACAAGGTGGCCTTGCCCAGGCCGTACGATCCACCCGCCCGGTCGTCGCGCTTATGACTGTCGAGCTGCCGGCGAACCACGGCGGCGAACCGCCCGTCACCGTACTCGGGTCCGGTGAGGCCGGACGCGTTGTAGTCGTCGACGCGCAGCAGCAGCAGCGAGGACTCCTCCCTCAGCAACCGCAGGCCCTCGGCGAGCACCCGGCCGACCTTCTGACGGGACCGGGCCGCCACGTCGTAGTGAGGTTCGAGTTCGTTCCACTTCAACGCGGTGAGGAACCTGTTGAGGTGTTCCCCCGTCAACTCGTGCAGGGTGAAACGCACTCGCACCGGCCGGGCGATGTCGTACCGTTCGTCCATACTGTTCTGGGTCGCCTCACGCGCCAGCACCGCCAGGTTCGCGTCGAAGGCGAAGGCCGCCGCGTTGCCGTACTCGCGCCCACCATCCGCGTGCGCGAGCCGGTGGTGCCAGGTGACCGGGCGGGCCGACCCCGCGTCGGTGTCCCTGGTGACCACGGTGGCCAGGTCCGTGCCGAGGAGCTGGGCAATCCTCGGCATGAGTGTGGGCTTCGGCTGCGCCCTACCGGTCACCCATGCCGACACCGCCGCCCGCGTCAGGTCCAGTTCTTCGGCGAACTGAGCCTGTGTCATACCCACCCGCCGGAGCTGACGCCCAAGCCAGACGCCGAAGTGTTCGCTGTCCTCCATCGCTCCTCTTCCGTTCCGCTGTCGTGCCGGACCAGAGTAGCAGTGGAAGTTGACAGCATTGAGAGTGTCAAACCGCCTTTGACGGCAAGTGATCCGAAGTGCGCCAGCAATGGAATGACAGAAATCTCAATTCACAGCAATTATCCTCAATGTCGGATTTTCGCCGCCTCCCCGCCTCTCCCAACACCGCTCCCAGGGGGTGACAGACCCCCTGGGAGCCGATAGGGTCGGATCGTCGACCAGCCCAACTCCCGTGCGGATACGGCTCGCAGACCATTCGGGGCGGAGCCCTGTCCAAATTCAGATCGTTATCCGGTATTTCATTGGGAGGGGAACCATGGATTCGTTCTTGACGGAGATGGCGCGCCGTCTTGCGCGCTACGACGCCCTGTCGGACGCCGCGGGCAGGGAGGACTACCGAACGAGGGTGTGGGGGGTCGAGGAGTACGAGGTGGAGCACTGGCGCTCCGAGGTCGCGGCCCAGCGGCATGCCCGGGCGACGGTGGCCGCGCAGCTCGCACATGCCGAGGAGGAGCCCGCGCAGTCTCCTGATCACGGGCGCGTCGTGCAGCCGTACCCGCAGAGGCGCGGCACTTCCGGCACTGCCCGGGGCAAGCGGCGCCCCGAGACGCCGGTGCCCTCTGGAGGTCCCGGCCGCCGGGACCGGAGCGGGTCGGCGGTCCCGACGCCCGCCGACCCGCCGCGCCGGTTCGTCATGACGATCACCATCACGGTCGAAGGCTGACCGCGGAGTTCACCCTGCCCGGGTGCCGGCCCACGTGCGCCGGCACCCGGCCCTTCCTCATCCCCTCGCCCCCTCCCAGGGCCGGGACTCCCTCCCGAGACAGGTGCTCCATGACCGACCCGCAGTCCGCACTCCCCGTCATCGCCACCGTGCTCCGCCAGTCCGCCGTCGTCCTGGAGACCTACCGGGTCGACCCGGGGCTGGTGCAGGAACATGCGAACGGCGAGCGCCGAATCACCCAAGGCGGTTACGGCGAGCGGCAGTTGTTCGAGCTGGTGCAGAACGCGGCGGACGAGATCGCCGCCGCACCCGGCGGGAAGCTGCACGTCGTCCTGACGGACAAGTATCTGTACTGCGCCAACGAGGGCAACCCGGTCACGCCGCAGGGCGCCGAGACGATCCTGCGGATGAGCGTGTCCCGCAAGCGCGGAGGACAGATCGGACGGTTCGGCGTCGGCGTCAAGTCGGTGCTGTCGGTCAGCGACAGCCCGCAGTTCTTCAGCGCGAGCGGCGACTTCGGCTTCGACCGTGACTGGTCGGCGGCGGAGATCGCCCAGGCGCTCGGTGTGAGCGGTGAGTTGGACATGGACACCCCGGTGCTGCGGATGGCCCGTCCGCTGGACCGGCAGCAGGAGTGCGCCGACGACTCGGAGTTGGAGAAGCTGCTGCAGTGGGCCACCACCGTGGTCCGGCTGCCGCTGTTGCCGGGTGCCGCCGATCGGCTCGGGTACGACATCACCGGTCACAAGTTCCGCGACGGCCGGGAGATCAAGCCGTTCCCGTTCCACTTCCAGTTGTTCTCCTCGCACGTCGGGGAGGTGCTCCTGCTCGACCAGCGCAAGATGCCGCCGGTCCGGAGGGACATCACCGTCGAGAACAAGGGCATCGGCCGGACGCTCAAGGAGATCACCCGCGGCGCGAAGTCGACGACGGAGTCCTGGAAGGTCTTCTCCGTCGCCCACTCCCCCACCGCCGAGGTCCGCGACACTGCCGGCGAACTGCACGACCGCCCGATGATCGACGTCTCCTGGGCCGTTCCCGAGTACGACGTCCGCAACGGGCTGTACACCGTTCCCGTCGGCAAGGGCGAGTTCTGGGCGTTCTTCCCCACCAAGTACGAGGTGTCGCTGACCGGCATCCTCAACGCGCCGTGGAAGACGAACGAGGACCGGCAGCATCTTCTGGACGGCAGCCCGTTCAACCTCGAACTGCTCCAGGTGGCAGCCCGGTTGGTGGTCGACAGCCTGCCGGCACTGGTGCCCGCCGAGGACCCCGCCGCGTACCTCCCGCTGCTGCCCGGTCGCGCCAAGGAGAAGGTGAACTGGGCGGACGAGTACTTCCTCCGACAGGTCTGGTCGATGGCCGCGCAGCGCCCGTCCCTGCCCGACCAGAACGGCGTGCTCCAGATCCCCCGGGACCTGTTCATCACCCCGGCCAACCTGGCCAAGGAATGGCTGCAGATCTGGTCCGAGTACCCCGGGCGCCCCGTCGACTGGGTGCACCCGTCGGTCGACTTCGCCGACAGCAAGACTCGGCGCGGCAAGATGAACCACATTCTGGAGCCCACCGACGGCAAGCCGGAGAGTGTCCGGAGCTGGCTGGAGGCGCTGGTCGCGGACGGCACCCCCGAAGCGTCCTGCCACGCCATCAAGATCCTCTCGGCGATGGTGACGCAGGAACAGGCCCGCCAACTGCCGCGCGACTTCGTGTTCACCCCGGACATCCGCCAGGCGAGGATCGTGCTGACCGAGGAGCACGGCATGGTCGCGCCGGTCGCCGGTGAGATCTTCCACCGGACCTCGGACGACTCGCTGCGCGACGACATGGTCTACGTCGACCCGCGGATCTCCGAACAACCGGAGATGGCCCGGCATCTGCACGCCATCGGCATCCGGGTGGCGGACGCCCAGGGACGTTTCGAGGGTGTGCTCGACCAGGGCTTCGGCCAGTACGACAGCCAGGCCTGGACGAACTTCTGGGTACTGCTGCGCAGCGCCGGCGGCAACGCGCAGGTGGAGCGGATCCGGGCCAAGGTGCCGAAGCCGCTGGAAACCCTGCACGTGCGCACCGTGGACGGCCGGTTCCGACGCATGCGCGACTGCCTCCTGCCCGGCCCGGTGGTACCCGGCGACGGCAGCAGGGACCGCTCGATCGCCGTCGACATGGCGTTCCACGACGGTGACCGGGCAGTGTTCCGCGAGCTCGGTCTGTCCGACCGGCCGACCCCCAATCACCGCCCCGAGCTGGAGCCGTGGTTCGAGGAGTACCGGGAACTGGTGCACAACGGCTATCTGCGTACGCTGCCGGCCAACGCGCCCCGGCCCAGTCTGAGCCGTCTGACCGTCGAGGGCGCTGCCACCGCGGGCCCGCTGCACCTGCTGCGTGAGCTGTCCGAGGAGGGCCGGGCGGGTTTCGTCGCCGCGCTCCCCGAACTGGGTGTGGTCCAGCAGTGGACCGGGCAGTACGGCGCACAGACCGCCACCCGCAAGCCCGTCGTCTCCCCGTTCCGCTGGATGATCAACAAGTACGGCCTGGTGAACACCTCGCTCGGCCTCACCAGGATGTCTGAGGCGGTCGGCCCGCAGCTGAAGGACTACGCCACGGTGCTCGCGGTGGCCTCGATCGGCCCGGACCTCGCCCGGCGGCTCGGCATGCCCGTCACCGCCGACGAGGTGCCGGCGGACCGTTGGAGCAAGTTGCTGGACCGGGTGCTGAAGAGCGAGGACGACGCCTTCGTCGGTCGGGCCTACGCGCAACTGTTCCGGGTCGCCTTCGAGTTCCCCGACGGTGTACTGACGCGGTGTCGAGTGGGTGCCGGCTGGGAGGAGCGGCTGGACGGCGAGATCGCGGTGGCCACCAACCAGGCCGAGTACGACGAGCTGGTGCGCGAGCAGTTGCCGGCGTTGCTGGTCGCCGACCGTTCCGACGCCGCGACGGCCAAGGCCATGATCGAGGAATGGGGGATGTCGAAGGTCTCCGACGTCATCACCAAGGAGCTCGCTCCGGTCAAGGTCGGGGCGCCGGTTCCGCTGTTCGACGTGTACACCACGGTCCGGGCCCGGTTGGGCAACATCGGGAGCAACCTGAAGATCCAGCGCTGCTCGACTCTGGACCGGATCATCCGCACCGCCACGGCCAGCACGCCCACCCCGATCAGGTTCGCCAAGAAGGGCAACACCCTGTACGTACTCGACTCGCTCGACCGGCTGCAGGTACTGCGCGCGGCCGACGAGGAGTTCAAGTGGGGTTTCGGCGCGGCCGGCTGCAAGCAGGCGTTGGAGCTGCAGGACCGTCAGGAGCAGAACCAGCAGTTGCAGGAGCGGCTGCGTGCGGTCCGCGCGAGCGAGAGCGTCATCGACAAGATCGCGCTGCTGATCGGACGTGAGGCGCTGCAGCGTGGGCTGCCGCCGGGGCTGTTGGACAGCGAGTTGGAGGAGAACGGCGGGGAGGAGCCTAGCGCGCGACGGATTGCCGAGATGGCGTTCAACTCGCACGGCGAGTCGATCCTCCGGATGCACGAGCGGGACCTGTCGCTGGAGTTCCCGACCCGTGCGCCGAGCTCGTTCAACGGCAGTGAGAAGGCCCGCAGGTTCGTCGCGGACCTGAACTTCCCGGATTCCTTCGCGGGTGCCCGGGTGCCCTCCCTGGAGGCCAGGTTCGAGGTGGACGGGCCGAGCGAGTTCCCTGCCCTGCACCCGTACCAGGAGCAGCTCGCCAAGGCTCTGCTCGGACTGCTGGAGAGCCCGGTGCCGCGGCGCGGCATGCTCGGCATGCCGACCGGTGGCGGCAAGACCCGGGTCACCGCCGAGGGCGTGATCCGGTGGATCCGTGAACGACAGGAACTTCCGGGCCCGGTGCTGTGGATCGCGCAGACCGAGGAGCTGTGCGAACAGGCCGTGCAGAGCTGGCAGTTCGTCTGGTCGAAGGTCGGCCCGGAGATGCCGCTGGTGATAAGCCGGCTGTGGTCGAGCAACGAGGCGACTCCGGTCGACGGCCGCCCACACCTGGTGGTCGCCACCGACGCGAAGCTGTCCCGTTGTCTGGACACCGGCGACTACGCGTGGCTGCGGGAGAGCACCTCGCTGGTCGTGGTCGACGAGGCCCACACCGCGATGTCCCCGCGTTTCACCGAGCTGTTCGCCCAGCTGGACCTGACGCACCATCGGACCGGCAGGCACCTGATCGGGCTCACCGCGACGCCGTACCGCAACAACGAGGAACTGACCAGGCTGCTGGTGCAGCGCTTCGGCGAGCGGCTCGACACGGAGGTGTTCCAGGGTGACCTGGAGCACGCCATCAAGCAGCTGCAGGGGCTCGGGGTACTGGCCCAGGTCAGGCACCGGGAGCTGGCGGGCGGTCGAATCTCTCTGAACGCCGACGAGCTCAAGCAGTCAGAGAAGTTCGCCACCCTGCCCAAGGGCGCCGAGCAACGGCTCGCCGACGACCACGAACGCAACCAGCGGATCGTGGACGAGATTGTCGCCCTGCCCTCGGACTGGCCGGTGCTGGTCTTCGCGACCTCGGTGGCGCACGCCAAGTTCCTTGCCGCCAAGCTCGGCGACCGCGGCGTCACCGCTGCCGCGATCGACGCGAACACCCCGACCGTGGAGCGCCGGCAGCGGATCGACGCCTTCCGCAAGGGGAAGATCCAGGTGATCACCAACTACGGTGTGCTCACCCAGGGCTTCGACGCCCCGGCGACCCGGGCGGTGGTGGTGGCCCGGCCGACCTACAGCGCGCACATCTACCAGCAGATGATCGGTCGCGGCCTGCGCGGCCCCCGTAACGGAGGCAAGGAGACCTGTCTCATCCTCAACGTGCGGGACAACGTGACCAACTACGGCGAGAAGCTCGCCTTCACCGACTTCGAGTACCTGTGGAGCGAGGCGAAGTGAGCGCCATCGTCGACGATCACCCGCTGACCGCGGAGCAACAGGCCGTGGTGGACCAGCCGTGGGACGCCCGGGTGCTGGTCACCGCCGGCGCAGGCGCCGGCAAGACCTACACGCTGGTGCGGCGGCTCGACGCGCTCGTGGAACGGGAGGAGCTGGAGGCCGGGGAGATCCTGGTGCTCACCTTCTCCCGGGCCGCGGTACGCGAGCTGACCGAGCGGATCGAACGGCGCGCCGGCAGCGCGCAGCGGGTCCGGGCGCAGACCTTCGACGCCTGGGCCACCGCTCTGCTGATCCGTGCCTATCCGGACACCGACTGGTCGACGGTCGGTTTCGACGGCCGGATCGAGGCGGCCACCGAGGCGATCGACCACGGCGCGGTCGAGGTCGGGGAGCAGGGGGTGCCCGCCCATGTCGTGATCGACGAGGTGCAGGATCTGGTCGGCGTCCGTCGGGAAATGGTCGAGGCGTTGCTCGACCGGTTCCAGGAGAACACCGGCTTCACGGTGGTCGGCGACTCGGCGCAGGCCGTGTACGGGTTCCAGGTCTCCGACCCGGACCAGCGGGCCGAGGAGACCGACCGGTTCCTGGACTGGGTGCGTGCCAGCTTCGGCGAGGATCTGGTCGAACTGCACCTGGGTGACAATTTCCGGGCCCGCACCGACGTCGCGCGGCTCGCCCTGCCGTACGGAGCCCAACTGCAGCGCCTTCCCCGCGATCCGGCTCGGGTCGCCGATGAGGCGGAACGGATCCACGGAGACCTGCGGTCGTTGCTTCTGACGACTCCGAACTTCGGCGGCCTCGATCTGGAGTACGTGCAGGACGCGTTGCGCCACTACCCGGGCACCACCGCGGTGCTGTGCCGGGACAACGGTCAGGCCCTGACCGTCTCCGGTCTGCTCGCCGACGCAGGCGTCCCGCACACCCTTCAGCGTTCGGCGCGGGAGCGTTCGGCTCCGCCGTGGCTCGCCGAACTCCTGGGTGCCACTGCCGCCTCCACACTCGGCGAGGAACGTTTCCGTGAGTTGCTCGCCGACATCGAACTGCCCATCGACAGCTCACCCGGGACGCTGTGGCGGTCTGTCCGCAAGGTCGCCCGAGGAGCCCGGGGCACCATCGATGTCCCCGCGCTGCACCTGGCGCTGGCCGAACGACGGCTTCCCGACGAACTCACCAGTGTCCGTTCGGCCTCCCTGGTCGTCTCCACGGTGCACCGTGCCAAGGGCCTGCAGTTCGACCGGGTCCTCGTGGTCGAGCCGCGGGTTCTGAGGGAGCCCCGGCGGGTCGAGAAGAAGAAGCGTGACTACGACCCGGCGGCGGAGGCCCGACTGCTGTACGTGGCGATGACCAGGGCCCGCGACGACATGTACATCCTGGACGCTCCCAGTTCCTGGCTGGTCCGCAAGGACCGGCGGCTGGACCGGTGGTACCTCGGTGGTCGGAGCGCCTGGGCACGCAATGGCATCGAACTGCTCGGCGGTGACGTGTCGCAGGCTCTGCCGCCCGGTGCCGAGGACCTCCGGGTCGAACCCCGGGCCTCGATGGAGCATCTTCGCACCGTCGTCTCTCCCGGGGATCCCGCCGAGTTGGTCCTGCTGCACGGCATCCCGGTGGCCGCCGACCAGTCACCGCCGTACGCCGTGGTCGTCGAGGGCCGGCCGACGGCAGTGGTCTCCGAGCGCTTCCGTACCGACCTGTACCGGATGCTGCAGCGCACCGCGCACAGTCCGGTGGACAGATGGCCGCAGGCGATCACCGGGCTGCGGGTCGACTGTGTGGAGAGCGTCGGTGGCAGCGCCACGGTGACGGACCGGGAAGGGCTGGGTCCACAAGGAGTGTGGCTGGCGCCCAGGTTGTGCGGACTCGGGCGTTTCCGGTGGGACAACGAACAGACGATCGGCACTGAAGGGGACACTGCGTGAGCGAGTCGATCCACCAGGCGCACTACGAGATGTGCGACTCCCTGCTGACAGCGGTGCGCGACGACCTGCTCGGCCCCGTGGGCGGCACCGACGAGGTGCTCACGGGTGACGCGCCGATCACCATGTACCCGGTCGGGGTGCTGTTCCCGCGCACCCGTTCGCAGGACGGGCACCGCGAACCGTCCGAGCAGGAGAACGAACAGGACGGCCTTGACACGACCCCGATCGCCCGGAGGGCGGTCGAGGAGGAGGCCGTGGACCTCGGGGTCTCCTTGGCCGGCATCCGGATGCCTTCGTCGCTCGGCCTCACGTTCGCCGTGGACCCGAACGTCGCCCCGCGGCTGAAGTTCTCCGTCCGGGCAGCCGTCTACCGGCCCGAGGACGAGAACGGGAAGCCCGTTGCGGCCAAGCGGACCGAGGCTCGCAGCACGAAGGCGCAGAAGGAACACTGGCGTCGGGCCGAACTGCGTCCGGACCCGGTCGTCGTGGACGTGACGGTGCCCGGTTTCCCGGACCTGGATCCACTGCACCCCGGTCTCGAACTCCGTGTCCTGGTGCGTCCGCCCTCGAAGCAGCACGGCACGGTGACCGTGACGGCAACGGTCGTGAACGGTCTGGAGGTCGGTCAGTACGACCTCCGCGACGCCCACTGCTTCTACCAGCCGGTCCTTGAGGTGACCGCCGAGGACGGGACCGCCGCACCGTTCGTGGAACGGCGCGCGGCGGTCGGTGCGGCCGACTCCGAGCTGGCGTTGAGTCGGATGCTGCACCGGCACGCGCCGACCTTCGCCACCGGGCACGGCTGCGCGGCGTACTGGGAGTGGACTCCCCCGGCCATCGGTGAGGTGGGCACCGACCGGGCCGTGGTGACGTCGGTCCGGACCGAGTTCGTGCCGTCCCACGAGGTGCTGCTGACGGACTCGAACCCGGAGATCGACACCAGCGCACTGACCATGCACGGTCTCGGCACCGCCCCGACCGACGAGATCGTCGCGGCACTGCGCCGGATGCTCGACGGGTACCGGATCTGGATCGACGGCCAGGAGGAACAGAGCCGCGCGCTGGCCGGCACCGAGCACGGCCCGATCGCGGTGAAGCAGGTGCGCCAGTGCCGCCGCGCACTCCGGCGCATGCACGACGGCGTGGACCTGTTGGCCGACCCGGACCGGCCGGAGGTGCTTCGCGCGTTCAGGCTGGCGAACCTCGCAATGGCCGATCAGCGTGCCCGAACGGCGTGGATCAAGGGGGGCAGATCCGGTCTGCCCGATGCCTCGGCAGGCCGGTGGCGCCCGTTCCAGATCTCCTTCGTACTGCTCTGTCTGGTCGGCATCGTGGACCCCGAGCACGAGGACCGCGGAGTGGCCGACCTGCTGTGGTTCCCCACCGGTGGTGGCAAGACCGAGGCCTACCTCGGCCTGATCGCGTTCACCACCTTCCTGCGGCGGCTGCGCGACGGGTCGACGGGTGGCGGCGTCACCGTCCTCATGCGCTACACCCTGCGGCTGCTGACGCTGCAGCAGTTCGAGCGGGCCACGACGCTGATCTGTGCCATGGAACGACTGCGCGACGGAGATCCGGCGTCACTGGGCGACGAGGAGATCTCGATCGGCATGTGGGTGGGCCGCTCCGCCACCCCGAACCGACTGTCCGTGGCGGCCCAGCGACTGCGGGAACTGCGCAACAATCCGCTGCGGCCGCTTCAGACGGAGAACCCCGTCCAGTTGCGCGGCTGCCCTTGGTGCGGCGAGCCCCTGTCCCCGGACGACTACGCGGTGGACGAAACCTCCGTTCGGATGGTGATCAGCTGCCCCGCTGTCGACTGCGCGTTCCACACGGGCCTGCCGGTCCACCTGGTCGACGACGCCGTCTACGATGCTCGGCCGACCCTGGTGATCGCCACCGTCGACAAGTTCGCCTCGCTGCCGTGGCGGCCCGATTCGGCCGCCCTGTTCAATCTGACCGCTTCGCCCGGCACTCGACCCCCGGAGCTGATCGTCCAGGACGAACTCCACCTGATCTCGGGCCCCTTGGGCACCCTGACGGGTCTGTACGAGACGGCAGTGGACGCACTCGCCCGACGGCCGAAGGTGGTCGCCTCGACCGCGACCATCCGGCGGGCCGACCAGCAGGGATCCCGGTTGTTCGCCCGTAGGGTCGACCAGTTCCCGCCGGCCGGGCTCGACTCGCGCGATTCCTGGTTCGCCGTCGAGACCTCCCGGGACCGGAAGGCCGCCCGCCGCTACGTCGGTCTGCTCACCTCCAGCACCAGTCAGGCGACACTGCTGATCCGGGTGTACGCGGCGTTGCTGCATCGGGCGGCGACCCGTGGCGCGCCGGACCACGTGAAGGACGCCTACTGGACGCTCGTCGGCTACTTCAACAGCCTGCGCCTGCTGTCCGCAGCGGAACTCCAGGTCCTGGACGACGTGCAGGAACGTCTCGACTATCTGGCAGTCCGGGACGGTGCGGAGCCGCGCCGGGTCGACGGGCTCACCGAGCTCAGCAGTCGGGCCAATGCGAGCGACATCTCCCGACGGTTGAAGGAGGTCGAACGGTCGCTGCCGCAGAAGGACGTCCTCGACGTCCTTCTCGCCACCAACATGATCTCGGTCGGCGTGGACATCGACCGGCTGGGGCTGATGGCGGTCATGGGTCAGCCGCAGACGACCGCGGAGTACATTCAGGCCACCAGCCGGGTCGGCCGGCAGCACCCCGGATTCGTGGCGGTCATGCTCAACTCGGCCCGTTCCCGCGACCGTTCGCACTACGAAGACTTCCAACAGTTCCACTCGGCGCTGTACCGGGAGGTGGAGTCCACCAGCGTGACGCCGTTCTCCTCCCGAGCCAGGGAGCGCGGACTGCACGCGGTGATCGTCGCGCTGGCTCGGCTGACCCTGCCGGAGGCGGGCCCGAACGCCGCCGCCGGCAGGATCGAGGACTTCCTCGACGATCTGAACGGCAGCATCCGTCGCATCGTCCTCGACCGTGTCGCCCAGGTCGACCCGGCCGAACTCGACACCACCGCCGAGGCCTTCGACCACTTCGTCCAGGAGTGGAGGTACGCGGCCGAGGACTACTCCGACCTGGTCTACGAAGCGCCCCGGGGCACGCGTGCGCCTGCCTTGCTGAGCAGCTACGACGACGAAGCGCTCACCACCGGGGCCGAGTCGTGGCCCACCCTGTGGAGCCTGCGTGACGTCGATGCCTCGTCCGTCTTCTTCGAGGAGCGCTGAGTTGTGACACCTCTTCCCCCTCGCACCCGCCGTCGGAGCCTGGTCTCCGGCCCGGTCCGTGTCGCCCGTCGACTCGGAGAGATCCGGCGCGCACAGTTGATCACCACGTACGGCGTCGGCGCGATGATCGCGGTGGACAACGAGTCGTTCCTGGTCCGCGGCATCGACTCGTGGGACGTCTCACGGGCACCGGTCGTCGTGGAGCCCCGCCTCTCCGACCAACTGCACGTGTACGAGTTCCGCCTGCCGCCCGCGCCCGACCCGGACCTGGCGAAGGACGGCGTCCGGGCCGTGCGGTTCCCCGAGTGGTACTCCTGCCCGCGCTGCGGCGCTCTCCAGCCGTACCGGAAGTTCAACTCCCCCTCGGGTCGGGCCGAGTGTTCGAACTGTCAGGAAGGCCTGGTCCCGTCCCGATTCGTGATGGCCTGCGCAAACGGCCACCTGGAGGACTTCCCCTACTGGCAGTGGGTGCACCGGAACAACGGTCGAACCGAGACCGGGAGCTGCGGAGGCGGCCTGACGTTCAGGTCGGACGGCTCGACCGCCTCGCTGCGCGCCGTACTGATCAGCTGCAGCTGCGGCGTATCCGCGTCGATGGAAGGGTCGTTCCGTCGCGCGGCACTCGATGACCTGCGCATCCGCTGCGGCGGCCGTCTCCCGTGGTTGAAGGACGCACCTGCCGAGCACTGCACGGAAGCGCCGCGTACCCTCCAGCGTGGTTCCTCCTCCGTCTGGTTCCCCGTCGTGCACTCCGCGCTGTCCATCCCCCCGTGGAGCGAGGGCCTGGCGAAGCTCGCGGCAGGCCTGTACAGCAAGTTGAAGGACGAGGACGACTCCTTCGTCCGCCGGTACCTGCGCGTCGAAAAGATCCTCGAGCACCACCCTGCCTACGACCCCGAGGAGATCGTGTCGCTGATCCGCGAACGCCGGGAGACCGAGCGGAGCTCCACGGAGCAGGGCCCGATCGAATCCGGGCAACAGGACGCACCGCGCACGGCGATCTACCGCGACGAATACGACAGCCTGCGCCGGACGCATCGGGAGGATCCCGATGTCGGGGCCCAGGATTTCGTCTGCGAACCGCCGGCCGGGTCGACCGGACCGCTCCGGGAGTCCCACGGCCTCGGCCAGATCATGCTGGTGAAGCGTCTGCGTGAGGTCCGCGCCCTGCAGTCGTTCACCAGGATCGAGGAACCGGGCCTGGCGGCGATGCCCCGGCACGCGCCGATCTGGCACCAGAGGCAGACATGGCTGCCCGCGATCGAGGTCCGGGGCGAGGGAGTGTTCCTGCGGCTCGACACCGATCGTCTGCGCCAGTGGGAGCAACTACCCGGCCCCCTCTCCCGGGCCCGGCGAATCCGTGCGAACCACGATCGTCTGCTGCACGAGCGCGCCAAGGGTTCGGACCGGCCGGTACCGTCGTCCCACGCCGATCCGCGGTACGTGCTGCTGCACACCCTCGCCCACGTGCTGATCAACGAGTGGAGCCTGGACGGCGGCTACCCGGCCGCCGCACTGCGGGAACGCCTGTACGCGGGCGACGACATGGCAGGAATCCTGATCTACACCGCGACGAGCGATTCGGCCGGCAGCTTGGGAGGCATCGTCGCCCAGGGCGAGCCGGACCGGCTGGAAAGCTCACTGCGGTCGGCGTTGGCCCGCGCCGGATGGTGCTCCAACGATCCGCTGTGCGCGGAGTCGGAGGCCAGTGGCGCCGACGGGCTCAACCTGGCCGCCTGCCATGCGTGCGTGCTGCTTCCCGAGACCAGCTGCGAGAACAACAACATTCTGCTCGACCGGGCCACCCTGATCGGCTCGCTGGACGGATCCTCACCGGGATTCTTCTGAGCCTCCGGCGTCCGGGCCGCAGATCCGAACGGTTCGACGGCCTGGGCGGGCCGAACCGGACACGTCGAGACCGGCACGCCGCCCCCTCTCCGACCCGACCTGCTGACACCTGACGGTGATCCTGACCGAGCGGCCCCGCCCGGGGTTTCCGGGCGGGGCCGCCGTTTGCGCGGCCGTTACTGCCCGCGCGGGGCCGGGGCGTAGCCGGCCGGGTGGGTGGTGAAGGTGCCGCGGCCCTGGGTGCGGCTGCGCAGGGCGCTGGCGTAGCCGAAGAGTTCGGCGAGGGGGACGGTGGCGGTCAGGGCTGCGTCGGTGGCGCCGCGGGGGGCGGAGCCGTGGACGCGTCCTCGGCGGGCGGAGAGGTCGCCGAGGACGCCGCCGACGGTGTCCTGCGGGACGGTCGCGGTGACGTCCACCACGGGTTCCAGCAGGACCGGGCTGCCGCGCCGCAGGGCCTCGCGCAGGGCGAGCCGGCCGGCGGTGCGGAAGGCCAGGTCGGAGGAGTCCTTGACGTGGGTCGCCCCGTCGGTGAGGGTGACCCGGACCCCGGTGACGGGGTGGCCGAGCGGGCCGTCCGCGAGGGCGTCCCGGCAGCCCGCCTCGACGGCCTGCACGTACTCCTGCGGGACCCGCCCGCCGGTGACGGTGGAGCGGAACTCGAAGCCGTCCGTGCCCGGTTCGCCGAGCGGTTCGACGTCGACCACGACGTGCGCGAACTGCCCTGCGCCGCCGTCCTGTTTGACATGCCGCAGGACGAGTCCGGCGACCGCGCGGGAGAGCGTCTCGCGGTAGGCGACCTGCGGCCGGCCGACGGTGACCTCCAGCCCGAGCCGGCGGAGCTTCTCCACCGCCACCTCCAGGTGCAGTTCACCGAGACCGGACAGCACCCGCTGCCCGCTCTCCGGGTCGGTCCCGACCACCAGGGACGGGTCCTCCTCGGCGAGCCGGAGCAGCGCGACCGCCAGCCGGTCGGTGTCCACCGAGCGGCGGGCCTCGACCGCGACGGTCACCACCGGATCGGCGGCGACGGCCGGTTCGAGCACCAGCGGGGCGCTCGGCGCGCACAGCGTGGTGCCGGCCCGGGCGGCCTTGGGCCCGACGACGGCCACGATGTCGCCGGCCACCGCAGTGTCGGTCTCGGTGTGCCGGTCGGCCTGCACCCGCAGGATGCGGCCGATCCGCTCGGTGCGGCCGGTGCGCGCGTCGAGCACGGTGTCCCCCTTCCGTAGGGTGCCGGAGTAGATCCGCAGGCTGCTGAGTCGACCGGTGGCGCCCGCGTTCACCTTGAACACCAGTGCCGCCAAAGGCTGTTCGGCATCGGCCGGGCGTTCCTGGACAGCGCCCTGCCAGTCGCCGCGCACCGGCGGGACGTCCAGCGGCGACGGCAGGTACGCCGTCACCGCGTCCAGCAGCGGTTCGATGCCGCGGTTGCGGTACGCGGAGCCGCACAGCACCACCACCGCCTGTCCGTCTGCCGTGAGTTGACGCAGCGCGGCCGCGAGGCTGTCCGCGCCGAGGGTTCCGGTGGCGCAGTACTCCTCCAGCGCCGCCGGGTGCAGTTCGGCCACCGTCTCCGCCAGTGCCTGCCGTCGACGTTCCGCCTCGGCCGCCAACTCGAAGGAAACGTCGGAGACTTGTACGTCTTCGGCACTGCCGGCACCGTCCGGCCAGGTGAGTGCGCGCAACCGGAGCAGGTCGACCACGCCGGTGAAGTCGCCCTCCCGGCCGATCGGCAACTGCACCGCCAGCGGCACCGGGTGGAGCCGGTCCCGGATCGAGGCGACCGCCTCGTCCAGGTCCGCACCGGGCCGGTCCATCTTGTTGACGAACGCGATCCGCGGCACACCGTGCCGGTCGGCCTGCCGCCACACCGACTCGCTCTGCGGCTCGACGCCCGCGACGGCGTCGAACACCGCCACCGCGCCGTCCAGCACCCGCAGCGAACGCTCCACCTCGTCGGCGAAGTCCACGTGCCCCGGCGTGTCGATCAGGTTCAGCCGGTGGCCGTCCCAGTCACAACTGACCGCCGCGGCAAAGATGGTGATACCGCGGTCGCGCTCCTGCGGGTCGAAGTCGGTGACGGTGGTGCCGTCGTGCACCTCGCCGCGCCGGTGGGTCTCCCCGGTCAGGAACAGGATGCGCTCGGTGACGGTGGTCTTGCCGGCGTCCACGTGCGCGAGGATGCCGAGGTTGCGGACGGCGACGGTGCTGGTGGCGGTGGAGAGGGTGAGGTCGGTGCGCATGGCCCGATGCCTTTCGGAGGTGGATCCTGAAATGGGCAGCGCGATTCACCGGAGCAGCCGAGCAACACCCCTGCGCCCGGGCCCGCACCTGCACCGCGGCGCAGCGCGACGCAGTACACGGGCGGTGGGGCGGCCCGCCGACAGTACGTCGGCACGACCGTGCGACGCCGACAACGGGCGTTCACAGCAAGGGGAATCGGGTGGAGCTCGCGGTCCTCTACCGGCGCCGGCCGCGCAGCGGGCGCCGGCCTGCCGAGGACACCAGGATCACCTCGAACCGCGACGGGGGAACGACAACAGCGGCGCTACGCACGACTGTTCCCTCCCTCTCCTGATCACGGTCGACCCGGCCGGCCATCCGGCTCGGGCGCCTTTCGGCTCGCCGAGTCTAGGGGCGTCCGATCTCCGCCGTCACCCGTATTTTCGCTCGCCGATTCAACGACTCCGCTGGCACGGTGAATTGGCGTGGCATCAGTCCCAGACGATCGATCGGATCGCCATTCCGGCCGGCACCGGCGGCACGTCCAAACAGTCGTCGACCAGGCCGGTCACCACACCGCTGGACTCCCAACCGGCCGTCCAGGACTCGCAGTTCGCAGCGTCCGCACTGGTGCACACGGCGACGGCCTCGGCCAGCACCTCGGACAAGTCCAGTGTCTCCGGGTGGAGTTGGACCCGCACCCAGGCCACGTCCGGCCGCTCGGCGATCCGGGCCAGGCAGGCCGCCAACTCGGCCAGCGGCGGGCGACCGTAGCCCCACTGGTTCGGCGCCAGTGAGTCCTCGACGGCGTTGCCCTCAAAGAACTCGGCCAGGGTGAGCAGCGGCAGCACGCCGTCCGGGCCGGCCCGCCCGATGACGTCCTCGACAGGAATCATGCCGCCGATCCTGCCTGCCGCCACCGACACAGTACCGACCCGACAACGAGTGCGGCGGCCCCGGCCATCCACCGCCGAAGCCGCCGCACCATCAAAACCACCAAGGCCACCGCACCGCCGAATCACCGCACCGCGGAACCGCGCCACGAGAGCCGGCGCGTTCCGGCCTCAGACCAGCAGCCCGTTCCGCTTCACGTACCAGGTGTGGAGGCCGATCATCGCGCCCAGCACGACCAGCCACTGCAGCGCGTTCACCAGCGGCACCGCGCCGATCGGCAGGGTCATCGCGAAGGCGACCCGGATCAGGGCGTCCAGGGTGAAACCCGTGCCCCACAGCACTGTCAGCAGCCGGATGTGGCGGCGGAAGGTCCGGTCGTGGTCCCACTGGCCGATCCAGGCGTCCGCGCCCACCGGGCCGATCTTGGCGGCGACCACCGTCCGGGCCGCGCCGAGCGCCCAGGGGCGGCGGGTCAGCAGACTGCCCAGGATCCACAGGCCGATCACTCCGAACACCCAACTGTCGCGCACCAGCAGCACCCTGGGGCTGCCCGTCACCGACGACAGCAGCGCGCCCACCGCGATCAGCAGCAGCGTGAACACCGGCATCGCGTCCAGCCGGCGGTTGCGCAGCAGCCCGAGGATCAACCACGGCAGTGCGGCCAGACTGCTCAGCGTGATCGCCAGCCACTGGCCGGCGCCGAACCCGAGCAGCGTGTAGTACGCAGCGAGCGGGATCGCCAGCTCGAAAACCAGCGACTTGGCCGCCTGCCGCAGACCGCGCGCCTGCCGCTGTTTCGGCGTCGAGTCGTCCCCCGCCAGCGCCGCCCAGTCCACCTGCCCGTCCGCCGTCCTCGGCAGCTCGGCCGGCCCACGACCGACCACGCTCCCACCGGCCGCTCCCTCAGAGGCCTCAACTCCCGCCTCTGCCGGGCCCGTTCTCCCCACGACCGCCCCCACCGCGCCCGCGCCCACACCCATCGCCATGTCCGCCCCCGTCACTGTGCCCGTCTCCGTCCCCGCCGCATCCGTCCCCACCACGTCCGCTCCCCTCACCCCGGTGGCCGCCGCATCCGGCGCCGCCACAGTCGGCCCCACCCGTCCGGACCGTCACTCGTTCACGCGTCCTCCCCCGGCAGCCGGTGAACTTCCATGCAGATCTCCGCCGGGCGCACCGCCCGGTCGAACAGGTCGGCCAACTCCCGTGCGCTGGTGGCCACATCCATCTCCGGCTCGCGCAGCACGCGGACCAGGACCGCGTCGATCGCGCCCCGGATCGCCGTCACCAGCACCTTGGCGTCGAACTGGCCGTACTCGCCCTCCGCCTGGGCGGCGCGGACCACGTACTCCTGAAGGTCCATCACCGTCCGCCGACCGGCCGCGAACTCGCCGTCCGTGTCGTCGCCCTGGCCGTTCAGGATCTCCACCAGCGCGGCCAGCTCCCGCGGGTGCGCGGCCGCCAGCTGGACGTTGGACTCGATGTACGCGCGGAGGCGCGCCCGCGGGCCCACCGCAGCCTCGATCCGCGGCCGCATGTACGCCTCGGAGACCCGCAGGACCTCCGCGACCACCTCGCGCAGCAGATCGTCCTTGCCCTTGAAGTGGTACGAGATCATCCCGGTGCTGCTCAGCCCGGCGTGCTTGGCGATCCGCGCGAACGAGGCCTTGGCGTACCCCGCGTCGGCGATCACTTCGATGGCCGCCTCGACGATCTGCCGACGCCGCGCCGATTCGGTGAACGTGCGCCCCACGGAGCACCCCTCTCTGCTCGCCCGAGCCAGCCCTTGCTCACCCGAGCAAAAAGGTAGCACTGTCTGCTCGCACGAGCAAGAAGCTGTCCGGACGAGCAAACGATCGATCGAACGCATGGACCACGAGGCAGGGCCACAACGCGGGACCACGACGCAGCGCCACGACGCACGTCGGCCCCGGCCAACAGGCAGCCGGGGCCGAGCGCAGTGCGGAGCAGGAGACTCAGGTGGCAGGGCTCAGAGCGTGACCACCTGCCGCTCGCCGGCCTCGACGGCGACGGTGAGGCGGTTGCCGGGCGGCGGGAACGGGCAGATGAAGTGGTCGGCGAAGGCACAGGGCGGCAGGAACGCCCGGTTGAAGTCGAGCACGGTGTTCCCGTCGGCGTCCGGTGCGGGCAGCGTGATGAACCGGAAGCGGTAGGTCTCCCGGCCGCTGGTGGTGTCCGCGATGACGCCGCTGAGCGGGCCGCCGGAACCGCTGACGGTCAGCGTGTGCTCCTCGCCGCCCAGCGTGAAGGCGACCTGACCGGCGACGGTCATTGGGCGGGCCCGGCCGTCGGCGTTCTCCACCATCAGGTCCTGCGCGCCGGTCTCGAACGGGGTGAACACGGCGGGCACCGCCCAGTCGGGCGCGTACGGGAAGACCGAGATCCCGGCGTACGCGGCCCGGCGCGGCGCGGCGGGGTCGAAGACGCGGAGGGCGAGTTCGCCCTCGCGCTCGATCGGGACCAGTCGCAGCCCGTCCAGCACCGCGATCTGCGCGCCCGGGTCGGTGTCGGGGCGCAGCGCGACCCGGCCGGTGGCCTCCTGCTGCTCGCCTTCGAGTCGGACGCTGTCGCCGGCGGCGAGCTCGGCGCACACGACGCCGCTCTCGGCCCACCAAGTCCCGGGCAGGCCGGGCAGTTTCGCCGGTTCGGGCTCCAACCAGTGGGTGCCGGTCAGCGCGAGCGGGCCGTGCGGGGCGCTGACCGCGGCGCTCCGGGACTCCGTCCAGTGCTGCCACGCCTCGGCTGCGGTGTCGGTCATCGGACTGCCTCCAAGTGGGGCTCTGGTTCGGGCACTTGCGTCAATCGCAGGACGGACGGGGCGTCTGCGGGCCGGGTCAGCGCCCGGCGAGCGGGCGGAACAGACCCTCCTGCATCACGGAGACCACCAACTGCCCCTTCCGGTCGTAGATTTCGCCACGGGCCAGCCCGCGCGCGCCGTGGGCGATCGGCGACTCCTGCCGGTACAGCAGCCAGTCGTCGGCCCGGAACGGGCGGTGGAACCACATCGCGTGGTCCAGCGAGGCCATGTCGAAGTTCCGTTCGCCCCACAGGGGTTCGACGGGGGCGCGGACGGCGTCCAGCAGGGTCATGTCGCTGGCGTAGGTGAGCGCGCAGACGTGGATCAGCGGGTCGTCGGGCAGCGGACCGTTGGTCTTCAGCCACACGCCGCTGCGGGCCTCGACGCCGTCGAGTTCGTCGCGGCTCCACTTGAGCCGGTCCACGTACCGGATGTCGAAGGGCTGGCGACGGCTGATGAACGGCGGGAGTTCGCCCAGCCGGGAGCCGACCTCGTCCAGCGCGCTCGGCAGGTCCTCGGGGGCGGGGACGTCCGGCATCGGGAACTGGTGCTCGATGCCGCCGGGTTCCGGCTTGTGAAAGTCGGCGGTCAGCGCGAAGATCGACCGCCCGCCCTGGATGGCCAGCACCCGGCGGGTGGTGAAGGAGCGTCCGTCCCGGAGCCGGTCCACCTGGTAGACGATCGGGACGCCGGGAACTCCGGGACGCAGGAAGTAGGCGTGCAGCGAGTGCACCGGCCGGTCCTCGTCCACCGTGCGGCCCGCCGCGACCAGCGCCTGGCCGGCGACCTGCCCGCCGAAGGTGCGCTGCAGCGCCTCCTCGGGGCTGCGGCCGCGAAAGATGTTCAGCTCGATCTGCTCCAGGTCGAGCAGGTCGACGAGCTGGTCGACGGGGGTTCCCATGTGTGTCGCTCCCTCTCCCGGCGGCCGGGCGGGGCTGGGTGTGCCGCCGGTCGCCGTGTTCCGTCCAGCACAAGTCTCCGCGCCCGCCGGGAATTCCCGCCCTCCGGCACGCCCGCGAGCCCCACGGCCCGACCCGCGCCGACCGCCGCCGGACACGCAGCGTGCACCGCAGGCTGCGACCGTCCGAGCACCCACCACCCGGGAACGGCCGCCCGAGGACCGCGACCGGCGACCCGCTGCACCGGACCGGGCTGCCGCACCGTTACGCCACACCCGGCTGCCGCACCGCTACACCAGACCCGACTGCCGCACCGTGATGTTCAGCCGCCCCACCAGGCCGAGGTCCGGGTCGGCGGTGCCCGGCAGCGTCCGCACCACGCCGTGGTACGCGAACCGCATCAGGCCGCCGAACACCAGCAGGTCGCCGCTGCGCAGCTCCAGATCCGTCCACGGGCGCGTCCTGGTCTCGGTGTTGCCCAGCCGGAACACGGCGCTGTCACCCAGCGACAGCGACACCACGGGCGCGTTCACCCGCTCCTCGCGATCCAGGTGCAGGCCCATCTTCGCGCCGTGCGGGTAGTGGTTGACCGCCGCCACGTCCGGCGCGTAGTCGGCCGCGCCCTCGACTTCGCCGATCCCGTCGCCGTACGCCTCCGCGACCGCCCGCCGGGCCAGCTCCCCGAGCTGCGGCGGGAACGCCTTCACCGGCGCGCCGTCACCGTCCACCACGGTGCGGGCGTACCCGTACGGGTACCAGTGCCAGCCGAGGCACACCGTCCGCACCGACATCTGTCCGCCGTTCGGCATCGTCACCGTCCGCATCCCGGCCGGCGGCCGCGCCCACTCCCGGCACGCTTCGACCAGCTCCCGCTGCTCGGCCGCCCCCAGCCACCCGGGCACCAGCACCACCCCGGGCGCCGGTTCCTCGCGCTCGCGCCCGAACAGCTCCCCGACGAACACCCCACCACCGCTCACCCCTCCATGCTCCCACCGGCCCACCCGCCCCGAGCCCCCTTCACCGCAACCCGCCCCGCACCCGCCGCCCCGCATGCGGCGACCCCCGTCCCGTCCGACCCTGGGGGGAGGGGTGTTGCCGGTTGGCGCAGGAGGCGCGATGCATCCGCTGGAGTTCCGGGTGGTGAACCTTCCCGAGGAGTCGTCGCACCAGGTGGCGGTGCTGGTGCTCGGGCAGCACCGGGCGGTGCTGGTCGGTACGGGGCTGCGGCTGACGGACGGGCGGCGGCTGGAGCGGGAGGTGGCGTCCTCGGGGCGACGGCTGAGCGCTGTGCTGGTACCGGACTTCGCGCCGGAGTACTGGCTGGCGGCGGAGGTGCTCCGCGACGCGTTCCCGGAGGCCCGGTTCCTCGCGCCCGCGCCGGTCCTGGCGCGGATCGAGCGCGATCACCGCGAGGTCCGCGCCGCCTGGGCCGGTCTGGGGACGGAGCTCCCCACCCGGCTGGTCGACCTGGAGCCGCTGGCCGAGGACGCGGTGGAGCTGGAGGACCACCGGCTGGAGCTGCGCGGCGCGTCCCTCGGCCTGCCGGACCGGCACTACGTGTGGGAGCACCGCAGCCGGACGCTGCTCGGCGGTCCGCTGCTGTGGCTGAACGTCCACCCGCGGCTCGCCGACTCCCCGCACGCCGCCGAGCGCACCGCGTGGATCGACCTGCTGGACGAGATCGCCGCCCTCGACGCCCAACTCACCGTCCCGGGCCACCGCCACCTCACCGAGCCGTCCCCGAATCCGGACGGCGCCCCCGACCCGATCGTCTGGACGGGCGACTACCTGCGCGCCTTCGAGACCGAGCTCGGCAAGCCGGTCGCCCCGGACGCCGTCGAGGCCGCCCTGCTCCGGCGCTACCCGTCCGCCGCGCTGCCCGCCACCGTGGCCCCGAGCGTCCGCGCCGCCCTCGCCCACCCCTGAGACCCACCCCTGAGACCCGCCCCGGCGATCCGGCCCGGAGACCCGGCCCGGAGACCCGGCCCAGCGACCCGCCCCGGCGATCCGGCCCGGCGATCCGGCCCGGAAGCTCGGCCCTGGAGCCCGCCGCCGCCGCCGGCGGTGCCCGCAGCAGCACGAGAACGGCGGAAGCCGCCACCCCGGCAGCGGGGTGGCGGCTTCACGCCGACAGGAGGGGATCAACGGATCCCGGGGGAAGCGGAGCTTCCGGGGGTGTTTCAGACGGACAGGACCTGGCCCGGGAAGATCAGGTTCGGGTTGCCGCCGACGACACCGGTGTTGTTGTTGTACAGGCTGTGCCAGTCGACGCCGAGGCCGGCGGCGATCTTGGACAGGGTGTCGCCGGACTTGACGGTGTAGCTGCCCTTGGCGGTGTTGGCGGCCGCGGCCGGCTTGTCCTTCGGGGCCTGCTTCGGGGCGTCCTGCTTGGCGGGGGCGCTCTCCTGGGCCTTGGGGGCCTGGGTGCGGGTCTCGGAGCGGGAGGCCTTGGCGGAGGTGTCCGCGGCGGCGGTGTTCGACTTCGAGGAGGTCGAGGAGGACGACGCCGAGGAGTTCGACGAGGTCGACTTCGAGGTGGAGGTCGAGGAGGAGGAACCGGCGGAGGTGTCGACCTGGGCCGGGGTGCCGCCCTTGGTCAGACCGGCCTTGACGGAGCACACCGGCCAGGCGCCGGGGCCCTGGGAGGCGAGCACCTTCTCGGCGACGGCGATCTGCTGCGCCTTGGTGGCCAGGTTGGCCTGCGCGGCGTACGCGGTGCCACCGAACGCGGCCCAGGTGGAGGAGGTGAACTGCAGGCCACCGTAGAAGCCGTTGCCGGTGTTGATCGACCAGTTGCCACCGGACTCGCACTGCGCGACCTTGTCCCAGGTCGCGACGTCGGCGGCGGAGGCCGAGTTGGCCGTGACGAGGCCGGCCACCGGGGCGGCGAGCAGGGCGCCGCCGACGACAGCCGCGCGGATGCGGTTGCGCTTGGAGGCGGTGGTGGCAGCGGCGGTCTCGTTACGGAAGGTCATGAGATTCCTCTCGACATCCCCGGGATGGGCAGGCGGAACCAGGCCCTGTGCAGGGCCGTGTTCGCTCGCCAAGTCCGGTGGGCGGCCGTGCACGTGTCGGACGTGCCGCTGCCGCCCCGGCCACCTGTCCGCATCCCCGGCGGCGGCTGGCTGCCGTCGCGCCGGTGGCGCAGGATCCGGATCCGGGGTGAGCCGGGCGGACCGTGCGTCGGGGGTGAACCCGGGAGGTGCTCGTTGCACCGGCCATGAACCTACGAAGCCGGTGTGCGGGCCGCCAAACGTTTTCGGGTTTTCCCAGGTCAACGAAGGGTTACCGGCGGTATCGATCAAGTAAGCGAAGGATAAATATCCCTTTTGTCCGCTTTTCCCAAGATCGCTCCATACGTGAATATGGTCCCGGTCACAGTTTGGCCGGTGTGAGGTCGGGCACAGCGTCGACAGATAGCGACGCCCCGCGCACACAGGGCAGTCAGAAGCCGCGCAAATCCCGTCGTCCGACCGCCGACCCGTGACCCCAGCCACAACCCCCCGTTGGTAATGGCGGTCGGCGCGCCCCGCGCCGCGCACCCGGAGAGTCCCGCCGGGCGCATCCAGATCGTCAGGGCGAAACGAGGAGTCTTTGTGCCGCGCATGCTTGAGGTGAGCGAGGACGTACGCGCCGAAATCGGCGACGACGAGGCCGACAGCCTGCTGGCGGGAGCCCACGCCCCGGACTCGTACGACTGCACCTCGTGCCGACAACCGGGCGACTCGCTGCGCGAACGCACCAGCACGGTGCTGTTCGTCGGTGAGGAGACCGCGGTGCTGGCCTTCGCGCACGCCCGCTGCATCCCGTCCCAGGTGGTGCCGGTGGACGAGCAGCAGCTGCGCGGCGCCGTCGCCTCGATCAGCCAGGGCGGCGCCGCCACCGTCCCCGAGCCGGCGATCCCCGTCCAGGCCGCACCCGCCGCCCCGGCCCCCCAGGTCTCCCCCGCCGCCCTGGTGACGATCCCGGAGCCGATCAACCCCTCGCCGTCGGGCCGGCCGCAGCCCGCCGTGCTCGGGGTGACCTGCGGCATCGTGCTGTGCGGCGACACCCAGCACGCCGCGCTGGTGATCGAGCCGACCGGGCCGGTCGGCCGGCCGGGCAGTTCGAGCGGCGAGGACGAGTTCCTGTCGCTGCTGACCGAGCACGGCTTCCAGCTGGTCCAGGACGTCAACCGGGCGCCGGCCCGGCCGCGGGCCGGCTGGTCGGTGCTGATGGCGATGGGGCAGCTGCACGCGATCCTGCAGCCCTCGGCGACCGGCGGCTCGGCCGCCTGGTGGCAGGCCCACCAGGCGCTGCAGGTCACCCCGGCGTGGCGGGCGGCGGCGGCCCGCAAGTCCGAGGTGATCATGTTCGCGGTGCCGGCCGGCGCGGTCGGCCGCCAGCCCCGCGAGGACCTGCTGCGGGTGGCCCTGGACCGGGCCGCCGCCCGCGGCGTGCTGGCGGCGGGCACGCTGCCGCTGGCCGGCACCTGAGCGGGGGCGCGCCGATGACCGACCCCGTGAACGACCCGGCCGTCACCGGCTCGTCCGACACCTCGTCAACCACGGCCCTCCGGAAGGAGGTTGAGGGGGCCCGGCGCGGCGGTCCGGCGATAGGACTGGGGGCGGCGCCCCCGCATCCCAAGCCGGTCTCGCTCGTTGGCTCCTACGTGTACAGCTACGACCTCGCCTCCCCCGGCCGTCCCTCCGCCCCCGCCGGCCGGTCGATCCCGAGCATGCGCCCGTCGTACGACGCGGAGCACCCGGTGTCGGCCACCCCGATCTACGACTCGCTGTACTCCGAGTACCGGCGGATGTTCCGGGCGCTGCCGGGCGACCGCTCCGGCGAGGAGGGGCTGAGGTTCACCGGCTTCGCGGTCCGCGAGCAGCAGCCGCGCGAGGTGGCGCCCGAGCGGCGCGAGCAGCCCGGGTACCCGCAGCACCAGTCCTTCGAGGCGTACGCCGGGCAGGCCGGGGGCGGGCCGCAGTTCGTCCCCACGCCGGGGTCCGCCGCGCAGGCCAACGGCCAGGGCTGGGTGGCGTCCGGCTACCTCGGCCCGCCCCAGCAGGCCGCCGGCGCCCCGTCCGCCGCGGGCCCGGCGGGCGGGCGGCACCGCTCGGTGCTGTCGCTGCCGCCGGGCCGGGACGCCTGACCGGTCCGCAGACGGCTGTGGGCCGCGCACACCCTTCGGTGTCCGCGGCCCACAGCCGTCGGTACGTCTCCTGCTACTTCTTCTTGCGCTTCTCGCGCACCCGGACCGAGATCGAGATCGGGGTGCCCTCGAAGCCGAACTCCTCGCGCAGGCGGCGCTCGATGAAGCGGCGGTAGCCGGCCTCCAGGAAGCCGGACGCGAACAGCACGAACCGCGGCGGGCGGGTGCCCGCCTGGGTGCCGAACAGGACGCGCGGCTGCTTGCCGCCGCGGATCGGGTGCGGGTGCGCGGCGACCAGTTCGCCGAGGAAGGCGTTCAGGCGGGCGGTGGGGATGCGGGTCTCCCAGCCGGCCAGCGCGGTCTCGATCGCCGGGACGAGCTTCTCCATGTGCCGTCCGGTCTTCGCCGAGACGTTCACCCGGGGCGCCCACTGGACCTGCACCAGGTCGCGCTCGATCTCGCGCTCCAGGTAGAACCGGCGCTCCTCGTCGAGCTGGTCCCACTTGTTGTAGGCGATGACGACGGCGCGCCCGGCCTCGACGGCCATCGAGATGATCCGGGTGTCCTGCTCGGCGAGGGTCTCGCTGGCGTCGACCAGGACGACCGCGACCTCGGCCTTGTCCAGCGCGGCGGAGGTCCGCAGCGAGGCGTAGAAGTCCGCGCCGGAGGTCAGGTGGACCCGGCGGCGGATACCGGCGGTGTCGATGAACTTCCAGGTCTTGCCGCCGAGTTCGATCATCTCGTCGACCGGGTCACGGGTGGTGCCGGCCAGCTCGTTGACGACCACGCGGTCCTCGCCGGCGACCTTGTTCAGCAGGCTGGACTTGCCGACGTTCGGACGGCCGATCAGCGCGACGCGGCGCGGGCCGCCGGGGACCAGGCCGTCGCCGAACAACTGCGGCGGGGCCTCCGGGAGCACCTTCAGCACGGCGTCCAGCAGGTCGCCGGAGCCTCGGCCGTGCAGCGCGGAGACGGGGTACGGCTCGCCCAGGCCCAGCGACCACAGGTACGCGGCCTCGGCCTCGGTGGACGGGCCGTCGACCTTGTTGGCGCACAGCACCACCGGCTTGCCGGCCCGGCGGATCAGCCGGACCAGCGCGTCGTCGGTGTCGGTGGCGCCGACGGTGGCGTCCACCACGAACAGCACCGCGTCGGCCTGCTCGATGCCGAGCTCGGCCTGCGCGGCGACCATCGCGTCGAGGCCGAGGACGTCGATCTCCCAGCCGCCGGTGTCCAGCACCTTGAAGCGGCGGC
Organism: Kitasatospora sp. CB02891; assembly: GCF_002803145.1. NCBI lineage: Bacteria > Bacillati > Actinomycetota > Actinomycetes > Kitasatosporales > Streptomycetaceae > Kitasatospora > Kitasatospora sp. CB02891. The sequence continues at coordinate 38,604 of NZ_NNBO01000004.1, read as the reverse complement.
CGGCCCACATCGCCTCGTAGCTGACCCGGTCACGGGTCACGCCGGGGCGGTCCTCGACGACCGCCTCGCGGCGGCCGATGATGCGGTTGACCAGGGTGGACTTTCCGACGTTCGGGCGGCCGACGATCGCCAGCACCGGCATCGGGCCGTGGCCGTCCAGGTCGGCGTCGACCTCGGAGGCGTCGAAGCCCTCCTCGGCGGCCAGCGCCATGAACTCGGCGTACTCGGCGTCGCCGAGCTCGCCGTGCTGGGCGGTCGTGTCGTTGCTCATGCTCTGTCTTCCATTTCCCGGCCCGGCCCTTCCCAGGGGCGGACCGTGCGTACCTGCCCGCGGGCAGCGCGAACCGCGCGGATCTCGCGCGGTCGGATCGTTCGGATCGTTCGGGGGGTTCTGGGGTCAGGCGGCGGTCAGGCCGGCCCGGGCCTCGACCAGGGCGGTGATCGTGCCGATCACCTGGTCGAGGGTGAGTTCACTGGTGTCGACCAGCTCGGCGTCCGCGGCCCGGGTCAGCGGGGCGGTCTCGCGGGAGGAGTCGGCGGCGTCCCGGCGGGCCAGGTCGGCGGCCATCGCGGTGATCGTCGCCTCGTCCAGGCCCTTGGCGCGCAGCTCGGCGGCCCGCCGCTCGGAACGGGCCTGCTCGGACGCGGTCAGGAAGACCTTCACGGTGGCGTCCGGGAACACCACGCTGCCCATGTCACGGCCCTCGGCGACGATGCCGCGGGCGGCGTGCGAGGCGCAGCCGCGCTGCAGCTCCACCAGCCGGGCCCGCACCGCGGGAACCGCGGCCACCGCGCTGACCTTGGCGGTCACCTCGGGGCCGCGGATCGGGCCGGACACGTCCTGGCCGTCCACGGTTATGGTCGGCCCGGCGGCGTCGGTGCCGGACACGATGACGGGCTTGGTGCACGCGATCGCCACCGCCTCCGCGTCGTCCACGTCCACGTCGTTGGCGAGCATCCACCAGGTCATCGCCCGGTACATCGCGCCGGTGTCCAGGAAGCTCAGGCCCAGCCGCGCGGCCACTGCCCGCGACACCGTCGACTTCCCGGATCCCGAAGGCCCGTCGATGGCGACGACGACCGGGCTGTTCGACGCTCGGTCGACACTGTCCACGGGGCGAACCTCTCTCTCACGGCACCAGAACTCACCTCAAGGTTAATGGACTCCCGCCGTGCCCCGTCCCGGCCCCGCACGTGGTCAGTGGCAGTGGCCGCCCCTCCCGAGGGTCTCCACCGGCGACGCCCCCGGCCGGGTCCACTGCGGCACCGGCCGGCCGGTCGGCCCCCAGGTCGCCACGCCGTCGGCGTCCGTCCGCCAGAACCAGCCGATCGGCGCGCCGTGCCCGCCCACCGGCGACCCCGCGTCCGGCACCTCCGGCCAGCCCTCCGGAACGTCCTCCCAGCCCTCCCGGCGGCCGTACGGCGTCATGTCGAGCAGCGCCAGCGAACTGTTGATCCGCTCCGTGCCGCGACCGGTGGTGCTGTACGTGAGGAACACCCGGTCGCCGTCCCGCAGGAAGCACATCAGCCGACCCATGTCACCGCCGATCGGCGCGGGCGCGTCACGCACCGAGAACCAGGGCTGGGTGTACCCCATGAACTCCACGTACGGAGCGACCTCCGCCCACGGGCCACTGGTCACCACCGCGAACGAGACGCCCCGGGCATTCAGGTACGCGGAGTCCCCCAGGTGCCACGCCACCATCGTGCAGCCCTCGCACTGCCCCTGGAACGGCGCCCCGTCCCACCACATGTGCTGGTACACGACCAGCTCGTCCCGCCCCTCGAACAACTCCCGGAACGCCACCGCCCCGCCGGCCCCCATGACGACGGCCGCCCCGTCCACCTCCACCATCGGCAACGCCCTGCGAGCCGCCGCCAACGCGTCCCCCTCCCGGGTGTGCGCCTTCTCCCGCACCAACACCTCCTGCCGAGCCGCCTCCCACGCCGCCATGCCCACGACCACCGGCCGCGCACCAGTCCCACTCACCACAAGCCCTCCGTCCGCCCACCGAAAGGACGCCCCACCGACGCCCACCCGTACAGACGACCCCCACCCCCGAAACTCATCGGCCCCCACCCAACGAATTCCCGACTCCCCACACACCGGAGAACCCCGCCGACCCCGGAGTGCGAACCGCAGGTCTCCGCCCCAGCCGCCCACCGAAGCCCCCGCGCAGCGGAACCCTCCCGCCGACCCCGGGACGTCCAAGCCCCACGAACCGAAGAACCCCGCCGGCCTGCTCACTCCCAAGCCCCACGCAGCGGAATCCCCCCGCCCATTCCGGACTCCCTCGCCCAAACCGCGCGCAGCGGAGAACCCCGCCGACCCCAGCCGCAGCCCCGCTACCAGGGTCCGCACAACCGCCGGCCTGCCCACCCCCAGGCCCGCGCAGCGGAATCCCACCCGCCCAGGCCATGCGCAGCAAAGAACCCCTTCGGCCGCGGACACCCCTGCCCACGCTCACGCAGCCCCGCCACCGGAGTGCGGACCGCAGGTCTCCGCCGAAGCCCCCGCGCAGCGGAGTCCTCCCGCCAACCCCTGAACGTCCAAGCCCCACGAACCGGAGAACCCCGCCGGCCCCGGACACGCTCGCGCAGCCCTGTTACCAGGGCCCGCAGGACTGCCGGCCTGCTCACCCTCAAGCCCCGCGCAGCGGAATCCCACCCGCCCATGCGATGCACAGCGAAGAACCCATTCGGCTGCGGACACTCCCTGCCCACGCTCACGCAGCCTCGCCACCGGCGTTCGCACGACCGCTGGCCCCTCAGCCCGGCCCTCAAGCTCCGCGCAGCGGAATGGGCTCCCGCGGCCCTTCCTCGCACCCGCAGCCCAAGCCCCGCGCAGCGGGACCCCCTACCCGACCTGCGCTCTCGCCGCCCTCCTCAAATCCCCTGCCCACGCCCCGCGCAGCGGACAACCCCCGCCAGTCGCGGACACCCCAGCCGCACTCCTGCAGCTCGTAAGACCGCAAGCCTCCTCATACCTCCCCCGAACCCCGCGCAGCGGGACCCTTACCGGCCCGGGGGTTCCCGCCGCCCTTCCTCGAATCCCCCGCCCACGCCCCGCGCAGCGGGAAACCCCGTCAGTCGCGGACCCCCAGCCGCGCTCCCGCAACCCCGCCACCAAGGCCCGCACGACCGCCGGCCCCCTCAAACCCAGCCGTCAAGCTCCGCGCAGCGGAATGGGCTCCCGTGACCCTTCCTCGGATCCGCAGCCCAAGCCCCGCGCAGCGGGAATCCCCGTCAGCCGCAGCCCCGCCACCAAGGCCCGCACAACCGCCAGCCCCCTCGGACCCCTCCCTCGAACCCCGTGCGGCGGAACCCCCACCCACCCGGGGCTCCCGCCGCCCTTCCTCAAATCCCCCGCCCACGCCCCGCGCAGCGGACAACCTCCGTCAGTCGCGGACCCCCAGCCACGCTCCCGCAGCCCCGCCACCAAGGCCTCTCAAACCCAGCCCTCAAGCTCCGCGCAGCGGAATGGGCTCCCGCGGCCCTTCCTCGGATCCGCAGCCCAAGCCCCGCGCAGCGGGAATCCCCGTCAGCCGCAGCCCCGCCACCAAGGCCCGCACAACCGCCGGCCCTCTCGAACCCCTCACCCGAACCGGCGCGGCGGGACCCCCCACCCGCCCGGGGGGTTCCCGCCGCCCTTCCTCAAATCCCCCGCCCACGCCCCGCGCAGCGGACAACCCCCATCAGTCGCGGACCCCCCAGCCACGCTCCCGCAACCCCGCCACCAAAGCCCGCACGACCGCCGGGGCGACGGCCAGTTGGACGTGGCCGACCTGTTGGCCGGTGGAGTGCTCGATGGTGACGTCCTCGATGTTGACGCCGAGGGCGCCGACTTCGCCGAAGAGGCGGCCGAGTTCGCCGGGCTGGTCGCCGAGGACGACGGTGACGGTCTCGTAGCGGGTGGGCGGTGCGCCGTGCTTGCCGGGGATGCGGGCCTGGCCGGTGTTGCCGCGGCGCATGACGGCTTCGATGCCGGCGGCGCCTTCGCGGCGTTCGGCCTCGTCGGCGCCCTGGAGGGCCCGGAGCGCGGTGACGGTCTCGGCGAGGTCGGTCGCGAGGTCGTCGAGGATGTCGGCGACGACGCCCGCGTTGGCGGAGAGGATGTCGATCCACATGGCGGGGTTGGACGCGGCGATCCGGGTGACGTCGCGCACGCCCTGCCCGGAGAGCCGGACCGCGGTCTCCTCGGCGTGTTCGAGGCGGGCCGCGACCAGCGAGGACAGCAGTTGCGGTGCGTGCGAGACCAGCGCGACCGCCCGGTCGTGGTCGGCGGCGTCCATGACGATCGGCATCGCCCCGCACAGTGCGACGAGTTCGAGGGCGGCATTGAGTGTCTCGGTGTCGCTGTCGGCGGTGGGCGTGAGCACCCACGGCCGGCCTTCGAAGAGGTCGGCGGTGGCGGCGAGCGGCCCGGAGCGTTCCCGGCCGGCCATCGGGTGGGAGCCGATGTAGTGGACGGTGTCGAGGCCGAGTGCGGTGATCTCGCCGCGCGGCCCGGCCTTGACGCTGGCGACGTCGGTGTAGCAGCGGGCGAGGCCGCGCCGCTGGCAGTCCGCGAGGACCTTGCCGACGAGGGCGGGCGGCACCGCGATGATCGCCAGGTCGACGGGCCCGTCGGGGAGTTCGGTGGTGCCGGCGCCGAGCGAGGCGGCGGTGCGGGCGGCGTCCTGGTCGGCGTCCTCCAGGTAGACGCTTATGCCGCGGCGGGTGAGGGCGAGCGCGGCGGAGGTGCCGATGAGTCCGGTGCCGATGACGGCGGCTGTGCGCATGGCGGGTCCTCGTCCTACTGGTCGCGGTGCTGGTCGGGCCATTGTCCCGCACGGCCCGGCGGGCGGGCGCGGTTGGCCGACGCGCAGGGGAAATCCGGGTGGTGTGACGGCGGTTGGGTGCAGACTGGGCGCCCGGGTCCGGGGTGCGGGCCGGTGGCGAAGGGGGCGAGGTGGCGGGGCAGCTGGCGGTGTGGGAGTCGGGGCTGGAGTCGGTGGTGGTGCACGCGGTGGGTGCGGTGTGCCGTCGCCGCGCGTCGGGTGTACTGCCGGCGGACGGCCGGGTGCGGGTGACGGGGCTGCCGCGGCTCGCCGCGGAGGGTTCGCTGCGGGTGCGGGTGCTGTCCGGCGGGGCGCGGGTCGTGGAGGCCCGGGTCGAGCATGTCGAGAGCGTCCGCGAGGAGGACGAATCGCCCGCCTGGGAGCGGGAGTTGAAGGAGCTGGGCGCGGAGCGCGACCGCCTGGTGGAGCGTCAGGAGCGGTTGGACGCGCGGATCCGGGAGGTGGCGGCGCTGCGCCCGGTGTCGCCGCAGCGCCGCCGCGACGAGGGCTTGCGGCGGGCGCCGGCGGACGCGGTGCTGGAGCTGGCGGAGTTCGTGGACGCGCGTCTCGCGGTGCTGCACGAGCGGGCGGTGGAGCTGGCGCAGCAGGTCGCGTCGGCGGACCACGCGTTCGACGTGGCGTCGGTCCGTGCGCGGCAGCGGTCGAGCGCCGATCAGCCGGGCGGGGTGGAGTCGTCGGCGCGGGCGGTGGTGACGGTCCGCGGCGCGGGGCCGGTGGAGTTGGAGGTGGAGTACGCGGTGCCGGGCGCGGTGTGGGTGCCGACGTACCAGTTGGCGCACCGCCGGGGTGAGCGTGCGGCCCGGCTGACGTTGCGGGCGTCGGTGGCGCAGCGCACGGGCGAGGATTGGTCGGGGGTGCGGCTCGCGCTGTCGACGGCGGATCTGGCCCGGCCGAGCGGGCTGCCGCGGCTGAGTTCGCTGCGGATCGGCCGTCGGCAGCCGGCTCCGGCGCCGTCGGGGTGGCGGGCGCAGCCGGCCGGGCTGGACGAGCTGTTCGCCGACTGGGTGGGCGCGCAGGCGTCGAAGCCGGTGCCGGAGGGGCCGCGGGCGATCGGCGCGGTGCCGGTGGCTGCGGCGGCGCCGGCCCCGGTGGCGCCGAAGCCGGGCCGTCCGGCGGGCGGTGGTGCGTCCGCGAAGGCCCGCCCGGCGGGTTTCGGCGCGGCGCCCTCGATGCAGCCGCGCTCGATGCCGGCGCCGGCCGCCCCGCAGGGCCCGCCGCCGGCGGGAGCGCCGGCCGAGGTGATGGCGTACGGCGGTGCGGTGCCCGCGCCGTTCATGGCGGAGCCGTCCGCCGATGCGGCCGCCGACCTGGCCGAGCCCGCCGTCCCGGCGGGGCCGCGTCCGTCCGCGGACCAGTTGGACTACGCGGGGCTGGTGCTGGCGGGCGCGCAGGAGGAGTCGTTCCGCCGGGGCCGGCTGTTCCCGCGGGGCGAGTCGGCCGCGGCGGGCGCGTTGCGGGGCGCGGAGGCGGTGGGCGGGCTGCCGCTGCCGGTGTTCGCGGTGCGGCCGCGCGAGTCGGCGGGGTCGTTCGACCACCGGTTCGACGCGGCGGCGCCGGCCGAGATCCCGTCGGACGGGGTGTGGCACACGGTGGCGGTGGCGGAGCTACCGGTGGAGGTGGCGACGCGCTACGTGTGCGTGCCGTCGGTGGAGGAGGCGGTGTACGCGGTGCTGGAGCTGGCGAACGGCACGGCGCACGCGCTGCTGGCGGGGCCGGTGGAGGTGTCGGTGGACGGCGGCTTCCTGACGACGGCGGCGCTGCCGACGCTGGCGCCCGGCGGGGTGCGCGAGGTGGGCCTGGGCCGCGCGGAGGAGGTGCGGGTGGCCCGGCACACCGAGGTGCGGGAGTCGACGTCGGGGGTGTTGAACTCGACGGCGGTGCTGGACCACCAGGTGCGGATCGAGTTGGTGAACCGGCTGCCGCACGACGCGCCGGTGGAGGTCCGCGAGCGGGTGCCGGTGAGCGGTGACGCGGAGGTGCGGGTCGAGGAGCGGCCGGGCTGGTCGCCGCCCGAGGAGCCGACCGCGCAGCTGCCGTCGTCGGCGCGGATCCGGCGGGTGGTGGTGCCGGCCGGGGGTTCGACGGAGCTGACGGGCGGTTATGTGATCCGGATCCCGGCCGGTAAGGCCGTGGTCGGCGGGAACCGAAGGAGTTGAACGTGGACGAGGAGACGATCGCCCTTCCGGTGACCGCGGTGACGTGCCTGGAGGACCGGGCGCAGCTGGAGCGGACGGCGGAGCTGGAGCTGGCGCCGGGCGTGCACCGGCTGCGGCTGGGCCCGGTGACGGCGCTGGCGGTGGACCGTTCGCTGCACGCGGCGGTGCTGGCCGGGGACGGCGCGCCGACCGAGGCGGCGAAGGTGCTGGACGTCCGCCTGGTGCGGTCCTGGCAGCCGCCGGCGCCGCTCGCGCCGGGCGCCGACGATTCGGCGCTGCGCCGCCGGGTGCACCGGCTGGAGCGCGAGTACCTGACGGAGTCGCGCCGCCAGGAGCGCCTGGAGGCGCGGCTGGCGCTGCTCGGCCAGCTGGCTGCGGACCTGCTGCGGGAGATCGGCGAGGGCGCGGGCGTCGGCGAGCTGGAGCAGGCCCGCTGGTCGCGCGAGCTGGACCGGGTGGACGCCGAGCGGGAGTCGTACGGCGAGCAGTTGCGGGCCTCGCGGATGCGCGCGTCCGAGCTGACGGCGGCCCAGGGGCACGCCGAGCTGGCGCTGTCCCGGGCCGAGGAGGAGCCGGTCGAGCTGCTGGCGTTCGTGGAGCTGTCGGTGGAGTGCTCCGAGCCGGGCCGGTTCCTGGCCCGGGTGGGGCATCTGACGGCGTGCGCGCTGTGGCGGCCCGCGTACCGGGCCGAACTGGCGGGCGACGCACTGCGGTTGGAGACCGAGGCGGTGGTGTGGCAGCGCACCGGCGAGGACTGGTCGAACGTGGCGCTGACGCTGTCCACGGCCCGTTCCGCGTCGGCGGGCGAGCCGCCGGCGCTGGTCGAGGACCGGCTGGTGCTGCGGGAGCGCTCGGCGCAGGAGAAGAAGACCGTCGAGGTGGAGCTGCGCGAGCAGGCGATCGCCGACGCGGGCCCGCTGGAGCCGGGCCTGCCGGGGGTGGACGACGGCGGCGAGGTGCGGGTGCTGCGGGCCGCGGAGCCGGTCACGGTGCCCTCGGACGGGCGGGCGCACCGGGTGCCGGTGAGCGCGTTCGAGACCGGGGCGCGCAGCGAGTTCGCGGCGGCGCCGGAGCTGTCGGAGCTGGTGACGGAGGTGGTGTCGTTCCGCAACGCCTCGGGGCACGCGCTGCTGGCCGGCCCGGTGGACCTGGTGCGCGGCTCCGGTTGGACCGGCCGGGGCGCGCTGGAGTTCGCCGCGGCGGGCGCGCCGGTGCGGCTGGCGTTCGGTTCCACGGACGGCGTGCGGGTGGTGCGGGAGTTCGAGGAGCGCCGCGAGGGCGCCGGCCTGGGCGGCCAGCGCACCCTGCTGACCCGTACGGTGCGCCTGCACCTGTCGCGGTTCTCCGCGCCGGGCGAGGACGCCGAGCAGGTGGTGACGGTCCGCGAGCGGATCCCGGTCTCCGAGGTGCAGGCGGTGGAGGTGCGGCTGCGCAAGGACCGCTGCGCGCCGCCGCCCGACGAGCTGGACGCCGACGGCGTCGCCCGCTGGGAGGTGCCGCTGCCGCCGGGCGGCCGGCGCACCGTCACGCTGGTGTACGAGGTGTCGGCGGCGGCGAAGGTGGCGGGCCTGTGAGCGGCCGCGCCCGACAGGCCGTCAACTCCGGTACAAAAGAGACATGATCTACCATCTCGCCCCGCTGGACGACTGGCTGCGCGACCCGGGCCGGCCGTACACCGCCGCCTCGCTGCTCACCGAGGGCTTCCTGCACTGCTCGCCGGACGAGACCACGGTGCTGGCGGTCGCCAACCAGTACTTCCCGGACTCCCCGGATCCGCTGATGGCGCTGCTGATCGAGGAGAAGCTCGTCGAACCGATGGTGAAGTGGGAGGCGGCCACCGGCGGGCCGCCTCCCGGCAGCACCCCGGGGGTGCTGTTCCCGCACATCTACGGGCGGCTGAACCGGACGGCCGTGGTGGGCCTGGAGAAGGTGGAGCGCGGCCCGGACGGGCGCTGGGCCGCGCTGCGCCCCTGGAGCTAGCCGGGCTACAGCCAGCCGCGCTCGCGGGCCGCCATCCCGGCCTGGAACCGGGTGGTGGCCCCGAGTTCGCGCATCAGGCCCTGCAGGCGGCGCTGGGTGGTGCGGGCGCTCCAGCCGAGCGAGCGGGCGATCGACTCGTCGGTGAGGCCGGCGGCGAGCAGCCCGAGCAGCTTCAGGTGGTCGGAGTCCGGCCCGGGGCCGTCGCCGCCGCCGATCACGGTCTGCAGCGGCACGGCCCGCTCCCACTCGGCCTCGAACAGCGCGTCCAGGGCCTGCAGCAGCGCGGACGGGTGGATGACGTACGCGGCGTCCAGGACGCTGTCGCCGACGCTGATCGGGATGATCGCCATCTTGTCGTCGGCCATCATCATCTTCATCGGCAGCACCGGCCGCACCCGGGCCTCCTCGCCGTCCTCGACGCCGGTGAGGATCTCCTGCTCCAGCCGCCCGGGCCAGGCGATCGCCTCCTTGTCGAAGACGGTGCGGATCCGCACCCCGGCCTTGAGCTTGGCCCGCTGCCGGGGCTGCTGCACGGTCGGGTCCTGCACGTACGGCGGGCAGTCGAAGCCGCGGATCTGGTACTGGCCGGACTCCACCAGGTGCTCCAGCCGCTGGGCGATCGCCTCGCCGCCGGTGAGCACCTCCACCGAGTGCGCGGGGTCGGTGTACCGCGACGCCTCCCGGAAGGCGTCCATCAGGCGGTGCATCTCGGCGCGGGCGGAGCGCAGTTCGGCCTCGCGATGGCCTATCAGGGTGCCGATGGCGACGTCTGGGGCGACCGCCAGGTAGCGCTCCCGGTCGACCGGGGCGCGCGTCGCCATGCCCTGTTCGGCGAGGCGGTCCAGCGCCTGTCGGCACTGGTCCAGGGTCAGGCCGCAGTGTTCGGCCAGCTCCTGGGCGGTCGACTGCGGCGCGACGACCAGCGCGGCGTACACCTGGCCGTCCGGCCGGCCGAGGCCCAGCACGGTGAATGCGTCGAGCATGAACTTCCTTCCCCCGCCGCCCCGTCCCCTGACGCGGTGGCGCACTTCCGCCACGCGCCGGGGCGAACTTCGGTGGCAATCTTCTGCCAACGAGTCGAACGATAGCAAGGCCGCACGGCCCGCCTCGCCGGTCAAGACCCGGCAAAGCCTCCGTACACGCCGGGAGCCCGTTCGCCGTGAACGGCGAACGGGCTCCCGGCAAGGGCTGCCGTTACAGCCCGACCTCGTTCATCAGCGCCCCGACCTCGGGGTTGGTCAGGCGGCGCAGCCAGCCCGACTTCTGGTCGCCGAGCGAGATCGGCCCGAACGCGGTGCGGACCAGCTTCTCCACCGGGAAGCCGACCTCGGCCAGCAGGCGACGCACGATGTGCTTGCGGCCCTCGTGCAGGGTCACCTCGACCAGGTAGTTCTTGCCGACGTTCGAGATCACCTTGAAGCTGTCGGCGCGCGCCCAGCCGTCCTCCAGCTCCACGCCCTTGGCGAGCTGCTTGCCCAGGTCGCGCGGGATCGGGCCCTGGATGGCCGCCAGGTACGTCTTGGTGACGCCGTACTTGGGGTGGGTCAGCCGGTGGGCCAGCTCGCCGTGGTTGGTGAGCAGGATGATGCCCTCGGTCTCGGTGTCCAGACGGCCGACGTGGAACAGCCGGGTCTCCCGGTTGGTCACGTAGTCGCCCAGGCACTGGCGGCCCTCCGGGTCCTCCATGGTGGAGACCACGCCGGCCGGCTTGTTCAGCGCGAAGAACAGGTAGGACTGGGTGGCGACGGTCAGTCCGTCGACCTTGATCTCGTCGTTCATCGGGTCGACCCGCAGGCCCTGCTCGACCACGAGCTTGCCGTTGACCTCGACCCGGCCCTGCGCGATCAGCTCCTCGCAGGCCCGACGGCTGCCCATGCCGGCCCGGGCCAGCACCTTCTGCAGGCGCTCGCCCTCTTCGCCGACCTGCTTGCCGGGGCCCTCGTGCCGGGCCAGCACCCGGTCCTCGATCTTGCCCTGCAGCTCGCGCGAGCGCTGCGGCTGACGCCGCGGGTCGCCGGGCGCGCCCTGCCCGTCCCGACGCGGCCGGGGCGCCGCACCGGGCTTGCGGGAGCCGAACGCGCCGCGCCCCGGCGTCGCGTTCGGGCCGCCGCCGTACTCGGGGCGGTCGTACTTGCGCTCCTCCGGCCGCAGCGGCCGGTCCGGGTAGCGGCGCTCCTCGCGCCCGCTGCCACCGCGCTGCGAGCCCCCGTACGAGCCCGAGCCGCCGCGGGACGATCCGCCCCGGCTGCCGCCACCCTGGCCGTAGGACGACCCGCCCCGGCTGCCGCCGCCGCCCTGGCCGTAGGAGGACGACCCGCCCCGGCTGCCGCCGCCCTGGCCGTAGGACGACCCGCCGCGGCCGCCGCCCTGCTGGCCACCCCGGCCGCCCTGTCCGCCCCGGCCTTGACCGCCGCCGCCGCTGTTCCTGCCGTTGCCACTGCTACGCATCAAAATGTCCGTACGTCGTTTCCGTCTGGGTCCGGGTCGGCCTGGTTCGGCCCCTCCTGTGCGGCGGCGACCGCCTGCGCGATCATCGTGCCCTCAAGGGACTCCGTTTCCACGTCGTCGACCTCGGGCAGGAAGGGCGCGAGCTCCGGCAGCTCGTCCAGGCCGCGCAGCCCCATCCGTTCCAGGAAGTAGTTCGTCGTCCGATACAGGATCGCTCCGGTCTCGGGCTCGGTGCCGGCTTCTTCGACCAGTCCTCGCTGTACCAGGGTACGCATCACGCCGTCGCAGTTCACACCACGGACCGCGGAAACCCGCCCGCGCGACACCGGCTGCCGGTACGCCACCACCGCCAGAGTCTCCAGCGCGGCCTGCGTGAGCCGGGCCTGCTGCCCGTCCAGGACGAACCGCTCCACCGCCGCCGAACACTCCGCACGGCTGTAGAACCGCCACCCGCCGGCCACCTGCCGCAGCTCGAAACCGCGCCCCTGCGCGGCGTACTCCGCCGCCAACTCCCGCAGCACAGCAGCCACTTCACTCGCCGACGCGGCCAGCACCGAGGCCAGCCGGCCCTCCGCCACCGGCTCGTCGGCGACCATCAGCACCGCCTCCAGCGCCGCCCGCAGCGGCACCCCGGCCTCCGCCTCGGGCAGCGCCAGGACCCGCTCCACCGGCTCCACCCGCTCGCCGTCGGGGTACGCCGATTCCTGCCACTCCCCGGGCCGGGCCTGCCCGGGCAGGCCCAGCGTCCGCCGCGACCGCTGCTCCGTCATCGGGCACCGCCTTCCTCGCCGCCGTCCGCGGGACGGTCGAACTCGTCGGTCACCTCGACCGTCCGGTCCCCCTCGGCGACCCAGCGCACCACCAGCTCCTCCAGAGCCTGCGGCTGCTCGAACGCCAGCACCTTCTCCCGGTACAGCTCCAGCAGCGCCAGGAACCGCGCCACCACCACCAGCGCGTTGTCCGCGTCCGCCACCAGTCGCCCGAACGTCGCCTCCCCCAGCGCGCTCAGCCGCTCCACCACCAGCGCCGCCTGCTCCCGCACGCTCACCGGCGGCATGTGGATGTGGTCCACGTACACCGCCGGCTTCGGCTTCGGCACGAACGCCCTCGCCGCCAGCTGCGCGAACCGCTCCGGCCCGATCGACAGCACCACCTCGGGCAGCAGCTGCGCGTGGTGCGGCTCCAGCCCGACCGTCCGCGGCCGCCGCAACGACTCCGCCGCCCACCGCTCGGCGAACAGCTCCGCCACCTTCTTGTACGCCCGGTACTGCAACAGCCGCGCGAACAGCAGGTCCCGCGCCTCCAGCAGCGCCAGGTCCTCCTCGTCCTCGACCTCCGCCACCGGGAGCAGTCGCGCCGCCTTCAGGTCCAGCAGCGTCGCCGCCACCACCAGGAACTCGGTCGCCGCATCCAGGTCCCACTCCGGCCCCATCGCCCGGATGTGCGCCACGAACTCGTCCGTGACCCGCGACAGCGCCACCTCGGTGACATCCATCCTGTGCTTCGCGATCAGCCCGAGCAGCAGGTCGAACGGCCCCTCGAAGTTCTCCAACCGGACCTGGAACACAACGGGTAATTCTGGCAGACGAGGAGCGAAAACCGGGCGAGCGCTACCGCCCGCGCAGCCGCCGCACGAGAATCGACGCCTCGCCCCGCTGCTCCAGATCCGCCAGCACCACCGAGATCGCCTCGCGAACCACCCGCCCGCGGTCGACCGCCAGCCCGTGCTCGCCGCGCAGCACCAGCCGCGCGTGCTCCAGGTCCATCAGCTCCTCGGCGGACACGTACACGGTGATCTTCTCGTCGTGCCGCTCCCGCCCGGACGGGCGCCGGGTCCGTCCGCGTCCGCGCACCGTCGTGGTCGCCGCCCGCCGGGCCGCCTCCGCGGGGTCCTCCGCGCGCCCCGCAGGGCCCGCGGCGGGCTCCGGCCGGGCGGCCGGGACGTCCGCGGTGCGGCCCGCCCCGGAAGCGCCCTGAGCGTCCTTCACGGGCTCCTGCGCCCGTGCGGCGCCGCCGGAGGCACTGGCGCCGCCGCCGGAGCCGTTGCGTGCGAGCGAGGGCGACAGGGCCATTCCGCCGGTTGCCCGGAACAGTTCGTCGGCCCCCGGGAGGCTCACTCGACGGGGCGGCACCGGTCGAGCACCTCCCTGGCGAGCTGTCGGTAGGCGGCCGCGCCGACCGAGTTGGTGGCGTAGGTGGTGATCGGCTCGCCGGCCACGGTGGTCTCGGGGAACCTGACGGTCCGTCCGATGACGGTGTGGAAGACGTGCTCGCCGAACGCCTCGACGACCCGGGCCAGCACCTCGCGCGAGTGCACGGTGCGGGAGTCGTACATGGTGGCGAGGATGCCGTCCAGGCGCAGTTCGGGGTTGAGCCGCTCGCAGACCTTCTCGATGGTCTCGGTGAGCAGCGCGACGCCGCGCAGCGCGAAGAACTCGCACTCCAGCGGCACGATGACGCTGTGAGCGGCCGTCAGGGCATTGACCGTCAGCAGGCCCAGCGAAGGCTGGCAGTCGATGATGACGTAGTCGTAGTCGGGCAGCAGCGGCTTGAGCGCGCGGGCCAGCGCGGACTCGCGGGCGACCTCGCTGACCAGCTGCACCTCGGCGGCGGACAGGTCGATGTTGGACGGCAGCAGGTCCATGCCAGGGATGGCGGTCTTCAGCAGGACCTCATCGGCCGTCAGGCCCCGCTCCATGAGCAGGTTGTAGACCGTGACGTCGAGTTCCATCGGGTTGACGCCCAGGCCGACGGAGAGCGCGCCCTGCGGGTCGAAGTCCACCAGCAGGACCCGGCGGCCGTACTCGGCGAGTGCGGCGCCCAGGTTGATGGTGGAGGTGGTCTTGCCGACTCCGCCCTTCTGGTTGCACATCGCGATGATCTGCGCGGGGCCGTGCTCGGCGATCGGCGCGGGGATCGGGAAGTACGGCAGCGGACGGCCGGTCGGTCCGACCCGCTCGCGGCGCTGGCGGGCCGCGTCGGGGGCCAGCGTGGCGGCGTACTCGGGGTCGGGCTCGTACTCGGCGTCCGGGTCGTCGTAGGGCCCGTAGCCGAGCTCGTTGTAGGCCAGGCCGTACGCCGCGAAGTCGGCGTCGTAGTCGGTGGCGGCCGTCGCCGCGCTCTGACGCGCCTCGAAGGTGCGGACCGCGACCGAGCCGACCTCCTGCGCACCCACCGTGGCGTGCCGGGCTTCCTCGTTCGGCTGCCCGGCGGAGAGCTCCGCCAGTCCTGGCTGACCACCCCCGGGAGCAAATGTCGACTCATTCACAAGTCGTCTTACCTCCTTGGACATCCAGGACTCTATGTCGATTCGTCAGCGTGGCAGCATGCCAACGGTTTGCGACTCTAGGCCGTTTCGGGCATTCGCAGCAACACAATCCACGGTAGTGGGCCGGTTGTGTCGGCCACTCACCCACCCCGTGTCAAGAGACGACCCTAACGTTTCCGCGCAGGCGGCGGGCCGTGAGGGGGCGTCAGGTGTCCTTGTCGACAGAGCGGGTGACAAACCGCACCGGAATTGACCGGCCGTGGACGCCTCCGGGCGCCTCGGCGAAACCCCGGGGCCGCTTCGGGCATGCCGAAGCCCCCGGACCGAACAGGACGGACGGCCGGGGGCGACAGCGGGTGCGGGGCGTCAGGCGAGGACGCTCTCCAGCGAGACCGACTCCAGGCCGAAGGCCTCGGCGACGGCCGGGAAGGTGATCTGGCCCTCGTGCACGTTCAGGCCCTTGGCGAGCGCGGCGTCGCGGCGCAGCGCGTCCTTCCAGCCACGGTTCGCCAGCTCCACCACGTACGGCAGGGTGGCGTTGGTGAGCGCGTAGGTGGAGGTGTTCGGGACGGCGCCCGGCATGTTCGCCACGCAGTAGAAGACCGAGTTGTGGACCTGGAAGGTCGGCTCGGCGTGCGTGGTGGCGTGCGAGTCCTCGAAGCAGCCGCCCTGGTCGATGGCGATGTCGACGAGCACGGAGCCCGGCTTCATGCGGGAGACCAGCTCGTTGGTGACGAGCTTCGGGGCCTTGGCGCCCGGGATCAGCACGGCGCCGATGACCAGGTCGGCCTCGACGACGGCCTTCTCCAGCTCGAAGGAGTTGGAGACGATGGCCTTGATCTTGTTGCCGAAGATCTTGTCGGCCTCGCGCAGCTTGTTGATGTCGCGGTCCAGCAGGGTCACGTCGTAGCCCATGCCGATGGCGATGGTGGCCGCGTGCCAGCCGGAGACGCCACCGCCGATGACGACGGCCTTGGCCGAGTGGGTGCCGGGCACGCCGCCGGGCAGGGTGCCGCGGCCGCCGGCCGGACGCATCAGGTGGTACGAGCCGACCTGCGGGGCCAGGCGGCCCGCGACCTCGGACATCGGGGCCAGCAGCGGCAGGGCGCCGTTCGCCAGCTGCACGGTCTCGTACGCGATGGCGGTGGTGCCGGAGGCGAGCAGCGCGTCCGTGCCCGGGCGGTCGGCCGCCAGGTGCAGGTAGGTGAAGAGGGTCTGGCCCTTGCGCAGTCGGTGGTACTCCGACGCGATGGGCTCCTTCACCTTGAGGATCATGTCGGCCGCGGCCCACACCTCGTCGGCGGTGGGGAGGATGGTGGCGCCGGCGGCCACGTACTCCTCGTTGGGGATCGAGGAGCCGACACCGGCGTTGTCCTCGATGACGACCTCGTGTCCGTTGCGGACCAGCTCATGCACACCGGCAGGCGTGATGGCCACGCGGTACTCGTGGTTCTTGACCTCGCGGGGGATGCCGACCTTCACGGCTAACACGTCCTCTTGCCATGGGGAACCTACCGGGGGAAGACCGGCGGGGCGACGCGCACGAGGGGGGCACAACGGGACAACCGGTGCATGGATCCATGCGCGACTGAGTTCGATTGTAATGAAGCCCAGGAAGCGTGTCAGCCTTCCAAAGCGAACAAATCAGCTCGACTCATTGGCAAGTTCGTAGGCTTGCAGGCTTCCTGAGGCCACATTGCGGGGCGAACTCCGCACTCAAGACACTACTCCGAAAGTGGACGAAACCCCTCCCGGCCCAGATGCTGCCGCAGCCGCGCGGCCAGCCCCGCGACCTGCTGCTCGCCCGCCCGGTCGCCGATCCGGCGCAGCACCGCCGCCGCCGAGCGGTACTCCCGCAGCGCCTCCTCGAAGCGCCGCAGCGCGGTGTGCGCCTCCGCCACCCGCACCAGCAGCCGGGCCTCCGTGACCTGGTCGCCGACCGCCTGCCGCAGCACCAGCGCCCGCCCGTACGCGTCGGCGGCCCGCAGCGGATCGCCCAGCGCCCGGTGGCAGTGGCCCACCCCCTCCAGCGCCCGGGCACAGCCGCCCTCGTCGCCCGCGCCCCGGGACAGCTCCACCGCCCGGCGGTAGCGCTCGGCGGCCTGCTCCCAGCGGTCCGCGTCCGCCTGCAGGTCGCCGAGGTTGAGCAGCGCGGCGGCGGCCCGGCGCGGGGCGCCCTGCCGCTCGGCGACCTTGAGCACCGACTCGTGCAGCGCGTGCAGGTCCGCCGGCGCGGCCTCCCCGGTCAGCGGCAGGGCCCGCAGCAGCGCCGCCACCAGACGGCCCGCGGTGCCGTCCAGGTCGCCCTGGCCGACGGCGTCCGCGACGGCGGCGAGAAGTTGCTCACGTTCCCCCAGCAGCCACTGCCCGGCGTGCGCCGCCGAACGCAGCCGCAGCGGCCCCGGCAGCGGGTCGGGGTTCGGGCCGGCCGCCGGGTCCAGCAGCAGCCGCGCCGAATCGACCAGCCGCACCAGCCGCTCCAGCAGCCGGGCCCGGGCCAGCTCCAGCTCGGACGGCCGGTCCAGCTCGCCGCGCAGCTCCACCAGCCGCCCGTACAGCCGCCCCGGCACCCGGTAGCGCTCGGTGCCGTCGGCGGCCGCCGGCTCCCGCTCCATCAGCTCCAGCTCGGCCAGCGCCGCCAGGTGCGACCCGGCCTCCGGCGCCGGACAGCCCACCAGCGCCGACGCGGTGCGCAGGTCGACCAGCTGGCCGGGCGCCAGCGTGCACAGCCGCAACAGCCGCGCCCGGGCGGCCGGCAGCCGCCGGTACGCGGGCTCGAACGCGCCCCGCAGCGGGTCGCCCTCCACCACCGGCACGGTGTCCGGCTGCTCCGCCGCCTCCGCGCGGGAGCGCTCCCGCGCCTGCTGCTCCGGCGGACGCCGCAGGCGCTCCGCGGCCTCGGTGACGGGCAGCCGGGGCTCGCTGCGCAACCAGCCCGCGGCCAGCCGCAACGCCGCCGGGCGGTTGGCGCACGCCTCCGCGAGCTCGGCCGCGCCCACCGGATCGCAGGAGATCCGGGTGCCGCCGACCAGCGCGGACAGCAGGTCGAGGGTCGCGCGGTGCTCCAGCCCGCCCAGGATCACCGGATCGATGCCGTCGATGCCGGTCAGCGGCCCCGAGGTGGTCGCCAGCAGCAGCGACTCGGTCTTCTCCGCGAGCAGCGGCCACACCTGGCCGGTGTCCCGCACGTCGTCCAGCAGCAGCAGCGCCCGCCGCGAGGCCAGGGCCTCGCGCAGCGCCTCGCACGCCGGGTCCTCCTCGGCGGCGCCGGGCAGCAGCGCCAGGCCGGGCCGTTCACCGAGCTGGTCCAGCAGCATCCGGGCGGCCCGCCCCGCGCCCACCCTCGTCCCGTCCGGCGCCGACAGCCGCGCGTACAGCAACCCGTCCGGGTAGTCCGCGGCGACGCTGCGGGCCCACTGCACGGCCAACGCGGTGCGGCCCGAACCCGGTCGCCCCGCCAGCACCGACAGCCGCCCCCGCCCCGACGACGGCCGCCCCGCGGCCACCGTCAGCGCCGCCAGCTCCGCCGTACGCCCCCCGAACGGCCGGGCGCCCGCAGGCAACGCGTCGAAGATCCGGGCCGCCTCGGCCACCGCCGCCGTATCCCTCGCCACCCGCGCCACTCCCGACCCGTCGCCCAGCGCCCCGGACCCGCACACCGGGCCCTGTCCGCGAAGCGTAGTTCGGCCACCCCGCCACGCCGAGACACCCCGGTCCCGCCAACCCCCACACCACCCCCCCGGCCCAACCCGGCAAACGCGCTCCGCGCAGGACGGGAGGAAGGAATCCCGAATCACCCGGGATCACCCCGCAGGAAGAAGGAGACACACGCCCACCGCGCGAAGCCGGGCCCACCGCGCGAAGCCGGGCCCACCGCGCGAAGCCGGGCCCACCGCGCGAAGCCGGGCCACCCGCGCGAAGCCGGGCCACCCGCGCGAAGCGCGTCCTCTCCTCGCCCTCATCCCCGCGCGGAGCGCGCCCACCACCCCGTCGACCCCGCGGAGCGGCCCGCGGAGCGCTCCGCGGAGCGACGTCTCAGAACGGCCGGGCCGGCCAGGGCGCGTCGGCCGGGCGGAGGGTGTCGATGCCGCCGCGGGTGAGGGTGGCGTGGAGGGCGAGGGCGCCGGTGACCAGGGTGGGGTTGTGGAGTTCGCCGGCCAGGACCAGGTCGAGGAGTTGTTCGAGCGGGACCCAGGCGGATTCCAGCTCCAGTTCCTCGCCGTGAGCGGCGTACCGCTCCCCCTCGGCCTCGGACAGGTCGGTGGCGAGGAAGAGCCGCAGGGCCTCGTTGCTGCCGCCGGGCGAGGTGTAGAAGTCGACCAGGACGCGCCAGGCGCCGGCCTTGCAGTAGGCCTCTTCGAAGAGTTCGCGCTGGGCGGCGTGCAGCGGGTTCTCCCCGGGCACGTCGAGGAGTCCGGCGGGCAGTTCCCAGAGCCGGTGCCGGACGGGGTGCCGGTACTGGCGCAGGACGAGGACGCGGGCCTGTTCGTCGACGGCGAGGACGCCCACCGAACCGGGGTGGAGCTGGTAGTCGCGCTGGGCCCAGCTGCCGTCGGGCATCCGCACCTGCTCGGAGCGCATCCCGGTCATCCTGCCCTGGAAGGGCGTCCGTCCGTCCCGGACGTCCCATTCCTCGGCCACGTCGCGCATCCCGGTCACCGGGCACCACCCCTTCTCGTCAGTCCGACACAATCTAGCGGACGGAGCCGCCCCGACACGCCGAAGCCGCCCGCCCCGGAGCGAACTCCGGGACGGGCGGCTTCACGCGCAACAGCGAACCGTCAGCCGACCTTGCGGTCGATCGCCGCGGCGACCAGGCCCGCGAACAGCGGGTGCGGCCGGGTCGGGCGGGACTTCAGCTCGGGGTGGGCCTGGGTGGCGACCAGGTAGGGGTGGACCTCGCGCGGGTACTCGACGTACTCGACCAGGTCGCCCTTCGGGGAGAGGCCGGAGAACTGCAGGCCGGTCTTCTCCAGGTCGGCGCGGTACGCGTTGTTGACCTCGTAGCGGTGGCGGTGGCGCTCCTCGACGTACTGCTCGCCGCCGTACACCTCGCGCACGATCGAGCCCTCGGCGAGCTTCGCCGGGTACAGGCCCAGGCGCATCGTGCCGCCCAGGTCGCCCTTGCCGTCGACGATGGCGAGCTGCTCGGCCATGGTCGAGATGACGGGGTACTTCGCGGCCGAGTCGAACTCGGTGGAGTTCGCCTCGGGCAGGCCGGCCAGGTTGCGGGCGGCCTCGATGACCACGCACTGCAGACCCAGGCAGAGGCCGAGCAGCGGGATCTTGTTCTCACGGCCGTAGGTGATCGCGGCGACCTTGCCGTCCACACCTCGGTCGCCGAACCCGCCGGGGATGCAGATCGCGTCGACGTCGCCGAGCTGCTCCTGCGCGCCCTCGGGGGTCTCGCAGTCGTCGGAGGTGACCCACTTGATCTCGACCCGGGCGTTGTTGGCGAAGCCGCCGGCGCGCAGCGCCTCGGTCACCGACAGGTAGGCGTCGGGCAGGTCGATGTACTTGCCGACCAGAGCGACCTTGACCACGTGCTGCGGCTCGTGGACGCGGCGCAGCAGGTCGTCCCAGGTGGTCCAGTCGACGTCGCGGAACGGCAGGTCGAGGCGGCGCACCACGTAGGCGTCCAGGTTCTCGGCGTGCAGGACCTTGGGGATGTCGTAGATCGACTTGGCGTCGATCGCGGCGACCACGGCCTCCTCGTCGACGTCGCACATCAGCGAGATCTTGCGCTTGATGGCCTGCGGCACCTCGCGGTCGGCGCGCAGCACGATCGCGTCGGGCTGGATGCCGATGTTGCGCAGCGCGGCCACCGAGTGCTGGGTGGGCTTGGTCTTGAGCTCGCCGGACGGGCCGATGTAGGGCAGCAGCGAGACGTGCACGAAGAAGACGTTGTCCCGGCCGACCTCGTGGCGGACCTGGCGGACGGCCTCCAGGAACGGCAGCGACTCGATGTCGCCGACGGTGCCGCCGACCTCGGTGATGACCACGTCGACGTCCTCGGTCGCCATCCGGCGGATCCGGGACTTGATCTCGTTGGTGATGTGCGGGATGACCTGGACGGTGTCGCCGAGGTACTCGCCGCGCCGCTCCTTGGCGATCACGGTGGAGTAGACCTGGCCGGTGGTGACGTTCGCCGAGCCGTGCAGGTTGGTGTCGAGGAAACGCTCGTAGTGACCGATGTCGAGGTCGGTCTCGGCGCCGTCGTCGGTGACGAAGACCTCACCGTGCTGGAACGGGTTCATGGTGCCCGGGTCCACGTTGAGGTACGGGTCGAGCTTCTGCATGGTCACGCGCAGGCCGCGGGCCTTGAGCAGGGCGCCGAGGCTCGAGGCGGTGAGGCCCTTGCCGAGCGAAGAGGCGACACCCCCGGTGACGAAGAGGTGCTTGGTCGTCACGGCGCGGCCGTTGGCCGACTTGCCGGAATGGGGCTGTGCCAAGAGGGGGCTCCCGTGGGTGTCGTGTCGGAGAGTGACGCCGGTGGAGGGGCTCCCGGCCCTCGTTCCCACCAGTTCCACGGGATACCAGCGTATCAGTGCCCCGGCGAGTGCTCGCCCGCGTCCGGGTGGAGAGGGCTTCGGCGCGTCGGCCGGACGGCGCAGCCGGGTGGTCGAAAACCGGCCCGGAGGGCTTGCGGCACAAGGGGAGTGGGCAGGCGGACGGGGCGCGTAGCTGCGCCCGAAACACCCGAATCCACGTATTCTGCTCAAACGTCGACATCCTCGCCCGCCCCTCGCGCACCGCCGCCGGGGCACGCTGGGCCGCTGGGAACGGAGAGCCATGGCCGGTCGCATCGAGGACTACGCGCTCATCGGGGACATGCAGACGGCCGCACTGGTCCGCCGGGACGGCGCGGTCGACTGGCTGTGCCTGCCGCGGTTCGACTCGCCGGCGGTGTTCGCGGGGCTGCTCGGCACCGACGAGCACGGCTTCTGGCGGATCGGCCCGGCGCTGCCCGTCGAGCCGCCGCCCGCCGCCGCCCCGCCGCGCCGCACCCTGCTGGACGCGGACGAGCCGGCCGTCCCGCCGGAGACGGCAGCCGCGCCCGCGCTGCCCTGCGACCGGCGCCGCTACCGGGGCGACTCGCTGATCCTCGAACAGGAGTGGGACACCCAGGGCGGCACCGTCCGGGTGACCGACTTCATGCCGCCGCGCCACCTGCTCGGCACCCCCGACGTGCCGCAGATGATCCGGATCGTGGAAGGCCTGGCCGGCACCGTCCGGATGCGCTCGGCGGTGCGGATGCGGTTCAGCTACGGCCGGGTGGTGCCCTGGGTGCACCGGGTCGAGCAGCCCGGGGGCGGCCACCGCACCGTCGCCGTGGCCGGCCCCGACTCGGTGTGGCTGGACGGCCGGGCCGAGACCTACGGCCGCGACCTGACCACGTACGCCGACTTCACCGTCACCGTCGGTGAGCGGATCGCCTTCGGGTTGACCTGGCAGGCCTCGCACGAGGCGGCCCCCGCGCCGCCGGACGCCGAGGACGCGCTCGCGAACACCGAGCGCTTCTGGCGCGAGTGGGTCGAGCAGTGCCGCCACCAGGGCCCCTACCGGGAGGCCGTGGTCCGCTCGCTGATCACCCTGAAGGCCCTCACCTACGCCCCCACCGGCGGCATCGTCGCCGCCCCCACCACCTCGCTGCCCGAGGACCTCGGCGGCGAACGCAACTGGGACTACCGCTACACCTGGCTGCGGGACGCCGCGATCACCCTGTCGTCGCTGCTGCGCACCGGCTACCGCGAGGAGGCCCGCGCCTGGCGCGAGTGGCTGCTGCGCGCGGTGGCCGGCGACCCGGAGAACCTGCAGATCATGTACGGCATCGCCGGGGAGCGCGAACTCACCGAGTCCGAACTCGACTGGCTGCCCGGCTACGAGGACTCCCGCCCGGTCCGGGTCGGCAACGGCGCCGCCGGGCAGCTCCAGCTCGACGTGTACGGCGAGGTCGTCGAGGCCCTGCACCTGGCCACCATGTCCGGACTGGCCCGGCACGACCACGCCCACCAGCTCCAGCTGCGCCTGATCGAGTACCTGGAGGACCACTGGCGCAACCCCGACGAGGGCATCTGGGAGGTCCGCGGCCCGCGCCGGCACTTCGTGCACTCCAAGGTGATGGCCTGGGTCGCCGTCGACCGCACCCTGAAGCTGCTGGAGCAGCTGGAGAACGTGCCGCCGGGCCTGGCGGAGCGCTGGGAGAAGCTGCGCGCCGAGATCCACGCCGACGTGTGCGCCAAGGGCTACGACCCGGAGCGCAACACCTTCACCCAGTACTACGGCGGGAAGGAGCTGGACGCCTCGCTGCTGCTGATCCCGCAGGTCGGCTTCCTGCCGCCGGACGACAAGCGGGTGATCGGCACCATCGAGGCGATCCAGCGCGAACTGTCCACCGAGGACGGCTTCGTGCTCCGCTATCCGACCCACGACGAGCAAGGCAACAACGTGGACGGGCTGTCGGGGCACGAAGGGGCGTTCCTGGCCTGCTCGTTCTGGCTGGCCGACGACCTGGCGATGATCGGCCGGGTCGGCGAGGCCCGCGAACTGTTCGAACGGCTGCTGTCGCTCCGCAACGACCTGGGGCTGCTCGCCGAGGAGTGGGACTCCCGGACGCGCCGTCAGGTCGGCAACTTCCCGCAGGCGTTCAGCCATGTTCCGCTGATCGACACGGCACTGCGGCTGACCGCCGCGGGCGGGCTGAACCTGCACACGGACTGACCTGGCGTCAGTTCTGACGCTGCACCAGTTCGTCGTAGACGGACAGCACCTGGGCGACGGTCGCGGCCTCGTCCGGCCAGGTGCGGGCCTGGGCGCGGCCGGCGTCGGCGAGTTCGGCGCGCCGCTGCTCGTCGCCGAGCAGTTCGCGGACCGCTCCGCCGAGCGCCCGCGGGTCGGCGAACGGGACCAGCACGGCGGCGTCGCCGACCAGTTCGGGGACGCCGCCGACGGCGGTGGCGACCACCGGCACGCCGGCCCGCATCGCCTCCTGGGCGACCAGCGAGCGGGCCTCCCAGCGGGAGGAGAGCACCACCAGGTCGGCGGCGGCCAGCAGTTCGGCGATGTCGTCGCGGTGGCCGAGCACCTCCACGGGCAGCCGCTCGACGCGCACCCGCTCGGCCAGCGCCTGCCGCTCGGGGCCGTCGCCGGCCAGCAGCACGTGCGGCATCGGCCCGCCGGGCGCGGCGAAGTGCGGGACGGCGTCCAGCAGCAGCGCGAAGCACTTCTGCGCCACCAGGCGGCCGATCGCCAGCACCACGGGGCGGCCGTCGTCGCCGCCGGGCAGCGCGGCGCGGGCCGCCGCCCGGTCCAGTGCGGCGGGCGGCATCGGCGGGGCGGCGACCGGGCCGAGCCGGGCGTCGGTGGCGCCCAGTTCGCGGGCCCGGGCGACCAGGTCGGAGGACGCGCCGAGGACCAGGTCGGCGGCCCGCACCACCCGGCGCTCCATCAGGCGCTGCAGGCGGCGCTCCAGGCCGGTGGCGAGCAGCGCGTGGTGCGAGGTGACCACCAGCGGGGTCTCCGGGCGGATGCCGGGGAACCGGCCCGCGGTGCGCAGCGCCAGGTCGGCCAGCAGGCCGGCCCGCAGGCCGTGCGCGTGGACGATGTCGGCGCCGGTGAACGCGCGGCGCAGTTCGCCGATCGCGACGGCGTCGGAGCGGGCCCCCGAGGTGGGGGTGATGTCGACCGTGTGCAGGCGGGCGCCGGCCGCGGAGAAGCCGTACCGGCGGTCGGTGCCCTCGGGCGCGCAGACCGTCACCGTCACCCCGTGGGCGACCAGACCCTGCGTCAGGGAGCGCACGTGCGCGCCGATCCCGCCCGTCGCGGCGGCCAGGACGAGCACCACGTGCAGCTGGGGGGCCGCGGTGGCCCGGGCGGCGGAATGGTCCACGTCGTTCTCGCTCCGACTCGTTGTCAGCTGGTGTCCGCTCGCCACGATGCCAGGTCGGTCGCCCTCTTGGACAGTCGGCACCGCTGCGGGCGCGTCGCCCGGCCGGACGGGCCCGGGCGACGCGGCGGAACGGCGGGTCAGCGGGCCCGGGCGGTGCGGGCGGCTTCCAGCAGCTCCTCGGCGTGCGCCCGGCCGAGCTCGGAATCCTCCAGGCCGGCCAGCATCCGGGACAGCTCGCGCACCCGTTCCTCGTCGCTGAGGGTCTTCACGCCGCTGCGGGTGACGACGCCGTCGTTGGTCTTCTCCACCACCAGGTGCCGGTCGGCGAACGCCGCGACCTGCGGCAGGTGGGTGACCACCACCACCTGGGCGCTGCGGGCGAGCTTGGCCAGGCGGCGGCCGATCTCCACGGCGGCCTTGCCGCCGACGCCCGCGTCGACCTCGTCGAACAGGTAGGTCGGCACCGGGTCGGCGCCGGCGAACACCACTTCGACGGCCAGCATGACGCGGGACAGCTCGCCGCCCGAGGCGCCCTTGGCGATCGGGCGGGGCTGCGCGCCGGGGTGCGGGGCGAGCAGCACCTCGACCTCGTCGACGCCGTGCGGGCCGTAGGAGACGGTGCGGCCGTCGACCTCGATGCCGGACAGGTCGTCGACCTGGCTGATCGCGAACGTCACCCGGGCGTGCGGCATGGCGAGTTCGGCGAGCTCGTCGGAGACCGCGGCGGCGAACTTGTCGGCGGCGGCGTGCCGGGCCTGCGACACCTCGGCCGCCAGGTCGGCCAGCCGGGCGCGCAACTCGTTCTCCTGCGCACCGAGTTCGTCGATCCGCTCGTCGTCGCCGTCGAGCTCCAGCAGCCGCACCGAGCCGGCCTCGGCCCAGGCGATCACCTCGGCGAGGGTGCCCTCGGTGCCGGAGTACTTGCGCACCAGGTGGGCGAGGATCGCACGGCGGTCCTCGACGGCGGCCAGGCGGACCGGGTCGGCGTCCAGGTCGTCGGCGTACCCGGCGAGGTCGCCGGCCACGTCGGCGAGCAGGTAGCCGACCTCGCCGAGCCGGTCGGCGAGCTGCGCGAGGCGCTCGTCGTGGTGGCGGACGGCGTCCACGGCGCGGCGGGCCTGGGCGAGCAGGGTGCCCGCGTCGACCGCCTCCGGGTCGGCGGGGTCGCCGGCCAGCGCGGCGTGCGCGAGCGTCGCGGCGGAGGACAGCGCGTCGGCGTGGCCGAGGCGCTCGGCCTCCACGGCCAGCTCGGCGTCCTCCCCCACGACGGGTTCGGCGGCGGCGATCTCCTCCAGGCCGAAGCGCAGCAGATCGGCCTCCTGGGCGCGCTCGCGGGCCCGGGTGGTCAGCTCCTCCAGCGTCGCGGAGACCTCGCGCAGGGCGCGGTACACCTCGCGGTAGCGGGCCAGCGGCTCGGCGACGGCCTCGCCCGCGTACCGGTCGAGCGCGCCGCGCTGCCGGGACGGGCGCAGCAGCCGCTGCTGGTCGGTCTGGCCGTGCACGGCGATCAGGTCCTCGCCGAGCTCGGCGAGCAGGCCGACCGGCACCGAGCGGCCGCCGACGTGCGCCCGGGAGCGGCCCTCGGCGGAGACGGTGCGGCTGATCAGCAGCTCGCCGTCGTCGAGTTCGGCGCCCGCCTCGACCGCCCGGGCGACCACCGCGGAGTCCGGTTCGAGGGTCAGCCGGCCCTCGACGACGGCCCGCTCGGAGCCGTTGCGCACCAGCGCCGGGTCGGCCCGGCCGCCGAGCAGCAGCCCGAGGCTGGTCACCACCATGGTCTTGCCGGCGCCGGTCTCACCGGTGACGGCGGTGAAACCGGGCGCGAGTTCGACCACCGCGTCGTCGATGACACCCAGATCTCGTATCCGCATCTCGTCCAACACGGAGACGACCTTACGAGGTTCCACCGTCGGTTCGCGACGACCGCCCCCCGGTTCACCCGACAGTGGCGGCGCCGGCGGTCCGGTCGGGCACCGTGAGACGCGGCAGGAAGAACTGCACCAGCGGGCCGATCGCCAGCGCGTAGGCGACCGTGCCGACGCCGAACGTCCCGCCGAGGGCGATGCCGGCGGCCAGCACGGTCAACTCGATCGCGGTGCGGATCAGCCGCACGGAGCGGCCGGTGCGCCGGTGCAGGCCGGTCATCAGGCCGTCGCGCGGGCCCGGGCCGAGCCGCGCCCCGATGTACAGGCCGGTCGCCACGGCGTTGAGCACGATGCCGGTCGCCAGCAGCGGGACCCGGGCGGCCAGCGCGTGCGGGTGCGGCAGCAGCGCCAGCGTGGCGTCCATCGCGACGCCGAGCACGGCGACGTTGCCGACGGTGCCGATGCCGGGCTTCTGCCGCAGCGGTATCCACAGCAGCAGCACCAGCAGGCCGACCAGCGTCACCCAGGTGCCGACGCTCAGGCCGACGTGCCGGGCCAGGCCCTGGTGGAAGACGTCCCACGGGTTGCCGCCCAGCGAGGAGCGCAGCACCAGGGCCATCGAGACGCCGTACAGCACCAGGCCGGCGGCCAGTCGGAGCAGGCGGCGGGGAAGGTCGGCGGAGTTCGCGGACAGGGGCAGGGAGACCGCCATCGGGTGGACCTCATTTCGTGCGGTGCTTGCCGATCCTCGGCACTGACCGTCACTATGGGCGGTCCAAAAGGGCACCCGACAGGGCCAATCCGATCCGAGTGGACTGATTTCCGATGGCCGAGTGGCACAGCACGCTGACCCCGCACGCCCTGGCCTGCCAACTGCCCCCGGCGGACGGCGGCCGCCCCGCCTACCGGGCGCTCGCCGACCGGGTGTCCCGGCTGGTCGCCGACGGCCGCCTCCCGGCCGGCACCCGGCTGCCCGCCGAACGCGAACTCGCCGCCGAACTCCGCCTCAGCCGCACCACCGTCGCCGCCGCGTACGAGGCGCTGCGCGCCGACGGCTTCCTGCGCTCACGGCGCGGCGCCGGCTCCTGGACGGCCCTGCCGGACGGCACCCGGCCGCCCGCCGACACCCTGCACCCGCTCGCCCCCGACCGGACCGGCACCGAACTCGACCTCGGCCTGGCCGCGCCCACCGCCCCGCCGCAACTCGCCGAGGCCGCCGCCCACGCCCTCGACCGGCTGCCCGCGTACGCCGCAGGCCACGGCACCTACCCCACCGGCCTGCCCGTGCTGCGCGAGGCCGTCGCCCACCGCTACACCGAACGCGGCCTGCCCACCGGCCCCGACCAGGTCCTGATCACCACCGGCGCGATGAGCGCCCTGCACCTGGTCCACCACGCACTGCTCACCCGCGGCGACCGGGTCGCCGTCGAAGCGCCCAGCTACCCCAACACGCTGCGCGCCCTGGACCGGTTCGGCGCCCGCCTGGTGCCCGTCCCGTTCACCACCGGCCGCACCGGCCAGGCCGGTTGGGACCTCCCGCAGTGGCAGCGGGTGCTCCGCGGCGCCGCCCCGAAACTCGTCTCCGCCATCCCCGACTTCCAGAACCCCACCGGCGCCCTCATCGACGAGGACCAGCGCCGCGACCTGCTCGCCCACGCCCGCGCCGCCGGCACCGCCGTCCTCGCCGACGAGACCTGCGCCGAACTCGGCTGGAACGTCGACGACTCCGCGCTGCCCCGGCCGCTCGCCGCGCTCGACCGCGACGCCCGGGTGATCACCGTCGGCTCGGCCGGCAAGCTGCTCTGGCCCGGCCTGCGGATCGGCTGGCTGCGCGCCCAACCCTCCCTGGTACGGAAGTTGGCCACCGACCGGGCCCTGTACGACCTCGGCACCCCGGTCCTCGACCAACTGATCTGCGCCCGCCTGCTGACCCATCACCTGCCCGCCGTCCGCACCGACCGCCACACCGGCCTGCGCGCCACCGCCGAAGCCTTCGCCGAAGCCCTGCCCCGGCATTTCCCCCACTGGCGCTTCACCCTCCCGCCCGGCGGCCTCGCCCTCTGGGTGGCCACCCCCGGCCTCCCCGCCACCGCCCTCGCCCGGGCCGGCGAACGCCTCGGCGTCCGCATCGCCTCCGGCGCCCGCTTCGGCATCGACGGCGCGTTCGAGGAGTACCTCCGCCTCCCCCTCACCCTCCCCGCCGCCCACGTCCCCGACGCCCTCCACCGCATCACGGAGGCCGCCGAACTCGCCCGCAACGAGAGGTTCACGACGGCGGATCCGGAGCCGTGCAGCCTCTGAGGGTGGAGGACGCGAAGACAGGGGCGCGTGGGGGCACCTCCCGGCCCGCCAGGGCTGGGAGGTGCCCCCACGCGCCCCGGTTTCGCGCCCGCCCGCTGTCAGGACGTCCCCGACCGCCCCCGCCAACCCGTCACCGGCAGTGCGAACTTGGCGACCAGCCGGTCCGTGAACGGCGCCCGGTGCAGCCGCGCCAGGCGGACGGGAGTCTTGCCGCGCCGCACCTCCACCCGCGCCCCGGCCGGGAGTTCGACCGAGCGTCGCCCGTCGCACCACAGCACCCCGTGCGGCGTCTTCGGCTGCACCTCGACCGCCAGCACCGAGTCCGGCGAGGTCACCAGCGGCCGGGCGAACAGCGCGTGCGCACTGATCGGCACCATCAGCAGCGCCTCCACCTCCGGCCACACCACCGGCCCGCCGCCGGAGAACGCGTACGCCGTCGAACCGGTCGGGGTGGACAGCACCACGCCGTCGCAGCCGAAGTTCGACACCGGGCGGCCGTCGACCTCGGTGACGACCTCCAGCATCCGTTCGCGCGCGGCCTTCTCCACCGAGGCCTCGTTCAGCGCCCAGTCCTCGTGCAGCACATCGCCGTTGGTGCGCACCAGCACGTCGATGGTCATCCGCTCCTCGACGGCGTAGTCGGCGTCCACCACCCGGTCGACCACCGTCGCCAGGTCGTCGCGTTCCGCCTCCGCGAGGAAGCCGACCCGGCCCAGGTTGATGCCGAGCATCGGCAGGCCCGACTCGCGCGCCAACTCCGCGCCCCGCAGCAGGGTGCCGTCCCCGCCCGCGACCAGGATCAGTTCGCAGCCGTCGGCCGCGCCCGGCCCGCCCGGCACCAACTCCACCCCGTCCGGCAGGTCGAGGCCCACCGCTTCCGCCTCCAGCAGCCGGATCCGGATCCCCGCCTTCAGCAGGCCGTCCACCAGCCCTTCGACACTGCGCAGGGCGGCCTCCCGGCCGGTGTGCGCGATCAGGAAGACCGTACGACGATCGCTCATTGCCCGCTGCCCTCTCCCTACGCCTGCCGGACCCTGCTGGCCCGGCCGCGGCATGCCAGTCTGCGCAACGCTCGGACGCCTGCCAAGTACCCTACTTGGGGCCCTCCGCCACGGCCCGGTCCGCCTCGGCCGGATCCAGCTCGCCCGCGTCCCGGCGCAGCCACAGGAAATACTCCACGTTCCCCGACGGCCCGGGCAGCGGCGACGCCGTCACCGCACGCACGCCGAGGCCCAACTGCCAGGCCTGCGAAGCGACCTGGCGGATCGTCTCGGCCCGCAGCTCCGGCGAGCGCACCACGCCGCCCGAACCCAGCCGGTCCTTGCCGATCTCGAACTGCGGCTTGACCATCAGCACCAGGTCGGCGTCCGGCGCCGCGCAGCCGGCCAGCGCGGGCAGCACCAGGCCCAGCGAGATGAACGACAGGTCGCCCACCACCAGGTCGACGAGCGTGCCGCCGATCAGCTCCGGGGTCAGCTCCCGCACGTTGGTGCGGTCCATCACCGTCACCCGCTCGTCGCTCTGCAGCGACCAGGCGAGCTGCCCGTAGCCGACGTCCACCGCCAGCACGTGCGCGGCGCCCGCGCGCAGCAGCACGTCGGTGAACCCGCCGGTGGACGCGCCCGCGTCCAGCGCCCGGCGGCCCGCCACGACCAGGCCCTGCGGCACGAACGCGGCGAACGCGCCCGCCAGCTTGTGCCCGCCCCGCGAGACGTAGTCCGGGTCCGCGTCGTCCTTCGCGACCACCACGGCCGCCGCCGTCTCCACCTGCGTCGCCGGCTTCGTCGCCACCGTGCCGCCCACCGTCACCCGGCCCGCCGCGATCAGCTCGCTCGCATGCTCGCGCGAGCGGGCCAACTTCCGCCGCACCAGCTCCGCATCCAGACGGCGTCGTGCCACTGCCACTGCTACGTCAGCTCCCACATTCCGCAATCGTCACTCGCGGTCCAGCGCCGCGAGGGTCGCGGCGAGCCGCGCATGAACATCTTCGTACACCTCGACCCGCTCCCCCGCCCCCACCCCGTCGGCCTCCCCCAGCCGGGCCAGCGCCTCGTCCACCTCCGACTCCCCCGTCCACTGCACCTCACTCACCGTCGGTGCCCCCGGCGCCCCCGGTGTCGCGCTTCGCGGCGGGCTTCCGCACGGCGGCCTTCTTCACCGGCTTCCCGGCCGACGCGCCGTCAGCGGCCGTGGCCCGTCCGGCCGCCGCCTTGGCCGGTGCGGCCTTCTTCGCGGTCGCGGTCTTCGTCGCCGTCGCGGTCTTCTTCGCCGTGGCGGCCTTCTTCGCGGTCGCGGTCCGCTTGGCCGGTGCGGTCTTCTTCGCCGCCGCCGGCAGCGGGGCCGACGGGCTGTCGACGGCCGCCTTCTTCGCCGCGGTCCTCTTCACCGCGGCCTTCTTCGCCACCGTCTTCGGGGTCGCCGTCACCCCGCCCTCCGCGGGGGCCTTCCGCGGCACGGAGCGCTTCGCCGCCGTCTGCTTGGCCGCCGCACCCTTGCGGGCGGTCGCCTTCCCGGGGGCCGGTGCGCGGTGGGCGGGGGCCTGCTTCGCCGCCGGCGCCGCCTCGTCCGGCGCTCCACCGGCAGGCGCGGGCTCCGCGTCCCACCCGGCGTCGAACAGACCCTGGGCCCGGGCGGCCGGACGGACCGTCGGCTCCTTCGGGGCCGGCTCGGGCTCGGGGGCGGCCGGCTCGTCGACCTCACGCAGCTTCGACTCCAGGAAGCTCAGCACCACGCCGACCTTCACCACCTGGTCGCCGACCTTCTCGAACACCCGCTCGGCCTCGCCCTTGGCGACGCCCGCGACCAGGTCCACCCCGGCCCGACCGGCCGTCACGGCCTCCCCGGCCAGCACCCGCAACTGCTCGACCCCGGGCGGCAGTTCACCGGTCCGCTGGAGCAACTCCTCGGCCGCGCCCAGCACCCGGCGGCTCGCCTCCTCGGCGAGCTCCGTCGCGACCACCACCACACCCCGCACCGCATCCCGCAGCATCCGTACCGCCTCCTCCGCGGGCACCGACTGCCCGCCTTGACGCTACCCCGTCCTACCCCCACCCGTACCCGGCTGCCCCACCCACCCCACGGTCGGCCCCCATTCCCCCACCCGGCCACCGCACCCGCCCGGCGCGTTAGCGTGGGACGCCGCACCGACCGCCGAGACAGGAGTACGCCGCACCATGGCCACCATCGAGGAGTGCCGCACCGCACTGGAGCAGCTCAGCCGCAACCTCGCCGGCGCGAACGGCGACGTCCGCAAGGCCGCCGCCCTCGACCGGTCGCTCAGCTGCCACCTCACCGACCTCGACCTGACCTTCACCGGGCGGCTCACCGACGGGCAGCTCACCGGCATCACCGACGCCCCGGGCGCCCCCACCGCCAAGGCCGACATCCGGCTCACCACCACCGGCCACGACCTGGTCGCCCTGGTCGACGGCACACTGGCCTTCCCCACCGCCTGGGCCACCGGCCGCCTCAAGCTGGACGCGAGCTTCCTCGACCTGCTGCGCCTGCGCAGCCTGCTCTGAGCCCGACGCACAGTCCCAGCGCTGCGCCCGCTGCGGGGCCGTGACTTCGGCTGGTCGCTCCGATCACCCGCTCCCGGTCCGCGGCGAGCAGGAGTACCGCGCCCGCTCCGATCGGGAAGCCCCCCAGCGGTTCGGTCACCGGGCCGTCCGCCGGGGGACGGGCCTCCAGCCGGAAACAGACACTGCTCCGGCTGCCCTCCGGCCCACCGCCCACGCCGAAGCACCAGGAACCGTCCGCCCCGCTCCACCGGAACACTCCGTCGCCGCCGATCCCGCGAACCGTCCGGAACGTTCCCGGCGCCACCGCTTCGAAGGTCCCAGCCACTCGCTCCGCCCTCGCGGCCGGGCCCGACGAATCCCCCGCCCCGTCCGGCTCCGGCCCCACCGGGCAGCAGGCCGCCACCGCGAGCACGAGCGCCCGCACGACCCCTCGACGCCCCTGCACCATCCCCCCCCCGGACGGCCGAAACACCCCGGGGACACCGTCCCTGACGGGCCGTAACCTGACGGTCAGCGCAGCGCCGCCAGCGCCTTCGCCGTCTCCGGCACCGCGCCGTTCACGTCCGCCCACGTCCAGGCCGCCGCGCACAGCGCCCGCAGGGCGTCGATCCGCTCGCCCGCGCCGTCCAGGGTCAGCGTGCCGCCGTCCACGCCGGCCTCCCAGCCGCCGCAGCCGAACCGGCCGCCGCCGAGCGCCGACACCACCGGCTGCGGCTCCAGCAGGCCGCGCAGGTCGTCCGACAGGTACGTCGGACGGTGCTGCACGGGGGCGGCGAGCAACAGTTCGGGCGTGGTGACGCCGGTGAACACCAGCAGCGAGTCCACGCCGCCGTTGAACGCGCCCTCGATGTCGGTGTCGAGACGGTCGCCCACCACCAGCGGACGCTTCGCGCCCGTCCGCAGCACCGTCTCCCGGTGCATCGGCGGCAGCGGCTTGCCCGCTACCTCCGGCGTCACGCCGGTCGCCGCCGACACGGCCGCCACCAGCGTCCCGTTGCCCGGCGCGATGCCGCGCGCCGTCGGGATCGACAGGTCCGTGTTCGACGCCACCCACGGCAGGCCCCGGCCCACCGCGTACGAGGCCTCCGCGAGGTCCGTCCAGCCCACCGACGGGTCGTAGCCCTGCGCCACCGCCACCGGGTCCTCCGCCAGGGAGCGCACCGGCACCAGCCCGCGTTCCTGCAGCGCCTCCACCAGCCCGGCCCCGCCGATCACCAGCACCCGGGACCCCGCGGGCACCTTCTCCGACACCAGCCGCGCCGCCGCCTGCGCCGAGTTGATCACATCGGCGGGCTCGGCCGGCACGCCCAGCTCCGACAGGTGCTGCGCCACCACCCACGGCGGCCGCGACGCGTTGTTCGTCACGTACGCCAGCCGCATGCCCGCGGTCCGCGCCCGCTCCAACGACTCCACCGCGTGCTCGATCGCGTGCGGCCCGGCGTACACCACCCCGTCCAGGTCCAGCAGCGCCGTGTCGTACACCTCCGTCAACGCCACCGCACTGCCCTGCGGCACGCTCCGCACCTGGTCGGCGCTCTCCGCCATCACACCGCTCCCTGTCCCCTCGAACCGATCGACCCCGCCACCTTAGGCCGTGCCGCCGCCCGGCTCCTCCGGCGGAGCCAAATACCCCGGCGCCCCCGGCCGCAGCGGACCGAACGCCCCCGCCCGGGCCGCCAGCGTCGCCCGGGTCTGTCGCAGCGCCGCCCGGTAGTGCTTGTTGCCCGGCTGCATCGCCACCGCCAGCGCCAGGTGCTCCGCGGACGACTCGAAGTCCCCCAGCCGGGCCGCCGCCACTCCCCACCCGAACTGCGCGTAGTCGTCCGACGGGTCAGCCACCGCCACCGTCCGGAAACTCTCCAGCGCCGCCGCGTACTGCCCCGCGTCGAACTGCGCCCGCCCCAGCGCCTCCCGGATCGACCGCGACCCCGGCTCCGCCTCCGCCGCCCGCGCCAGCAGCTGCACCGCCGCCGCCGGATGCCGCTCCTCCAACAGCCGCACCCCGCGCCGGAACCAGTCGTACACCCCGCCGCCCGGCGTCCCCGCCGCGCTCCCCGAGGAGGCCGCCGCGCCGTCGCCGTCATGACTCCCATAGCTCATCCGTCACTCCCCGCTCAGCCGTTACGCACCCGTCGCGGCGCCCCGCAACCGGAACGGCTGCGCGAATCGCGATCTCCCAACAAGGAGTACCCGGCTAACATGCCCAGGATGAGCGCCCCTCGTGCCGAAATCGGCAACGAGCCCTCGGGCGGCCCCGGAGACCCCGGGCACGTCGCCACCGCAGGGCTGTCCCTGTCCCCGTTCCGCGGCCTGCGCTACGACCCCCAGAAGGTCGGCAACCTGGCCGCGGTGACCTCACCCCCGTACGACGTGGTGGACCCCGGACGGCGCCAGGACCTGGAGACCTCGGACCCGCACAACATCGTCCGACTCATCCTGCCGCGTCCCGAACCGGAGGACTCAGGCCTCCGCCCCGACCGCGACACCCGCTACCGGCACGCCGCCCGGCTGCTGCGCGACTGGCGCGAACGGGGCGTCCTCACCGCCGACCCCCGGCCCGCGTTGTACGTCTACGAGCAACGCTCGCCCACCGGCGACCTCCAACGCGGACTGATCGGCGCCCTCGCCGTCAGCGGCGCCGAAGCCGGCGTCGTCCTCCCCCACGAGGACGTCATGCCCAAACCCGTCGCCGACCGGGTCGGCCTGATGCGCACCACCCGCGCCAACCTCGAACCCCTGCTGCTCACCTACCGCGGCCACGGCCGGGCCGCCGAGGTCGTCGACCGCACCGCCGGCGGCGAACCACTGCTCCACGTCACCACCTCCGACGGCACCCAGCACCGTCTGTGGGCCGTCACCGCCCCAGCCGACCTGGCCGCCGTCAGCCGCGACCTGGCCACCTGCCGCGCCCTGATCGCCGACGGCCACCACCGCTGGGAGATGTACCTGCGGCTCCAACGCGAGCACCGCCACCTGCCCCGCAGCCCCTGGGACCGCGGCCTGGTCCTGCTCGTCGACACCGACCGCTACCCGCTGAAGGTCCGCGCCATCCACCGCGTCCTGCACCGACTGCCCCTGCACGCCGCAGTGGCCGCCCTGGACCCCGACATCTGGCAGCTCACCGAACTCCCCGGCACCCTCGACGACGCCCTCAAGGCCCTCGCCGAGGCTCGCACGGACGCCCGCAACGCCTTCGTCCTCACCGCCGGCGACGACCGCTACCTGCTGCTCACCGGCCCCGACGAGGCCACCCTCGAAGCCACCGTCCGCACCGACCGACCCGAGGAGTGGCGCCGCCTCGACGCCACCGTCCTGCACGCCACCCTGCTCGACCGCACCTGGCACGTCCCTGACAGCCCCGAGCACATCGGCTACCTGCACTCCGCCGAAGCCGCCGTCCGCGAGGCCGCCCGCACCGGCGGCACCGCCGTCCTGCTCCACCCCGTCGAGGAGCGCGTGGTCCGCCGCCTCGCCGAACAGGGCGTCACCATGCCCCGCAAGTCGACCTCCTTCGGCCCCAAACCGGCCACCGGACTGGTTCTGCGCTCCCTCGAACTCGGCTGACAACCGGCCGACGACGCAGAACGGCCCCCGTTCCTACCCGGAACGGGGGCCGTCCGACCATCAGCCGGGGATCAGGCCTGCTTCGGCTTCTTCTCCTCGGAGGAGTCCTCGTCGTACTCCTCGTCGATCTCGAGGTCGTCGTCGTCGTAGAACTCCTCGACGTCCTCCTCGTCCTCGAAGATCATCCGGTCGTCGCCGATCTCGTCCTTCGCGATCGGCTTGCGCACCGGCTCCTCGGACTCCTGCGCCTCGTCCTCGGCGTCCTCGTCCAGCGCGTCGGTGAACTCCACGCCGTCGATCTCCGCCAGCCGCTCGGAAGCGTTGGTCGAGCCGTCCGCGTCGGCCTCCACGGCCTTCACGAACCACTCGCGGGCCTCGTCCGCCCGACCCGCCGCGATCAGCGCGTCGGCGTACGCGTAGCGCAGGCGCGCCGTCCACGGGTGGATCGCCGAGGACGCCAGCTCCGGGCTCTGCAGGGTCACCACGGCCGCGTCGAACTGCTCCAGGTCCGCACGGGCACCCGCCGCGACCAGCCGCATCTCGACCTGACCGGCCTTGTCCAGCTGCTTCACCTCGGGCTCGCCGGCCATCGCCAGCGCCCGCTCCGGACGACCCAGACCGCGCTCGCAGTCCGCCATCACCGGCCACAGGTCCACCCGGCCGGTCATCCGCTTCGCGGCCCGGAACTCGGTCAGCGCCTCGGAGTACCGCTGCGTCATGTACGACGCGAAACCGGCCGCCTCGCGGACGCTCGCCACTCGCGACGCCAGCCGCAGCGCGACGCGCGAGTAGTTGTAGGCCTCCTCCGGCTCGGTGTCGAGCAGCCGCGCGACCATCACCAGGTTGCGGGCCACGTCGTCCGCGAGCGTCTTCGGCAGGCTCTTCAGGTCCTGACGCACGTCCGCGTCGATCTCGAAGCCGGTCACGTCGTCCGGGATCGGCAGCCGGCGCACCGGCTCCGGCCGGCGCTCGTCGTACTCCCGACGGAACCCACCACGGTCGTCCCGGCCACCCCGGTACCCACCACGGTCGTCACGACCGCGGAAGCCGCCACGGTCACCGCGGTCGTCACGGCGGAAGCCACCGCGCTCGCCACCACGGTCGTCGCGGCCACGGAAGCCGCCGCCCTGCGGACGGTCGCCACGGTCGTCGCGGCCACGGAAGCCACCCTGCGGGCGGTCGTCACGACGCTCGAACCCACCGCTGCGCTGCGGACGGTCACCGTACGACGGACGGTCGCCGCGGTCGTCACGGTCCCGGTACCCGCCCTGCGGACGGTCGTCGCGACGGAACCCGCCCTGGGGACGGTCGCCACGGTCATCGCGGCGGAAGCCACCACGGTCGCCGCCCTGCGGGCGGTCGTCACGACGCTCGAACCCGCCACTGCGCTGCGGACGGTCACCGTACGACGGACGGTCGCCACGGTCATCGCGACGGAACCCACCGCTCTGCGGACGGTCACCGCGGTCGTCCCGGCGGAACCCGCCACGGTCGCCACCCTGGGGACGGTCGTCGCGGCCACGGAACCCGCCCTGCGGGCGGTCGTCGCGACGCTCGAACCCACCGCTGCGCTGCGGACGGTCACCGTAGGACGGACGGTCGCCACGGTCGTCCCGGCGGAACCCACCGCTCTGCGGACGGTCACCGCGGTCGTCCCGGCGGAAGCCACCGCTCTGCGGACGGTCCCCGTACGACGGGCGGTCACCGCGGTCATCGCGACGGAACCCACCCTGCGGACGGTCGCCACGGTCGTCGCGACGCTCGAACCCGCCACTGCGCTGCGGACGGTCGCCGTACGACGGGCGGTCGCCACGGTCGTCGCGACGGAACCCACCCTGCGGGCGGTCACCGCGGTCATCACGGCGGAACCCACCACGGTCGCCACCCTGCGGGCGGTCGTCACGCGAGCGGTAGCCGCCGCCACCGCCGTAGGACGGGCGGTCGCCACGGTCGTCGCGGCGGAAGCCGCCACGGTCGCCACCCTGGGGACGGTCATCGCGGCCACGGTAGCCACCGCCCTGCGGACGGTCGCCGTACGACGGCCGGTCGCCACGGTCGCTGCGGTAACCCCCGCGGTCGCCGCCACGGTCACCGCGGTCGTCACGACCCCGGTAGCCGCCGCCTTCGCCACGGTCGTCACGACGCGGGCCACGGTCGTTCGACCAGCCCCCGCGCGACCTGGGCTCGTACCCCCGGCCGCCGTCGTTACGGCGCTCGGGCCGGTCCTGGGGCGGGTTCGACATGCTGGTGACTCCTGTCTGCACACTGCTGGCTTGAGAGGCGCCACTGCCGATCCCTCGACACCAGCGCGCGATCCGGGCGATCCCTCGGACCCCGTCGGGGCCCGGTACGTCCGTCTTGTCCATTGTCCGGCACACGGACGAGCACCGCGTCCGGGTGCCCGACCGCCGTCCGCCGGCTGTCGTGTTCGGCTGAAAAAGCCCAACAAAAAAGGCCGAGGCCCCAGCTCATCGCTGGGGCCTCGGCCTTTTGAAGAATTGTTCGGCGGCGTCCTACTCTCCCACAGGGTCCCCCCTGCAGTACCATCGGCGCTATGAGGCTTAGCTTCCGGGTTCGGAATGTAACCGGGCGTTTCCCTCATGCTATGACCACCGAAACCCTATCGGGTATTCAGCGAACACACTTTTCAGTTGAAATATGTGTCTACTTACCTGGCGGATCCGAATGGATCGGTTCCTTACCGGCGATAGCTGTTCGCTACCCGGGAACCACACAGTGAACGCGAGCGTCTGAGGACAAGCCCTCGGCCT